>PWMF01000042.1 GCA_003559215.1 Natrialbaceae archaeon
GGGTGAATCAACATGCCGGCGAAGGCAGCGACTGACGTCGACATGCTCCCGAGGAGGGCGCCGCCGGTACCGGTGACGGCGGTCTCGAGCGCGTCGAGATCGGTCCGGCCGCGAGCGCGCTCGTGTGCGAACCGGTCGCTGAGGTGGATCGAGTAGTCGACGCCGATCCCGATCACCAGGCTCACCAGCAGCGCTGTCAGGAAGTTCAGCGGGACGTCCAGCAAGTACATCCCGCCGACGACGTACCCGAGTACGAGCGCGACGGGGACAGCCGTCAGCAGGCCGAGAGTGGCGCTCCCGTGTATCCGCCGGTAGACGGCGACGAGCGTCAGGAATACCGCGGCCACGGCGACGATCATCACCCGGACGATGCCGTCGGTAATCCGCTCGATCGCCGCCTGCTCGGCGGTGGCGTCGCTGACGACGGTCGCCTCCAGGTCGCCGCCCTCGGCCTCGACCGCGTCGCCGACCGCGAACAGGTTCCCCGACCGATCGCCGTCGATCGCCGGCCCGTCGGCGGCCTGGGGCGGCCCGATCGCTCGCAGCGACTGGTACTCCCCGTCCTCCCGCTCGATCACCGCGCTCGCCGCCTCGGCGTCGACCTCGTAGAGGTGGTCGTACACTGTCTCGAGGTCGCTGTCGGGGATCCCGTCGCCGGTCGTGTCAGCAGCCTCGACCGTGCTCGCGAACTCGTCGTCCTCGGCGGCGACCTCGCTAAGTACGGCCGTCGGCGTCTCGATAGTGTCCACGCGTCCCTCGGCGAACGTGCCACGTTCGACGCCCTCGTCGATGCCTGCCTCGAGCGCGTACAGCGCGTCGTCGTCGGTCACCGATCCCTCGACGAGGAGCTGGACGCGGTCGTCCTCGTCGGCTGCGGCGCTACGGAACTGCTCGCCGACGTACTCCTGGTTCGCCATCGCCTCGTTCTCCTCCCAGCCGACGGGGCCGGGCAGCCCCTGTTTCCACTCGGCGACGTCGGGGTTCTCGGCGCCCATCGTCTCCTCGTCGAGGGCCGTCCACGCGACCGCACCGCCGGCCGCGACGAGGAGCGCGACGACGATTACGACGGGGGCCGCCCGGCGGGCCAGCGCCACCGTGCTCGAGAGGAGCGGGCCGACGTAGGCGCCGGCACCCAGCGGCCGCTTGCGACGATCCAGGCCGAGCCGCTCGAGGGCGTCGTCGATCGTGACCTTCAGCGCGGGCACCAGGGTGACGAAGACCACGAACGCCGAAACCACGCCGAGCGTGATCGCGATTCCGAGGTCCTGCAGGGTGCCGACGGGGTTGACGACGTTCGCGAGGAAGCCGATGCCGGCGGTGATCGTCACGAGCCCGAACGCGACCGCGACCGCGCGAAGCCCGCGAGCCATCGGGAGTCGGACTGGCTCGTCAGGGCCTCGTTGCTCACGGGTCGCTTCGCTCCCCGTTCGCGTATCCGAGGCGCGTAGCGCCTCGCGCTCCTCGCGGTAGCGCGTAAAGACGTGGAATCCGTAATCGATCGACAGCCCCGCGATCAGGACCGGGCCGATCACGACCGCGGGCCCGACCTCGACGCCGAGCCAGCCCAGGATGCCGAACATCCAGAGGATCGAGACGAGCACGCCCGCGAGCCCGACGACCACGTCGACGACGTCACGATAGGCGAAGGCGGCGACGGCGAGGATCAGTCCGAGCACGACCGGCAGCACCAGGAAGACCGTGTTCTCCACGCTCGTCTCGGACATCTCGTCCATCGCCGGCTCGCCGAGCGTGAAGAACTCGGGGGTTTCGCGGTCGGCGGCCCCGTCGGCCAGCGCGTACTGGGCGTCGGCGGGCGCCTCGCCGTCCTCGGTGGGCTCGAACGCGAAGACGACCTGTGTGCTCTCGGCCTCGGCGGTACCGGGCGCGTAGCTGTTGGGCACCAGCAACTGGGCACGAGGATCTTCGGCGAGCGTCGCCTCGACGAGTGCGGCGACCTCGTCCTCGTCGGCCGCCTCCAGGGCGGCAATCTGTTCGTCGAGGCTGGCATCGGGATCGCCGGCGGCCTGCGTCCCGACCAGCGAGGCGATGCTCAGGACCTCGTCGTCGGTCCGCGCGTCGGCGACGGCGTCGTCCTCGGCGACCGACTGCTGGTACTCCAGCGTGGCGATCAACGCGTCCGTCGAGAGAGCGTTGCCGCCGTCGTCCCGCACGTAGACTGGGAAGTGCGCTGCCGGATCGTCGCCGCTGTCGGTTTCGTAGTTCGCCTGGACGTATCCTTCCGCCTCGTCGACGTCGGTCTCGACGGCACCGGCGAAGCCGCCGTCGCCGCCCATCTCGGCGTTCGTGATGCCGACGACCAGGCCCGCCGTGAGCACGAGCGCGAGGATGACGACGAGGTAGTTGTGTGTCGTTACGACGTCGGCCGTTCGATGGAGTAGCGTTCGTAGCATGGTGTTAGCGTTCGCCGTCGGTGGTTCGGCTATCGGTGGGTCGCTGTCGATCCGAGTCGTCGGGTGCCGCGACGGCGAGGTCGTGGATCGCGGCGCCAGCGTGGGCGACCTCCAGCACGACCGTCGCCTTGGCGTCGGCGTCGGAGACGCGCGCGACTAGTTCGCCGGACTGCTCGATCACCGACTCGACGCCGGGGATCGCCTCGAGGTCGACCGAGGGCACGCGATCGACACGCAGCCGGACGATCGCCTCGTCGTCGACCGTTCGTCCGTCGACCCGCCGGACGTCGACGAGGTCGCCAGTCTCCAGCATCGCGACGCGGTCGGCGAACCGCTCCAGGATCGCCGGGCGTCGCGACGCGACGACGACCGTCGACCCCTCGTTGGCGGCGTCCTCGACGACCGCTTCCAGGCGGAGCCTGCCCGATCGATACAGGCCAGCAGTCGGTGCATCCAGCAGCAGAAGGTCGGGATCGTCGACGAGGAACATCGCAAGCGAGAGCCGGCGTGCGGTCCCGGCCGAGTACGTACGAACGGGACGGGCGGCCACGTCGGGGGCGATACCGACGCGGTCGAAGGTTGCCGTCGCGGCCGCGTCGTCGATCGTTCGGTCCGTCGCCGTCCGGAGGTGTTCCCACCCGGATCGCGTGCCGTCGAGGTCGACGGTCTCCCGGAGGTACCCCACGCGTTCGTGGAGCTGATTCCGGTCGTGCCAGGGATCCAGCCCCAGGACCGTCGCGCTCCCTCCGGAGGGCCGGACGCTCCCAGCCAGCAGATCGAGCAGCGTCGATTTGCCGGCAGCAGTGGGCCCGACGAGGCCAAACACCTCCCCGCGCTCGACCGTCAGGTCCAATGCGTCGACGACCGGCCGGCCGCCGTAGCGTTTCGTCAGGTCATTCGTCTCGAGTACGCTCATCGCGTATCCGGACGTCACCCGGACTCACCCTTAAGTATTATCGAACAAATGACATATATCGCGTCTGGTTCAAAAAAAGGGTTGAGTAGATCCGGCGGTTCGCTGCAGGTTCGACGCGGCGAATCGGCTCACAGGGCGAAATCGGTCAACTGCTATTGAGTAACGAATCCGAGAGGATCAGCGATCGCCGACCGAATCGCGTCGCACGCGCTCGGCCCGCTCGACGGACAGGTCGTCGTCGACGAGCAACCGGAGGGCGTTCTCGTCGACGCGGTAGGTCACCTCGTACGTGTCCGAGGCGAGGCGGTCGGTGGACCACTGCTCGTCCATGACGCGTGGCACCATCTCGAACGTGCTCAGGGACGTGGTATCGATACCGTGTTCCCAGTGGAAGGCGATCGAGGCGGGATGGGTTGCGAGCCACACCGATAGCGGACCGTTGAACCTGGTCCAGCAGCTCCGACAGCGTGCGATCGCGACGAACCGGAGCGGCCCGGGCGCCACGTCCTCGACGTTCCTGACATCGAGGTCGTTGCTCCCCCCACAGATCGCACAGACCCCCTCGCGGAACTGCTGGAAGTAACTCGCAGTCCGTGTCTTCACACTCTCGATCACGGCGTCGTCGTCCCGAGCAGTCACCTGCGCAGGGGTCACGGGAATGTTCCCGAAGCACTCACCACACTCCTCACAGCGGTGCATCAACATCCTGTCCTCGACGTCGGTCACGAGCTCTTCGGCGTCACAGTGCAGACAACTCCCCTCGATTTCGAAGGGGTCGAGTTCGACGTCGCCGGCGTACGCGCCCGCGAGGTACTGTCTGACGATCGCCTCGCCGGCGTAGGTGAACTTCCAGCCCTCGTCGGTGTGCCGGAGGTAGGCTCCATCGAGCTTCTCGAGGTGATAGGACAGTCGCGACGTCGAGTCGATCTCGACCCGCTCGTACAGCTCCGAAAAGGACAGCTCCGGCATCGATCCCCCTGGAGTGAGCCCCTGCTCGTCCAGCGCCTCCGCGAACGCCCGCAAAATCGCGATCCGCGTGGGATCGGACAGCGTTCCGAAGGCCTCGGCCGCTGCCTCCTCATCCGGCATGTCTCTCCTTTCGAGAACCTACGCTATTATCGTTCGGGAGGAACTGCCCCGATTCGCGACCGGATGACTGCTCCGAATATACACTGTCGGATAGTGCCGGATAAACGGAGTCTTGCGGGCCCTGTCCCAAGATACGCGCCCTATCTCGTACGGTGGTTAAAACATCTGTCGGGGCTGTCAGGTTGGCTGATGGTCAATACGCAGCTGTATGTATCGGATTGTTTCAAGCAAAGTGAGTGAAACAAACAGCTTCAGTGTGCTGCATTCATGCTCTGTATTCAGCACGCAGTTTCTAACAGCTATCAGTGAAGCCGACCGCCACTTCGTTACCTGGTTGGTCTGGATATAGCGCACCTCCCGAAGACCGCGCAAAAGCCGTTACAGTAGTCTGCCGGCTCTCGAGCCGCTCTACTCCGGGATCGTCTCGCGGAACGTCTCCGTATCGTCGTGGAAGCAGTCACCGACGACGATGGCGTCCGCACCGGCCTCGAGGATCTCGGTTACCTTTTCCGAACTATCGATCCCGCCGCCGTAGAACAGCGCCGTCTCCTCGAGATATCGCGCGGCGGCCTCGACGTCTTCGGGGCCGCCGTAAGTGCCCGAGTACTCGACGTAGAAGATCGGGAAGTCGTAGAACGTCTCGGTCGCGAGAGCCGCGCCGGCGACCTCTTCGGAGCTGTAGGCGGTTTCGACGCCCGAGACCGCCGCGGCCGTCGACTCGAGGTGCTGTACGACGTAGCCCTCGCCGACGACCGTCTCGGTGAGTTCCGACACCGCCTCGATCCCCTTCGAGGCGATCAGCTCGCCGACGAGGGGGACGCTCGAGCCGAGGAGCTCGTCGGGCTTCTGACCGACCTCGGTGAACAGCTCGAGGTGTTTGCCGACGAAGTGGTCCCGGTCGCCGTTGTAGACGGCCGGGATCGAGACGGCGTCAGCCGCCTCGATGGTGTCCCGCGAGACGTGGCTCGAGCTGTATGGTTCCTGGAAGATCGGCAGCTCCGGAAACGCATCCGCGACGCGCTCGAGCGCCGCGAAGCTGTTCCGCTCCGTGACGCCGTCGGACCCTCCGACGAGTATCAGATCCGTTCCCTCGAGGACTCCCAGGTCGGACGGCAGGGGCTTCGCCGGATCGACCTTCGTGACGTGGGTGATCTCGTCCCAATCGACGTTCATGGGGACGGATTCAGCGGTTGCGTAAAATCCCTATCGGTTCGGCCCGGCGGCACCTCGGGGACGAGGAGACTACTCGTCGAGGGGGGTTCCGTCGATCCGTTTCGGGCCTTCGGAGTCGTAGACGACGACCTCGCCCGGCTCCCGATCCGCGGGCTCGTACTCGTCGCGGACGCCGATCGCCTCCTCGAGTTCCCGGACTGCCCGCTCCTTTAACGCGCGGGCGAGTTCCTCCGCGTCCTCGCGGGAGATGTCCCGGCCCAGCCCCTCGCACTCGTGAGCGCGGAGGACGCCCGCCTCGTTCTCGTCGCCGGCTTCTCCCCCCTCGGGGAGGGAAACGCTGTCGACGGCCTCGCCCATCGGCTGGCTCGTTCCCGCGAGCCCGACGCTGAAGGGGTAGGTTCGACAGATCAGCGGTCGGTCCTCGTGGACGGTGCAGGCGCCGACGCCGTCGTCGTCCTCCGCGTAGAACGCGCAGTCGCCGCAGCCGTCGGTCTGGAGCGCCCACTCGAAGGTTTCGCCCTCGAGTCCGTCGTCGCCCTCCTCGAGGCCGTACGGCATCGGTCGGGCGACGTCGCGCCACTCGCGGTCCTCGGGGTCGGGCACCGCCTCGTCCTCGCTCCCATCGCTCCCGACGGCGGCGGTATCCGCGTCCTCGAGCGTCCGGACCTCGTCGGGAAACACCGTCGCCGTGTGTTCGTCCTCGCCGTGGCCCGTACAGCAGGCGCCACAGCGGGTGCACTCGAAGCCGATCGACTCGATGGCGTCGGCCAGATCGTCGACGGCCAGTTCGCGGGCGGACTCGAGTTCGGCTTCCAGCGATCGCACGTTCGTCACTACGTCTCGAGGGGGAAAAGCCGGTCGCTTGGGTCGCACGCTGTCGTAGTGCGGACCGTCTTCGGGCGAGGACGAACCGTTAGGATCGTCCGAGTCCTACGGTACCACATGCCATCGCTCAACGAGGAGATGGGCGACGTCCAGACGGAGATCGCTCGCGTCCGCGAGCACCTCCGGACGGAGGTTCCCGACCTCTTCGCGTTCGACGTCACCGTCAGCCGAATCGAGTACAACGCGAACAGCAACAGTGTCACGCTCACCGTCGAGCCCAGCTCAGAGGCCCGCAAGCAGATCTCCGAGGAGTTCGGCGGCGTCCGGGTGCGAATGGAGGATCAGCTCACCTTCGAGTTCCAGTTTACCTCGAACTCGTAGCGCGACCGCTCTCGCGGGGTATCGCGCGCTCGCCGTCCCACTCGAGTCGGCCCTCGACGGCGAGCTTCTCGAGGTGGGCCCGGACGGTCGCCCGTGCGAGGTCGCGAACCCCCTCGAGGTCCTTCTCGTAGGCACCCTCGAGGATCTCCGCGAGCGAGCGCGCGCCGACGTCGACGGCCTCGAGCACCCGTCGCTCGCGCCGGAGTCGGTGGGCGATGAGCCGCTCGAGAGTCTCCCGCGGCGTCTCGATCGCGGGGCCGTGGCCCGGGTACAGCGTCGCAGGGGCGATCGCGCGGAGCCGGCGTAGCGTCGTCAGGTACGCGCGCATGTCTCCCTCTCGAGCGCCGACGACGACGCTGCCCTCGTCGACGGCACAGTCCCCGCAGACGATCGGTCCGTTCGAGCCAGCCTCGAAGGCGAGGTGGTCGGGGGCGTGTCCCGGCGTATCCAGAACGCGCACGCGCTCGTCACCGAGGTCGATCGTCGCTCCCGGAAGCAGCTCCCGATCGGGGGCCCGTCCCGCCGCCTCGCGAAACCGCTCGGTCCGCCCGTACCGTCCCCAGACAGTTGCGCCGGTTTCGGCCGCGTAGGCGTCGACCGCGCCGACGTGGTCGGGGTGGGTATGGGTGACGACGACGTGTTCGACCGACCGGTCCTCGACGAGCCGATCGAGTTCGTCGGTGCGAGCCGCGGGATCGACGAGCATCGACGGCTCCTCGCCGAGCAGGTAGGCGTTGGTCGTCCCTCCGGGTGCGCGGGTACGGACGGGGACGGCGACGGACGCGACGTTCATAGGCGGCCATCACGGGCGGCGAAAAAAGGCGTATCGGAGACCGTCGACGGTCGGTCTCGGCGGCGATCAGCGTTTGAGGAAGTACACTTGTTTGCGCGCGTCGCGGAAGCTGTACCGGGAGCCGATCAGCTCGACGTCCTCGAGACGGTTGAGCGCGTAGCGAACGGTTCGGTCGGGCAGCAGCGACTCCTCGGCGAGCTGTCCCTGCGACAGCGGCGAATCGGCCTCGAGAACCTTGGCGACGAGTTTCGCACTCGGCGGCAGGTCGCGAAGGCGCTCGCGGTACTCGTCCTCGGAGAGTGAGTCCTCGGCGGCGGCAGCGTGGTCCTCTGCGGTACTCATGCTCATACCTACCACAGCGGAATCAGTGGTGGTAAAGCTTCCCTATATGTAGATACGAACAATCCAGTTTGTAATAGGAGTATATACGTCATATTATTACGGCGAGCTGAACCGTTCGGCTCCGACCGAAACGGGCGCGCTCTCGCGACCACCCCGAGACCACAGTCGCCGGTCGCCGTCGACGTATCGTATCCTGATCGATGTGTCACTTCCGGGACAACCGCCGACGGACTCCAGTATCGTTTTATCCCGTCGCTGCTGTAGTTGGATCCAGTGTGAAAGGACAGGAGTGGTACCAGGCCGACGACGTCGCCGCCGAGTACGACGACAAGCGCTTCTCCCAGGGCGGCCAGCTGATCGACCGCCGGGAGAAGGAAGCCGTACTCGAGGCCATCATGCCCGTCAAGGACCGCAATGTCCTCGAGATCGCCTGTGGTACCGGGCGGTTTACCGTCATGCTCGCCGAGCGTGGCGCGGACGTCGTGGGACTGGACATTTCGGCAGCAATGTTGCAACAGGGACGCAAGAAAACGCAGGCGGCGAACCTGGAGGGGACCCTCGAGTTCCTGCGGGGCGACGCCGGACGACTGCCGTTTCCCGACGATCATTTCGACACCGTCATCGCGATGCGGTTTTTCCACCTGGCGGACGATCCCGAGGCGTTCCTGCGGGAGATGCGCCGGGTCTCGCGCGACCAGGTCGTCTTCGACACGTTCAACCGATTCAGCGCGCGCAGCGTCTACAACTGGGCGCTCCCGATGGGGTCGCGCCTCTACTCGAAGAGCGAGGTCAGCGTGTTGCTCGCGAAGACCGACCTGACGCTGGTCGACGTCGAGGACGACTTCCTGGCACCGTACGGGCTCTACCGGTCGATCCCGAACCGGCTGGCGACCGCGATCCGCACGCTCGACGAAACGGTCGGCGGGCGTCCGATGACGGACCACTTCGCATCGGTCTCGTACTGGAACACCCGCGTCAGGTGAGTGCAGGATCGAATTCCGCCCTATTTTTATCCTCGGGTAGTTCTACTATACGGTATGGAGCTCTCGGTAGTCGTCTCGACGCTCAACGACCGGGAGCGACTGCTGTCCTCTCTGGACGCGCTCGAGACCGAAACCCCCGCCGAGACGGAGATCGTCGTCGTCAACGGCCCCTCCTCCGACGGAACGACCGGCGTCGTCCGCGAGCGCGACGACGTCGACGTCCTCGTCGAGATCTCGGAGCGAAACCCTAACGTCTCCCGAAACGCCGGCTTCGAGGTGGCGACCGGGGAGGTCGTCGCCTTCCTCGACGGCGAGTACGCGATCGAACCCGGCTGGTACGAGGCCCTCGAGGCGGCGGTCGCCGACGGCTCCGACGTCGTCGCGGGCCCGACTCGGGAGGCCGACGGGACTGCCTCAAAAAGCGAGCGTACCCAACGGATCGTCGGTCGCAGCGTAACGGTCTTCGACGGCGGAAACGTCGCGTTCGATCGGACCTCGCTCGACGCCCTGGACGGGTTCGACGAGTACCTCGAAAGTGATGGCGCGCGCGACTGTGCCCACCGCGTGGGCGGCCTGGGATTCGAGGTCGCCTGGTCGCCGTCGATGGCGGTCCGCAGCGACGTCGGCGCCGACGGGGGCCAGCCCGATCCGGAATGGGGAACGACGTACCGGGCGCTCGCCTACAGCCTCGGAAAGAACTACGGCCCGCGACCGACCGTGCTCGGACGGACGGTCGGCAGCGCGCTCCGTGATGGACTCTCGGGGGTGCGGGAGATCGTCACCGGGGACGCGACGCCGACCGGCTGGTTCTCCAACGGGGTCGACGTCGTCACGAACGCCACGGGAGGGTTCAAAGACGGCGTGCACGCCCGCTACACGGATCGATCGACCCGCCGTAATCCGAACGGGCTGTCGGTCCGTCACGACCGAGCCGTTCGGATCTACGATCGCAGATAATTACTCCCCGCGGAACTGCGGTTCCCGGTCGGCGAGCCGCGCGTCGAACCCTTCCCGGTAGTCGTCCGTGTCGTCGAGTTCGCGCCCGAGCGCCCGTTCGAACTCGAGCCCCCGCTCGAGTGGGGTCTCGAGGGCGGCGTTGAGCGCTCGCTTCCCGTTCTCGAGACCCAGCGGTGCGTTCTCGCAGAGCCGGTCCGCGAACGCCTTCGCGCGCTCGTCGACATCGTCGTCGGCACAGAGCTCGTGGACGAGACCGATCCGTTCGGCCTCTTCAGGGTCGACGAACTCGCCGGTGAGAACGATCTCCTTCGCCTTCGAGAGCCCGACCAGCCGCGGGAGGCGCTGGGTGCCGCCGCCGTGAGGGAACGTGCCGAGCGTCACCTCGAGCAGCCCGTACTTCGCGTCGCGGCCCAGAATTCGAAAGTCGCAGGGCAGCGTCAGTTCGAACGCGCCGGCCGGTGCGGCCCGCTTGATCCCGGCGACGACCGGCTGGCGGGTCTCCTCGATGGTCTCGAGCAGCGACGGAAGGACGTCCCGGTCGATTCCGGAGTCGGGCTCGACCCGGCTACGCATCATCTCGAGGTCCATCCCGGCGCTGAGGACCGGCCCCTCCCCGAGCAGGGTGACCGCCCAGACGTCCTCGTCAGCATCGACGCGCTCGAACGCCGCGGTTAGATCCCGCATGAGATCGACCGACATCGCGTTCCGTTTCTCGGGTCGGGCGAGGTAGACGTCGGCTCGTCGGTCGTTCCGATCGATACGCGCGAGGCCAGTGCCAACGGATTCCATGGCGAAGCGGTTCGTCGCTAGGGCTATAACGTTCGGGTCGCGAGCGGGATCGAGCGGCGCGGCCGATCACTCGGGGTCGAACCCGCCTGCGAGCCAATCGATCGCAAAGAGCGCGAGCGCGCCGACGACGGCCCAGCCCGCGGTCAGCGCCAGGATGTCACCCGTCAGGGCGTGTGCGTCGGCGATCTCGTGGAGCGGCGCGGGAACCGAGCCGGCGATGAGCCCGACGAGAAAGAGCAGCGTCAGCTCCCGGTGGCGATCCAGCGCGAACCGGACGACCCTCGCGATCGTGACGAGTCCGACGAGCCCGCCGGCGACAAAGACGACGACGGTGGTTCCGGGCTCGAGGACGCCCGCGACGGTTCCGTTACCGAACGCGACGTCGCGGATCGACTGGAGAAACGCGGTCAGTTCCGAGGAGAGGAACACGTACTGGCCGAGCAGGATCAGGATGAGCGAGCCCGACACGCCGGGGAGGATCATCGCGCTGATCGCCAGCCCGCCCGAGAGGAAGATCAGGACGGCGCCGCTGCCCGGCAGCTGGAGGACGTTGGCCGCGACCAGCAGGGCGAGGACGGTACCGGCGACGGCTGCGAGGGCGTGTTTTCCCGAGGCGAAGGGCAGACTCCGGAAGAGCACGACGGCGGAGGCGGCGATCAGTCCGATAAAGAACCCGAACAGTGCGACCGGGTTCGATTCCGACAGCGCCGTGACGGCGCCGGCGATGAGTGCGACGGCCGTCACCATTCCGACGCCCAGCGGGAGCAGGAACTGGAGGTCCATCTCGAGGAGCGCTTCCTTGGCGCGCCCCCGGCGATCGGAATCGTATCCCCGGAGGACGTCGATCGCTCGCCCGGGCGTGAGCGCGGTGACGGCGGCGATCAGTCGGCCGTAGAAGCCGAGCAGGAGTGCAACGGTGCCGCCGGAGACGCCGGGGAGGGCGTCGGCGGTTCCCATACAGAGACCGTAGCAGTAGACCCGCAGCACCGAGAACCGTGGCCCGAGCCGCTGTTCGAGAGCATGTAACATACCTGAGGGTCACCGTCCGATCGTCGTCGACGGCGGAGAACCGACCGCCCGTTTCGCGACCATACGTAGCGAACGTTTCGGCTCCGACATAAATCGACTCACTCGGATCGACGGATGCGAACCCGACACAGGCCGAGTTCGACGGCTCGAACGATCCTCGAGCGATGTTTCGGACAGACCGGAACCGGTCCGCGACTGTGGCTCGAGCGACCGTCGTCTCGAGGGTGTGTCGAGGTGTGACAGGGGAAATCGCCAGACGGAGCGCCGACGGCTAGCGAAACAATTATATAGAAGTGCTGACGACATGGTTAGTGAGGATCCACAATGGCACAACAGCGACGCATGGGCGGACAGCCTATGTTCATTCTGAGCGAGGACAGTCAGCGAACCCAGGGCCGGGACGCCCAGTCGTCGAACATCATGGCCGGCAAGGCCGTCGCCGAGTCGGTACGGACGACACTCGGCCCCCGCGGTATGGACAAGATGCTCGTCGACTCCGGCGGCGAGGTCGTCATCACGAACGACGGCGCGACCATCTTGAACGAGATGGACATCGAACACCCCGCGGCCCAGATGCTCGTCGAGGTTGCCGACTCCCAGGAGGAGGAGGTCGGCGACGGGACGACGACCGCGGCCGTGATCGCCGGCAACCTGCTCGCCGAGGCCGAGGACCTCATCGAGCAGGACGTCCACGCGACGACGATCGTCGAGGGCTATCACGAGGCCGCCGAGATCGCCCTCGAGGCGATCGCCGAGCAGGTCAGCCAGGACGCCGTCGACGACGACGTGCTCAAACAGGTCGCCGAATCCAGCATGACGGGCAAGGGCACCGGCGGCCTGACCGCCGAGTCGCTGGCCGAGACGGTCGTCGAGGCCATCCGCCACGTCGAGGACGACGAGGGGGTCCACCGGGACAACGTCACCGTCCACACCCAGATCGGCGCCTCCTCGAACGCGACCGAACTCGTTCCCGGCATCGTCATCGACGAGGAGGCCGCTCACGACGCGATGCCCGGCGAGGTCGAGGACGCCTCGATCGCCGTCCTCGACGTCGAACTCGGCGTCCGCACCGGTGACATCGACGCCGAGTACGCCATCGACTCGATCGACCAGCTCAACCAGGCAATCGACGCCGAGGAGAGCGAGGTCCGCGGCTACGCCGAGACGCTCGCCGAGAGCGGCGCGGACGTCGTCTTCACGACCGACGACGTCGACGAGCGCATCAGCTCGTTCCTCGCCAAGGAGGGCGTGCTCGTCTTCGACAACGTCGGTAGCTCCGACGCCCGCCAGATCGTCTCCGCGACCGGCGCCAACCGCGTCGGCGCCCTCGAGGATCTCGAGGAGAGCGACTTCGGCGCGGCCGACCGCGTCCGCAGCCAGAACTACGGCGACGACGACCTCGCGTTCGTCGAGGGCGGCGCGGCCGCCGAGGCCGTCACCGTCTTCGTCCGCGGCGGCACCGAACACATCGTCGACGAACTCGAGCGCGCCATCGGCGACGCCCTCGACGTCGTCTCGACGGCGCTCGACTCGGGCGAGGTCGTCCCCGGCGCCGGCGCGACCGAGATCGCGATCGCGGACAAGATCCGCTCGGAGGCCGCCGGCATCGAGGGCCGCAAGCAGCTCGCGGTCACCTCCTTCGCCGACGCGCTCGACGTCGTTCCGCGGACGCTGGCGACCAACACCGGCCAGGACCCGATCGACACCCTCGTCGACCTGCGGGCGGCCCACGAGGGCGGCGAGCGCGCCGGCCTCATCACGGACGGCGAGACCGTCACTATCGACGACCCCTTCGAGTACGGCGTCGTCGACCCCGCCGACGTCAAGCGCGAGGCCATCCAGAGCGCGACCGAGGCCGCGACGATGATCGTCCGCATCGACGACGTCATCGCCGCCGAGTAGCCGCCTCCCAGTCTTTGCGCCGATATCAATTGTATTTTTGACAATAAAGTTAAGTAATAATACACAAACTCTCCTGTAGAATGTCTCTCTCTCCGCCATCGGACGAACTGACACCGGTCGACGATGCAGCGGGTCGAACCGTTTACCGCGACAAGAACCGCGATACCTACCACGTGTGGTGGACCGACAGCGATCCCGAGGCCGTGAGTACGGTCCTGGTGTTGGCCGTCGCGTCGGTGCTCGAGACCGATCCCGAAGAGCTCGAGGCGCTGTCGACGCGGGTCGATCCCGACGCCCTCGACGCGCTGTTCGCCCATTGGGGCCGACACCGCCTCAAGGACGGAACGGCCTCGTTCCGGTTCGCCGACTGTACGATCAGCTGTCACGCCTCGGGCGAACTCGTCGTCGATCCGTCCGGGGATCGCTGAGCCGCTCTCAATCGGCAGACTCGAGGACGACCCGATCGCCGACGGCGAGATCGAACGCCGCCTCGCCGCGGCCCCGATTGACGTCGAGTTCGACGTAGCCGTGGCTCCCGACGGTCGCGAGTCGCTCGCCCGCGGGGACGGCCTCGAACGTGTCGCCGACCGGAACCGGCTCGCCGTTCGCGACGACTCGCTCGCGGGCCTTGAGGAACTCCCCTGGGACGTTCGTGATCGCGTTCCCGAAGTCGTCGACGACCAGTACCTCGCCGACGGCGCGGCCGTCCTCGAGGGTCGCCGTGGGAAGCTCGAGATCGACGGGATCGGTCGTCGGCGTCAGCAACGACAAAGAGTCGAGCCCGTCGCTCTCGTGGACTGCGGCCGCGGTCGGAGCGAACACGTCCCGGCCGTGGAAGGTGTTGCTTTTCGGCCCTTCGCCGGGGTCCGGAGCCGTCTCGCCCGCGGGGACGACCGGCTCGAGTGCCTCCTCGTCGACGACGGAGATCTCGAGGGCGCCGTCGCCGGCGAGTCGCCGAGCCGCGGGGAGCAAGACGCCGTTGTCGGGTCCCACGAGCGTGTGGTCGCGGGCTCGGATCGCGATCGCCGCGCGGTCGGTGCCGACGCCGGGGTCGACGACGACGAGGTGCGTGGCCGGCGGAAAGTACGGCAGCGTTTCCCGGAGCCAGAACGCCGCGGTGCGGACGTCGTGGCGCGGGAAGTCGTGTCCGACGTCGACCAGTCTCGCGTCGGTGCGCCGGAGCAAGACGCCTTTCATCGCCGCCGGGTAGGGTGTCCCGAAGTCGGACGCGAGCGTAATCATACTCGGGGGTACGGAACGATCGATGAAAACGGGTGCGGCTCGAGGGCACAGCTGTCCCGCGACCGAGCGGTTCCGAGGATCAGTCGCCGTTCGTATCGGAGCCGCTGACCATCTGGATCCGTTCGATCCCGTTGATCTCCTCGACGACCTCGACGACGGCCTCGGGGACCAGCGACTCCCAGTCGCCGTCGTTGATCATCCGCTCGCGAACCTCGGTTCCCTCGAGGACTTCGCGGTTGAACATCGGTGACTGGTGCACCTCGAAGTCGGCCTCCCGGAACAGCTGGACGACCAGCGGGTTGTTCGAGTAGGCGACGTCGAAGTCCGGGCTCATGCTCTGGACGTGGCTTACCCACACCGAGTTTCGTTCCAGGTCCTCGATGGGGACGGCGTAGGTGACGACGTCGGTGTCGACGAGCGACTTGGTGATCATCATGATCCGTTCGCCGGCGGTGAACGGATTCCGCACCGAGTGTGAGTCGTCGGCGCTTCCGATCCCCAACACGAGTTCGTCGACGTCGTCGGCGATCTGCTCGACCATGTTGCGGTGACCGTTGTGAAACGGCTGGAAACGGCCGATGTAGAACCCCCTCATGCCGGGTACTGTTTCGGGGTTGCGCTTAAGCGTGGCGGGTTCCCTCGCAGGGGCGCTCGAGAGATCGCTATTTACGGTGAGGCCGGCGATCGCGCTCGATCCCGAATAGCTCGATCGGCCGCCTCGAGGGTCGTAGTCGGTGATTACGGCCACGGGCGTCGTATTCCGCATGGAGAAAGTATATCAGTCGCAATCCCTTCGGATCAGGTACTGAACAGAGTTCTATGAGTAACGATACGAACGTTGACGACTCCCCCGAAGGCGCACCTGACGACGCTCCCGGCGAGAGCCAGCGGGAGCGGTCGTCGGACCGCCAGGGGGATCGGTCGCCAGTGACGGACTCCGGCGATCGGCCCGAGGAGTCCGACGGGAGGCCGACCGAGGGAGTCGGCCGCGAGTCCGAGCCCGACGAGTCCGAGCAACGTCCGTCCGACGGGTTCGACGAGGGACCCGACGGCGGGGACGACGACATCGAGACGGTTGAGGACCTTGGCAGCGAAGTCGACGTCGATCCCGGCGTCGAGATCGACGAGGAGAACGCCGAGGACGATCTTCTCGGCGGACTCAAGATCGATTCGACGTCCGACATCGAGGTTCCCGACCGGCTCGTCGACCAGGTGATCGGGCAGGACGAGGCTCGAGACATCATCATCAAGGCGGCCAAGCAGCGCCGACACGTGATGATGATCGGCTCGCCCGGGACCGGGAAGTCGATGCTGGCCAAGGCGATGAGCCAGCTGCTCCCCCAGGAGGACCTCCAGGACGTTCTCGTCTATCACAACCCCGACGACGGCAACGAGCCGAAGGTCCGGACGGTTCCGGCCGGCAAGGGCGAACAGATCATCGACGCGCACAAGGAAGAAGCCCGCAAGCGCAACCAGATGCGCTCGATCCTGATGTGGATCATCATCGCGATCGTCGTCGGCTACGCGATCCTCTCCGGGCAGATCCTGCTCGGAATCCTCGCGGCGGGTATCATCTGGTTTATCTTCCGATACACGTCCCGCGGCACGGACGCGATGGTGCCGAACATGATCGTCGACAACGGCGACCAGCGCCAGGCGCCCTTCGAGGACGCCACCGGCGCCCACGCCGGCGCCCTGCTGGGCGACGTCCGCCACGACCCGTTCCAGTCCGGCGGTATGGAGACGCCGTCCCACGATCGGGTCGAACCCGGCGGCATCCACAAGGCCAACAAGGGTGTGCTGTTCGTCGACGAGATCAACACGCTCGACGTCCGCACCCAGCAGAAGCTGATGACGGCGATCCAGGAGGGCGAGTTCTCCATTACGGGCCAGTCCGAGCGCTCCTCGGGCGCGATGGTCCAGACCGAGCCCGTCCCCTGTGACTTCGTCATGATCGCTGCCGGGAACCTCGACGCGATGGAGAACATGCACCCCGCCCTGCGCTCGCGGATCAAGGGGTACGGGTACGAGGTCTACATGGACGACACCATCGAGGACACTCCCGAGATGCGCCGAAAGTACGCCCGGTTTATCGCCCAGGAGGTCGACCGCGACGGGCGGCTCCCCCACTTCACCCGCGAGGCCGTCGAGGAGGTCATCCTCGAGGCCAAGCGCCGCGCGGGCCGCAAGGAGCATCTCACCCTCGAGTTCCGGAGCCTCGGCGGACTGGTTCGGGTCGCCGGCGACATCGCCCGGGCCGAAGACGCCGAGTACACGACCCGCGATGACGTCCTCGAGGCGAAGGGGCGCTCGCGCTCGATCGAACAGCAGCTCGCCGACGACTACATCGAGCGACGGAAGGACTACGAGCTGCAGGTCACCCAGGACGGCGTCGAGGGCCGGGTCAACGGCCTCGCCGTCATGGGCGAGGACAGCGGGATCATGCTGCCCGTGATGGCCGAGATCGCGCCCGCACAGGGCCAGGGTCAGGTCATCGCCACGGGACAGCTCAAGGAGATGGCCGAGGAGTCGGTCCAGAACGTCTCCGCGATCATCAAGAAGTTCTCCGACGTCAACCTCTCGGAGAAGGACGTTCACATCCAGTTCGTCAAGGCGGGCCAACAAGGCGTCGACGGCGACTCCGCCTCCATCACGGTGGCGACGGCCGTCATCAGCGCCTTGGAGGACATCCCGATCGACCAGTCGGTCGCCATGACCGGCTCGCTGTCGGTTCGGGGCGACGTCCTCCCGGTCGGCGGCGTAACCCACAAGATCGAGGCCGCCGCCAAGGCCGGCTGTACGAAGGTCATCATCCCGAAGGCCAACGAACAGGACGTGATGATCGAGGACGAGTACGACGAGATGATCGAGATCATCCCCTGTTCGAACATCAGCGAGGTGCTCGAGGTCGCCCTGATGGGCGAACCGAAGAAGGACTCGCTGGTCGATCGGCTCAAATCGATCACCGGATCGGCGTTCGACCAGCAGGCCGTCGGCTCGGCCAGCGGTTCGAACCCGAGTCTGCAGTAGATGACAAACTGGACGGCGTTCGCGGCGATCACGGGCGCCGTCCTCCTCGTGTTGCTGGTTCTTTCACACCTCACGCAGTCGGCGTTCGACGACGTCGATCTCGAGGCCGATTCCGACGAGTCCGCGACCGATTCGACGGACGAGACACCAGCGTCGGGTGCTGCGGTCGAACCCGGCGACTCGCAATCCGTTCCCGTTCCCGATTCCGACTCCGAAGCGGTCGTCGACCCCGCCTCGAGTCCGGCGTCGGCGGCTCCCGACGATGCATCCGCGACTGCCGAGACGGACCGTGATCTCGAGCCGGAGACGGCCGATCCAGCCCCTCGAGACCGGCGGGATGGCGTCGATCCCGACTCGCTGACGACGGGGATGATGCTCGCGAACGTCGCGGCCTCGCAGGGGCTGTTCGCGCTGGTTCTGCTGGGAGCGATCGTCTACACCGGCGTGCCGGCCGACGCGCTGGGTATCGAGTTCTCGCGGGCGTACCTCGAGACCGGGCTGTTCGTCGGCACCGCGGTCGGGGTCGTCCTCTACGTTGCCAACGAGCTCGGTGCCGCGCTCGCGACGCGGCTCGGGTTCGACCACGACGAACAGCTCCGGGAGCTGCTGGCGCCGGACTCGGCTCGAGGATGGGCCGTGCTGCTCGGGGGCGTCCTTCCGCTGATCGCCGTCTTCGAGGAGTTGCTGTTTCGGGCGGCGCTGATCGGTGCGCTCTCGGTCGGCTTCGGCGTCTCGCCGTGGCTGCTCGCGGTGGTGTCCTCGATCGCGTTCGCGCTCGGCCACGGGATGCAGGGCGACGTCGGCGTCGTCGTCACCGGGCTGCTCGGGTTCGTCCTCGCGGGAGTCTTCATCGTGACGGGAAGCTTCCTGGTGGTGGTCGTCGCCCACTACCTGATCAACGCCTTCGAGTTCGTCGTCCACGAGGGGATCGACCTCGAGTGGGCCCGAACCCTCGAAAGCTAAGGGTCCCCGGCCGCTGGGATCGAGTATGAGCGATACGATCGAACTCTCGGGGTCGATGCGGCGACTGATCGTCTACGGAATCCTGTTTTACTTCGGGCTGTTCGCGTACGCGACGCTGGCCGAGGACGCGCTGGCGATGCTCGCGACGGAGTTCGCCTTCGGCGTGATCGCGGTCGGGATCGGTGCGATTCTCTACCGGGAGGCCGACCAGCCGACCTCGGTCGTCACGGGGGCCGCGGTCTGTCTGATCGTGGGCGGGATCCTCCAGTTCGCCCACCTGTTCAGCGGACTGGTAGTCGTCGATCTGGCGAGCACGCTGCTGGTCTACGCCGGAATCGGGCTCTACATCTACGCGGCCTGGAACAGCTAGCGAAACCGAATCTACAGCCCCTCGAGCGAGCGCAGCTTCTGTTCGATCGGCGGGGGCGCGGCGCTGGGGCCGTCGCGGATCCGGTGGTCGGGAATCAGGATCGGCGCGGGGTTGTTATCCAGCGCCGTCCGGACCAGGGTGAGATCCTCGTTCTCCTCGTGGTCGAGCTCCGGGGTCATTCGCGCCAGCGTGCGGACGTCGACCTGGTCGCCGTAGGGGATCTCCCGGACTCTCTCGAGTACCGCCCGCTGGTCGGTCGGCATCGTTAGCGCGACTTGGACGTCGTCGAACTCGATCTCCTCGAGCCCATCGAGATACTCGAAGATCCGATCGAGGACGTCGTGGTTGTCCTCGGCGTCGTCCTCGGGCGTCTCGGGGAACGTGATCCGCAGCACCCGTCCGCCTGCGACGCCGACCTGCACGTATCGATCGAGGTACGTCGACTCCCGTGCGTAGATCCCGGCGTCGGTGACATCCTCCATGGGCGGTGATACGAGCGACGGGCTTGAATATTCGCCGGTCGTTCGGGCGTCGCGGACGCAAGCCTTATGTACATAACAGTACGTCGATGTACAATAATGAACTCTCCGACGGAGCTCGCACCCGAAGTGCGGTCGATCCTCGAGGCCGCCGGGGAGCGATCGAACGACGATCGAGACCGGCTCTCGGTCGACGCACGGTCGCTTCCCGACGCGCTGGCTCGAGCGGAGGCCGACGGCCGGGTCCCGATCGTCGCCGAAGTGAAACCGACGAGTCCGACCGCCGACGGCACGCGCGCCGACGATCCCGTCGAACTCGCCGAGGCGATGGTCGCGGGCGGCGCGGCGGCGATTTCGGTGCTGACTGAACCCGACCACTTCGGCGGCTCGGCCGAGGCCCTCGAGCGTGTGCGGGCGGCCGTCGACGTCCCGGTCCTGCGGAAGGACTTCGTGCTCGAGGAGCGTGGCATGGACGTCGTCGAGGCCGATCTCCTCCTGCTCATCGCACGGTTCGTGGAGAACCTCGAGGACCTGGTGGCGGCCGCCCGCGACCGGGGATTCCAGCCCCTCGTGGAAGTCCACGACCGCGCGGAGCTCGAGGAGGCCCTCGAAGCGGGCGCCGAGATCATCGGCGTAAACAATCGGGACCTGGCGAAACTCGAGGTCGATCTCGGAACGTTTGAATCCGTCAGTCCCCACGTTCCCGACGACGTAACGCTGATCGCCGAGAGCGGCGTCTCGAGCCCCGAGGACGTTCGTCGGATGCGCGAGGCGGGCGCCGACGCCCTGCTGGTCGGCAGCGCGATCATGGACCACGACGGTGCGGGCGACGTGGCGGAGAACACGCGACGACTCGCGGACGCGACACAGGAGACACCCAATGAGTAAACCGGAGCGAAACCGAGACCGAGACAGCGAGGCAACGTTCGGCGAGTACGGCGGCCAGTACGTTCCCGAAGCGCTGATGCCCGCCCTCCAGGAGCTCGAGGACGCCTACGAGCGCTACGTCCTCGAGAACGAGGACGGCTTCATGGACGAGTTCCGCGAGCGGATGCGGGATTTCGGCGGGCGGCCGACCCCGCTCCAGCGCGCGGAGCGGCTCAGCGAGCGCTACGACCGGGAGATCTACCTCAAGCGCGAGGACCTGCTCCACGGCGGGGCCCACAAGCTCAACAACGCGCTGGGACAGGTGCTGCTCGCGAAGTACATGGGCAAGGAACGGATCATCGCCGAAACGGGAGCGGGCCAGCACGGCACCGCGACGGCGATGGCCGCGGCCCATCTCGATATGCCCTGCGAGATCTACATGGGCCGAACCGACATCAACCGCCAGCGGCCCAACGTCTACCGGATGCGGATGAACGGCGCGGAGGTCAACCCGGTCACCGCCGGCTCCGGAACCCTGAAAGAGGCGATCAACGAGACGATGCGCGACTGGGCGACGACCGTCGAGCGAACCCACTACGTGATCGGCTCGATCGTCGGCCCCCATCCCTTCCCGAAGCTCGTCCGGGACTTCCAGTCGGTGATCGGTCGGGAAGCCCGCGAGCAGATCCGGGAGAAGGCGGGTCGGCTCCCCGACAGCGTCCTCGCGTGTGCGGGCGGGGGCTCGAACACGATCGGGACGTTCCACGAGTTCGTTCCCGACGAGAGCGTCGAGCTTCACGCGGTCGAGGCGGGCGGCTCGAGCCTCGAGATCGACGAGGCGAACGCGCTGGCACCGAACTCGGCGACGCTGTCGACGGGAACCGACGGGGTGCTCCACGGCGCGATGACCAAACTGCTCCAGAGCACGGACGGCCAGATCGTCGAGTCCCACAGCGTCAGCGCGGGACTCGACTACGCCGGCGTCGGCCCGGAGCTCTCTCACCTCGTCGACACCGGGCGGGTGACGCCCGTCAGCGTCCCCGACGAGGCGGCGCTCAACGGCTTCCACCGGCTCTCGAACCTCGAGGGGATCATCCCGGCGCTCGAGTCCTCCCACGCCCTCGGCTACCTCGAGCAGAATCACGAAGAGCTGGGCGACCTCGTCGTCGTCAACGTCTCGGGCCGGGGCGACAAGGACCTCGAGACGGTGCTCGAGGAGACCGAGAAGCGCGACCTCGAGGCCGCGCCCGACGTGGAGGTGTTCGACCGATGAGTGAGATCGAGGCCGCCATCCGCGAGAACCACCCCGCCCTGATCACCTACATCACCGCGGGCGATCCCTCCCTCGAGGACACGAGGGAGTACGTCGAGGCCTTAGACCGGGGCGGCGCGGATCTGATCGAACTCGGACTCCCGTTCTCGGAGCCGATCGCGGAGGGGCCGACGATCCAGGCGGCGATCAACCGCGCGCTCGACGCGGGCACGACCCCCCGGGGATTCTTCGAGCTGGTCGACGACCTCGAGACGGAGGCGCCGCTGCTGGTGATGACGTACTACAACATGATTCTTCAATACGGCTCTGAAGCTGACGTCCTCCCCTTCGTCGAGCGCGCCGCCGAGGCCGGCCTCTCGGGGATCATCGTTCCCGACCTGCCCGCCGAGGAGGCCGACCCGCTGCGGGCGGCCTGTGACGATCACGGGCTCGACCTCGTGTTCATCGTCGCGCCGACGACCGAGGGCGAGCGTCTCGAGACCATCATGTCCCAGGTGTCGGGCTTCGCCTACGTCCAGGCCCGCCTGGGCACGACGGGTGCGCGGGCGGACGTCTCGAACGCGACCCACGACAGCCTGACGCGCCTCGAGGAGTACGACGTACCCAAGGCGGTCGGCTTCGGCGTCAGCGAGGGCGACCACGCGGCCGAAATCGTCGAGGCCGGCGCCGACGGCGTCATCGTCGGCAGCGCGCTCGTCGACATAATCGCCGAACACGGCGAGGGCGACGCCCCCGCGGCCGACCCCCTCGAGGGCAAGGCCGAGGAGCTCAAACGCGGCGCCCTCCGGGGCGGCGGGGTAGATGTACCGGAACCAGAACAGCCATAACCACCTGATTGCTAGACACTCGCAATGACCACAGGCACCGAGGCACGACTCGAGCGGATCGGTACAGACGGATCGTACGTAATCGTCCCGATGGACCACGGCATCACGATGGGCGCCGTCCAGGGACTGAAGGACATCGAATCGACCATCGACGGCGTGACGCGCGGCGGCGCCGACGCCGTCCTCACTCAGAAGGGGATCGCCCCGCGGGTCCACGACAACAAGAACGGCAAGGGGTATATCGTCCACCTCAACGGGTCGACGACGATCGGTCCGGACGAGCAGGACAAACGGCTGACCGGCACCGTCGAGGAGGCGATCCGGGTCGGCGCGGACGCCGTCTCTTTCCACATCAACGTCGGCTCGAACTACGAGCCCGAACAGACCAGCCAGCTCGCGGAGATCACCGCGGAGGCCGACCGGTTCGGCATCCCCGTCCTCGCGATGGCCTACGCACGGGGTCCGGGCGTCGACTCGGCGGACCCCGAGTCGCTCGGTCACGCCGTCCGCCTCGCCGAGGAGGTCGGCGCCGACCTCGTGAAGACGGGCTACAGCGGCGACGCCGAGAGCTTTCAGCACGTCATCGAGTCGACCCGGCTCCCCGTCGTCATCGCCGGGGGCTCCCGGGGCACCGACCGCGAGACCCTCGAGATGGTCCGTGGGGCGACCGACGCCGGCGGCGCCGGCATCTCGATGGGGCGGTCGATCTTCCAGCACGAGGACCCCGAGGCGATCGCGACGGGCGTTGCCGGAATCGTCCACGACGATCTCTCGGTCGACGAAGCCCTGACCGAGGCAGGGCTGGCGCTCGAAGTCTGAGCGGTTCGAGAGCTCGTTCGGCCGTTTCCTCCGTGTTCGAACCCTCTCCCACGCGGACCGGTCCGGTTCTCGGAGTTACTGTCAGTACGTAGATAACCGCTATCTCCGTGCGACGCCTCCGTTCGCCCGGAGAGTTCCATGAGCACACCAACTACCGAACCCGGAACCTACTCGTTACAGAAGGGCTGGCGGACGCTCGCGATCGCGGGCGGCGTTGTCGCGCTGCTTGGCCTGCTCGCGATACTCCTGCCGTTCGCGACGGGACTCGCAATCACGTTCCTCGTCGGCGCCCTGCTGGTCGTCGGCGGAATCGTCCACGCCGGACACGCGTTCACTGCGCGCGGCTGGCGGGGATCGCTGTGGCAGCTCGCACTCGCAGCGGTGTCGATCGGTGCAGGGTTGCTCCTGCTCGTAAATCCGGCCCTGGGCCTGCTCAGTCTGACGATGCTGGTCGTCGCGTACCTGTTCGTCGACGGTATCGCCGAACTCGGCATGAGCCTTCGGATGGCGGGCGAACCGGGACGGGCGTGGATCGCCGTCAGCGGCGCCCTCTCGCTCGCTCTCGCAGGGCTTCTGTGGGCTGGTTTCCCCGCCACCGCAGCCTGGGCGATCGGGCTGTTCGTCGGGATCAGTCTCCTTACGACGGGCCTCTCGATGGCCGCCGTCGCCTACGGCGGACGCCAGCTCGAGGACGACGTGGCGCCCCCCGCGACCGAACCCCGCGGCGCCTGAGACGCCGCCTCCGCTTTTCGACCGAACTGCGTTCAACCCCGGACGTCGAGCGGATCCGCCTCGAGCAGCTCCCCGACGACCGCCGAGCCGACGCGTTCGGCGTTGTCGATCGCCAGCGCGAGACTCGCCGCGGTCCCGTCGAAGCTCTCTTCGACCGTCTCGTCGGGCGCCGGGCGGTCGTAGTTGGCGACCGCGCGCACGCTCAGGTAGCGCTCGAGCAGGTCGAACCGCTCGAGGGCGGCCGCCGTCGCGGCGTCTTCCATCTGGGTCGTCGCGTAGGGGCCGACGCCGTACTGTTCGCAGAGCCAGTCGACCTCTCGGGCGTAGCGCGGGCCGTGCCAGAACTCGTCGCCGCAGACGGTCGTTCCAGTCTCGACGGTCGGTCCGCTATCAGGGGCGTCCGGATACCGTTGCTGGTAGGTCCGGACCTCGGGGTCTTCCTCGAGGTGGACCCGCTCTGTGGCGTCGAGCGCCGCCTCGAGGAGCCGTTCCTCGAGTCGATGCACGTAGTCCCGGGGACGGTAGGCGAGGGTGTCGATCGACTCGTCAGGCTCGTCCGATCGCTCCTTGTCGGTTTCGGCGCGGTCCCAGCGGTGTTTGCGATCCCAGTCGACGACCGCGTCCGCGAGGGCGACCGAACCCAGCGCAGCCCGGGACGGCGGGCCGCCGGCGATCCCCGCCGAGAGGACGTAGGCCGACTCGAGGTCGATTCCGGGGGTTGCAAGCAGCGCGGTCGTCGTCGTTGCGGCGTCGCTCTTGCCGATCCCGGTCGTCGTGATCGCGACGTCGGTGTCGGTAAGGTAGATCGGCGTGTCGGCACCCGGAACGGCCAGCGCGTCGACGAGGTCGGCCCGCTCGAGCCAGGGTCGTCGCTCGTCCAAGGGCGGTTCGGCGACCGCGACGAGCACGAGCGCGGCGGGACGAACCGGATCGTTCGGGTCGGGACGTCGCGGGTCCGGAAGCGAGAGTTCGTTCACGACCGACCGTCGTCGCGGGCGGAAAAAGGCGTGCCGAAGGCGGGGTCGAAATCGTTTCGAGGATCGCGTTCGTCCGTCGATCCGTGACCGACGAGGCGCTCACGATCGACGACGAGATCCTCGCCCGCGCGCGGATCCACGCCCGGGAAGTGGTCGACGAGCACGGCCTCGAACTCGACCTCGGCGCGCTCGAGTGGGACGTCTCGGCGCGAGCGCGCCGACGCGCGGGGTTGTGTCGGTGGGACGCCGACCGTGAGGTGGCGACGATCGTCCTCGCACGCCGGGCCTACGAGCGCTACGAGTGGCCCGAGTTCGCGGCGGTCGTGCGCCACGAGCTCGTCCACGCCCTGGAGTTCCAGCGCTTTGGCGAGTCGGGCCACGGCGAGCGGTTTCGCGAGCTGGCCGCGAAACTCGAGGCGCCCCGGCGCTGTCGCTCGTTCGCCGAGCCGCGGTACCTACTCGAGTGTCGGAACGGCAACTGCGACTGGCGGGCGACACGCCACCGGGCGTCGAAACCGGTTCGAGCGCCGGACCGGTACCGATGTGGCGACTGTGGTGGCGGCCTCGAGGTCGAGCACGCCGACAGCGGCCGAACCTGGAACTCCGGGAGCGGGTACGGGGGCGCGAAGGCCGCGCTCGGCGAGGACTGGTGAGCGGAGCGCGGAACACTTATCGGGGAACCGAGTACAGGTCCAGCCATGGGAATACTCGATCTGATGCTCGGGCGGTCGGGGGAGGGCCAGCAGGGAATCGAGGGCCACTCCTACAAGCTGCCCGAGGAAAGCCACGAGTTCGTCTACCCCGTCGCTGTCCGCCGGATCGAGCTCGAGGCGCTCGGGGAGCTACTGGCGGCCGACGAGGCGGCACCGTCGCTTGCCGACAACGCCGACGAACTCCAGGACACCTTCGACGAGCTGTTCGACGGGCAGGGACCCGACGCGACCGACATTGCGGCCGAGGCCCAGGCCGCTCGCTCGACGGTCGAAGCCGTCCTCGAGACCTGGCGCGAGCAGGTTCCCGAGGGGGACAACGGGCTCGGCGTCGTCTACGTCCAGCAGGGGGAGTTCGAGGCGATCCGATCGTTCGTCAAACGCTGCAAGCAACGCGGCAACACCAGCGGCGAGTTCGACCTCCCGGAGTCGCTGCCCGCGGTCGCCGCCCTGCTGTCACGGTTGGACGAGGCGACCGACAGCAGGTACCGCGCGGTCGTCCACACCGACCTGTTGCCCCAGTCGTAGCCATCCGTTGCACGGGACGTAGTCAGACGATGGCCTCGAGGCGCTCGAGGGTGTCGAGTTCGTAGGTCGGATCGTGCTCGCCGCCGGCTTCGTCGCGGCCGACGTCGATCCACGCCGAGTCGAGGCCCATCGCGTTGGCGCCCGCAACGTCGGCTCGCAGGGAGTCGCCGACGTGGATCGCTCGCTCCGGACTCGCCTCGAGAGCGCCCAGCGCCCGCTCGAACGGCGCGGCGTCGGGTTTCGGGTAGACGCCGGCGTTCGGATCGGTGTAGACCCGAACGTCGAACGCGTCCTCGATCCCGAGCGCCCGCAGTTTCTGGATCTGGGTCTTCCGGCCGCCGTTCGTAATGAGTCCCACCCGCCCGCGGTCGCGGGCGTACTCGAGGGCGGCCTCGGCGCCGGGACGAAACCGGACGGCGGTGGGATCCTGGACCTCGAGGTATCGTTCGGCCAGCGAGGGCGCGAGGGCGGCGTCGGCACCGGCCCGGTCGGCGACTTCGGCGAACAGCTCGGCGTAGAACTCCTCGGCGGTCTGGACAGTCGGCAACGCGGGAACGGCCGCACGGAGGTCAGCGGGCGTACAGAAGGGGTCGCGGTCGACACCCTCGAAGGCCCGCTCGAGCACCGCGGCGGGATCCTGCGTGGGCTCGCAGAGCGTGCTGTCGAGATCGAAACAGATCTCGTCGTAGGCAGCCATCTGGTTTCCGGTACGGTGCCGAACGTTCTGAACGTTTCGTCCCGTGACAGGTGGAAACCCGGCACATCGCCGAGGGTGCCGGCCGACCTTTCGATCCCCACGACTGCTGTCGGATTCGCCACGTTCAAGCCGCTCCCCTTCGAGACTCGAGCTATGACGAGAGCTGTCTGGGTCAAAGCCGACGACGCTGTCGGCGACTGGGACGCCCGCCGCGCGCGGATCACGACCGCGCTCGAGGCGGGTGCGGACTGGGTACTGGTCGACGAGGACGACGTCGAACGCGTCCGCGAACTTGGCGAGATCAACGTCGCGGCGTTTCGCACCGACGGGGACGTCACGCTGGTCGACGACGTCGACGTCGTCGACGAGGCCGAGACCGAGTCGGAATCGGGGCCGACCGCCGAGCCCGACGCCGTCGTCGTCGGCAAGAACGGCGAGGGCGACGGAACGATCGATCCGCCGACGGATCTCTCGGGTTCGGCCGACCTCTCGACGCTGCGCCGCGAGGGCGAACTCGATCGGGCCGCGTACGTCCGCATCCTCGGGAAAGAGTACGAGGCGTTCGCCGAGTCGGCCGCCGAGGAAGCAGACCACACGATCGTCGTCGGTGAGGACTGGACGATTATCCCCTTGGAGAACCTGATCGCGCGCATCGGCGACGAGACGGAACTCGTCGCGGGGGTCACCTCCGCCGACGAGGCCAGGACCGCCTTCGAGACCCTCGAGCTCGGCGCTGACGCCGTCCTGCTGGATTCGGACGACCCCGACGAGATCCGCCGTACCGTCGAGGTGCGCGACGAGGCCGAGCGCGAGTCCCTGGAGCTCGAGTACGCCGAGGTACTCGACGTCGAGCAGATCGGGAGCGCCGACCGGGTCTGCGTCGACACCGGCTCCCTGCTCGAGCACGACGAGGGGATGCTCGTCGGCTCGATGGCCCGCGGACTCGTCTTCGTCCACGCCGAGACCGCCGAGTCGCCGTACGTCGCCTCCCGCCCGTTCCGGGTCAACGCGGGCGCCGTCCACGCCTACGTCCGGACGCCCGACGGCGGCACGAAGTACCTCTCGGAGCTCCAGAGCGGCGACGAGGTCCAGATCGTCGACACCGACGGCAACACCCGCGAGGCGATCGTCGGCCGCGTCAAGATCGAGCAGCGGCCGATGTTCCGGGTGGCCTTAGAGACCGACGACGGCGACCGAGTCGAGACGCTACTCCAGAACGCCGAGACGATCAAGGTTCCGACGAGTGCGGGTCGGAAAGCGGTCACCGACCTCGAGGCCGGTGACGAGCTCCTGTTGTACTACGAAGATACGGCTCGTCACTTCGGCGAGGCCGTCGAAGAGAGCATCATCGAGCAGTAGCCGGCGTCGCGGTCGGCGCTAGTTCGTCGGTTCGTCCTCGGGTTCGGCCGGCTCGAGTCGCGTCGTACACCAGTGACAGAACGTCAGATCCTCGTCGAGGGGTTTTCCGCAGTGGGGACAGCTCGGCCCGTCCTGGTCGGCGCCGTTGTTCGAGCCCGGCGGGAACCCCATCGATCGGAACGTCGCGTCGATCGCGGCGAAGAGGATAATAAACGAGACGACGAACTGGCTTATCGTGTCGGTCTCGGTGGTGATGACGCTCACCGCTCCCGAGAGCGAGTCGGCGGCCGCGATCTGGTCGGTCGGGAACAAGATCGCCAGCGACGCCACGAAGATACCGCCAAAGGCGAGGCCGCGAATCCAGTCGCGGATGAACACGTGGCCCGCACCGGGGAGGAGCACGGAGAGACCGGCGGCCGCGAGCGCGCGGATCCAAGTCATTGTATGTCAACCCGGTGGTGGAGCGGCGCCCTTAACATTCCGATTTCTCGTCAGGCCGACGCGGACGAGCAGGCCACCTCGAGACCGACGGTCTGGGAGATCGTGACGCCGCTCCCGTCGAGTTCGACGGTCGCCGTCGGCTCCTCCTCGAGGGTCTCGCAGTCGACCGTTCCCTCGAGGGTGGTGGTCTCGCCGGAACCGATATTATCGCCGTCCTGCCACGACGTGTTCTCGATTCCGTCCGGAACCTCGAGCTCCGTTACCGTGATTTCCTCATCGAGCCGGTTCGTAACGTTCAGCAGCTCCCGCTCGCCCAGCGGCGGCGCCGCGTCAGTCGCGCTCTCGTTCGCTCTTTCGGTCGCAGTTTCCGATCCGGCGTTATCGGGCACTTCGGCCTCAATGGGCTCGACGGCGACGTTCGCGTCCTCGTCGTCGACGACCTGAACGCTGATCGAGCGGTCCACCGAGACGACGCTGGCGCCGGCGCTCGCGGTGATCAGTAGCGCGATCCCGACGACGATCAGGCCGATCCCGACGCGCGCGCTCATCGCTTCGGTGGCCCCTCGTGGCCGATGCGGTTGCGCCGCAGGTAGTAGGTGTGGACGATCGCCGAGACGCCGAACATCGCGGTGAGCAGGGCGCCCAGCGCGACGGCCGAGAGCTCGCCGATCGGGTACACCGGCACCCACGCGAGTGCCGTGATCACGGCGCCGACTCCCGACAGGCCCAGATAGCAGTGGCTCCACGGGATGTCGTCCTCGGGGACGTACTCGAGGTACAGCTGTAGCTTCCGGGCCTCGTCGGTGAGCGCGACCTCGCCGCGGTTGCGGTCGTACTCGATGACGCCGGTTTCGTCGAGCCGCGGCAGATGCGACTGGCGCAACGACGTGTAGACTCGCTTTCTCTTCTTCCAAGGAAGCTCGTCCGCGGGCGTCTCGTACTCCCACGAGGACACCGAGTCGACGAGCGTGCGCAGATCCACGCGCTCCTTCTCCTCCCGTTTAAGATAGTGCAGTACCCAGCGTCGGCGCTGGTTGCTCAACATCTCGAAGACGTCGTCTCGGTCGAGTTCACCCGATTCGAACTCCTCCTCGTCCAATTTGCTGACACTCATTCGGATCCCTCCCTCCGTACCCCCGGCGCCACCCCCCGGTGAGCGTGAGGTACACTGATCCATGATCACCGACGGTATTTATTATTGAGAGCGTAGAGTACAGCCGACTAACACTGTAATCCGAAAGTAGCTCCTACAGGAACTGAAATGGTGCTTTCGACCTCTTCGGAACCGTTCTTTGAGATTACATACTGGGGTGGTTCTGGCAGCCCTTGCCGGTTCGTTTGACACTGCTGCTACGGTTCAAGATGATGTTGACAGGACGATAGCGGGGGTTCAGGGTCGACCTGACACCCTGCAGGAACTGCCAGACGTCATCTAACGTGCCTATAGTAAGGGACCGCCCGCTCGTCGTCGGTTCCGGGTACGTCCGATCTCTCGGGTGGCGAGAGCCCGGACGTGCGGGGGGACGATGAGTACACAACAGGGGAACGCGTGGAGACTCGCGAAACTCGCCGCGATCGGGGCCGTCGCCGTCGTGCTGCTCGCGATAGTCGCAGGACACCTGCTTGGGGTTCCGATCGCGCTCAGCTACGTCGAAACCGGCAGTATGGAGCCGACGATCGAGACCGGTGACGGCTTCGTCGCGGTTCCGGCCGCCGTCGCTGGTCCGGTCGAGGAGGGCGACGTGATCGTCTTCGACGCCCAGGAGATCGAGGGCGGCGGGCTCACGACTCACCGGGTCGTCGAGGTCACCGATCAGGGCTACGTCACCCAGGGCGACGCGAACCCGTTCCCCGATCAGGACTCCGGCGAGCCCATCGTGACGGACGGCCAGGTCGCCGCGACGGCCCTCCAGGTCGACGGCGAGCCGGTGACGATCCCGCAGCTCGGGACGGCAGTGATGGGCGTCGAGAGCGGCCTCGAGTCCGGCCAGCAGCGACTGGCGTCGACGCTCGGGACGACCGCCGTACTCGGCACCCAGGGGCTTTCCTACCTGTTGCTCGCGTTCGGCCTGGGCGTCCTTGTGGTCTCGCTCGCGCTCGAGCGACGGAGCGGTGCGACCCGGGAGCGCACTCGGGAGCGCTCGCGCGCGGAGGTGTACGACGCGCGGAAACTCGTCCTCGGGCTGGCCGCGCTGCTGGTCGTCGTCTCGCTGGCGACGATGGTCGCGATGTCGGGGACGACCGAAACGGGGATCGTCAGCGCGGAGTTCGACTCCGATCGCCCCGACGTGATCCCGGCCGGGGAGACCGAGACTCACGAGTACGAGCTGTACAATGGTGGACTCCTGCCGACGGTAACGATCGTCGAACCCGCGAGCGAGGGGGTCGCGGTCGACGAGCGGACGACGCTTGGCTACGGCGAGAACGCGACGGCGGCCGTTTCCTACACCGCGCCGCCCGAGACGGGGTACTACCTCCGGTCGGTGAGCGAACGCACCTACTTCGCGGTGCTGCCGGAGCCGATGATCGCGAACCTGCACGCGATCCACCCCTGGGCGGCGATGGGGTCCGTGACGGCGGTGCTGACGGGGATGATCGTGGCGCCCCTGGCCCTGCTGGTCGGCACCGGTTCGATCAGGACGCGCTCGCGGTCTCGCTCGCGCTCCCCAGGTGGTGTGAACGACTGATAGTTATGATTCGATACAACGACTCGAACGGAAGGGGGGATCGACCGTGATCAGTGACCGACGGCGCGTGCGGCTTCGCACCGCGCTCGACGAGTGGTTCGTCGTGGTCGTCGTCGCCCTGCTCGGGCTCGCCCTCCTCGGAGGGTGGGGCGCCTACGGTGCGGTCGCCGACGACGACGAGGAGTTCGAACAGCGGACCGTCGAGGCGTGGTCGACGACCGGCGGCTTCGACCACGGCGCGACCGTCCAGGAAGAAAACGAGGTGTTCCCGGTCGGGACCGAGCTCTCGGATCGCTCGATGTACTTCGCCGAGATCGCGCCCGAACTCGAGGCGACCTTTACGTACGCGTACGACGCGCCCGACGGCGACCTCGCGGTCTCGATCGAGGCCGACCGCGTGATTCGGTCGGTCGGCGAGACCGACGACGAGGAAGAGGAGGAACTCGAGTACTGGGCGGTCAACGAGACGATTGCCCAAGAGGAGACCGAGTCCCTCGCGCCGGGCGAGGAGCAGACGACGTCGTTCGCCGTCGACGTCCCTGAGACGGCTGCGGAGGCCGAGGAGATCCAGGAGAACCTCAACGACTCCGCCGGCGACCTCGAGACGGTCGTCGAGGTACAGGTCGCGATCGAGGGGACGATCGACGGCGAGTCGGTCGATCGCGTCGACACCTACGAGATGGTTCTCGAGCCAGACGACGCGACCTACGCAGTCGAGGCGCCCGCGGCCGAGGAGCGAACCGAGGAGCGCACCGAGGAGATCGCGGTCGCGGGGAGCTCCGGCGGGCTCGGCGCCGTCGTCCTCGCCCTGCTGGGGCTCGGCTCGGTCGCGGCCCTCGGGGTCCTCGGGGTCGCTCGGCGGAAGGGGACGCTCGCGCCCTCGGCGGCCGAACTCGAGCGCATCGACGCACGCTACGAGCGCGAGGAGTTCGACGACTGGATCTCCCGCGGGACGCTTCCGGGGGACATCCGCGAGCGCTCGCGGATCGAGATCGCGACCCTCGAGGACCTCGTGGACGTCGCCGTCGACTGCGACCGCCGCGTGATCGAGGACGAGCGAGTTGGTGAGTACTACGTCGTTGACGGGGAGGCGGTGTACGTTTACGCGCCCGAGAGGCTCGAGGACGATCGAGATCCGATTCTCGAGGTCGACCCGCAAGAAGCCGAGGAGCCGACGGTCATCGGTGACGGCTCGGGTGAGGAGAGCAACGTGCTCGAAGACGAGAGCGACGCCTCCGATTCGTAGCGGTCGGTTCGAGTTGTCGAATCGATTCGAACTCGTGGTGTGGTGGTAACGTGATTTCTCTCTTCGGTCGCGTCCTCGATCGAGGCGCAGAACGTTTGCAAAGTGGAACTGTCGGCTGTGTCCTTGCCAGGCAGCCAGCGATCGACCTGAGCGGCGTTCGAACGTTCCCCCTGTGAACAACTGTCATTCGATGCCGACAGGCTCGGCTTGACCCGTCGTTTCGCAGCCTCGAATCACCTGTTGGCTGTGACACGTTCCGCCTACAGACCTCACTGGCAGTCCCTACTCTTTCGACGGTCGACGTCACGCGAGCAGTACCGAACTGCAGGGTCGAGGTGTTGCACCTCCTGTCAGTGTATACAAAAGGGGTGTGCTATCGATGGCCGAAATGCATGCGCTCGACGACGACGCCCACGTTGGCAGGTGATGGTCGGCTGACAGCCCGAGCGCGCAATAACTGGTGTTACCATGGAACGACGTAAATTCCTGATCGGTGCCGGAGGTACAGCAATCGCAGCAAGTGCGCTCGTCGGAAGCGGGGCGTTTACGAGTGTCGAGGCGGATCGTGACATCACGATCGATGTCGAAGATGACAGTGATGCATTCCTCGCTCTTAGTGCGGCAGACACATCCAACGGGGATGAATATGTCGAAGAGGAGGATGGAATCATTTCAATCAGCATTACTGACACGGATGCGGGCGGTGAAGGCGTGAACCGAGACGCCACAACCACCTTTGACAGCCTGCTCAATGTCGAGAACCAGGGCACGCAGGAGGTCTACTTCGGCTACGAAAACGGCGACCTGACGAACGCTGGTGTTGCTCTCTACCAGAGTGACGCGGACAATGGCGGTGGACTGAACTTCGATACCACCCCCGATCAGATCCCGCGACTCGAGGCGGGCGAATCGATCGAAGTCGGTCTGTTCATCTTCGATACCGACGCGTGGGAGGACGAAGTCGGAGAGGGTGGTGGAACCGTCAGTGTCACTCTAGTCGCTTCAGAGGAAGATCCGACTTAAAAACGATTACAAGGTCGATTCGAACTAGCAACCTCACCACGAACCTTTCGTGGTATAAACAATGAAACGAAGAAGATTACTCGCCGCACTGGGTGCAACCGCTGCTGGAAGCAGTGCAATACTCAGTAGCGGTGCGTTCAGTAGTGTTGAAGCTGACCGAGATATGAATATACAGGTCGCAGAGGACGCTAACGCGTATCTCGGGTTGAGTGAGTGTAGTCTCGGCGACCCAAACGTGGAGTACCTTTCTGTCGACGAAAACACGGGGGTCATATCGATAGATCTGTCTCCAAGTAATCCGACAGACGCTGGAGGAGAGGGCGTAAACGCCGAGGCGACAACGCTCTTCGACAACGTCTTTCAAGCGGTAAACCAAGGAACACAGGATATCGACTTCTGGATCGAAATAGATCCGATGGAAAACGATGCAAAAGAACCGTCGGTTGAATTCTATCGGAATAGTTGTTCTTCTTGTATTATCGACGAAACTGATCCAGCGCCAATCAAGCTTGGTGAAAGTCAGTGTGTTGGAATGAAAGTAGCCACTGAGGGGATTTCGCCGGGCACTTCGCTAATAGAAGACGAAACGATTCTAATCCACGCGGAGGAACGATGAAACGACGCAAATTCGTACTCGGCACGGGCGGTGTAGCAACTGGGGTGAGTGCGCTGATAGGAAGCGGTGCGTTCTCGTTCGTGCGGGCAGAGCGAGACATTACTATCGAAGTTGCCGACGATGAAAACGCGTTCCTCCAGCTCAAGCCCTACGACGAGAGTCCGAATAGTGATTACGCCGCATTACGCGACGGCAAACTCGCTGTTGACCTAACGGCCGGCAACGATCAAGTCCCTGGCGACGGTGTAAACTCGAACGCCCGTACCGAGATCCGTGAGGTGTTCCTGATCGGCAATCAGGGAACACAGGACGTCGGTGTCTGGATGGGACTCGACGGCGAGCATCAGGACGATGTGGATTTCGTGATCTTCGGCGAAGAAGAGAGCGCGACCATCGTCGGAGAAGAGAACCGAGTCGCAGTCTGTGTCGGCTCTGCGGTGCTCGTCAGCATCATCGTGGAGACCGAAGAACCTGCAGATACTCGACTCCTCGACAGCGTGACGATCCACGCGAGGGCAGCAGATCCAGACAACATCGAAGACCCTCTAGACGACTTGCCGGACGAGCCGCCAGTTGACGATGATGAGCCGAGGGGGCCACCGGTATGGACACCACCCCGCGGGGGAGTCCCACCCGGGCGTCGTCCATAATTAGCGACCTTTCGTTTCAGGTGGATCGGTTTCGAATAGGAAACTGTCGATTTCCCACTCTCGTTGTCTTTGACGACTCGATTTTCGGTTGTAATGAACACGCCCAGTCCCGTTATTCATCGAACGGATCATCCGATGCCGAGAGTCAAGTGATCTCGGGAACGCTGTCGAACCCGTCGTCGAAACTGTAGAGGTAGTCAGTATCGATCCGCTGCATGACAGCGACGATCATCGCATCCGTTAGCGAGAGCGACTCATACCGTTCTCGGTGTCGTTCGTTTCGGTCTCATTTTCTCCGGTCTGGTCCGATTCGATTCCGTCCTCCTCGGGAGCTTCACTCGGCAGATCGGTGTCGGCCTCGGAAACCCTATCATCGAACTCCGACTCGGTTTCGAAGGTCCCGGTCGCCTCCTCGGATGCCGAGAGCAGCGCGACCGTCTGGTAGCCACCGCGAACACGAGGACGACGACCAGTGCCACGAGCAGCACGAGGACGGGACGGCGTCGCGCGGTCATCGGTCCACCTCCGAATCTTGCTGCTCGAGTCGGCCGAGTGCCGTCGACCGCGTCCTCGAGCCCGGCAGTCGCGCCACCGTCGCCCCGCAAGGACAGTCATGGGGCCGCGACCAGTACGATGACGGCTCAGACCCCGATCTCGAGGACCCGATCGTCACACTCCCCGCAGGTCGCCGCGAGGACGTCGTACCGGTGACAGCAGGCCTCGAGGATCGCCTGCTCGAAACTCACCGTGCCGCCGCAGGTCGGACACCACTCGAGGAACAGTCGCAGTGCCCCGAGGGCCTCGCTGCGCCGGCCGAGAGGAAGCTCGTTCCAGCTCTCGACCCGATCCTCCAGCACCCTGGCGCTGGCCACGTCCGCGACGAACGCTGACCGGGACTCCCACTGCCCGATCCGTTCGCCGTCGACCACGGCGACGAACGCGGTGCCGTGCCGGCGGATCTCGAGTTCCGACGGCGGAATGCCGACGAGTTCGGCCAGTCCGTCTCGATCCGCGTTTCTCCCGTCGACGGCTGCACACTCCCGTCGCCACGCCCGCTCGAACGTCGGCTCGAGGACCAGATCGTCGACGACCGGGTCCTCGAGCACGACGCCGATCTCCCGGAGATACTGGTCGATCTCCAGCTCCGCGGTCGAGGTCGGAGTCGACTCCGAGGACGTTTCGAACCGCTCGGGCATCCGATCTGGAAGGGAGCACTTCGTCAGCCTCGGCGTTCCGGGAACGAGGGAGCCACGCAACCAGATCGCCGCGACGGCGACGACGAACAGCACGATACCGGCGATCGGAACGGCGACGCCGACGACGACCGCCACCACCGCTGTGATCGCCAGGTTGAGGACGGTACACGGGATACACCTGTTCTCGCCGGCATGCTCAGAGCGGGTGGCTCGCTCGAGCAGCGTATCCCCTGTCATACGCTCGTTTGGATCCTCGGAAAAATATGTATGAGTGCTCTACCGGGGTCAGTCCCGGCGTCGGCCGCGCTCCTCTCGCGCGGGCCCCTCAAACGACACTACTGTCGCCCGATCGGTGCCGTTCGGCTGTTTGAGTGTTCCTTCGTGGCGTTCAAGCGGAGGCAGACGAACGACAAGGTGATCGTGTAGCGTTTCAAGCCCCAGCTCCAGCGCTGGAAGCGTCGAATCTCGTGACCGACGAACCCGTTCTCAGAGTTCCGCCGTCGTTCCGTCAAGCTTGGGCACTAGCTCCGATAACGTCTCGAGGTCGTACTGTCCGGGTGCGGTCGCCTCGGCGGGATCGACGGGCGCATAGCCGATCTTCGAGCCGTACACCGGCGCCACGGCTCGAGTGTGCCGTCCGACTTCGCCCATCGCCATCGTCGCTACCCTGTCACCGTGATACGCGAGCTGCTCGGTCGCCGACAGCAGCGCGATCGTATCCGCCTTCGACTCCGCGGTGACGGCCAGCTTCGCGACGTCGGCGTACTTGCCCGCCTCGGTCAGCGTCGAGACCATCTCGCCTCGAGACGGCGTCCCCTCGAAGTCGTGCGAGGAGGCGACGATCGAGACGTCCCGTTCGCGGGCGGTCTCGAGCACGTCCTCGGCCTCCCCGTCGAGGATCGACTCGAGTTCGACGTCGATCGCGCCGACGGCGTCGAACGCGGTCGCCTCCGAGAGGGTCTCGAGCCGGTCGTCATCGTCGCCGTCCCACTCGCCGCCCTCCCAGGCGGCGCGATTGGTCGCGACGGCCGGGAGGGAAGCGTCGTAGTCCTCGAGGTCCTCGAGGGGATCGTCGGTCAGGTCCATCCGGAACTCGACGGCGTCGGCGTGCTCGCGGGCCGTCGGCTCCTCGGCGTCGGCCAGGTCGGCGGTCGCGGTGGCGAGAACGAACGAGTCGAAGTCGATACCCATAGCCGGTTGTGAGAACGGGGCAGCGAAAAACGGTATCGTTCCGGCGAGTTACGCCATCCCGAGGGTCTCCTCGGCCTCGAGCAGCTCGTGGTACCGATTCCGAATGGTGACTTCGGAGATGTCGGCGACGTCGCTCACCGCGGCCTGGGTCGTCTTCTCGTTGGTGAGCAGGGCGGCGGCGTACACCGCGGCGGCCGCGAGGCCGACCGGCGACTTCCCCGAGTGAACGCCTTTCTCCTTGGCGTTCTGGAGCAGCCCGCGGGCGCGGTGTTCGGCCTCGTCGGAGAGCTCGAGTCCCGACGCGAAGCGGGGGACGTAGCTCTCGGGATCGGCGGGCTGGACCTCGAGGCCGAGTTCGCGGACGACGTAGCGGTAGGTGCGTGCGATCTCGTTTTTCTCGACGCGGGAGACGTCGGCGATCTCGTCGAGCGAGCGCGGGACGCCGGCCTGGCGGGCGGCGGCGTAAACGCAGGCCGTCGAGACGCCCTCGATCGAGCGACCCGGCAGCAGGTCCTCGTCGAGCGCGCGACGGTAGATCACCGAGGCGGTTTCGCGGACGTTCGTCGGCAGTCCCAGGGCGCTCGCCATCCGGTCGATCTCGCCCAGCGCCTGCTTGAGGTTTCGCTCCTTGGAGTCGCGGGTACGGAAGCGCTCGTTCCACTTGCGCAGGCGCTGCATCTTCTCGCGCTGTCGGGAGCCCAGCGAGTTGCCGTAGGCGTCCTTGTTTCGCCAGTCGATGTTCGTCGAGAGCCCCTTGTCGTGCATCGTGTTCGTCGTCGGCGCGCCGACGCGGGACTTCTCGTTTTTCTCGCTGGCGTCGAACGCGCGCCACTCGGGACCGCGGTCGACCGAGTCCTCCTCGACGACGAGGCCGCAGTCCTCGCAGACGGTCTCGCCGTGTTCGTCGTCGACGACGAGGTTGCCCGTACACTCCGGACAGACGACGTCGCTCTCCTCGCTCTCGGTCGTCTCCTCGCTCGTTTCGTGTTCGTTACGTCGGACTCTCGTGCTCGGTGATGCGTTAGTCATGGGATGGCGGGTACTGCCCGGTAGGTCGCGTACAGAATCCGGACGGAGTTGCTACCTACCTGGTTCCGAGACGCTCGAGTTAATGGTTTCGAAATCGCGGTCGTTCTCCGCCCGAGAACCGGATCTTCGTCAAAATCCGTGTAGAACCTGATACCGCGACCGTTCGGATTCGGAACGAAACGGGAGTTCCAAACGGCCCGGTTCCGAGCCTCACGTATGGACGTCGCAGTCGGGAGCACGAACCCGGTCAAGGTCGACGCGGTCGAACGAACGCTCGAGCGGTACGATCCGACGGTCACTCCGATCGCGGTCGACTCCGGCGTGCCCGAACAGCCTCGGTCGATCGCCGAGACGGTCTCCGGCGCCGAGAACCGCGCCCGGCGGGCTCTCGAGGCGACCGACTGCGGGTACGGGATCGGTCTCGAAGGCGGCGTCGCCCGGATCGAGGGGACGCCGGGGCTCTCCCTGATTATGTGGGGCGCGGCGACCGACGGCGACCGGACCGAGCGAGGAAGCGGGCCGACGCTTCGGTTACCCGACCGGATCGCGGCACGGCTCGAGGACGGCGAGGAGCTCGGGCCGGTGATGGACGACGTGCTCGGCCGGAACGACGTCGCCGAAACGGACGGGGCCGCGGGCGTGCTCACCGATGGGCTCACCGATCGAACGCAGGCGCTCGGTCAGGCGGTCGCCTGTAGCGTCGGTCCGCTCCTGACTCCGAAGTACGAGTAGTCGGACCGGTAGCACCACGTTGAGGTTTCTCCCGGGGACAGTCGTCGATCCGAACCGATTAGCCGTCCGTACCAACGCGTCGTTTCGGTCTCCGCATTCCGTCGTTACTTTCCGAGTAATCGCAAGACAAGAGGGAGTTAACCGGTCGTACCAAACCCCATAAGAGCGTTCCCGGCGTGGCACGTTGTATGAGGACCGCAAAGGCGACCGACCTCACGAGTAAACAGCGCCGGATCCTCCGGTATCTCCGGGAGCACGCGGCGACGAAGACGTACTTCAAATCGCGGCTCATCGCCCAGGAGCTGGGGATGACGGCGAAGGAGGTCGGCTCGAACATCACCGCGCTCCAGGAGAGCGACTCCGGCGTCGAGATCGAGAAGTGGGGCTACTCCTCGAGTACGACCTGGAAGGTCAGTCTGTAGCGGTTCGAAACGAGACGGCGGCTGGAGCGTTCTGTCCTGCGAGTAGTAGCCGCTCGAGTTGCCTCGCTACCCGTCGTAGGCGACGAACTGGTCGGCGTCCCGCGCGAGCCGTCGCGCGCGCTCGCCAAAGGAGTCGGCGTGGCGAACGACGAGCATGAGGACGGTCTCGGGTCGTTCGACCGCGTACCCGTCTTCTCGGGAGAGCAGGCCGGCCCCCTCGAGTTCGCCGGCGTACTTGCTCACCGTCGGCGCCGAAACCTCGAGGGCGTCGGCGATGTCGCCGGCCGTCGAGTCCGACGACAGCAGTAGCTCGATCAGCATGCCCCGCGGGGTGTCCCGGCGGAGGTAGCCCAGCGTGCGCTTCTCGAACTCGTCGAACCGGCCGGCGGGGACGAACCGTTTGTAGTCGCCGTCGCGGTAACGCTCGATTGCGCCCTGCTCCTCGAGCTGGCGGAGGTGGTGTTGGGTCTCGCCGGTGCCCAGCTGCAGGTCGTCACGGATCTTCGAGAAGTGCGCGCCGGGCGTCGTCGAGAGGTAGCCCGAAATCGCGTCGCGAGCGTCGCTCTCGCCGGTGTCGGCGCTCGCGGTTTCCGAGAGGCCCGCCACCGGTGCGGTGGCACCGAGTGCGGCGAACCGACGCAGGGTCGATCGCTTGTCGTCGTCGACCCCTTCGGACGATGTCATGACTTCTACCGTCAGCAATGTGATCCGCGGTAAAACAGGTTTCGCTCCGTCTCGACTCTCAAGATCAGCGGTGAAACAGCCTCAGTCGGTAGTCTGTGAGGGATCGGGCGCGTCGTTCCCTGCGGGCGACGGCTCCTCGTCGATCTCCTCGAACTCGATCTCCGAGTCCGCCTCGAGCCCCGCGTCGATCTCGCCGACGATCTCGGCGATGTCGTCGAGGCCGATCAGCTCGCGGGTCTCCTCGGAGAACTCGAGGCTTTCGAGCTGGTCGCCGTCCTCCTTGACGTCGCTGCCCGAGAGGTGTTTGCCGTAGCGCCCGACCATCGAGGTCAGCTCCTGTGGCATGACGAACGTGGTCGACTCGCTCTGGCCGATCCGTTCGAGCGTCTCCATCCCCTGATCGATGATGGCGCGCTCGCCCATCGATTCGGCGGATTTCGCCCGCA
>PWMF01000193.1 GCA_003559215.1 Natrialbaceae archaeon
GTATGACCACCTGAAATCCCTTGAAACCAAGATGAATAAAGCCCTTGAGGTTACTATTCGATGGCAGTAGAAATCAGTAATATTGCCGAACTCCAAGCCATGGAGTCCGACCTTGAGGAGGCCTATATCATCGTCAACGACATTGATGCTTCGGATACCGAGACATGGAACGGGGGAGATGGATTTGACCCTGTTGGGCCAGCCAGTAATAACCGGTTTAAAGGGCCTTTAGATGGTCAGGGGCATGTCATATTTGATTTGTTTATTGATAGGGGGTCTACGAACGAGGTTGGGTTGTTTGGAGGGACTCTTGCAACAGGGAGTATTTCTAATATAGGTCTTGAAGATGTTGATATTACGGGAAGAGATAGTACCGGTGGATTGGCTGGATATAATGCTGGCGATATAGATAATTGTTATGTAACAGGTAGTGTTTCTGGAGATGACGATGTTGGGGGGTTGATTGGATTTGTTGGAACCAGTTCCAGGATAAATAATTGTTATTCAACAGCGGTTGTTTCGGGGGATAACAATGTTGGTGGTTTGGCTGGCCATAACTTTGGTCACTGGATGGCTGGTGCATGGATAGATAATTGTTATGCAACGGGAAGCGTTTCAGGAAACTCAAATGTTGGCGGCTTGGTCGGGGTGAATGAGACCAATATAAACAAGTGTTATTCAACAGGGCTTGTTTCGGGGGATAACAATGTTGGTGGTTTGGCTGGCATTAGTGGCGTTGGGCTTATGTCTGAACCACGGGTACATAATAGTTTTTGGGATACCGAAACATCAGGACAATCTTCAAGCTCAGAAGGTACGGGTAAGACAACCTCCGAAATGCAGGATATAGATACGTTCACTGATACTGCTACTGCTGGTTTGGACGAAGCTTGGGATATGGGGGACAAGTCTGAGCATGATGGTGATAAGGACACTGCCATATGGTTAATAGATGATGGCCAGGACTCCCCAAGATTATGGTTTGAGTTTGATGATGAAGAGCCAGGGCTCATAGCTTCTTATGATGCTGCCACTCTGAGGGAAACATTAGACGAGGCTTCTTATGATGCTGCCACTCTGAGGGAAACATTAGACGAGGCTTCTTATGATGCTGCCACTCTGAGGGAAACATTAGACGAGGCTTCTTATGATGCTGCTACTTTAAGAGAAATTACACCCCTTGTTGAGATTAGTGATGTAGAAGAACTCCAAGCAATGGAGTCCGACCTTGAAGGCGATTATGTAATTATTAATAACATAGATGCCTCGGATACCGAGACATGGAACGGGGGTGATGGGTTTGCCCCTGTTGGCGGGCCTACTTTTTCTAATCCGTTTAAAGGCACTTTGGATGGACAGGGGTATGTCATATTAGATTTGTTTATTGATAGGGGTTCTACTTATATGGTGGGTCTGTTTGGCTATACTGGTTCAGGTTCTACTATCTCCAACATCGGTCTTGAGGATGTTGATATTACTGGGGGGGCTTGGGCTGTTGGTGGTTTGGTTGGGTTTAATGATGACAGTGTAATAAATAATTGTTTTTCAACAGGTAGTGTTTCAGGTAATTCGGAGGTTGGTGGTTTGGTTGGATCTAATAGTGACGGTGTAATAAATAATTGTTTTTCAACAGTTAGTGTTTCAGGGGGCGACTATGTTGGGGGCTTGGTTGGGGGTAGTTCTGGTGATATAGATAATAGCTATGCTGCAGGTAGTGTTTCAGGTAGTAGCTTTGTTGGGGGCTTGGTGGGGTACAATAATGGTAACGTTGACAATAGCTTCTGGGATACCGAAACATCAGGACAGTCTTCCAGTGCTGGAGGTACAGGAAAGAACACCGCTCAGATGCAGGACATTGACACCTATACGGATACCAGCACATCAGGGCTGTCAGATGCTTGGGATATGGTAAATGAGTCCGAGCATGATGGTGATAAGGATACTGCCCTATGGTTTATTAATGATGGCGAAGATTACCCAAGATTATGGTTTGAGTATGTGCTCACAGCTTCTTATAGTGCTGCTACTACTAGAGAGGTACTAAGTGAAGTAGACTATGATGCTGCTACTTTAAGAAAACTTTTAAGCGATGTAGACTATAGTGGGGGGACTTATCGGAGAGTAACAGTTGAGACAGATTATCTTAGTAGTACTTACAGAGGAGTTATTTCTCATACTTCTCATTCCGTATCAACTCTTCGTAAGCTCTTTAGTTTATCAACTTATTCAGCTTCAACTCGACGAATAATAACCTCTTTAGCTTCTCATTCAACTGCTACAGTCCGGTCAGTGATATTGTTAGTAATGACTATTGGAGCGACACTGAGGGCATTAAAAGCCTCAACCTCTAGGTCTGCATCAACCTTCCGTAAGCTGATTAGTTTGTCTGCTCATTCAGCTGCTACAAGAAGGATCCTTAGTTCTTTATCAGCTTATTCCGCTGCTACACAGAGGAGATTAAAATGGCTTATTAGCTATGTCCCGGCTACTTTTAGAGAAGTTACTCGTTTATCAACTTATTCCGCTGCTACAAGGAGGGGAATTAATTCCTTGGCTTCTTATCTCTCAGCAACTCAGAGAATTATTTTAAGCTTAGCAACTTATTCCGCTGCTACAAGAAGGATCCTTGAGTTTATTGCTGCTTATTCAAGTGCTACAAAGAGAAGTATACTTTCACTTACTTCTTATTCTGCGGCCACTTTTAGGAGGTTATCTTATATTACTGAATATCTAAGCTCAACAAATAGAAAGATTGTTCGCTTGACTTCTTATTCAGCCTCTACTTTTCGGAAGTTAATACTCTCTGTCTTTTACTCAGCAACTACAAAGAGGATAATTACTCAACTAACGAATTACTTAGCATCAACTAAGCGATCAATTCTGAGTCTCACTAGTTATTCTGCGGCTACTATCCGTAAACTTTTTTCTATTACTATTTATTCAGCAGCAACTCTAAGGGAGATAAAAAAAGCCGCTTCCTATCTAACTGCTACTCTTAGGAGATTAGTTGCCTCTACCTCCTATACAGGGGCTACTTCTAGAATAGTCAATTCTCTAGCTTCCTATCTAACTGCTACTCTAAGACAGGTAAAGGAGGCTACGGCTTATTCAGCAGCAACTCTAAGAAAACTAATCTCACTTACTACTTATGCTGGAGCTACAAAAAGAGTTCTCTCTTCCCTTATCTCTTATTCGGCATCAACCTTAAGAAAGTTAGCTTATGCCGTTTCTTATTTAGGGGCTACTAAAAGACAAGTAGTAAGCTTAATTTCAGTATCTTTTGAGACTCTGAGAAAATTAATTTCTCTTTCTACTTATTCAGCTACTACAAAGAGGGTAGTTAGTAGTATTACAAGCTACACTGGGGCTACTTATCGACAATTGATTAGTTTAGCATCTCAATCTGGGGCTACTTTTAGGAGATTGAAGTCCCTTACTTCTTATTCAGCAGCAACCTTTAGAAGATTGATTGTAGCGGTTTCGGCTCAATATTCGGGAGCTACGTTAAGATTAGTAAAGAAAGCTATTACTTATCCAACAGCAACTCTCCGTAAGCTTA
>PWMF01000109.1 GCA_003559215.1 Natrialbaceae archaeon
CGAAAGCGATGCTCCGGGAGCGTCACATGAGCCACAAGCACAGCAAGGAGGTCGCCCGCGAGATCAAGGGCCGAACCGTCGCGGACGCCCAGGCATACCTTCAGGACGTGATCGACGAGGAGCAGTCGGTACCCTTCAAGTCCCACAACTCCGGCGCGGGTCACCGCTCGGACGTCGAGGGCTGGGACGCCGGCAAGTACCCCGAGAAGGTCTCGGGCGAGTTCCTCGATCTGCTCGAGAACGTCTCTTCGAACGCAGACCACCAGGGCTTCGACGGCGCCTCGATGGAGATCGTTCACGTCGCCGCCCACAAGGTCGGCGAGTCCGTCGGCCGCAAGCCCCGCGCGATGGGGCGTGCGACCGCCTGGAACACGCCGGAGGTCGACGTCGAGATCGTCATCGAGGAAGTCGACGAGGACGAGGAGGGTGAGAACTAATGGCTGACGAACACCAATTCATCGAAAACGGCCTGCAGCGGTCCCAGATCGACGAGTTCTTCGAAGAAGAGCTCGGCCGCGCGGGCTACGGCGGTATGGACGTCGCCAAGACGCCGATGGGAACCCAGATCGTTCTCAAGGCCGAGAAGCCGGGGATGGTCATCGGCAAGGGCGGCGAGAACATCCGGAAGGTCACGACGGCTCTCGAGGAGAAGTTCAACCTCGAGGACCCCCAGATCGACGTTCAGGAGGTCGACGAACCCGACCTCAACGCGCGGATCGTCGCGGACCGACTGGCCAACGCGCTCGAGCGGGGCTGGTACTTCCGGAAGGCCGGACACACGACGATCGACCGGATCATGGACTCCGGCGCGCTCGGCGCAGAGATCGTCCTCTCCGGGAAGGTCACGGGCGCTCGCTCGCGCGTCGAGAAGTTCAACCGGGGCTACATCAAGCACAACGGCGAGCCCGCCGAAGAGGTCGTCGACCACGGCCAGGGCGTCGCAGTCATGAAACTCGGCACGATCGGCGTCGATGTGAAGATCATCCCGCCGGGTGCCGAACTCCCCGACGACTTCCAGGTCCACGACGAGATGGACCCCGAAGAGGTCGTCCCCGACGCCGTCGAGGCCAACGAGGCCGAGGGCGTCGAGGAACTGCTCGAGGGCGAGCCCGAGGAGGCCGAGGCCGCCGAGGAAGGCGCCGAAGCCCCCGCCGAGGACGCCGTCGAGCCCGAGCCCGACGAGGAGGACATCGAGGAGGTCATCGAAGGCGAGGTCGACGCCGTCGAGGACGACGACGTCGACATCCCCGACGAGGCGCCGATCGAAGAGGATCTCGACGAGCTCGAGGAGGACGTCGAGGCCGAAGCCGAAGAGCTGATGGCCGAGATGGACGAGGAAGACGAAGTCGAAGACGACGAGGGGGGTGACGCCTGATGGCGATCCTCCACGTCGAAGAGATTCGCGACATGACCGCCGCCGAGCGGGAGGACGAACTCGAGGAGCTCGAGACCGAGCTGCTCAACCAGAAGTCCGTCCTCGCGGCCGGTGGCGCTCCGGAGAACCCGGGCCGGATCGGCGAACTGAGTCGCACCATCGCCCGGATCAAGACGATCCAGCGCGAGGAAGGCGACTTCGAAGACGAAGACGAAGACGAAGAATAACGACAATGGCACTGACACCCGAAACGCTGCCCCGACACGAACTCAACGGACTGCCCGTCCGCGTCGTCGAGAGCGACGACGCCTCGCGGGTCGGTCTCGAGGGACGGGTCGTCATCGAGACGACCAACACGCTCTCGGTAGAAGTTCGAGAGCAGGGTGCGTCTCGGGTCGTGATGGTGCCGAAGTCGGGCTCGACGTTCGAGTTCGCGATCACAGATGACGCCGCCGACTACCGTCGAGGAAACCTCGACGTATTCCCGGATGAGATCCGGGAATCCGCGAAGGAGTCGGGGACCGCGTCCAAACTGGCCGATGCTAAACCCGAACCGGCGGAGAAACCCTCTACCGGCTCGGACTGCGCTGGCGAGGACGTGGCCTACGTTACGGTCGATGGCTCGCGACTGCTCTCACAACCCGCCCGACGCACGGAAACGAATGGTGACTCACCATGGCAATAGGATTAGACGTTGAAACCCCTCCGGAACCAGAGAACCCGGAGGAATACGACTACGAGAAGTGTCCGTTCTACGGCGAGCTCTCCGTTCGAGGTCAGATCCTCGAGGGGACCGTCATCTCGACGGACATGGACAAGACCGTGGTCGTCGAACGAGAGTACGATGTGGCGGTTCCGAAGTACGACCGCCAGATGAAGCGTCGCTCGCGCATCCCGGCCCACGTACCGGGCGTGCTCGAGCCGCTCTCGGTCGGTGACACGGTCAAGATCGCAGAGACCCGACCACTGTCGAAGACGAAATCGCACGTGGTCGTCGAAGTAACCGAGGAGGCAACCGCGGAGGACATCGCCGCGCTCACCCGTCAGGCCGAGCCTGACCGTGAGCTTTCCAGCGGCGACGTCACCGAGGATGCCGAAGAGGAAGCCGTCGAGGGTGATCAGTGATGGAGGCGATGAAAGCCGACGTCACCCAGGGACTCAAGAAGGGGTCGCTGGTCACGTGTGCCGACAACACCGGCGCGCGCGAGTTGAAGGTCATCAGCGTCTCGGGCTACCAGGGCACCAAGAACCGCCAGCCGAAGGCGGGTCTCGGTGACAAGGTGACCGTTTCGGTCACGAAGGGTACCCCCGAGATGCGCCGCCAGGTCCTCGAGGCCGTCATCGTCCGCCAGCGGAAATCGATCCGCCGGCCCGACGGGACGCGCGTGAAGTTCGAGGACAACGCGGCGGTCATCATCGACGAGAACGAAGAGCCCCGCGGGACGGAGATCAAGGGCCCGATCGCTCGCGAAGTCGCCGAACGCTTCGGCGCGATCGCCTCGACCGCAACGATGATCGTATAGACAATGAGCAAGCAACCACACAAACAGCGAACGCAGACGGAGCGTGCACCGCTGCACAAGCGACAGAAGCAGCTTCACGCGACGCTCTCGGATGACCTCCGCGAGGAGTACGACACGCGACGGACCCGCGTCAACGCGGGCGACACCGTCGAAGTCATGCGCGGCGACCACGCCGGCGAAACGGGCGAGGTCCTTCGCGCGATTCTCGAGGACGGCACCATCCACGTCGAGGACGTGACCGTCGAGACGGCCGACGGCGAGGAAGTGCCGCGGCCGCTCGACCCATCGAACGTCCGGGTTACGGACCTGGACCTCGAGGACGAGCGTCGCGAGGCACGCCTCGAAAGCGACGCGGACGAAGACGACGAAGACGAAGGTGATAGCGAATGACGAAACATCAGAAACGACTGTCCGTTCCGAAGTCCTGGCCAGTCGAGCGAAAGACCGACGTCTTCACGGTCAAGGCCGACTCCGGCCCGCACGGTGAGGACGGCGTTCCGCTCGTCGTCCTGCTTCGGGACGTGCTCGGCTACGTCGACTCGAAGAAGGAAGCGCGGTACGCCCTCTCGCAGGACTCGATCCTCGTCAACGGGAAACCGATCAACGACGAACAGCGCCCGATCGGCATGTTCGACATCGTCGCGTTCCCCGGTCGCGAGGAGTACTACCGGGTCTTCCCCGACGAGGGCGGCCGACTCGCCCTGACCGAGATCGACGCCGACGCCGCCGACAGCCGTCTCGGCAAGATCGAGGGCAAGCGTCAGGTCCCGGGTGGCGACACCCAGCTGACGCTGCACGACGGAACGAACATCCTCGCCGAGGAAAGCGAGTACAGCACGAACGACTCGATCGTCGTCGACAACGACGACAAGTCGGTCGTCGCACACTTCCCCTACGAGGAAGGCGCACTCGTCACGGCCGTCAGCGGCAACCACGGCGGTAAGATCGGCGAGGTCACCGAGATCGACGTCACCCCCGGAAGCGGTTCGAACATCGTCACCGTCGACACCGATGACGGCGAGTTCGAGACCGTCGAGGAGTACGTCGTCGTGATCGACGAGAACTTCACGGGCGACGAAGGTGATGACGATGAGTAGCGAAGCCGAAGGCGAGTTCCACGAGATGCGCGAGCCCCGCGTCGAGAAAGTCGTCGTCCACATGGGCGTCGGCCGCGGTGGCCGCGAACTCGGCAAGGCCGAGGACATCATCGAGGAGGTCACGGACCAGCAGAGCGTCCGCACCCAGGCCAAACGAACCGAGCCCGACTTCGGTATCCGACAGGGCGACCCGATCGGCACGAAGGTCACCCTCCGCGGCGAGGAGGCGGCCGAGTTCCTCGAGACCGCCCTGCCGCTGGCGACGCTGGCAGAGAACCAGTTCGACGACACTGGGAACTTCAGCTTCGGGGTCGAGGAACACACCGAGTTCCCGAGCCAGGAGTACGACCCGAACGTCGGGATCTACGGGATGGACGTTACCGTCAACCTCGTCCGCCCGGGCTACCGCATCGCCAAGCGCGACAAGGCGACCCGATCGATCCCGTCGAAGCACCGACTCACCCCCGAGGACGCGATTCAGTACCTCGAGGCGAACTTCGACGTCAACGTAGAGGAGTCCACGGATGAGTGAAAGCGACGTAGAAAACGAGCAGACGGGCGAGCACGCGGCAAAGCGCACCGGCCAGATCGAGGAGTGCCAGCGCTGTGGCCGCAAACAGGGACTCGTCGGCAAGTACGATATCAACCTCTGCCGGCAGTGTTTCCGAGAGATCGCCCGCGACATGGGATTCAGGAAGTACCGATAACATGACTGGAAACGACCCACTCAGCAACGCGCTCTCGGGCATCGACAACGCCGAGAGCGTCGGGAAACTGAGCCACGAGGTAACGCCCGCTTCGAACGAGATCGGCAGCGTGCTCGAGGTCTTCTACGACCGCGGGTACATCGACGGCTTCGAGTTCGTCGACGACGGTAAGGCCGGTCAGTTCGAGGTCGAACTGAAAGGAGCGATCAACGAGTGTGGCCCCGTTAAGCCCCGCTACGCAGCCGGTGCCGAGGACTTCGAGAAATGGGAGAAGCGATACCTCCCGGCTCGAGACTTCGGCGCGCTCGTCGTCACGACGAGCAGTGGCATCATGAGCCACTACGAGGCGCGCGAGCAGGGGATCGGCGGCCAGGTGATCGCATACGTCTACTAACAATGCGAGTCGAACTGGAAATCCCCGAAAACGTATCTGTCGAGGTCGATCATCTCGACGTGACCGTCGACGGACCCGAGGGCGCCGTAACCCGGCGTCTCTGGTACCCCGACGTGACCGTCGAAGCCGAAGACGACCAGGTGGTCATCGAAAGTGCAGCCGAGGACGCGAAAACGAACGCGACCGTCGGCACTTTCGAGAGTCACTTGAAGAACGCGTTCCACGGCGTGACCGAAGGGTGGGAGTACAAGATGGAAGTCTTCTACTCTCACTTCCCGATGCAGGTCCGCGTGGAAGGCGAGGAGGTCGTCATCGAGAACTTCCTCGGCGAGAAGGCACCGCGACGCACGACTATCCACGGTGAAACCGACGTCTCCGTCGACGACGAACGGCTCGTCCTCTCCGGTCCGAACAAGGAGGACGTCGGCCAGACGGCGGCGGACATCGAGCAGCTGACCCGAGTCAGCGGCAAGGACACCCGCGTCTTCCAGGACGGGGTCTACATCACCGAGAAACCCGCGAAAGGAGGTGCTTGATAGATGGCTGACGACGAACCAGAGACCGAGGACGCCGCGGCCGAAGAGGGTCCGCAGGATCTCGAGGATATCAGTGGCGTCGGCGCAAGCAAGGCCGACGCGCTTCGTGACGCCGGCTTCGAGACGATCGACGACGTCAAGGAGGCCGACCAGGAGGACTTGGCCGAGGCCGACGGCGTCGGAAACGCACTCGCTGCCCGCATCAAGGCCGACGTCGGCGACCTCGAGGTAACCGAGGAAACCGAAGCCGAGATCGAAGACGAGGGCGTCGAAGAAGAGGAAGAGCCCGAAGAGGACGTCGAGACCGAACTGCAGCCCCGCGGGCTGACCGACAAGACGCCCGAGCTCTCCGAGGACGAGCAGCGTCTGCTCAACCGACGCAAACAGGAGGGCAAGCCGCAGTTCAACCGACAGGACTACCACAAGAAAAAGCGGACGCCCGAATCCTGGCGTCGCCCCCGCGGTCAGCTCTCGAAGCAGCGCCGCGGCATCAAAGGCAAGGGCCCGAAGGTCCAAGCCGGCTACCGAACCCCCGAATCGGTTCGTGGCAAACACCCGAGCGGATTCGAAGAGGTCTACGTCGAGAACGTCGACGACCTCGAGGGTGTCGACGGCGACCGGGAAGCGGTCCGCATCTCCTCCTCAGTCGGCGCGCGCAAGCGCGAACGCATCGAGGAGCAGGCCGAGGATCAGGGCGTTCGCGTCCTGAACCCGACCTATGAGGAAGTCGAGGTGGACTCTAATGACTGATCTCTCCGCACAGAAGCGACTGGCGGCCGACGTTCTCGACGTCGGCAAGAACCGCGTCTGGATCGACCCGGACGCCCAGGGAGACATCGCCGAGGCGATCACCCGCGACGAGATTCGTGAATTCGTCGAGGACGGCCGTATTCAGGCCAAAGACGCCCGCGGCAACTCCCGTGGCCGCGCCCGCGAGCGCAACGCGAAGCGCGCATACGGACACCGCAAGGGCCAGGGCAAGCGCAAGGGCAAGAAGGGCGCCCGCCAGAGCCAGAAAGACGAGTGGCAGGACAAGATTCGTGCACAGCGACGGAAGCTACGTGAACTCCGCGACAAGGGCGAGATCACGCCCACGCAGTACCGCGAGCTCTACAAGAAGGCTGGCGGTGGCGAGTTCCGTAGCGTCCGCTACCTGTTGAACTACATCGACGAAAACTACGGTGACCAATAATGGCGACAGGACCACGATACAACGTTCCGATGCGCCGTCGCCGTGAGGTCCGGACGGACTACCATCAGAGGTTGCGCCTGCTGAAATCGGATAAGCCACGCCTCGTTGCTCGCAAGAGCAACAAGCACACTACGGCGCAGCTGATCGTTCCCGGCCCACAAGGCGACGAAACGCTCGCGAGCGCACACTCGAGCGATCTCGAGGAGTACGGTTGGGAAGCACCCACGAGCAACATCTCCGCGGCCTATCTGACCGGCCTGCTGGCCGGCAAGCGGGCGGTCGACGCCGGCCTCGAGGAAGCGGTCCTCGACATCGGCCTCAACAAGGCGACACCGGGCAACAAGGTGTTCGCCGTTCAGGAGGGGGCGATCGACGCCGGCCTCGAGATCCCGCACAACGATAGCGTGCTCGCGGACTGGTCGCGTACTCGCGGCGAGCACATCGCCGAGTACGCCGAACAGCTGGACGAGCCGCTGTACAGCGGCGAGTTCGACGCGACCGAACTACCAGAACACTTCGACGAGGTACGAGAGGCGATTCTCGAATGAGCAACTACAACGACAGCGGATGGGAACCCGTCACCCGTCTCGGTCGGATGGTCCAGGAGGGCGAAATCGACACGATGGAGGACGCCCTCAACTCGGGCCTCCCGCTGAAGGAGCCCGAGATCGTCGACCAGCTCCTCCCTGGACTGGACGACGAGGTCCTGGACATCAACATGGTCCAGCGCATGACCGACTCCGGACGACGCGTGAAGTTCCGCTGTGTGGTCGCCGTCGGCGACCGCAACGGCTACGTCGGCTACGCGGAAGGCCGCGACGACCAGGTCGGGTCCGCTATCCAGAAGGCGATCGGTATCGCGAAGCTGAACATCATCCAGGTCCCCCGCGGATCGGGCTCCTGGGAGGACCGCTCGGACCGGCCTCACTCGCTGACCCGACAGACGACCGGTAAGGCCGGCTCCGTCGAGGTCGAGCTGATCCCCGCCCCCGAGGGGCTTGGACTGGCCGCGAGTGATACCGTCCGCGCCGTCCTCGAGCTGGCCGGCATCGAGAACGCCTGGACGAAGAGCCACGGCAACACGCGAACGACGGTGAACCTCGCGAAGGCGACGTTCAACGCGCTCGAAAACGCCTCGCAGTCGCGCCACCCGAGCTCCCGGGGCAGCCGGGACGAAGCGGAGGTGGCTGACCAATGAGAGCCGTCGTGCAGGTTCGCGGCGAGGTCAACCGGAAGACCGATATCCAGGACACCCTGGAGATGCTCAACATCCACAGCGTCAACCACTGCGCGCTCGTCCCCGAGACGGACACGTACGACGGGATGGTCGCCAAGGTCAACGACTACGTCGCGATCGGCGAACCCGATCAGGACGTGCTCGAGACCGTCCTCGCCAAGCGCGCGGAACCGCTCGAGGGACGCCAGGCGGACGTCGACGAGGAGTGGCTCGCCGAGAACACCGAGTACGACGACTTCGGTGCGCTCGCCGAGGCGCTGCTCGCCGAGGAGACGACGCTTCGCGACGAGGGACTGTCGCCGACGCTGCGTCTCCACCCCCCGCGTGGCGGCCACGAGGGGATCAAGAAGCCGACCGTGGAGGGCGGCCAACTCGGAAAACATACAACCGAGGAGATTAATCAACTGTTAGAATCGATGCGATAAACCATGACGAGTAAAAAACGACGCCAGCGCGGATCGCGGACGCATAGCGGCGGCTCCCACAAGAACCGCCGAGGAGCCGGCCATCGCGGCGGACGCGGACGCGCCGGCCGCAGCAAACACGAGTTCCACAACTACGAACCGAAGGGCAAACACGGCTTCAATCGGCCAGACGAGCTTCAGGCCGACGTCGCCGAGATCGACGTCCAGAAGCTCGACGAGGACGCGGTCCTCTACGCCGCCGAGGGCGAGGCCGAGGAGACCGACGACGGCTACCGACTCGACGCGCGCGATATCGTCGAGAGCGGTCACGACGTCGACGTCGTGAAGGTACTTGGCTCCGGCCAGGTCCGGAACACACTCGAGGTCACGGCGGACGCCTTCTCGGCGGCTGCCCAGGCAAAGCTCGAGGACGCCGGCGGGAAGGCGGTGCTCTCCGAGCGAGCCCAAGAGGAAGCCGAGACCGAGGACGACACCGACGGCGAGTCAGAACAGGTCGAGGACTAACGTATGGGATGGAAGGAAGCCGCTGAACCGGTTCTGACACGGATGCCGACGGTGCGCCGTCCGGAGGGGCACGTCCCCTTCAAGCGAAAGCTGGCGTGGACGGCCGGCATCCTCGTACTGTATTTTTTCCTGACGAACATCGCCCTGCTTGGGATGCAGGCCGATGGTGCGACCGACCTCTTCGGAGAGTTCCGTGCGATCCTTGCCGGTGAGCACGGTTCGTTACTCCAGGTTGGTATCGGTCCGATCGTCACGGCGAGCATCGTGATGCAGCTACTTGGCGGAGCGAACCTCTTGGGTCTCGACACCGACGACCCACGGGATCAGGTGCTCTACCAGGGACTCCAGAAGCTTCTGGTCATCATCATGACGGCGCTAACCGCGCTCCCGATGGTGTTCGCCGGCGGCTTCCTCCCGGTCCAGCAGTCGCTGTCGCTCGGCGGGCTCACCTTCGACAGCACGCAGCTCCAGGTGCTGATGTTCCTCCAGATCTTCATGGGCGGGGTCCTCATCCTGTACATGGACGAGGTCGTCAGCAAGTGGGGTGTCGGCAGCGGGATCGGCCTGTTCATCATCGCCGGCGTGAGCCAACGACTGGTTACCGGATTCATCCAGCCCGCCGAGGGCGGATTTTTCTACGACTGGTACCAGATCATCTTCGGCGACGTCGATCTCGCCGGGGACACGCTGAACACGCTGTTGCTCGGTGAGGGCCAAATCATCGCCCTCATGACGACGATTTTGATCTTCGGGATCGTCGTCTACGCCGAGTCCGTTCGGGTCGAGATTCCGCTCAGCCACGCCCGCGTGAAGGGCGCCCGTGGTCGCTTCCCCGTGAAGCTCATCTACGCTAGCGTCCTGCCGATGATCCTCGTTCGGGCGCTACAAGCGAACATCCAGTTCATGGGTCAGATCCTCGACCGGACGTGGGCCGGGATGCCCGCCGTCCTCGGTCAGTACAACGCGCAGGGAGAGCCCGTCAGCGGGTTCTTCTACTACACCGCGCCGATCTATTCGCCGGAAGACTGGATGTGGTGGACTGGTGAAGTCGCCCAGGCGACGTGGATGGTGCTAGTTCGGATCTCCGTCGACCTGACGTTCATGGTCATCGGCGGGGCGATCTTCGCCATCTTCTGGGTCGAGACGACGAACATGGGGCCCGACGCGACGGCCCGGCAGATCCAGAACTCCGGGATGCAGATCCCCGGGTTCCGCCAGAACGTCGGCGTCATCGAGAAGGTCATGGAGCGGTACATCCCGCAGGTGACCGTCATCGGCGGCGCCCTGGTTGGACTGCTCGCCGTCTGGGCGAACATGCTGGGCACCATCGGCGCCGTCACCGGGACGGGGCTGCTGCTCGCGGTCTCGATCACGTACAAGCTGTACGAGGAGATCGCCGAGGAGCAGATGATGGAGATGCATCCGATGATGCGCCAGATGTTCGGCCGCGAAGACTAACGGCTCCGTTTCTTTTTGTTGCACTCGAGTACGGTACACAGTCCATCGCTCGAGACGTGTTGCGTTCTCCGGATGCGCCTCGTGCGTCTCACGTGCAGACGTGTACGGAGTCGGGCTCCGCTCTGTCGGTATCAGTTGTAGGATGTAGAGCGCTCGTGAGAGCGCTCTCACGGACGCTCGAGCACGAACTGGACGACGGTCTGCATCAGATGCGACCGCCGTCGGTCGCAAGTGAGGCGACGAGAGAGCGTCTCCAGATCGGAACGGCGCCAGGGATGTCGAGATCCGAGCCGGGCCGCGAGTTCTCGAGCAGCCCGCCACATGCATCGAGCGGGGTCGGGGACAGATCGGCTCGCATCTCGGCGAGAAGCTGCTATCGCATCGAAACGGGCGTGTGAATCACGTCAGTCCGAGTAACGAGCCAGAACGTTCGAGGTTGTCGAACGGCGACGAGGCGCGATCCTCGCCGTCTACAGGTGGAGACTGGTCGAGTGCGTTGAGTCGTCCGGACGCCCCCGGTCTTCCGTGACCTGAGTGGAGTGCCGATCCGGGAAGTCCGCGAACCCGTCGGCCTCGTTTGGTAATGGGGAACCGCCGACATCTCGATCCACTCGACCTTGAGGCAGTTTAATGTGCAGACTCAGCTGCCCTCGAGGTCGGCACGGAGAGCTCGACGAGCAATCGCGTCTCGAGTGAGCGCTCAACGGACTGCCGATCGATAGGAGGCATCGAAACGAGTTACGCGCCACCCACACTCGATCAGGAGTGCGATGAGTTGTGACGACCACTACAGGGCAGCGATCGGCGACCCGGCAAGAATCGTCCGCGCGGCGGTGTTGGTCGAAGCCGAGAGAGCCGACGCTGGCCGAGCGTGGCGTCGAGAGAGAAGTTCAGAAACCGATTACTGGATCGAGTAACCCGCGGCGATGGTCAGCAGGAAGACCATAAACACGGCGACCCCCATCATGTAGGTGATCGCGCGGGGCTCTTCGATCAGGTGCTGGTAGTAACCCGCGATCAGCAACACCTTGATTACGGCTAGGATGATCGTCCCGCCGATCGCAGCGGCCTCCGGGAATATTTCGGGGAACTGAAAGAACACGAACTTTCCGGTACCCAACACCAGCAGTACGACGTAAATGAGGGTGTACGTGCGAACGTCGGCCATTGGTGAGCAATGAGTGTGTGGGCCACTTATACCTTCCTCATGCGGGCGATGGAGGGCGAACTCGAGGCGGACGAGGCGATCACGTTCGGTCGACTCGCCCGTCTCGGGCCGGACACGAACGGACGACGAGAGCTTCGATTCCGCCGCGTGAATTACCGTGAGAGCGACGAGGGGACTTCCCCCCAAAAGCCGCCGACGCTGACGACCCGAGGGCGAGGCCCCCGAAGATACCGGCCTCTCGAGTTCCACTGCGGATCGGTGCTCCGAACCGGGAGCCATCGCAGCGGAGCCGTCCCGGGAGGAGGGCGTGTCGGAGCTGGAGCGACCCGAGGACTGAGATCGGCACACACCGCGAGCGATCGGCGACTCGAGCGAAGCATCCGCGGCCGGTATCGCGGAGCCCGAACGAACGCATCGCCCGGCAACGTTGGTGGACGAAACGAGCGGCGGTCGCAGGGCTCACAGGGTGGTGAGCGGTTCGAAAACGGATCGCGTTTCGAGAGGGTCGATGTAGCGGCGAACCGCTACATCAGGTAGAACAGCGGGAAGAGGATGACCCAGACGATGTCGACGAAGTGCCAGTAGAGTCCGAAGAACTCCACCGGACGGTGATCCTCGAGGTAGGCGTCGATCGACCAGACGCGGTAGATCATGAAGATGGCGATCAATAGCCCGAGGATCACGTGCAGGGCGTGCATTCCGGTCGTGACGAAGTAGATAGAGTGCTCGATACTGGTCCACCAGTACTCGTCGATCTGGAACTTGTAGGCGTACTCGTAGGCCTTCACGCCCATGAACGTGAGTCCGAGCGCGAGGGTTGCTCCGAGCGTCGCGAGCAGACCCTGCTTGTTCTTGCGTTCGGCCATCACAAGCGCGAGGATGACCGTGAAGCTCGAGGTCAGCAGGACGTAGGTGTTCAGCAGGCCGGGCCAGGAGGCGAACGGAATTGTCTCCCAGTCTCCCCAGCCGCTGTGGAGGCGCATAAAGACGAACGCGCCGATGATGGCGCCGAAGACGACGACGTCGGACGCCAGGAACACCCAGACGCCGAACTTCGTATTGCCGACGCCCTCGAACGGCCAACGCTCGGCGATCTGCATCTCGGGGGCGTCGAACCGCTCGACGCCGAACTTGAACAGCGTGTACGCCATGATCGCCAGCCCGAGTGCCGTGATTATCGGGTATATGATGTTCGGTTCGGCTGCCGTTCCGGAGAGACCCTCGGGCGGGGCGGCGGTTCCCTCGGCGAACTCGATGGTGTACGGTGTCAGTCCGGACAGCCCGAGGAAGAACGTGGCCACCCCGACACCGATACCAAGGGGCCAGATGCTGGCGTGGTCAGCGTGTTCTTCCTCGTGGGCGGTGTCGGCCTCAGCAACCGCTCCCTGTCCGTGTGCGGCACCGCCGTCGGGAACGGCCTTCGAGTCCTCGACGAACTCGAGGGAGCCCGAGGCGTAGCTGGGACGGCCGTCCCAGTTCTCGAGGGGCGGGGGCGAGGGGATCGCCCACTCGGCCGTCCGGGAGAACTCCCAGGGGTTCTCGGGCGCTCGAGGGCCGGCGACGAAGCTGTGTGCGAGCGTCGCGAAGACGAGCAACACGCCCGCGCCGAGAACGAACGCGCCGACGGTCGCGGCCTGGTGGTAGATCTCGACGCCCTCGGCGAAGTGGAAGACACGTCGGGGCGTCTCCCAGGCGAGGAACATCGGGAAGTACAGCAGGTTGAAGCCGATGAAGTACACCGCGAAGCTGAGCTTCCCCAGCGACTCGGAGTACATCTTTCCGGTGATCTTCGGCCACCAGTAGTAGAGACCGCCGATCAGGGCGGTGACACCCGAGACCATCACGTAGTGGAAGTGGGCGACGACCCAGTAGGTGCCCCGGAACTCGTAGTCGAGCACGACGGCACCCAGGAACACCCCGGTAATGCCGCCCAGGATGAACAGGACGAGCGCACCGAGGCTAAAGAGGAACGGGGTCGTAAACCGCACACGTCCCTTGACCATCGTGTAGATCAGCGCGAAGACCATCAGGTC
>PWMF01000002.1 GCA_003559215.1 Natrialbaceae archaeon
ACGGAGACTGGGCGATTAGCCTCCCGTGCGCATGTGTATGGATCTGGGACAAATCTTCAAAATATCCCTCGCAAAGGGATAGCTAAACAAATCTTCGTGGCAGACAAAGGGAATATCCTAATTGGCTCCGATCTCTCCCAGGCTGAAGCTAGAGTAGTCGCTTTTCTCTCTGGGGATCCTGGTTTAGTCCGACTTTTTGGAGACCGCACCCGAGATGTGCATTCAGAAAATGCGGCTCTTATTTTTGGGGGAAAACCCGAAGATTACCCAGGCACAGAAGAACGCCAGATCGCTAAAACCACAACCCATGCGGCTAATTATGATATCTCCTACCGAAGCTATGCCTTAAATATCGGACTACCCGAGAAGGAGGGGAAAAGAATCCTTGATACCTACCATAATTTATATCCAGGAATTCGATCTTGGCACCGAGCCACCGTTGAAACCTTGTCGAGGGATAATCGTATTCTGGTTACTCCCTGGGGGAGGAAACGAAGATTTTTTGGGAGATGGGGAGATTCTTTATTTAAAGAAGCATTTGCCTACGTTCCTCAGTCTACAGTAGCGGATTTGATTAACAAAGGATTCCTCCGTCTATACAAAGCTCTTCGTACGAAATTCCCTGGACAAGCGTGGATTCGTCTCCAGGTACATGATGCTCTTTATGTAGAATGCAGGGAATCTATTCAAAAGGAAGTCCTTGATTTAGTTATCTGGGCTATGGAAATCCCTTTTGATATCAACGGAAAGCCCCTGCTTATTCCAGCAGATGCCCATGTAGGGGAATCCTGGGCAGACGTGTAAAGGTGGTGATGGTATGTCTAAGAGAGTCATTAAGGATTCATGGATTCGAGAGTACCTACGGTTTACAGAAAACACCGAATCTCCTTCTATGTTCCACCTTTGGGTAGCTCTATCCACTGTGGCTTCTGTGTTAGATCGGGATGTTTATATAAACCAAGGGTTCTTCCAGGTTTATCCTAATCTCTATGTAATCCTTGTGGCTGGGAGTCAGGAATGTAGGAAGTCCTCTGCGATTAACTATGGGGAGAAATTCCTCCGGAAACTTCCGGATCCTCCTAATTTAATCAGTCAAAAACTGACTCCGGAATCCTTCATCGAAGCGATTCAACCAGACCCAAGGAAAAAGGAAGAAGGGGTAGTCTCCTTCAAAAGCTGTGCAACCATAGTCGCACATGAGTTAAGTGTGTTTATTACCAGGGATTCGTATAAGAATGGGCTAATCGCTCTCCTTGTGGATCTCTATGACTGCAAAGCAGATGGAATACCTTGGTCCTATCGTACGAAGAAGAGAGGGATTGAGGAGGTGTATAATAACTGTATAAATATGCTCTCTGCTTCTTCCCCAGAGTATCTCCGAATCTCCCTTCCATACAACGAGATAGGTGGGGGATTTACCGCACGGACAATTATGGTCTACCAAGAAAGACCCGAGAAAAAAGTAGCCTTTCCTGAATACACCCTTGAGCATAAGAAAATGGAAGAAAGTCTCCTTCATGATCTCCATCAGATAAGCAAACTTAAAGGGGAAATGTCCTGGGGCCCAGGCACACGGAAGTGGTATGAAAACTGGTACGAAAACAGACAGGATATGGAAGAATGTCCATGGGGATTAGAGCCGTACTATGTCAAAAAAGCCGAGCATCTTTTAAGCATTGCTACGATTCTATCTGCGGCAGAGAGTGATTCTTTAACCCTAACCGAAGTCCATCTAGAAGCGGCTTTGGCTATCTTGAATGAGAATGAAGATTTAATGCCCCAAGCGTTTGAGGGGTTAATCCCTTCCCCAGTTGGGCAAGATATCCAACTTGTCCTCCGAACGATTATCAAACTTTGGCAGGATTCGGGAGGGAAAGGAGCTTCTCGGTCTGTCTTGCTTAAACGTTTGTGGAAAAAAGGAATCGGTTCGACCCAACTTAATGATATCATAGAAACCCTCGAACAAGCAGGGAGCATAGTTGTGCAATCTGGAACTAGAGGGGGGTTACTTTATGTCCCAACAAAAGATGCGGCTGTCCTTAAATAATATAGAGCTACCCTCCCAAGTGGCTAGGAGGCTTCTCGGATTGTATGCTTGTTATAGACTAGACAAGGAGGAGTTACTAGGGGTTTTATACGAGGCTTTGGTTATAGCAGAGTTGAAGTATAAGGAAAACCAAGGGGCTACCTTTCGTACCTTCGCCTGGATTGTCCTATGGCGGGCAGGTATAACCTGGGCAAATAAAGAAATCGAATATATCTGTCGAAATAAGCTCCAGGGGGAATCTCCAGAAGATTCTCCCGCCCCGCCCCTTCCCGAGGAAACCTACCAGACAAACATCCAGCTAGAGATAAACTTCGCTTCCCTTTCCATCCGGACAAAAAAACAACGCAGAATCATCGAGGTATTCCTCAATGACCCTACGTTGAAAGGAAAGGAGATTGCACAGGAGGCGGGAACCACACCGAAATATGCCAACCGCATCCTTCGGAGGTTCCGGCTCAGAGGAGGGGGAAGAGGAGAGAAACCCTCCTCCTGCTAACCTTTGTCTTATCTGGATCTATGTCTGCCTAGAATCTGATCCATTTCCTCGGCTGTCAATCCCCTACCTAGCTGTGAAGCACGCCTAGCCGCATCGGCTAGTTTTCCCTGGCGTTCAAGTTCCCACCATTTGTTTTGCTCATGTGCATTTATCGGAGTAAAATTCAAAGCGGTGAAATATCTAACCGTCCTCCACGGAGCGTCTTCTGGTTCTAACTCCGCATATTGAGGGGCTAGTCTGTTAAGTTCCCCTAGCACAGGAAGAAGAGAGGTGATAGCATACTCAGCCTTAGCGGGCATACCTAGGATACTCTTTCCAGTATCCCTGTCCCGAATAGGTTGGATCCCTAAAACAGGCCACACCGCCTCGGGTAGCCAAGTCACAGGCCAAGGAGCGGCTTTTAATTCCCCTCCCCACCGCTCAATAGGCCCAGGAGTGGGGAATGTCTTGACATTCATCCCAAGTTGGAGAGGAAGTGTCGCAGGGGAGAGCGAATTAAGCATAGTCTTTATCGGTTCTGTCATTCGGACTAGATCTCCCCAGGGTAGGTCAATATGAACATAAAGGGAATCAGGGGTTTTAGTCCCTGTTCTCTTAGCAAACCAGTCCCTGATCCCATCGGGGACTTTTATATGCCCGAAGTCTTTCATATACTCAGGCAAGACCCCTTCGTGTTCTGGTCTATCCGGATCGAAGTATCTCAAAGCCTGGAATGCTTTAGCTTGAGAGGCAAACCGACCGGGTTGATTGATAATATCCTCCACCTGCAGGGGGATATTCTTCCGCATCCAGGTGTAGAAAGGGAATACTCTTTTCATAACCCCTTGTTCAAATGCGGTTAGTTGGTCATATTGGAATAGATATTTCCACGAATGTTTAGCCGCATCATCCAAACGGTGAGATAGATCCCCCACATCTGCATTCTTAGACAACTTATCTAAAGCTACCATAATTCGAGAGTTATC
>PWMF01000107.1 GCA_003559215.1 Natrialbaceae archaeon
GCTTACAGAGTAATCGTAGCTTCCCTCCGAAACATCATTAAAAGTATAGTCACCGGGCTCGTTCTGTTGTTCCCCAAATTGTACAGTGGCGTTGTCAATATGGTTGTCCCCGGTATCCATTACGTCAAAAACAATGGTATAGGTTGGCAACTCATTCATTGTTACCGTTACCTCCATGTTCTCAGTTACTTCCAGGCCGTTGTAGCTGTAGTCTTCATAGCCGGGAGCGGAGACATTGTAATCGTAGGTGCCTTCTGCAATGCCATGGATCACATATTCCCCTACCGGACGGGAAACTCCGTTAAAGGTGATCACCGCATTGTCGATGGCATCACCCTGTATATCCTCAATGGAAAAAGTAATGGTATAGGAGGTGGTTCCTTCCCCTGTCGACTCAAAAGCTCCAATATCAACCCCACCACCTTCACCACGTAATACTCCTTCAAAATCTTTATGTGCATAAGGTGCAAACACATGCCAGGGATCAACTTCTGTTAGAAAAGTGTAGTCTGTTTCAGAATAAGTCATAGAAGTTGAAACCCTCTGATAAGTAGCTTCTGTATCATAAACCAAAGGACTTCCTCCATTAATGCCGGGTGATGTATTTTGTAATCTAAAATTATTAACATCAAATCCATCTAATTCATAATAAGGATGATTTTTTGTGTATCTAATTTCCCATTCACCTCCTACAAGTTCAGCTATTAACTCCGAATCATAATTATTATTTAAAAGGATTGTCTGGGTAAATGTAAAAGAAGTAATTTCATTAGGAACAGTAAACCACCATCCTGAATGAGTTACACCAGCTTCACTTATACCGCTTATACTACCAGATGTATTTCCTTGCCCCGGTCTCATGTAAAGTTCAAAATGAGTTTCACCATGATTTCTTGTTGTGGTTCTGCGAGTTGGGTAGTAATCAACTTTTGTAAAAGTATGTGCATCAGGGTCAACAAATTCAGGATCTACAAAAAAGTTATCAAGTTCTTCAAGTATTCCTTGAATATCATCACCATAACTTTCCCAATATGAAGCGTTGCTAAGAGGTTGGCTTCCACCATGAGCAGGGCCACTATTTTGTAAAGCTATATAATAATTACCCCCTGATTCAACTCCCATACCTGCAAAATAATTATTTTCGCTATCGTAAGGAAACAAATGCCGGAACATATTATTAGGAATTGAAGCATCGGTGTTAAAGTAAATATTATTACTACCATAAACCCTCCGGTTATTGCTTAATTGTCCAACATTATAAAAGATATTATTCATTGCATGGAGATTCCGGTTAGCCTGATGGAAACTGGGGACATCAATTACTATATTATTATAAAAATCAAGATCAGCATTATCGCCTATTGAATACAATGTCCATGTGTTATCTTGTGTTCCACCTCCATCGGATAAGTGATTTGTATAAGTATCGGAAACATCCTTGCCATATCCTACTAAGATATTATTGATCATTCTACCTCTATTCCAAGTAAAAAAGTGCCTTGCACCCCCAATAATTACACTATTAGTATAATTTGAACCTCTATATCTTGGATCGTTGGGATGACCTTCTGGTTGACTTATATGTCCACCTCTTGTACCTGTTCCGTTGTTAGGGTGAATTTTAATTACAGAATTAATTACTTCATTATTCCCATTGTTATTTATTAACACATGCTTGAAAGATGTTTTTGACTTATCATAATAACAATTTACATGTTGCATGTAATTGCTGCCAATTCTCATAATGTCCCCACCAGACCAATCAGATTGCATATTAAAATAATTTAGATTAACATATTCAATATGTGCATTTTCAAAAAATACACTGTCAGTCATAAAACCAGGGCTACTAGGCTCCCAATGACCCCCACGGATACCATCCTGTCCTATTTCTTCAATATGTATATCCTTAAAATATGCCTTTTTAATAGCATGCAATATTACTCCTACATTTGCACGGCTTATCTTAACGTCTTCTACAAAATAAGTAACTATATCTTCCTCATTCCATCCATATCCATTTAAAGAAATACCCGTGTTATGCCAGGGATCAAACCCCATAAACTCAACTCCTTTAACGGTTATACTATCACCCATAAACTCCACGCCTCTTGATCTAAATATAGGTTTTTCTCCCTGCCCATAAGAGCCAAAATACAAATTATCCCCTCTAAATCTTAATAGACTTGACCATATATCAACATCACCATAAGTCATTACTTTATCTCTTTTATAAAGTAATGCCACATTATGAAGATCACTAAGCATGTTATGACCTGAACTCCATGATACACCAGAAGGCATATTGTTCCAGGGAATAGATGTTGCAGGATCATCATATGTTCCAAGATTAGCACTACCCACTGCTTCAAAGTCGATATAAATTGTATCAGTGATCCAAGCAGGTAATTCAGGTGTATCAAGTTCTTTAGTTTGAGAGTAACTAAAAAATGGCAATAAACATATAATTAAAAATAGCTTTTTCATATTTACTAAGTTTGAAAATTATTATCAAGAGAACCTGTTAAAAATCTATCTAATGACCCACCTAAAGAAGTACTTACAGTTCGTAAACTAGGAACACCTTCTGTTATAACATCTTCTGTATCTGTATATTCTCCTATTTTTACACCGCTAAGATAACAAGTAAGTTTTGCGTTATCTCCATCAGTTTGGACAAAAACGGCAATATAATCTCCGGGTATTGCTTTTATATTAAATGTTTCAGGTAGCATAATAGTGGTAGTATCTTTTCTTAATCTTATTTCCCCTCTTTCAGGATCACCAATAGGCCCTCCTCTTACCATCATATGATAACCACTGCCATCAACACTCGACCTTACCCCACATCCCGTATATCTTGCTGTATTAGTAGATATGCTAAGACTTGATACTTGTGCAAATTGATTAACAGATTGGTTCTCCATTTCATTTAAAGTTCTTCCCATGGAAACATCGCTGGAAATAATATTCCTTAAATTGTGAGAAGTTCCTACTGAGTGTTCTCCTGCTACCGAGTTCCAACCGGGTACATCACCTAAAAGTCCCTCAGAATATTCTTCAAACTCATCATAAACTTTATTATAAATAGTATGGAAACTCCAATTTCCATTCTCTTTTATAGCAAGTTTATTATCATTATTATCAATAAAAGTAAACATATCTAAAGCATTAGGAAGCTCAAATTGTTCTTCTTGATTATTATATTTGATATGAGTATCAAATACGCCCCATCTTTGGTCAGAAGCAGATTCATCAAAATTTCTATCAACAGTTACAGTAACATTACTCCCTGTAGTGGAAGAAAGGATGGTATATAGTGTACTACCTTGTATAGGATGTACTATCATTAATGTTCTTCCTTCATGTTCATTAGAACTAGAAGCACTTAGTCCTCCAAGCTGAGTAGTATCAGATAAATCACTTGTAGTTGAATTGTTGTGAGACGCTACTCTTGTTTTATAGCTTTCATATAAATTAACATCTCCTGCTGCTTGGTAAGGA
>PWMF01000127.1 GCA_003559215.1 Natrialbaceae archaeon
GGCCTCAGACATTGTGGACAACGGAATTGTCCTAACGGGAGGGGGAGCTCTGTTGGCCAATTTGGATGTGTTGCTCAGGGAGAGAACTGGCTTGCCGGTCTCTATTGCCGAAGATCCTCTGTCCTGTGTGGTCTTAGGCTCCGGCAAGGTGTTGGATGAATTGGCTTTACTTAACCAGCTTACTGTGGATTGATCGGGATGCTCTCTGAAGCACAGATCCGCTCTGTGGCTTTATTCTATTTTTATGTGCTTTTGGATGAGAACCAAGCTCTGGACTGGACCCTAAAAAGCTTGCGCCAGTGCCTCAAGAGCTTAGGTTCTGAGAGTGAGAGCGATTCCCGAGCGACCTCCCTGATTGTCCATCACACTCACTTGGGTTGGAAAAAAATAATTCAAAATAAAGCCACCTTAAGCGCCTCGATCGTTCATGAGGCGGCCTTTGTGATCCCTCCCAGTCTGGATCTTGGGGTGTGGAAGCAGTTTAGAAAAGACGCGGATGGAGAGGAGTTCTTAGCCGTGATCTGGTCTAAGATTTTAGGGTTTTCAGATCAGGAAATTGCAACGGGCCTTGGTGTGAGTTTGGGCACAGTCCGCTACCGGGTGGGCCGAGGTCTCAGGCACTTGGGCTCCCTCAAACAACTCAGGTGACCCTAAAATTTAGGCAGGAGAGAGTATTTTGAAAAAGAGACGAAAGCTCAGCCGATTTCTCTGCCAAGAAATGATGTACGACTATGTCAGTGGCCATCTAGATTCTGAGCGCCAAGAGGCTATGGATGAGTATTTGGCTGATTGTTCAGAGAGTCGGATGGAGTTGGCTGCCCTTCGTGAGGGCCTGACCTTTTGTCATGAGCTCTCGAAAGTCGAAGTGGCTCGTCCGGCTCTGGAGCAAATTAGGTCGAATAAAACCCTGTTTCAGCAGATGGTAGAGACCATGGACTGGCGAAAGTGGCCAGATATGGCTCGCTGGACAGCGGAGGCCTTTCTGATTTCTCTCGTCCTTGCCCTTATGGTTATTTTTATACCTTGGAATGACCTTCTTGAGTGGTCCGGTCGACGGACAAAAGAATTGGTTTTGGCTGAGGTAAAAGACTTACCCTCTGGCGAGTCTCAACAAGTGGAAGGTCCAGTTTCAGGGGAGACTGAAGAAGAAGGGGAGAAGTCGGAAGAGGATAGGGCATCGGCCTCTGAAGAGGTGGTCTCCTCTGAGCCAGCTTCCGAGCCAGCCGCTGAGCCACCTTCCGAAGCGGTGGCTTCGCCACCTGAGAAGGCAGAGGCCTCGGAGCCCGCTCTAAAGGGGGAGATCTACAGAGCCTTTATGAACTTGGCCAATGTGGATGAAGTCGCGGGATCGGTGACGGAGAAAATTGTCGCATTGGGAGGAGAAAAAGCCGGTGAGGTTCCCTTAGGCTGGATGCGACCCCAAGGAGCTTACTATCACTTCACTTTGCCCGAGGCCAATTATGATGAGCTGGCCTCTGGTCTGCGCGGTATTGGTCAAGTCCGGATCTTCAAGAACCCTCACTGGAGAGTGATGCCTCCAGGGCAAATTCGTTTTATTCTGTGGTTGGAGCGGGTCGAAAAAGAGGAGCCTCCACCAAGTGAACCCAGCAGTGCAGCGACTGACGAAGTTTCGGAGGTACTAGCTCAAGACCCATCCCAGTAGAGAGGAACTGTGGACCACTTTCTAAAAAAGAGTTTTTAAAGATTTAATGGAACTGAGAAGGCGCCCTAAAAAATCGCTCCGAGCTATTCTGATCATGTGGTTTGTTCTGTTTTCAGTAGCTCCATTGGCCTTTATCACAGGATATTCTCTGGTTAAATATGAACAGGCTATCGATCAGGAGCTCAGCAAGAGGCTTTTGGGCAATGGTCGAGAAGTAGCTATTATCCTCCGAGATTTTGAAGAGAGTTTAAGAGCCAACTCATTACGCCATTCACAAGATAAGGCTTTTATCTTTCACTTGACGAGCAACAATATACCCCAAGTGAGAGAAATTGTTCGACGCTGGATTTCTACTGAGCTCCTTGCTCAACGTATTTGGGTTTACAATCGAGAAGGACGCCTGGATGCGGCTTTGTATAGGAACTCGGAAGGTCAAGTCGAGCGCAAACCGGAGCTGGAGAGGGGAGATGTTTTTCTCTCCGAGTCCTTTCTGGACTCTTTTGGAGATCGCACTCAAGTTGGCCTAGTGGATCTGCAGTCAGACCCCGACCATCCTAACTCCGGCTGGGTTGAGTTGGTGGTGTTCACACGGGTTCTCTCAGCTACAGGTCGCCTTGTAGGGTATTTAGAAGAAGTTATCTCTCTGGATGAAGCCTTTATTTCTAATCTAAAAAATAGAACTAGTTTAGAGTTGGTGTTTTTGCATCCGGAGTCCGAGACTCTGGTGTCCACCCATAAAGATTTAAGTCTTCAAGGTCCAGATTACTTTCTTTCCTTTTTTGAAAACAATAAGAGCTTTTTTGACCACACACTGAGAGAAGAACCATACCATTTTATGCTTCAAGGTCTCAAATGGGGTGACTCTGAGTTTGTTGTGGGATTGGGGGCCTCAAAGAGTTCGGCCCGTGCTATTTTGCGCAATATTAACTACGCATTTTTTACTGTCGTTGGCGCAATTATTGTCCTTCTCATCGTGATGAGTTTGATTATTTCTAGAATTTTATTAAGACCTCTTTATGAAATTTTAGATGGTATAAATAGGACCGACTTGTCAAAAGGTCCGGTGGACTTGCCAGTCACCACGGACACTGAGGTGGGCCTCTTGGCTGAAAGTTTTAGTGAGATGTCCAAGCGAACTTTTGAGAGTCAGAAGGCGCTAAAAGATAAAATTAAAGAGCTTGAAGAAGCCAATATTGAAATCCGAGACACTCAAGCTAAGTTGGTTCACACAGCAAAAATGGCTAGTGTAGGTCAGTTGGTGGCAGGGGTAGCCCATGAGTTAAATAATCCCATTGGTTTTATATACAGCAATATGACCCATCTCCGTGACTACTCTCAGAAAGTGATGAATCTAGTTGATCAATTGGAGAAAGATCCAAAATCTATGGCAGAGCTTAAAAAGAAAATAGACTACGACTATATTAAAAAGGATATGCCCAAGCTGATTCAGTCCTGTGAAGATGGGGCTCGGAGAACAAGAGATATTGTTTTAGGTTTAAGAAATTTCTCTCGATTGGAGGAGGCGCAACTCAAGGAAGTAGATATTCACGAGGGCTTGGACAACACTCTGCGCCTCTTGACAGGGGAGATCAAGAATCGCATCCAAATTGAAAAAAATTACGGATCTTTGCCCCTAGTGCTCTGCTACCCCAGTCAACTCAATCAGGTCTTTATGAATATCTTGTCCAATGCCGCTCAGGCTATTGAGGGCTCGGGCACAATATGGATAGATACGGAAGCTCCAGATGGGGAGAGCATCAAGATCACAATTCGAGACTCGGGTCGGGGTATGAGTAAAGCCACAGTGGAGAAGATTTTTGACCCCTTTTTTACGAC
>PWMF01000219.1 GCA_003559215.1 Natrialbaceae archaeon
GAGGACGTCGCCGACGAACCCCGCCTCATCGTAGGCCGGGACGACGACGGCGATGGTTCGTCCGCCGTACATCAGTTCGTCCCCCGCCGAGATCCGTTGGCGTCAGTCATGGCTGATCTCCAGGTCGACGGTCGCTCGGACGTCGTCCCTGCCGGCCTCGATCTCTCGGACGATTTCGAGCGCGGCGAGTCCGTCGTCGATCGTCACCTCGGGTGTCGACCCCGTCCGGACGGCCTCGAGAAACGACGCGAGCTCGTTTCGCAGGGGTTCGTCGTTCGGAACCCGCACCCGTTCGATCAGGCTCTCGTGTCTGAACCGGACACCCTCCTCGCGCTCGACGTACTCGGGGACCGACCGCCGGTGGATCTCGATCGACTGCTCGAGGTAGTCGACCGCGACGAGACACTGCTCGGCGGTGATTTCGAGAGTTCGAACCTTGCGCTGGGTCAGCCGGCTCGCGGTCAGCGACGCCATCGCCTCGGGGAACTCGAGCAGGGCGCCGGCGTGGCGGTTTCCGGCAGTGGCACAACCGGTGACGCCGACGGGCTCCTCGTCGAGCAAGGCGAGGACGACGTCGATGTCGTGGATCATCAGGTCGAGGACGGCGCTGTCCTCGATCCGCCGGGCGGGCGGCGGGCCGAGCCGGCGCGCGGTGAGGGCGACAACCGACAGTCCCTCGACGATCTCGGCGAGCGTTTCGACGGCCGGATTGAACCGCTCGACGTGTCCGACCTGAACCGGAACGCCCGCCGCATCGGCCGTCGCGCGTAGTTCCCGTCCGGCCTCGGGGTCGGCGACGACAGGTTTTTCGACGAGAACCGGGATCCCGGCTTCGAGGCAGGTCGTCGCGACCGCGTGATGGTGTGCCGTCGGAACCGCCACCGAGACGGCGTCGACCCGTTCGAGCAGCGTCTCGAGACCGACGGCGATGGTTCCGTGACGCTCGGCGACGGTTCTGGCCCGCTCGGGATCGACGTCGAAGACGCCGACGAGGCTCGCTCCCTCGAGTTCGTCGTACACCCGGGCGTGGTGTTGGCCCATCGTCCCGACGCCGATCACGCCGACTGTGAGCAGTTCACTCGGCATGCTCGCCGAACACCACCATATCGCGCTCGAGCGTCGTGGCGCTGGCCGAGACGTTCGTCCGAGCGCGGGTCGTCGTCGCCGCTGAGACTGTGGCCAGAGATACTGTGCCATTGCCGCCCACTCGTCGTCGGTTGCCAGTTGGTCCTTCGCTCATGTCGTCTCACCATGAGAAGAGACTTTACAAAAGCCGGATCGATCGTTACGACCGTTAACAGCCGCCAGAACTACTCAAATCCAACTTTCGGCGGTTCCCTCCGTGAAGCGTTCTGATCCCGACTGTGAACCAAACCGGGTCGGGGCGGCCGACCAACAGTCGCTTACGTCGGCGAGAGAAGCAATCGGCGCCGGCCCTCAAGTCGCCATCAGCGATGCACACGCGCGATCGAACATCACTCTCCGGATTCATCGCGGTGGAAATCGTGCGGTCACTCTGGCGATCCGCCGTCCCTCAAATCCTTGGTGGTGAATCGTGCCTCGATCGAATCGCCCCGCTGGGGTCCGTCCGGGAACCGATACCTGACCGGCCGGGGTCTCTCCCGTATCCAGTGCGGTTCATCTGGAACAACTCGACGGCGTTCGATCCTGTTTGCGGAGCTGTACCCACGACCCAGTCGGCGACTGTTGTCTCGGTACTAACGTATGCTACCAATGATCATGGATGGGGCAGGAGCGTATTTCTGACGGATCGTTACGGGACGAAAACCACGACATACCGGTCGAAACAGCGTTCCAAGGGCGTACGGGATTCCACGTATTCCCGTCGAACGGGCCGACTGCAGATTTCTCGAGCGGGCTCGGACGGCGGAATTGTCGTTCGACTGGGTTGTGGAGTAGTGGCGTTTTAGCGCCGTCAAGTCCGAGAATTCGGAACGTAATGGTTACTCGGGTTCATGTACACCTCCGTACTGACTCTCAGTCGGGCACTGCGTCACGCACCCCGAGGAGATCGGTGGCTCACCGCGAGCGACCGCTCCGCGGAGAGGGGGTTGCGACCGTGATGCGTGCCCGTGATTCCCAATGAAACGCGCACTCACGATCACGATGACGGTCGCACTGATCGGCAGCCTGATGTTCATGGGCTTTGCCGGAACCGCGATGGCAGACCACCACGACAAGAACGACAACGACAACGACGGCGATCGGATCGGCGTCAGCCAGCACGCGCACGCGGAGACCAACCAGTACCAGGCTGTCAATCAGCAGAACTACCTGAAGCAAGGTGACAACTACGCTGCCGCGTACAAGGGTACCGCCAACGCTGGCAACTTCGCGTCCCAGACCAACGCTAACGCCCAGGTCGGTATCAGCACTGCCGCTAACTTCGCTGACGTCAACCACAACGACCACAACAACAACAAGGCTTACTAACGACTTCCGTTCGCTACCTGCTTGCGGTTTTTTTGCGTCGGATTCGACGTCTCGAGCGGACGCGACGCTTCCGAACGCTGACTGACGGCTCCTTCGAGACGAGTTTCGTCCACGGGCAGCGACCGGATCCATCTTCTTGGCACAACGGACGATCCCGATCGTCGAGCGAACCGCTACGAACGACGGTGAACGGTACGCTGCAAGCGGCTCCCGACCGAGCGCTATCGGTGTTCGAGCGTTGGTCGAACCCGGGCAGCCGGCGAGCTACCGTGCCACCGTGAGAGAGCTGCTTCGACCGCCTGGATCCGGATCCTCGTACGCCGCGGCGAGCCGATTGCGACGGACGAGACGTGGCCGCTCGGTACATGGTTAGCGCGAACTCGGTAGACTGTAGACTGACCGCAATCCGTCCTAAAAATAGTGTTCGATCGCGGCCGTCGACGTCCATCACCGAAAGACACGAATGTGCCAAACCACGACTGTCCCCCGTCCTAGTCAGTACGGCTTCGGCGACCGTTTTCTGTAGCGACAGCAAAACGGTGTTCGACTCGAGGAGACGTTCACCGCCGTTAGCTGTGAAAGCGATTTGCCGAGGCTAGGTTTCGGATACATCGCGAAACCGTACCCCCGGTTCATGTGGGACTCCGTAATGAGTCCCAATCGGGGAACGTGTCAGGCAGCGACGACGCAAGAGGACCCCGAGGAGCCGCGGCTGCGCCTCTCGCGCTCGCGGCCGGTCCGACCCGCTCGTCGAACCGACAACGTCCCTACCAATCCACAATGAAACGCGCACTCGCAATCACGATGACGATCGCGCTGCTCGGCAGCCTGATGTTCATGGGCTTTGCCGGAACTGCAGCAGCGGGAAGCTACGACGACAAACACGACAAAGACAAACACAACGATAAGTACAACGACAAGAACGACGAGCCGAAGGACAAGAACGACGAGCCGAAGGACAAGAACGACGAGCCGAAGGACAAGAACGACGAGCCGAAGGACAA
>PWMF01000022.1 GCA_003559215.1 Natrialbaceae archaeon
CGACGACGACGCCCAGGACGCGATGGCGGTGTTGACCGCCCGCGAGCTCCGGCCCGACGTTCGCATCGTCACGGCCGCGACGGATCGGGAGAACACCCGGAAGCTCAAACGCGCCGGCGCGGACGACGTGATCAGCCTCTCCGAACTCGGCGGTCACCTGCTGGTGCAGTCGGCGCTCGGGGAAAACGAGTCGCCGGTCGTTTCGCGGCTGCTCGAGACGGAGTAACCCGACCGTCGACAGCGCAACGTCGCTCTGTCCTCGAGTTACGGCCTATCTCACCGCAAAAAATATAGTGCGCCAGGGGAGAGTGTGTGAGTACAATACATGACACAAATAATACGTGAACGAGCCGTCAGCCGGTCCGGCGGTCCCGGTTCGGGGCGGAGCGTCCCGTATCGGCCGTCGCTCGATCCGATGGAGGGGACGTAGATGCTACAGCTACTCAACGCCGCGCTCGTGCTTCAGGCGGAGGGTGAGGAGTTGCCGATAGACGAGTCGACGTTCGTCCTCATCGCACTGGCCGTCTCGCTCGTCTTCCTGGTGATCACGATCGGCGTCGCGTACTGGATCTACAAGGACGCTTCGAAGCGGGAGAACAACGAACTCCTCTGGGCGCTCGGCACCGCCGGACTGCTGTTCCTGTTCTTCCCGCTCGGCGTGGTCGCCGCGATCGCGTACTTCGTCGTCCGCGGCGAGAAGACGCCCGAGGACGAGGGGGAACCGCGGCAGGCCGAACCCGCCGGCCAGGAGTGGTAACGGCCGGAGACCGCTCCACTCGAGCCCGCGGAGACACCGTGTGTACGTCCTCGAGCGGTCGATGCAGTCGGTCCCGTTCCGTCGAGTGAGCGCGATTCTCGTCCGTCCAAAACAGTTGCGGGGAGGACAAGTCAGTCGTAGCAACTGGATAGTAATCAGACATTCCAGTGTCGACGTCCGTATGACGAAGTGGCGACGGCGTTCGGTGCTAGCGACCGGTGCAACGCTTACCGCAGGGGGAGCCCTCGCGTCGATCGGTGCTGGGGAGGAGTCGACCGACGACGACCTGCCGGACCCGGACCGCGATCCGAATCCGGGGATGGACGAGGACTGGCCGTCGTTCGACGGCGGCGCCGGCCACGCGAGATACGTCCCCGACGGGACCGCACTCGACGGCGACGCGCTCGAGAACGCCTGGTCCGTCGACGGCGCCGCCGGTGACGTTGCGATCGCCGACGGCGTCGTCTACGCGACGCCTGCGGACGACGTTCTCGCGCTCGACGCCACTGACGGCTCGGCGATCTGGGAAAACACCGAGATCGACGCGAACGCGCCGTCGGTCGTCGACGACACCGTCTACGTCACCCGCGACGAACTGTTCGCGCTCGACGCCGCCGACGGCTCGATCCGCTGGCAGACCGAGTTTGAACCGGAGGATCCGATCGAAAGCCAGACGGTCGCCTACGGTACTGTCTTCGTCGTCGCCGACGGGACGCTGTACGCCCTCGAGCCCGACGACGGCTCGGTTCGGTGGGAACACGAGTCGATCACCGTCGAATTGGATCATATGGATACGGCGGAAGAAAATCTCGATTTCGTCAGTACCACGGCCGCTGCGAACGGTGTCGTCTACGCTGGTGTCGCGGACAACGCGGGCGGGGCGACGGCAGCGTTCGACCCCGAAACCGGCGACGAGGTGTGGGCGGAGTCCTCGAGCAACTACAGCGACAGTCGGCAGGCACGGGCGACCGCGACCGCAGTCACCGTCGGCAGCGCCAGCTTCTACGCTAGACACATCGCCGACGCGCAAACGGGCGAGCACCTCATGAAGGCCACTTCCGAGGGAATCAGCGTGGTCTTCGGCGAGGAGCGCTACGTTGGAGGGTACGACGGAAGCCAGCTCGAGGCCGGATCGCTCGACGACGGCGAGGAACGCTGGACCGCTGGCGTCCGTCGAAACATCTACGCTCCCCCCGTCATCGTCGACGACGTCGTCTATCTGTACTTCGACGAGTATCCGGGGCAGGATCCGTCGGACTCGTCCGTATACAGTGGAGAGCTCGTCGCCTTCGCAAAAGACGACGGAAGCGAGCGCTGGGCGATCTCGAAGGAGGTGCTCCCTGTCGGCGAGGTGCTGGCCGTCAGCGGCGACACGCTGTATCTCGACCACGACGGCGAGCTCGTCGCGCTTCGCGAAGAAACGGACGAGGAAGATGACACCGGTGAAGACGGAGACGAGGAAGACGACACCGGTGAAGACAACGACGACAACGGAGACGGACAGGGCGAAGACGATGGGGAGCCGAGCGACGGTGATGCGGACGAAGGTGAAACCGACGACAGTGGACAGCCGGACGGTGAGGATGAAGCGGGGGATAAAGCGGGTGACGACGAGCCGGAAGAGAGCAGCGAAGGCGAGGACGAGGAAGACGACGAGGACGACGAGCAGTACGGCGGAGAGGAAGGCGACGAGGACGAGATCGACGACAGCGTTGACGAGACCGACGACAGCGTTGGCGAGACCGACGACGAAACCGGCGACGACAACGGAGACGATGGGGTCAGCGACGACGATCCGAACGGGGACGACGATACCGGAATCGATGACGGGCCGAACGGCGACGAAGGAGACGACGCGGGTGATGACACCGACGACGGGGACGATGCCGTAGATGCCGACAGCGAGGACGATCCGAACGACGAGACCGCTGACGACGAAGCGGACTCCGTTCCCGGGTTCACGACCGGTGCGGGGATCGCAGGCGGCGTGCTGGGGCTCGAGTGGCTCCGACGGAACGCGGGGACGAACGAACAGATCGATGCGGCAGACGAGCCGACGGAGGCTCCGGAGGACCGAACGGAGTAACCGGCGACTCGGGGCAATGTTTCACCCTTCGAGTCGAAAGCGCCGCCGTCCGTCGATACCAGCTGGGATGGGTCCTGAAACAGTTGTAAAGAAATCAATTCTGTCATAGCGATCGAATAGTAATCCCACACCTCTGAGTGCGGTCCCACATGACAAAATGGCGACGGCGGTCGGTGCTAACGACAGGTGCAACGGTCGCCACCGGCGGCGTACTCTCCTCGGTTGTTGCCGGCGAGGAACTCAGCGACGAGAACCTTCCCGATCCGGACGTCGAACCGAACCCGGAGACGGACGCGGTGTGGCCGTCGTTCGACGGCGACGCCGGCCACGCGAGATACGCGAGCGACGCCCCCGAGTTCGACGGCGACGCGCTCGAGGCCGCCTGGACGGTCGAACACGCCCGCGGTGAGGCAGCCGTCGTCGACGGCGTTGTCTACGCGTCGAGTACGGACGGAATCGTCGCGCTCGACGCCGCGGACGGTTCGACCATTTGGGAGTACACAGACGCCGACGCGAATAGGCCGTCGGTCGTCGACGACACCGTCTACGTCGTCGATGATGAACTGTACGCGCTCGACGCCGCCGACGGGGACGTCCGCTGGCAGACCGAGTTCGACCCCGAGGACTCGACCGGGACCCAGACGGTCGCCTACGGGAGCGCGTTCGTCGTCGTCGACGGCACACTATATGCCCTCGATACCGACGACGGCTCTGTTCGGTGGGAACTCGACGCGATCACCGCCGAGTCACAGGAATCCGACACGGACGATGCGGAGTTCGAGTTCAGGAATACGACCGCCGCCGCGAACGGCGTCGTCTACGCCCTAGCAGCGGATGACGACGGTGGCGCGCGCCTCGCGCTCGACCCCGAAACCGGCGATGAGATCTGGCGGGCTGAGTACACCCAGCACGACGGCTTCGGCATCCCGCGAGCGCGAGCGACCACGACAGCCGTCGTTCTCGGCGGAGAGAGCTACTACGCGCGGGATGTCATCGACGCCCAGACGGGCGAAGACCTCGAAACCGGGCAGGGACCGTCTCGGTCCGAGGGAATCGATCTCGTCCTCGGCGAGGAGATCTACATCGGCGGCTACTACGGCGACGCGCTGACCGCAACCGCGCTCTCGGACACCGCTGACGGCTGGGGCATCGACGTGCTCCGAAACGTCAACAACGCGGCGGCCATCGGCGGAGATACTGTTTACGTACACATCAACGACAACGCAGGGACCGGTGATACCACAGAGGCCGACGAGCTCGATCACTCGGAGTACCACGACGAACTCGTCGCTCTCGATAAGTACGACGGGAGCGAGCGGTGGACGATCTCGGCCGACGAGCTTCCGATCGGCCACGTTGTGGCCATCGACGACGAGACGCTCTACGTCGAACACGACAACGACCTCGTGGCGCTTCGCGAAGATGTGAACGAAGACGACGACGAATCTGTTGACGAGGACGAGGCTCCCGAGGAAGACGATGATGAATCTGTCGACGAGGACGAGGCTCCCGAGGAAGACGATGATGAATCTGTCGACGAGGACGAGGCTCCCGAGGAAGACGACGACGAATCTGTCGACGAAGATGAGGACCAGGGTGAAGACGACGATGACGACGGGGGCCCCGAGGATGCTGACGGCGAAGATGAGGGTACCGACGACGAATACGAAAGCGAGGGTAACGAGGACGAAGGCGACGAATCGGATGACGTCGACGGCGGTAACCAGGATGATGGCTCCGACGACGAAGATTATGACCCGGATGACATCGATGGAGACGACGAACCGGACGACGACGGTGACCGGGACGATGAGGACGACGATAGGGACGATGACCCGGATGACGTCGATGACGGTGACGACAGCGATGCCGACGACGTTGGAGACGACGCAGACGATGGAGACGACGCAGACGACGAGGCCGATTCCGTCCCAGGGTTCACGACCGGTGCGGGGATCGTCGGCGGCGCGGTAGGACTCGAGTGGCTACGCCGACGGGCTGCGACCGACGCGTCGGCGGAGTCGCCGAACGAAAAGGGTGAATCCGCGGACGAACCCGCGAACTAGCGGTCCGTCGCGGTACCATCAGCGACGCTTTTTCGGACGATTCGATCGGCAGAAATCGAGATCCTTCCGTGCTACTCCGGCGCCCCCTCGAGGATCTCGACCCCGCTCGAGGCCCCGATGCGTTCGGCGCCAACCTCGAGCATTTCGATCGCCTCGTCGTAGCTGCCGACGCCGCCGCTGGCCTTGACCGGGAGAAACTCGCTCATGAGTTCGACGTCGGCGACGGTGGCCCCGCCGTCGGCAAAGCCCGTCGACGTCTTGACCATCGCGGCGTCGGCTTCGCGGGCGGCCTCGCAGGCCCCGCGTTTCTCCTCGTCGCTCAACAGCGCGGTCTCGATGATCACCTTCACCGGTACCGGGACGGCCGCGACGAGCTCCGCAAGCTCGGCCTCGACGGCCTCGAGCTGGCCGGCCTGAACACGGGCGACGTTGAGTACGACGTCGAGTTCGTCGGCGCCGGCCTTCCAGGCGAGGACCCCCTCGCGACGTTTCACGTCGGGGGCGTTCTGGCCGTGGGGGAACCCGATCACCGTTGCGAGGGTGACGTCGGGCGCGTAGTCGGCGGCGTGCTCGAGGGCGTAGGGCGGGATACAGGCGTTCATCCCGTGGTCGGCGGCGTCGTCGAGAACCGCCTCGACGTCGGCAATGGTGGTCTCGGGGCCGAGGACGGTGTGGTCGATCAGCGGCGCGAGTTCGGCGCGGTCCATACCGGACCGACTCGCCGAACGATCAAAAATCCGTCCGATCCCTTATTTGGGTCCGGTGGGTACTGGGCGCCATGGACGAGGAGCAACCCAGTGTCGCCCCCGTCGTCGAAGCGACGGCCGACGATATCGCGACGATGGAGATCCGCGGCGCGGCGGCGATCGGTGACGCCGCGGCGGAGGCACTCGCGACTCAGGCCGAGCACTCCGACGCGTCGACCCCGGCGGCGTTCCGCGATCAGCTACGTGCTGCCGCCAAGGAACTGTACGAGACCCGTCCGACCGCCGTGAGCCTCCCGAACGCGCTTCGGTACGTCCTCAGAGGGATCGAGGGAGAGACCGTCACGGAGCTTCGGGAGTCGACGGTCGCCTGCGCCCGCGAGTTCCAGGCCGACCTCGAGCAGGCCCAGGAGCGACTCGGCGAGGTCGGCGCGAACCGGCTTCGCGACGGCGACGTGGTGATGACCCACTGTCACTCGACGGACGCCCTCTCCTGTGTCGAGGCCGCCCTCGATGCGGGCAAACACGTCGAGGCGATCGTCAAGGAGACTCGGCCGCGAAAGCAGGGCCACATCACGGCCGAACAGCTCCGAGAGTGGGACGTCCCCGTAACGCTGGTCGTCGACAACGCAGCCCGGCGCTACCTGGACGACGCCGATCACGTGCTGGTCGGCGCCGACAGCATCGCCGCCGACGGCAGCGTCATCAACAAGATCGGGACCAGTGGGCTGGCGGTCAACGCCCGCGAACGCGGCGTTCCGGTGATGGTCGCTGCCCAGACGATCAAGCTCCATCCCGACACGATGACCGGCCACACCGTCGAGATCGAGATGCGCGACGAGTCGGAGGTGCTCTCGGAGACCGAGTACGCCGACATCACCGGTGGCGACCGCGCCGACGACGGACTTACCGTCGAGAACCCCGCGTTCGACGTCACGCCGCCACGTCACGTCGACGCGATCGTTACCGAACGGGGCCAGTTCCCCCCCGAGAGCATCGTCACGCTGATGCGGGAGCTGTTCGGCGAGACGACCGGTGAGCCCTGGGAAGTGTAGTCGAACCGACGGCGACTCGAGGCGGTTCGGATCGGAAACGGTTAGTCGCTGCTGTGTTCCAACTCGAGTATGGTGCTTCCCGAGGGGTTCGCGCTCCCGCCCGCGCAGTTTCTCGTCCCGCTGGCGGTGGCGGCCGTCGCCGTCGCCGCGGCGCTGTGGTCGGCCGATCCACCCGTAACCGATCGGACGGTGGTCGCCTTCATCCCCTGGATGGTGTTCGGCTCGAGCCTGCACGTCCTTCACCGGCTCGGGGCCTACCCCGACGACCTCGCCGTGCTCTTTGGCACGCCGAGCGTCTACGTTGTAACGGGGATCGTCGCCGGCGCCGTCTGGCTCGGCGGGATCGCCCTCGAACGAACCGGAACTGTCTCGAGCGAGCCCCTGGTCGCCGCCGTCGGCACGCTCGGTTTCGTCGGTGCTGCAGCGACCGCCGTCGGCGTCCAGGGCGGGTTCGGCGACGTCTTCTGGCCCGTCCTCTCGGTCGTCCTGACGGTGCTGGTGACGGCCGGCGTCTGGGCTGCCCTCGATCGGCGCTACGAGGAGGTCGCCGCCGTCACGGGCGCAACCGGTGCGCTGGTCGTCTTCGGCCACACCTTGGACGGGATCTCGACGGCGATCGGCTTCGACGTCCTCGGGGCCAGCGAGGAGGTGCCGCTCTCGCTCGCGATCCTCGAGGCCGGCCACGCTCTCCCGACGGCAGAGTACATCGGTGGCGGGTGGCTGTTCGTGGTCGTCAAGATCGCGCTGGCGCTGGTCATCGTCGGTCTGTTCAGGGAGTACGTCGAGGACGCCCCGCGACAGGGCCGGGCGCTGCTCGCCCTCCTCGCCGCGGTCGGGCTCGGACCGGGCGCGCACAACGTGCTCCTGTTTCTCGTCACCTAGACTTTTTGCCCCCCGCGCCCTCTGTTGATAATCTGCTATGGTTACCGTCCTCACCGCGGGTCACGTCAACTGGGACGTGACGCTTCGTATCGATCAGTTCCCGGCAGCAGACGGCGAGGCCTCGATCCGTTCCCAGCAGCAGTCCGGCGGCGGCAGCGCGGCGAACGTCGCCGCAACGCTGGCCGGACTCGAGGTCGACGTGGGACTCGTCGGCAGCGTCGGCGACGACGACAACGGGCTGCTCGCCCGCCACGAACTCGAGGAGACTGGGGTCTCGATCGACGGCGTTCGGATCGTCGAGGGCGCCGAGACTGCCGTCAAGTACCTGCTGGTCGAAGACACCGGCGAGATCGCCGTGTTGGGCAACGACGGCATCAACGAGGCCGTCGGGCCGGCCGACCTCGAGCCCGAACGGATCCGGGCGGCGAGTCACGTTCACCTGACGAGCCAGCGTCCCGACACCGCCGCCGAGATCGCGTCGATTGCGAGCGAGGCCGGCGTCAGGGTCAGCTTCGATCCGGGCCGGCGGCTAGGCGAGCGGGACTTCGGCGACGCGCTCGCGCTCGCGGATGTGATCTTCGTCAACGACCGCGAGGCGGAAGCGATGCTCGAAGACGAGTACAGCGCCTCGGCGTTCGACGATCGGCTCGTCGTCGTCAAACACGGTGCCGACGGCGCGTTACTCCACACGCCCGACGGCGACCACGTCCACCCGGGATTCGAGATCGAAACCGTCGACACCGCGGGCGCCGGAGACGCCTTCGCCGCCGGCTTCCTCGCAACGATGATCGCCAGCGACGACGGCGAGTTCGATCCCGAGCGCGCGCTCGAGTACGCGAACGCCTGCGGCGCGCTGACCGCCGGGCGGAAGGGAGCGCGGAGCGTCCCGTCGGCCGCCGAGGTCGAGGCGTTTCTCACTGATCGCCATTGACGGGTTATTTTATATGGCATAGTATGATAGAACACAGATAGGTGTCTGACCCACGAATGACGAGCGTATGACGAACGGATGAGAACGTCCGCGTCCGGCGGTTCTCATTGGATGTTTCCCGGCGGTACCTATTTGTCGAGTGCCGTTGGCCAGTCGATTAGGGAGTCACGGCGACGTGACTGAGAGACATGAACGAGCGAACAACACCTAACACCCCTGGATGTGGGTTCGGTCAGCGCGTCCAGTATGACCGAGACGACAACGAACCGCCGAGTATAGCCGTCGCGACAGCTCTAGCGACCTACCACGGTGAGGACGTCACCGACTCCAGCATCCGGCTGTACGATTACATCGATCCCGAGGCGCTCGACTCACTGTTCGTCCCCACCTACGGTAGCGGCGATCGATCGACCGGGACGGTGGTCTTCGACGTTGACGACGTAACCGTCACCGTCGGCCCGGACCAGGTAGAGGTCACCGGGTAGGTCGGCCGCGCGCTCGAGGGTCGACGGCGGCTCCGGGGGTGCTCTCGAGGCCGGCTCGGCCTCGAACCTTTTTTCTCGTCGCCCGCGGAACGCGAGGCTATGGCAACGCAGCCACACCTGTTGGTCGAGGAGGGGGACCTGACGGACGTCGCGCTGATTCCGGGCGATCCGGGTCGCGTCGATCGGATCGCCGACCACTGCGACGAGGCCGAGACCGTCGCCGAAAACCGCGAGTACAAGGTCGTCAACGCCACCTACGGCGATCGCGAGCTGACGATCTGCTCGACGGGGATCGGCTGTCCCTCGGCGGCAATCGCGATCGAGGAGATGGCAAACGTTGGCGTCGAGACCTTCATCCGTGTCGGAACGACCGGCGCGCTCCAGTCGAACATCGAGATCGGCGACATGATCGTCGCGACCGGCGCCGCGAAAAACGAGGGGACCTCGAAGCGCTACGAGGATGTCGAGTACCCCGCCGTTCCCGATTACGAGGTACTCTCCTCGCTGGTCGACTCGGCCGAAGCGAACGACGAAGACGTCCACGTCGGCCCGATCGCTTCCGACGACGCCTACTACGCCGAGACGGACGAACACGTCGCCGACTGGGAGGACGCGGGCCTGCTGTCGGTCGAGATGGAGGCCGCTGCGGTCTTTACGCTGGCACGCCGGCGCGGACTCAGTGCGGGCGCGATCTGTACCGTCGACGGCAACCTCGTCGAGGGAACCCAGAAGGGCACCGACACCGAGGACGACGAACTCCCGGAGAAGGCCAAAAACAACGTCGGCCGCGCGATCGACATCGCGCTCGAGGCGACGACGCAGCTCTAAGTCGCTCCTGGTGAAACCCTAACCCGTCACGGGTCGTAGCGGGCATATGGGAGCAACACTGTTCGAACTCGAGCACGCCTACGACCGCGACGAACTGGCCACCATTTTTCGCGAGTTCGCCGTCGCCCTCGAGGCCGAGACCCCGGTTGAACTGCACAGCGGCGAGCGTCGGCTCACCATCGACGTCCCCGCGGATGTCGTCGCCGAACTCGAGGGCGAACACGAGGACGGACGGACCGAACTCGAGTTCGAACTGGAGTGGGACGACCCCGACGGAAGTAGCATCCGCGTCACGGACGCCGGAACGGGAGACGAGTCCGGAGACGCCGAAACGACCGCCGTCGACGAGAGCGCGGCCGGAAAAGAGGCGAGCGATCGCGTCGAGACGAGCGAGCACCCGGGCCGGCGAAGCCGATTCGAGGTCTACGAGGACCGCGCCCAGGAGTGGCGCTGGCGACTCGTCCACTGGAACGGGAACGTCATCGCCGACAGCGGCGAGGGGTACGCCTCCCGGTCGAACGCCGAGCGGGCCGTGCGGGGCGTCATGCGAAACGCCCCGAGCGCGCGGATCGAACGCCGCGACGGGTGATCAGGATGGCTCAGCGCTCGAGTGCCTCCTCGAGTTTGAGGGTCTCGCGACGGGTGACCCGCTCGTACTCGAGCGCCGGCGTCGTCGACTCCGGGATCGCCTCGTACTCCCGGAGGAACGACAGGACGCCGCGCTTGCCGCCGAAGTCGCCGCGATACCGCCAGAAGAGGCGGGGAACCGTCGCCGTATCGTCGTCCGGATCGTAGCCGACGGTCTCCTCTAAGTACCAGCGGATCGCGATGTCCAGATCCTCGTCGACGTCGGCCGCCGAGTAGACGGCGATCGGTGGACAGTGGTCGCCGCCGCGACTCAGCGCGAAGTGGATCCGCGGATCGCACTCCTCGAGACGGAACCCGCGCTCGAACCGCGAGGGAAACGGGCGCGGAACGTAGCCGAAGCCCCAGGGGTGTTTCGATCGGCGGAGCATTCCGTGTTGAATATCGTTGAGGCTCAGCCAGACGCCGCCGACGGGGATCCGGTCGCGGCCGAAGAACGTCCAACGGTCGACGAGTCCGCCCTCGAGGAGTTCGGGCGACTCCTCGAGCAACAGCTGCGCGTAGGCGTTGTAGCAGTTGAGCCAGAACGCCAGTCGCCGCTCGCGACTCGAGAGCGCCCGCTCGAGCCGGGAGCGCTCGAGCGTTGCGAGGTGCGTTCGCAACCCGTCGTGGTCGCCCTCGGTCTTGACGGTGTAGAGAAGATCGGCCGACAGCGAGAGGGGATCGAGCTGAGTCGACATCCGAACTAGGCTAGGCGAACCAGCTTCTTGAAGCCGTGTTGCGACTGGCTACGACACTCCGCTGTTGGAACATGTCGGGTCCGGCTTTATCTTCATGACGCCGAAATAGTAGTTCGTGAACCGCAGCAAAGGGTATCTACTCGTTCTCGTCACGATATTTGCCTACCTTTCCTGGCAGCTCGTCGTCCCGTTCTTCCAGTACGTATTGCTCGCGCTGCTACTCGGATTCGTCCTGTTCCCGCTTCAGCAGCGACTCGAGGAGTACGTCCCGCCAGCGGTCGCCGCGATCTCGCTCGTCTTACTGGCGATCGTCGGCTTCATCGTTCCGTTCGTGCTCGTCGCCGCGGTCGTCGCCGAGGACGCGGCGGATCTGATCCAGGAGACCGATCCCGACGACCTCCAGATCGCCGAGATCGAGGCGCTGATCGAGGAGGAGACCGGCTTCGAGGTCGACATCGTCGGAACGGTCGCCGACTCCGCCCAGCAGATCGGCTCGATAGTCCTCGAGCAGGCGACGGACTGGTTCGGCGCGCTCACCAGCGCGCTGATCGGGTTCGGGCTGGCGCTGTTCCTGCTGTTTTACCTGCTCAAGAGCGGGGACGACCTCATGGACTGGATCCGCGCGCGGACGCCCCTTCCCGACGACGTCCAAGACGACCTCTACGGGGATCTCAACGAGGTCACGTGGGCAGTGCTCGCGGGCCACGTTCTGATCGCGGTCATCGAGGGCGTCATCGCCGGCATCGGGCTGTTCGCGGTCGGCATCCCCAACGCCGCGTTCTGGACGTTCATCATGGTGATCCTCTCGCTGGTGCCGCTGATCGGCGCGCCGTTCGTCTGGGTTCCCGCCTCGCTGTACCTCTTTGCGACCGGCGAGCCCGTCCTCGCCGCGGCGCTCGCGATCTACAGCGCGGTCATCGTCGGCATCTGTGACGATTACCTCCGTCCGGTCGTCGTCGATCGCTACGCCGAGATCAGCCCCGCCGTGATCATCCTCGGCGTGCTCGGGGGGATCTACGCCTTCGGGGTCATGGGCGTGTTCTTCGGTCCCGTCGTCGTCGGCGCGTTCATCGCCGCCGTCAACGTCCTCGACGAGAACTACGACCGACTCGGGGCGGAGTCGGGACCGAGGTGAGTTCCACTACCGACGGATCCGGCTACCGCGCTCGGCATCGCATTTCCCTGTAGCTGGCGTACGCGACTCCGGCGAGCCCGGGTCCGAACGCCGCTCCGCTCGGCGTCCGTCCGCGCTGTCGCAGCCTGGTGTAGAGACTCGACCCGGCGACTACCCCTCGCAGTCCCCGCGCTGCTTGAGGCCGCCGGCGGCTTCCTCGAGCCCGCTCTCGGCGTCCGGACGCGGGGGCTCGTCCTTTCGCTGCTGGGGACCGAAGACGGTTACCTCCCGCTGGGGGTGTTCCGCCGCGTGGAGGATCACTCGAGCGCCGCGTCGCCACGGTCGGCAAGGCGGAGCGGTCGTCCGCTCGAAGGCGGCCCCGATCCGTCGGGCTTTTGGCTCGCGGGGCCCGAACGGTGGTAACGACGATGGCCCGGTATCATATCGAGACGTACGGCTGCACGTCCAATCGCGGGGAGAGCCGCGAGATCGAGCGACGGCTCCGCGACGCGGGCCACCACCGGGTCGACGGCCCCGACGAGGCCGACGTGGCCATCCTCAACACCTGCACGGTCGTCGAGAAGACCGAGCGCAACATGCTCCGCCGGGCTGAGGAGCTGGCCGACGAGACGGCCGATCTCTACATTACGGGCTGTATGGCCCTCGCACAGGGCGAGGAGTTCGCTCAGGCGGACGTCGACGGGCGGGTACTCCACTGGGACGCGGTTCCCGAAGCGGTTACGAACGGCGAGTGTCCGACGACGACGCCCGACGCCGAGCCGATTCTGGACGGCGTCGTCGGCATCCTCCCGATAGCACGGGGCTGTATGTCCGACTGCTCGTACTGTATCACCAAGCGCGCGACGGGCAAGATCGACTCCCCAAGCATCGAGGAGAACGTCGAGAAGGCCCGGGCGCTCATCCACGCCGGCGCGAAGGAACTTCGGATCACGGGCCAGGACACCGGCGTCTACGGCTGGGACGAGGGCGAGCGCAAGCTGCACCGCCTGCTCGAGCAGATCTGTGAACTCGAGGGCAACTTTCGCGTCCGCGTGGGGATGGCCAACCCGAAGGGCGTCCACGGTATCCGCGAGGAGCTCGCGGAAGTCTTCGCCGCGAACGAGGAGCTGTACGACTTCCTGCACGCCCCCGTCCAGTCCGGCTCGGACGACGTACTCGGCGACATGCGCCGCCAGCACCAGGTCGAGGAGTATCTCGAGGTCATCGAGACGTTCGACGACGCGCTCGAGTACTGGACCCTCTCGACGGACTTCATCGTGGGCTTCCCGACCGAGACCGACCACGACCACGCCCAGTCGATGGCGCTGCTCCGCGAGACTCGCCCGGAGAAGATCAACGTCACCCGCTTCTCGAAGCGACCCGGCACCGACGCCGCCGAAATGAAGGGACTGGGCGGGACGATCAAGAAGGAGCGCTCGAAGGAGATGAGCGCGGCCAAGCGCGAGATCGTCGGGGAAGCGTACGAGTCGATGGTCGGTGAGCGGCGCGAGGACGTGCTGGTGGTCGAACACGGAACCGCAGACTCCGTGAAGTGCCGCGATTCCGCGTACAGGCAGATCATCGTCCAGAACGCCAGCGATCACGGCATAGAGCCCGGCGATTTCGTCGATCTCGAGGTGACGGCCCACGAGACGATGTACGCGTTCGGAGAACCCCGCTGATCGATCCGAGCCGAGTCACGCCGCCGGGTCGATCGAACCGAGTGTGGACGTGGTTCCGACCGTTCAGTCAAAGACCCTATTCGAGTGACAGGTTTTTGGGCGAGTGAATATATTTGCTAGAACGTTTTTCACCCGGCGTCAGCTCCGTTCGTTTGAATGGATCCCACGCAACCGGCGACCGGCGACCGAGACGACGAACGAACCTCGCGGCGGCGGGTACTTCGCTCGCTCGGTGCAGCGGCCGGGGCGGCTGGACTGGCCGGAGCGCAGTACGGGTCGACGATCGGAAGCGCCTCCGACGACGAGTCCACGAATCGCTGTCGGGACCCCCAGGAGTCGGTTTCCTCGCCGGATCCCGGTCCAGCGGTTCTGGACGAGGAGTTGCCGACCGCGCCGCCGCTCGAGAACGGCGACGGCTGGGAGGCCGATCCGATCATGGTCTCGGGAACCGACGCCTACGTCGACGGCGAGTACCTCTACCAGGACTTCGTCTACGACGACCACGGCGCGAACACGACCGACGAGCCGTTGCCGCCGAACCCCCAGCCCAGCGACGAGACGACCTACGGCGAAAACGGGCTGATGACGGGCGACGTCGTCTACCCGACCGACGAGGAGACCTACCGGCACAACGCCGCTGATCTGCTCGAGTTCCGCACCCAGCCCGTCTCAGAGGGGATCCGGTACCGAATCACGCTCCAGACGATGGTCGAACCCGACGCGGCGGCCGCGTTCGTCGCGATCGAGACAGACCCGGACGAGTCGAGCGAATCGGACGAACTCGGCTACGGCATCGGTGATCTCGGCATCACCGCCGACCACGAACTCGTCGCCTGGGGAACCGACGCCGAACTCGACGGCGAGTCGGTCGAGTGTTCCGTCGACGTCGAACGCAACCAGATCGACGTCACCGTCCCGCTCGATCCCGGCGACGAGACCTGGCGCCACTACGTCGGCGTCGGGCTGTTCGATGCCGACGAGAAGCGGTTCCGGGAGATTCAGAAAGATCCGAACGAGGATCAGCCAGGCGGATCCCACGGCGAGAACCCGCCGCCGATCTTCAACGTCGGTTTCCGGTTCGACGAGCCGATGGGTGCACCGAACCTCGACGAGGAGACCCTCGAGACGCAACTCGAGGAGGGAACCGAGACAGGCTCGCGCGGCATCGGCTACGGCCACTGGCGCGACCACGAGCAGGCCCACGCGCTCGCCGACCGGGACATCTCCGATCTTCACGCGGACGTCGACTTCGGCGCGCTCGAGGCGGGGACGACGACGTACAACGTCCCCTCCTCCGGGTTTCTGAACCGACTCTACGTCTCCAGCGCCGATCTCGGGCAGGGGATCGACGCCGACGCGGACGTGCTCCTGAACCGGGTCCAGCCGTACGCGGTGTACGTCCCGCAGGCCGCCGACGGCGGCGCGGAGACCGTGCCGTTTCACCTGCAACTTCACTCGCTCGGCTCGACGCACAACGAGTACGCAACGCTGTCGCCGAACCTGCTCCGACAACTGGGCGAGGAACGCGACGCGCTGATCCTCACGCCCGGCGCTCGCGGGCCGGCGGGCTGGTACCAGGACGAAGCCGAACTCGACGTCTTCGAGGCGTGGCGCGACCTCGCCGCCCACTACGAGATCGACGAGGACCGGGTGACCATCGGCGGGTTCTCGATGGGCGGCCACGGCACGTACCGGTTCTCCTCGCTGTATCCGGATCTATTCGCGCGCTCGTTCGTGATCGCCGGTCCGCCGGACGAGGATTACTTCGGCGGGCCGACCGGCGGCGCGGTCGACAGCCCGCAGAACACGCTTCGCGTGACGGACAACCTCCGGAACCTGCCGCTTCGAACCTGGACCGGTTCGAACGACGTGCTCGTTCCTGTAGCTGGGCCGACGAACTACCACGAACAGCTGCGCGAGCACGGCTACCGCAACGAGCTCTCGGTGTTCCCCGGCTACAACCACTTCATGTTCGCGCTGCGGGATCAGTGGGGTCCCGCAGCCGACTACCTCGAGGAGGGGACCGTCGACCGCTCGCCCGCGCAGGTAACCTACCGGGCCGTCCCGGCGATGGACAGCGAGCAGTTCGGTCTCGTCCACGACGAGGCCTACTGGCTCTCGGATGTCGAGGTCGCCTCGGGCACCGACGAGGGACTCGTCGACGCTCGATCGCTCGCGTTCGGCGAGGGCGAGCCGGTGCCCGCAGACTACGAACGCGAAGGGATGGAGCCCGATCCACACGTGAAACGTGGAACGTACTGGCGCGATCCGATCTCGTCGCCGGCCGCGGCGAACGACCTCGAGGTCGAACTCGACGGCGCGTCCGCGGTAACGATCTGGGTCGACGAGGCCGAACTCGACGCGACCGAGCCGATCGATCTCGCGGTAACCGCGAGCGACGAGGCGACGATCACCCTCGAGAGCGCCTACGGTACGGCGTCGGTGTCAGTCCCCGCTGGCGAGAGCGACCACGAGGTCGAGATCTGCGGCGATCCGGGTGCGGACGACTGAACGGAGGGTTAGAGATCCGCGACGGCCGCCTCGATCTCCTCGCGGGGTAACGGCGAGATCCAGTCGTCGGCTACGAAGGCGTACCGCACCTCGCGGTCGGAATCGATGACGAACGCGGACCGCCAGGGGGTCGAGACGTCGGCCATATGCGAGCGGTCCGCCAGCAGATCGAGCGAGTCGCTCGCCTCGCCGTTCACGTCCGCGAAAAACCGGAAGTCGGGGCGATCCAGCCACCGGAGAAACTCGTTCTGGGCGTAGGGGCCGTCACGACTCACGCCAAGTACAGAGACTTCCTCGAACTCCTCCCAGCCGGCGCGGACGAACCGTTTCCACCAGTTCTGTGCGATCGCGCTGAACGCGAGGCCGGTGCAGACGACGACGCCGCCTCGAGCGCCGAGCGCGTCGGAGAGCCGTGTCGATCGGAACGTCTCGCCGTCACACAGCGGTGCCGCGAAGTTGGGTAGCGTCTCGCCTGCGGTCGGGGGCATATGCGGGACTCTCGTGCGATCGTCAAAAAGCTCCGCACCCCGGAACCAGGATCCGGCAACACGGAACGCGCCACGCACGCTTTTGACGACGGACGAGAAACGCCCGTATATGGTGACACTGTACCGTCTCGAGGGCTGTCCGTTCTGCGAGGTGGTCGTCGACCGTCTCGAGGAGTACGACGTCGAGTACGAGAGTATCTGGGTCGAGGGACTTCACTCGAAGCGTGACGAGGTCAAGCGCGTCTCGGGCCAGCGAGGGGTTCCCGTCCTCGTCGACGAGGAGTACGGCGTGACGATGCCAGAGTCCGAACGGATCCTCGACTATCTCGAGTCGACGTACTCGAGCGCATCGGTCTGACCCCCTCCGTTACTCGTCCTCGTCGTCGATCGCGTGTGGGTCGAGTCCGGGATCGTCGACCGACGGTGCGCCGATCGCGAGGATGATACCCTCCTCGTCGCCGACATTGCGGTGGCCGTGACCGACTTCCGGCCGCGCCATCCAGAACGTCCCCGGTCCGGCCTCGACGTACTCCTCCTCGCCGGACCGGCCGAGCTTCAGCGAGAACTCGCCCTCGAGGGCGTAGTACAGCTCTTCCTGCTCGGTGTGGGCGTGGTACTGGATCTCCTCGCCCGGCTCGAAGTACCAGAGCTTGAGCTGGATGTGCTCGGTCGGGAGGAAGTCGTCGATGGCTCGGATCTGTAGGTCCGGGGGGACCTCGTCGATCTCGGAGAGGTCGGTCAGCGGAACGTCGTCGGTGTGTACCACCTCGTACTCCATAACGTCCTACTCCGGGGCGACGAGAGGGAAAAAGCGTCCGGTCGATCGGGCGGATCTACCGGCTCTCGAACGGGAGACGGGCCGCTATCGCCGCGACGTCGAGGGGAGAGAGTTACCGATCGGCCGCGGTCTCGTCGACGGCGGTCGCCGGCTTCGAAACGACGCCGATCTCGCCCGCGATCTCTTGGGGGCCGGTCCGTCCGAGATCGACTCCGGCGCCCTCGAGCCGACCGAGGATCTCGCGGGCGTACTCGGACTGGATGCGACCGTACGTGGCCCGGTCGGGCTCGGCGATCCACATCGAGGCGACGACCTCGACGGTCTCGTCGAGATCCGTAACCCGCACGACCGGCTCCGGGTGCTCGAGAACGTCCGGATTGTCGGCTGCCGCCTCCGAGAGGATCCGGACGACGGCGTCGAGGTCGTCGTCGTATCCGACCCGCACGGGAACCGTCAGACGGAGCCGACCGTTGAGCACGGTGTTGGTAACCGCGTTCGCGGTCAGTTCGGAGTTCGGAACCGCGATCACCTCGTTGTCGAAGGTTCGAACCCGCGTCGACCGGAACCGGATGTCCTTGATCACGCCCTCCTTGTCGTTCCAGCGGATCCAGTCGCCGATGTTGAACGTCGGATCGGTGACGATGAAGACGCCGCTGACCAGATTGCCGACGACGTTTCCGTGAGCAAAGCGAACGGAAGCCCGTCACGAGCGTGGCGAAGTGACGGTGTTCTGGGCCGCGAACCCGAGCGCGACGGTGAAAGCGGCGACGCGGTAGTCGGCGGCGTCACGGCTCACTCGAAGACGACGGCGCCGCCCTCGTCGGGAACGGTCGCTCCCTCCTGGTCGGCGAAGGCCTCGTGGAGGTGATCGTAGGTGTCCTCGAGGGCCTCGACGATCACCGACGTGTCGCCGATGACAGGCATGAAGTTGGTGTCGCCCTCCCAGCGGGGGACGACGTGGGTGTGGAGGTGGTCGTCGATCGAACCGCCGGCTCCGTCGCCCAGGTTCAGACCCGCGTTGAACCCGTCGGGCTGAAGTCCCGTCTCGAGCGCGTCAAAGGTGCGCTGTTTCAGGCGCGCGTGATCGAGCAGCTGCTCGTCGCTGAGATCACCGTACTCGCCCGTGTGGGCGTACGGAATCACCATCACGTGGCCGGGGTTGTACGGGTAGTTGTTCAGCAGGACGAACGCGTGCTCGCTGCGCGCGACGAGGCGGTTCTCCCGATCGTTCTCCCGCTCGGGAAACTCACAGAAGACGCACGAGTCGACGTCCGAGTTCTTCTTTTCACGTCTGATCCACTCGATCCGCCAGGGTGCGAACACCTGCTCCATACGCTCGCCACTCGAGGGACGCCTATAGTAGAATCGACCGAAGGCGACGGTACTGTTCGGGAACCAACCACGGCTCGGCCGTTGTATGACGGATCGGTTCACCAGATGGGAAGCGGCCGGCAGCGCTCTCGATGAACGGTATCGTCGACTCTCGGTCGGTTTCGGCAGACATGATTGCCCGCCGAACCGGTCAGTATACTTCTCGAAACGATACAGAGGTTTAAGATGGTACTGCGAGAAAGCAGAAGTAATGGCAACCACAGACGACTCCTTCAACGGGCTGACCGAGCACTGCGAGGACTGCGACCTCGACACCCCTCACGAGGTGTCGGTGCAGCTCCGCACCGAGAGCCACAAGGAGGAAAACGCGCAGTTCTCCCGGGAGCCCTACCGCGTCGCCGAGTGCAAACGCTGCGGGACCCGGACCAGCCAGCGGATGAACAACGCCTGATAGATCGGTCAGACCGTCGTCACTTCGCAGCCGTCCTCGGTGACGATGACCGTGTGTTCTTTCTGACTGACGAGACAGCCCTCGTCCTCTTTCAGTACCGGATAGCCGTGGACGATATCGTTTCGTTTGAGTCGGCGCAGCGCCATCTCCGGCCGATTTGTCTCGAGCCAGCGGGTCGCAAACGGGAGCGTGCGGAACTCCTCGGTGATCTGCTCTAAGGCTTTTCGGGCGTCTCGGTTCCGAACCGATCCCTCACGCTCGAGCGCGAAGATCTCCTCGCTGGCGCCCTCGGTGACCTTCCCGCCACCGTCGGTTGCGAACGGCTCGATGGCGACGACGTCGCCGACCTCCAGCGTCGTTCCCTGCGAGACCGCGCGGTTCGGGATCGTCGGGCTGGTGTGTTGCTCCCAGTGGTCTAGTCCGTGGCCCGTGAGGTTGACGACGGGGTTGTAGCCGTAGCTGGTGATGACGTCCTCGATCTCCGCGCCGATCTCGCCAGTCTCGACGCCCGGCTCGATCATGTCGATCGCCGCCTCGAGAGCCTGTTCGGGCGCCTCGGCGAGTTCGGGGTTGCCCGAGTGGTCGACGGTGATCGCGGTGTCGGCGAGCCAGCCGTCGATGCAGACGCCGATATCGAGGTTGATCATCTCTTCGCCGAACGTCGACTCGTCGTCGATCGAGGGGGTCGCGTGGGCCGCCTCCTCGTCGATCGAGATGTTGACCGGGAACGCCGGTTTCGCGCCCATCTCCCGGATGCGGTCCTCGGCGTACTCTGCGATCTCGAGGTGGCTCGCGCCGACCTCGACGCGCTCTGCGGTCTCTGCGCGCACCTGCGAGAGGATCTCCCCCGCTTCGCGGAGTTTCTCGTACTTCTCGGAGTCGAAGTCCACCTCGGATTCAGCCATGTAACCGAGTTACACCGGTCGGCAAAAAGAGGTTCCGTCTCCCGACGCTCGAGGGGCTACCGATCGGACGCCGACGACGCGATCCAGCGACACGCCGGACAGGTCTCGAGGCCCTGAACGTTCGAGAGGGTGGTCTCGCACTCCGGACACTGTCGAGCGCCGTGGTGGGGTGGCTTGAGCATCTGCTCGGAACTCGATACGACGATAAATAAAAGTATGTCACGACGATCGTCGATATCAGCCGACCGATCGAGCGCGGTTGTACCGAGGAACCAGTCGTTACGCGGAGAAACCAGGCGCAACCGCGCGAAACGATCGTCGCGGCTTTGTCGCTTGAGGACGTCCTCACTTGCGGCGTGAGAGACGCCAATCCGGACGCCGTACGCACCGATCCCCGAGGCCGAGGGTCCGTACCCGGCGGGACGACCCCTCGGGGATCGTTAGCGGTCGGACACCCGAGCGGTCTGCATCCCGTCGCTGTTGTACGCCGAGCCCAGCCGACCCCGAGCGTCGATAGCGATGACGCCGGCGGTCGCGCCGGTGAGTTCGGCGAACTCCTCGATCGCGAGCTCCGCAGCGGCGTCGGCGTCGAGGCCGCGCTCGACGTGACCGGCGACCCGCCTCGAGAGGGTTACCCGCGCGATGTCCTCGCCGGCGCCGGTCGCGCTGACCGCTGCTGAAGGACAGCAGTAGAAGCCGGAGCCCACCTGCGGGACGTCCCCGACGCGGCCGGCCAGCGCGAGCCACCGCCCGCCCGTCGACGTCGCGGCGGCGAGACCCTCGCCGTCGAACGCGACCGCGCCGACGGTGTCGTGATCGAGGTCCGTGGCGTCCGCATCGATCTCGGTTCCCTCCTCGTCGCGGCCGTCGGGATCCGTCCGGCCGTACCGTTCGCGGATCCACTTGAGTTCGCTCTCGGTGCCGCCGGCAGGCGGCTCGAGATCGGCCCACTTCTCGCGCGTGCGCTCGGACCAGAGGTCGACGCCCGTCTCGACGCCGAACGCCTCGGCCAGCGAGACGGCGTGGTCCCCCGAGACGAATCCGTGGGGCGTCTCCTCCATGACGACCCGAGCGACCTCGACGGCGTGTTCGACATCGGGCATCGAACAGGCCGCGCCGACCGAACGGTCGTCGGTCATAATCCCCGCGTCGGTGCGGATGCGACCGTCGCTCTGGACGGCGCTGCCGACGCCCGCGTTGAATCGGGGCGAGGACTCGAGGACGCCGATCGCGTCTTCGACGGCCTCGACCGGGGTCGGTCGCTCGGCGCCGGTTTCGGCCGCCCGCTGTAGGATCTCCTGTCTCCGTTCCGGCTCTTCCGGCGTGCTTCCGGCACCGCCGTGGACGAGTAGCTGCATACCGACCTCTGGTGAGGCGAGCACGGTAACGGTTTCGCGACGGGCGAGAAACCCTACACACTTACCAGTAGGGGCTGAGTAGCACCGTCGAGGATGACGTCGGCCCTCCTGCTCGCCGGGTTCTGCGCCGTGATGACCGTACTCGCCGTCGGTCGGTTACTCACCGACAACGAGCCGACGCCGTATCAGGGAGGGATCGCACTCGTCGTACTCGGGATCACGCTACTGGCCGGGTTCTGGAGTGCGAGCAGACTCGGGTGGACGACGACGACGGGACGAGTGCTGCTCGGCGGAGGCGGAGTCGTCGTCGCAGCCGTCGGTGCGTTCCTCCTCGCTCGCTACTGGGAGACGGCGGCCGACGGGACGGACGACCCGACGGAGTAATCGCCGTTCGTCGGACGCGGGTTCGACAGCCGACGAACGGGTGTGTAACGATCGAAACTGTGTTTTACCGGTATGAGGGGTCCTCGAGCGGATTTTTCCACGATCGGCTGCGGTCGTCCGGTTGAGGGGGAAAATCCGGCGCAACATCGACGGAAATGGGAGACCTTTTAGCCCCATCGAAGCACGGTACAGACGAGATGAGCTACGACAAGATCGAGGTCCCCGAGGAGGGGGAGAAGATCACGCTGAAGGAGGGAAGCGACGACGAGCTGGAGGTCCCCGACAACCCGATCATCCCGATCATCTACGGTGACGGCGTCGGCAGCGACGTCGGCCCCGCCGCCCAGAAGGTTCTGGAGGCCGCCGCCGAGGCGACCGGTCGCGATATCAACTGGATGCGAGTCTACGCCGGCGAGTCCGCCCGCGAGAAGTACGACGAGAACCTGCCCGACGAGACCGTCGAGGCGATCAAGGAACACCGCGTCGCGATCAAGGGCCCGCTGACGACGCCCGTCGGCGCCGGCTTCCGCTCGCTGAACGTCGGACTCCGCAAGCTGCTCGATCTGTACGCGAACGTTCGGCCGACCTACCACCTCGACGGCGTCCCGTCGCCGGTCTCCGAGCCCGAGCAGATGGACATGGTCACCTTCCGCGAGAACACGGAGGACGTCTACGCCGGCATCGAGTGGGAGGAAGGGACCGACGAGGTCGAGGAGGTCAAGGAGTTCGTCGAGGAGGACATGGGCTTCGACGACGTCATCCACGACGGCCCCGTCGGCATCGGCGTCAAGCCGATCACGGAGTTCGGAACCAAGCGACTCGTCCGCCGCGCGATCGACTACGCCCTCGAGCACGACCGCGACTCGGTCACGCTGGTCCACAAGGGCAACATCATGAAGTTCACCGAGGGCCAGTTCCGCGACTGGGGTTACGAGGTCGCCGAGGAGGAGTACGGCGACGAGGTCATCACCGAGGACACCCTCTGGGAGGAGAACGACGGCGAGGTCGACGACGACACGCTCGTCGTCAACGACCGCATCGCCGACAACATGCTCCAGCAGATCCTCACCCGCACCGACGAGTACGACGTTATCGCGACGATGAACCTGAACGGCGACTACATGTCCGACGCCGCGGGCGCCCAGATCGGCGGTCTCGGCATCGCCCCTGGATCGAACTTCGGCGACGGCCGCCTGCTCGCCGAACCCGTTCACGGCTCCGCCCCGAAGTACGAGGGCCAGGACAAGGTCAACCCGACCGCGATGATCCTCTCGGGCCGCATGATGCTCGAGTACCTCGGCTGGGACGACGCCGCGGACCTCGTGCGTGACGCCGTCGAGGAGACCATCTCCTCGGGCAAGGTCACCTACGACTTAGAGCGCCAGCTCGAGGACGCCGAGAAGCTCGCAACCAGCGAGTACGCGGACGAAGTCGTCAACAACATTGAAAAGCTCTCGTAGAGAGCTTTTCAAGCAATCAGCTGCCGTTGGCAGCTGATGACATTGAAAAACTGGCTTTATGCCAGTTTTTCAAACAATCAGACACCGTTGGTGTCTGATGACATCGAAAAGTTGTCGCAGGCAACTTTTCGAGCGGTCAGACTGTGTCTGTGGTCTGACGACATCGAGAAACTCGCGTAAGCGAATTTCTCGTCCTCTGGTGGCTCCGCCGGCAGAACACCGAAAAGCTCTCGTAGAGGTTTTCGAGCAGGCGGATGCGACGGCGTCCGACGACGTCGCCGTTTTTTATCGAGACGCTACCTCCGCCACAGCACCCGCTCGAGGCCCGACTGTGGCGTCCTTCGACCGGATAAAAGCTTATCCCAATGGCTCGAACAAGAGTAGTTGTTAAGTACATGGTTCGGTGGGCCACAAACAATGGAGTTGGTGGTCGAAATAGCTCCGCTCTCGGTGGTACGAAAGCGTCGCGGCGCGACGTGGGTCGAGGGAACGGGACTCCGGGACTCCCGGCCGGGTTCGTAACGACGTCCGGCAGCGAGCTTCGTTCCGGCGACGGAGGGCGGTAGATGCCACGACGAAGCCTGCTGTCGGCGACCGGACTCGCACTCGCCGGGGGCGTCGCCACGGCGTACGGCCTCTCCGATTCCGAGGACGACCCCACGAACGACGACGGGCGAAACGCGAGCAGCGAGAGCCGATCCCGAGAGCTGGCCGCCGAGAGCGAGCGCGCCGAGCCCGAGACGGACGAGCGTTCGAGCGCAATCGCGGAGAGCGAGGGCATGGTGGTGTTCACATACGACGACAGCCCGATCGAGGACTACACCCTCGCGTACGACGTCCACCAGGAGTACGACGCGCCGGGCTGCGTCGCAGCCTGCCCTGGACTGATGAGGACGGACGACGCCTACCTCGAGCCCGGACAGCTCCGGGAGATGCAGGCCGACGGCTGGGGCGTCATGTCCCACACCTACTACCACCGGTCGCTCGGCCGGATCCGCCTGAACGGGCCCGCTCGCGCCGGCGACGAGCGCCTCTACGTCGAGGCCAACCGCCACGGTGCCATCGAGGGGGACCCGCTCGTGATCTTCGACGACAATGTCGAGACGAGCGCGACGGTCGCCGGGAGGGGCAGCGATTCGACCGGCGAGTACGTCCAACTCGCGGACCCGCTCGCCGAAACGGTCGCCGCGTCGGGGTACGTCAGGTACCCCGAATCGCTCATGCGGGACGTCCTCGAGCGGACCGACGACCAGCTCGAGGCGTGGGGGCTGGACGTCACCGGGTTCGTCTACACCTACGGGCGCTACCACGGCGTGATCGAGGACCTCGTTCGGGACCACCACGACGCGGTCGCGAACCACCGCTACGGCGGCGGCCACAACGACCTCGAAGGTCTCGATCCGACGACGATGCAACGAATGTACATCGAGACCGACAAGGCCGGCGAGGACGGCATCGACGCGTTCATGCGAACCGCCGCGGACGAGAACGTCCTCTCGGTCGTCGGCGCCCACTCCCAGTTCGAGACGTTCACCGAGGAGCGGCCCCGGTACACCCTCGAGTCGGCCCTCGAGCACGACCTCGCGATCGTCACGATGGACGAGGCTCTCGCGGAACTGGGACAGTTGTAGACCTCTGTCGGGCCGTTGGTTACCGTAACGCTCTCGAGTCGTATCGCCGTAGCTGCCAGCCATGATCGAAACCCGCGTCGTCGAGTCCGATGCCGAACGCGAGGACGCCCTCGCCGTTCGCCACGAGGTGTTCGTCGAGGAGCAGGGCGTCGACGAGGATCTCGAGTACGACGAGCACGACCCCGAGGCCGTCCACTTCGTCGCCTACGACGGGAGCGATCCCGTCGGTGCCGCGCGTCTCCGGGAACTCGAGGACGGCGTCGGTAAGGTCGAGCGCGTAGCCGTCCTCGCGGACCGACGCGAGGAGGGGATCGGCCGGGAGCTGATGGCCGTTCTCGAGGAACGGGCTCGAGCGGACGGATTCGACGAGCTGAAACTCCACTCTCAGACTCACGCGGCCGACTTCTACGCGGAGCTGGAGTACGACCGATACGGCGAGGCGTTCGAGGAGGCCGGCATCCCCCACGTGAAGATGCGGAAGGAGCTGTAGCTACGGACGGACCTGTCGCTACCCCGAACGGGCGCGGAGCCGATCCCGGACCGCGGTCCAGACGAGTCCGACGATCGCCAGCGTCATCGCCGCGGCGAAGGCGACGACGAACAGCGCGGTCGGATCGCCCGCCGACGCCGCCGGCAGCTCCTCGAGGACGAACTCGCCCGCCAGCACGACCGCCACCGCGAACAGGGCGAGCCCGCCGACGTTCTCGAGGAGTGAGTTCGTCTCGCCGACGACGTCGGAATCGTTCAACAGGACGAGGATCACCGCGAGCGCGAACGGGGTCCCGACGAGGCCGAACGCGAGCACGAGCACGAGCAGTTCGAAGAAGGCACCCTCGAGGAAGGCACCGACGGCAGACGCGAGCGCGACGGCCACGAGGGCGACCCGGTAGCGCGGGTCCTCGACCGACTGCTCCCAGCCGAGTTTGTCCGCGAGCAGGTAGGGCGGGACAATCGTATTCCCGCCGAGCGTCGAGACCGCGGCGCCCCATAGTCCCAGCAGGAACAGCCAGGTCGCGTACTCGCCGGCGATCGGACCCAGCGCCTGCGCGGCCTGGATCTCGTCGATCGTCGCGGGATCGACGACGCCCGGCAGCACGCTCGCCGCGACGAGAAAGACCGCGAGGCTGAAGATCCCGAAGGCGACGAGCATCGAGCTCACGACGTCGAAGCGGGCGATCCCGCGATCGCGCTCGGTCCAGCCGCGGGCCCGCATCGTGTAACTCTGCATCGTCAGCAGCGTGATGTGGACGGCGCCACCCAGAACTCCCGCGGCGACGACTGCTCCGCCGACGCCGGCCGGCATCGAGGGAACCAGTCCGGTCGCGGCCTCGGTCGGATCGATCGGGACGACGAACGCCGAGACGACGAACGCCAGCACGACCAGCGAGACGAGCAGCTTTGCGCCGATCTCGGCGACCCTGTACCCGCCGCCCGCAAGTCCCAGCGCCAGGACGACGGCCCACGTCACGCCCCACAGTCGGGGATCGGCCAGCGAGGCGACGCCCGCACTACCGACGATCGTCGCGCTGACGTCGGCCAGCGTCTTCATGATCACCAGCTGTGCGAGCCCTGCCGCGAGCACGACGTCGATCACGAGCACCCAGGCCCAGACGGAGCCGAGGTGGTCCTCGACGACGGCGACGATCCCCGCCTCGGTGAGCAGCCCCAGTCGCATCGCCAGGTACTGGCCGAAAGTTCCCAGGATCGCTGAGAGGACGACGACCCACAGCAGGGTGTAGCCGAAGCTCGCGCCCGCGACCAGCAGGCTGACCATCGTCGCCGGCCCCGCGGCGATCGCACCCGCGAGCCAGGTCGGCCCCAGCCGCTCGAGATAGCCGGTCACGCGCCCGATATCCCACCGATCCGACGATCGCGTCTCCGTTCCCATCGGTGTCCCTTTCGACGAGATGGATATAACTCCGTGGTATTCGTGCGTGAAGGAGACGATGGAGACGCTGGTCAGTCGTCGTTCGGAACGCGGTCCGTCACGGACGCGTCCGACGCGAACGCCGCGAGCGGCCGCGAGACGTACGCAAGCGCAAGGAGTCCGAAGGCGAACATCACCAGTGCGACCGGGCCGGCGACCTCGCCGTAGCCGGCTTCGGGATCGATCCCGATCGCGGCGGCGCCGCTCAGGAACGCGACGGCGACGGCCGCAGCCGGGAGCGAGGCTCGAGCTGGAATCGCGGGTGGTCGAGGGACGCGCCCGGCGACGGCGTCCAGGCTCGCGTGACGGCCGGCGAGCGTGGCCGCGACGATCGCGCTCGCGAAAATAAGCGGGGCGAGGCGAACGAGTCCGAGCGCCGTCAGCAGCGCGAGGTAACCGACGGCGATCGTTCCCGCGACTCTCGTGCGATAACCCACGAGCAGCGCGACCCCGACCGCGGTCTGGACGGCGGCGAACGCGAGGACCCATGCGCTCATCGCCGGCAACACGGCCAGTTCGATGAACGCGCTGACCGGGGCGACGTGGGCGTCGGCGATCCCCGCGAACACCTCAGCCTGGGCGTCGACGTTCGCCCAGCCCGGAAGGGCGTTCGCGCCCGGTTCGGACCGGACGACGATCTCCTGGAGGAACCGGTAACCGACGAAGACACGAAGCGCATCGGCTGCAACCGACGTCGGGTTCGCCCCGCGATAGACGTACGAGAGGCCGCCGGCGACGAGCCCGGCGAAGACGGTCAGCTCGAGGCTCGTAAGGTGGACGCGGGTGTCGACGGTTTCGGGAATCGAAAGCAGGTAGTAGACGCCGACGACGGCGACCCCCGCAGCCAGCGGCGGGTACCAGGCGCGACGGATCGGTAGCGGGGCGTTGACGGCCCGCGTGAGCCGACCGATCGCGCCCGGACGGTTCCAGAGGACGGCGTCGAGCCCGTAGTACCGCCCGGCGTTCGCCACGAAGGCGAACGCGATCGGGACGGTAAACAGCGGCGACGTCCGGATCATCCCGAGGTGAAACACTGGGAGGAAATAGACGATGCCGAGCAGGGCCGCCGGGCGCGTCCAGAGGCCAAGTATCAGTCCAACGGCGGTGGCGATCTGGGCTGCCAGCGCGAGGACGGTCCAGAGTTCGGGAGCTGGAAGGACGACGGCCTCGAGCAGCGCCGCGAACCAGCCGAACGTCCCCTCCTCGATCGCCTGCTCGGAAACCCCGTACACCTCCGCACCGGCGTCGGCGCCGATCCACTCCGGGTTCGGCCCGGTGGTGAACCAGCCGAGCTTCCACCAGCCGCCGAGCGTCAGTTCGTACAACAGGAGGAACCCGGCGAAGACGCGCGCGAACGCGATCCACGGTCCCGCTCGATCGTCGGCCATCGATTCCGTCTCGGTGTTTCGCATATTTAGCATTCACCCTATAAAAATTAGTATTTCTTAATAACTTTATCGGACTAGTTATTATATCGGCGATCGGCCGAGAGCTGCTCCTCGAGCCTCGAGTGTAACCGGTGTCGCCGCTACGGAGCGAGATCGTCGGAGAACGAGCCGGTCGGCCGTGCCTTCGCTACTCCTGCCAGGCCGGACGCTCGCGGGGTGGGCTGAAGATGTCGACGCCCCGGACCGTCTCGTCGCCGCGGTTCTCGGCGGCGTGAGGTTGGTCGCCGGGGATCGCGTAGGAGTCGCCCGGTCCACAGACGACTTCGTCCCCGTCATCGGAAATATTCGATTTCCGATTGCTCGATGAGCTCTGCTCATCGGTGTCGCTGTAGAAGGTCAGCTCGCCCTCGTAAATGAACCCCGTCTGCTCGTGGGGGTGGCTGTGCTCCTCGACGGCTGCACCGGGTTCAATCTCGAAGTGCTGGACGTTCATCTCCGCGGCGCCGGCCATGATCGCGAGGCGGACGCCGTCGGCTGCCTCCGAGGACTCGACGTCGGACAGGGAAACGCGTTCCATAACGTTCCGAGAGGCGAGGGCGGTGCTAATAGTAGTACGCCTCGGCGACCACTTTCGCCGCGCGTGCCCAAGCTTGAACTACGGTGCCGCCCCACCTCGAGCTAGTATGTACGCCGTCGTCGGCTGCAGCGAGTGTTCGCACCTCTGGATGATCGAGGGTCGCTCGGAAACCACGCAGTGTCCTCGCTGTGGTTCCAGAAAGGCCTACGAGAAGCGAAAGAAGTTCGTCGAGACCGACGACGCCGACCACGCCCGCGACGTCCGCGCGTCGATGCTCGCCAACCGTCAGGGAGAGGGCGAGAGCTTCGCGAAGCTGGACTCCTTTTCGGATCTCGAGCAGGAGGTCGCTGACGGCGTCGTCGACGACGAGGAGTTCCTCGAGGCCTCGGGGCTGGACACCGACGAACTCGAGGCCGCCGGCGAGCGCGATCCTCGCGGGACGACCGACAGCGGCAGCAAGAAGGAGATCGTCGAGCGCGCACTCGAGCAACTCGAGCGCCCGACCGAAGACGAGGTCGCGGACTACGCGAGCGAGCGCGGCGTGTCAGCTGGCTACGTCGAGGACGCCCTCGAGAAGCTGACCAGACGCGGCGAGGTCAGTGAGAGTCGGGGACGGTACCGCCGGCTGTAAACTACCCCACCCTACCCCCTCCACGGATCTCGAGCGGCAGTTCTTTGCATCCGCGATCGGTACGAAACGACAATGGACGAGACGGTCGACGTGCAGGCGATGACGATCGGCGTCGGAACGGTGATCGCGATCGCGCTCCTCGGCTACGGCGCCACCGTTGGCGACTCGCTGCTCGGCGCCGATACCACGACGCTCGCGGTCGGCGCGTTCGCCCTGACGTTCGTCGCGCTCGCGGTCCTCCACGGCGCGTACGGGAGGCGGGATTTCGCCGCCGCCTACGGCGTCGCCGGGATCGGACTGGGGACTGTCGCCGTCGCCTCGAGCGCGCTCGGGGTGCTCGGCGGCTACCTGCTGCTCGCCGTCGGCGGGGGATACGTCGCGGTCGCGACGATCCGGGCTCGAGACGACACCCGGACGCTGCCGCAGTAGCGCAACCGGGACGAGTTTTCGACGGCGGCTACCGATTAAGGGCCGGTTCCGACGGTCCTGACCGTTCCCGAGAGGAGAGTTGCCACTTCGTCCAGGTCGTCGGGATCGACCGCGACGACGTACTGGTGGTTCGGCTCGAGGATCGTGTCGGCCCTGGCGACGTGGCTGGCGTCCGCGTCCGTGATGACGAGACAGCCCTCGGGGAGGGGCGCGTCGGCGAGAGTTTCCCCGGCGAGCGGGGCGTTCTCGCCCACCTTCACGCGGACGATTTCGATGTCCCCGGTCAACGCGTTGAACACTCGAGGCGCGTTGCCGACGATCTCGTTCGCGATGAGCCTCGCCCCGGCCGCCTCGGGGTAGACGACGCTGTCGACCAGTTCGCCGTACTCGTGTCTGGACTCGGTGTCCGTTCGCAGGATCGTGTAGATCGACTCGTTCATTCGCTGGGCCGCCAGGCAGACCGCCAGGTTCGTCGCGCCGTCCTCCGTCAGCGCGGCGATCGTCTCGCTCGCCGCCGGGTCGGCCTCCCGCAGCACGGGCGGCAGGGTCGCGTCGGCCTCGATCACGGTCGGGAAGTGTTCGTCGATCTCCTCACAGCGGAGCGGATCCCGCTCGATGACGACGACCTCGTGACCGTAGCCGTCGAGCAGTCGGCCTGCGCGGTAGCCGACGCGTCCGCCGCCGACGATGATTACGCGCAGCGAATCTGTAGACATGCGATCGATCGTTTCTCTCCTTCGCGTTCGGTTTTCTTAGTGGTATGCCAACACATAACGTAACCGATACGCTCCCCGTCGGGAGACGAAACTCGAGAGGCGTCTCACGCTGTGCGGGTTGGTTGGGGGTGGTTCCCGTCGACGCTATCGCCCGAGGTCCTCGTGAGCGCTCGCGAGATGGTTCGACGCCAGCGCCGCGAGAAGCGAGAGTTCGCCGGCGAGGGCGGCGACGGCGATGATCTCCGCCAGGGCATCGGCGTTCGAGCCCGCGGGATCGCCTCCGCCTCGGAGCCCGAGGACCTCGAGGGCCTCCGACTGTGTGGGTAGCTTGGTGCCGCCGCCGACGGTGCCGACCTCGAGGGAGGCCAGCGAGACGGAGGCGTAGAGGTCGCCCGAACTGCGGGCGTCCATCGTCGTGATCGCGTTCGCCCCCTCGACGACCTGGGCCTCGTCCTGCCCGGTCGCGAGGAAGGCGGCGCCGACGACGTTCGCGGCGTGGGCGTTGAAGCCCAGACTGCCGGCCTTCGCGCTCCCGACGAGATTCTTCCGGGTGTTGGCCTCGACGATCGCCTCGGCGGTGGTGTGCAGGCGGTCCTCGACGAGCTCTCCGGGGATCACGACGTCGGCGGTGACGGATCGGCCCCGCCCTTCGACGGCGTTGATCGCGGCGGGTTTCTTGTCCGAACAGAGGTTCCCCGAGAGCGCGACCAGCGAGGCGGGGGTCTCCTCGCTGACGACCTCGCAGGCCGCTTCGGTGGCGATGGTGGCCATATTCATTCCCATGGCGTCTTTCGTGTCGTAGGCAAAACGGAGGTAGACCGAATCGCCGACGACGTAGGGCTCGACGCCGAGGAGTTCGCCGTGGCTCGTCGTCGATTCGGCCGCCTCCCGGAGCGAGTCGATGTTGTTCTCGACCCACTCGACCGTCTCGGCGGCCTCGGCGACGCCGTCGACTCGAAACACCGGGGCGCGGGTCATTCCGTTCTTGGTGACCCGGGCGTCGGCGCCGTCCGCCGAGCGGATCACCGAGAGGCCGCGGTTGACCGACGCCAGCAGCGCGCCCTCTGTCGTCGCCAGCGGCAGGTAGTGCTCGCCGTCGGCCGCTCCGCCGGAGACCGAAACGGGGCCGACGACACCCATCGGTACCTGGGCCGCGCCGATCATGTTCTCGATGTTCGGTTCGGCTCGCTCGGCCGGGAACGCGTAGTCGCCGATCGCCTCGAGGTCGGCGTCGGTCTCGCGCTCGACGAGCAACCGACGAGCCTCCGCGGCGGTGTCGAAGTCGACTTCGGCCTCGAGTTCGTGGATGCGAAGCTCCCCCTCCTGGACCCTGTCGGCGAGGGACGCTGGATCTGTCATGGTGGGGTCAACACGCGGCCCGGTCCTAAGGATTGCTGATCGGCGCGCGGAGCTACGCCCGCGACGCGTCGTCGGTTCCGATCGATTCCCGGTAGGCTGTGCGGATCTCACGCCAGCAGACGATCACCAGCGCGATCCCCGCAACCCCGAACAGGAGCAGTGACGGCGTTCCGGTCGGGACCGCGACGAACCCGAGCGCGAACAGCCCCATGAGGACGGCGGCGACCCCCAGCCTGGTTCGGGGCGCAACCTCGTCGTCGGTCCGTGCGAGGTACAGCTGCGGGAGGACGATCGCGACGGCGAACGCGAGTGCGGCGAGCGGACCGTCGCCGACCGGGATGCCGAGAGCTCCCTCGAGGACCGCGATGCCGGCGAGGGCAAACACGAACACTCCGAAAGAGGCCAGGATCGCCCGATTCTCGCGGCTCGACATACGAGAGTCTTCGCTCCCGGAACAGTACTAGTTTTTGGCCCGACACGAGGGAGTTTGCGCCGTCCTCGAGTCGGCGACCACTACCGTTTTGCTCCTCGCGTGTGGGATTTCACCTATGACCGAGGCTGCCGATCTGGTGGTGACGAACGCGCAGATCTACACGCTCGCGGGAGAGGACGACGGCGACGGAGAGCCCGAGCCCGAGGAGGCGCTTGCCGTCCGCAATGGCGAGATCGTCCGCGTCGGCGACGACTACGAGATCGAGTTCCTCGAGGGCGTCGAGACCGAGCGGATCGACTGCGAGGGGCGGGTCGTCCTGCCGGGCTTTATTGACGCCCACACGCACGTCGAGAACACGGGCCGGTACCTGGTCCACGCCGACCTCTCGGGTGCCGACGGCTCCGAGGACTGCATCGGGCGCCTCGCCGAGCGGGAAGCCGAGACCGGGTCGGGGTGGGTGCAGGGCTTCGGCTACGACGAGAGCGAGTGGAAGGGCGACGACCGGAGCTACCTCACCAGCGAACAGCTCGACCGGGTGAGCGAGGACCGACCCGTCGTCGCCCTGCGGGTGGACATGCACGCCGCCTCGCTGAACTCCGTCGCCCTCGAGGCTCTCGGGGGGGAGCTCCCGGAGAGCGACGTCCGTCGCGAGGACGGCGAGCCGACGGGCGTGGTCGTCGAAGACGCCGCCGAGATCGTTCGCTCGCGGATCTCGCCGGACTACGAGGAGACTCGCGAGCTGGTGACCGCGGGCCTCGAGCACGCCGCCGAGAAGGGCGTGACGGCCGTCCACGACATGGTGCGTCACTCCCGGTCGCCGCAGGTGTACCGCGACCTCGAGGCGGAGGGCGAGCTGCCGACTCGAGTTCGAATCAACTACTGGACCGACCACGCCGACGCCGTTATCGAAGCGGGACTGACGACGAACGCGGGCAGCGAACGCGTTCGGACGGGAGCGATCAAGACCTACACGGACGGCAGCATCGGGGCGCGAACGGCGAAGCTGTTCGAGCCCTACGAGCCCGACGAGAGTGAGGCGAAGCCCGATCCCGGAGACGATGGGGAGTGGGTCATCACCCCCGATGAACTCGAGGAAATAGTCGCGCAGGCCGACGGCGCCGGCTTTCAGGTGACCGCCCACGCGATCGGCGACGAGGCGATCGAAGAGGCGCTGTCGGCACTCGAGGCTACCGGCGACCCCGCAAGCAGGCGCCACCGGATCGAACACCTCGAGCTGGCGACCGACGACCAGCTCGAGCGCCTCGCCGAGGCGGGGATCGTCGCCTCGATGCAGCCGAACTTCCACCAGTGGGCCGGGGAGGGGGGCCTCTACGACCAGCGCCTTGGACGGGAGCGACGGGACCGGACGAACCGTCTTCGGGAGGTGCTCGAGCACGGGATTCCCCTCGCGTTCGGCTCCGACTGCATGCCACTGGATCCCCTGCTGGGGATCCACCACGCCGTGAACGCGCCGACCGAGGCCCAGCGGCTCTCCGTGACCGAAGCCCTTCGTGCGTACACCATCGGAGCGGCCTACGCCGGCTTCGACGAGGACCGGCTGGGGACGCTCGAGGTCGGCAAACGGGCCGATATCGTCGTGCTCGAGGAGTCGCCGTGGGAGCACTCGGGTCGGATCGACGAGATCGACGTCGCGACGACGCTGGTCGACGGCGAGGTCGTCTTCGAGCGCTGAGCGCGGCGAGACGGGTCCGAGCGCTCGATGGGCCGGTCTTTCGACGAGCGTGTCCCTCGAGATGGTCGAACATGTTATCGGGATCATGAAGGCCGTCGGCGCCACGAAGCGCGACGTCATGCAGCTGTTTCTCGTCGAGTCGGTCGTGCTGGGCGTGATCGGCGCGGTCGTCGGCGTCGCCGCCGGCCTCGGCTTCGGCTACCTCGGGGTGTGGCTGCTCGGCTGGCCGATGGTGTACCCGCTCGAGTGGGTCGCAATCGCCGTCGCCGTCGGAATCGGCGTCGGCGTCGTCTCCGGGCTCTACCCCGCCTGGCGGGGCGCACGGGTCGATCCGATCGAGGCGTTACGCCACGAGTAGCGGTATCCGGAGACGATCCCAGCACCGACGTATCTGATTTCGTACCGGTATCGTTATTGTCATCTCGCGACGATACGGACGCATGTTCGGCCCACTGCTCGTTCTCGGCGGGCTCGTCGCCCTCGGGATCGGCTGTCTGAAACTGCAGCCAGCCTACCACGTCTACCGCGGCGAAACGGACGACGTCGTCGCGGTCGAGCGCGCGGAGGGGCCGGTCGAACTCGAGGGGACCGCGAGTCCGATCGACGACCCGCTTCGGGCCCCGATCACGGGGACGGACGCCCTCGCCTACGAGTACGAGGTCGAGGAGTATCGCTCGAGCGGGAAGAACTCCTCGTGGAAGACCGTCGACGAGGGCCAGGACGCAACGTCGTTCCGACTCGAGGACGAGACCGCGAGCGTCCGGGTCGAGCCCGCGGGCGCCGAGCTGGCGCTGTCGACCGACACGACGATCGAGGTTGACGGCGGCGAGCCCGAGCCCGAGCCGATCAGGGAGTTCCTCGCCCACGAGTCCGACCTCGAGTCCGAGAACACCTCGCTCGATCTGAAAGTGGTCGAGCTCGCGACCGGGAACGACCGCAGATACCACGAGCGCCGACTCGAGCCCGGCGACGAGGCGTACGTGCTCGGCCAGTCGAGCTACGACGTCGACGCCCGCGAAACGATGCGGGATGTTAGCGCGGTCGTGGGCGACGGCGACGGAACGCCGGCGTTCGTCGTCTCGGACTCCAGCCAGGACGGGACCGCCCGCCTCCTCGCGACGCGACAGCTGCCCTGGCTGGTCGGCGGTCTGCTCGCGATCGGCGTCGGCGTCTGGCTGTTGCCCTCGTCGGCACTGTTCTGAGCCGGCGGACGCCGCGTCGATCCCGACGGCGACGGCACCGACGCTTTTGTGTCCGCCCGTCCTCGGGACGTTCATGCACACGGGACTGTTGACGACGAGTACAGACGAGCTCTCGGAAGCGGACGTCGCCGTTCGTGCCGAAGAGCTCGGATACGCCGACGTCTGGCTGCCCGAGCTGTGGGGTGAAAGCGGCGTCGTCCGGGCGACCGAGATCGCGACTCGGACCGATGAGCTCGGGATCGGGTCGGCGATCCTGAACGTCTACTCGCGCTCGCCGGCCGTCCTCGCGATGACCGCGGCCTCGCTGCAGCGGGTCTCCGACGGCCGGTTCGTCCTGGGGGTCGGCACGAGCACGCAGAAGTCGATCGAGGACCTCCACGGCGAGAGCTTCAACCGTCCCGTGCGGCGCGCCCACGAGACCATCGAGCTGGTCCGCGCGTTCACCGCTGGGGAAGGGCGGGTCGACTACGACGGCGAGCTGCTCGAAGCGAGTGACTTCCCCTCCCTCGAGGTACCGACGCCGATCTACCACGCGGGGCTGGGCCCCGCGAACCGCCGGGTCGTCGGTCGGCTCGCCGACGGCTGGATCCCGCACAACATCCCCTTCTCGCGGCTCGAGGACGCCTTCGAGGAGGTCGCAGGGGCGGCCCGAGAGCGGGACCGAGATCCCGACGATATCGCCGTCGCGCCGTACGTTCCGGCGGCCGTCAGCGAGGACCTCGAGGCGGCCCGGGACGCGATCCGCAGCCACGTCGCCTACTACGTCGGCAGCGGTGAGGGGTACCGACGGGCCGTCGGCGCGGCGTACCCCGGCGAGGCCGAGCGGATCGCCGAGGCCTGGCGCGACGGAAACAGGGGCGAGGCAGCGGACGCGGTTACGGACGAGCTGGTCGACGACCTCGGCGTGGCGGGGACGCCCGAGGATGCCCGGGATCGCCTCGAGTCCCTCGTCGCCGAAACCGGGATCGACCACCCGATCGTGGTGGTTCCCGACCCCGCCTCGGACGAGATCGTCGAGCTGACGGTCGAGTCGCTTGCTCCGGTGTAACGGGAAGCGGGGTCCAGCGGCCGGATCGAAGGTTGCGGCTCGAGCCGGAATTGTCTCGGACGGAACGTTCGATCGTCGCCACGGAGGACGCGGAGTTCACCGGAGAGGTGCAACACTGCATCGACTCCGACTCGAGGGCTGAGGCCGTCAGGACATCCTGTGCCACCCACGCGCCGTTGAGCGAGGGCGTTCCCGGCAGCGGGATCGTGAACGCCGAGACCCTGCCCCTCGACGAGTGCGGGGATCTGATCGACGCTGAAACCCAGTTCGGGGAGGATCGCGGGTAACCGACGGAGCCGCCGATTCTAGCCGCTCTCACCGTCGATTCGCAATCGGTGTTCGTGAGTACGCGATAGTCGTACGTCTCGCGGCCCGCTCAGTCCCGGAGACTGCGTCGTCGACGCCGGCCGTTTGTCCGTTCTCCGTCACCCGGACCTGACCCGCAAGGACGCGCTCCACGACCGTCGAACCGTCGGCCGTGGGACTGGTCATCCCGTCTGACTGAGTGGTGTTTTTCTGTTCGGCGGGCAACCATCGAGTGGTACCTATACATAGCGCACTATCGAAAGAAAAAGTTATTCAATAGTAGTCGATGTGTGCTACTAGCCACGTGAGAAACAGATGGCAAAAATGAGAACCACGGAGATCGAAACCGACCTGAGCCTGTTCAAATACGATCATCTCGAACAGCTTCCACCGGAGTATCGGAATCTCGAAGAGAACGAGCGAACGGATCGGATCGAGCGTTCGCTCGAGATCCTCGGCGACGACGTCGTCGTCCTCGGGCACAACTACCAGCGACGGGAAATCGTCGAGCACGCCGACTTCGTCGGAGACTCCTACGGGCTCTCGAGGGAGGCGGCCGCGGCCGACGCGGAGTACGTGATCTTCGGCGGCGTGACGTTCATGGCCGAGAGCGCCGACATCATCACCGACGACGACCAGACGGTACTTCTCCCGTCGATGGAGGCGTCCTGTCCGATGGCCGGGATGGCCGAGGCGCTGCAGGTCGACGCCGCCTGGGAGGAGATCACGGCGGCCGCGCCCGACGCCGAGATCGTCCCGATCACGTACATGAACTCCTACGCCGATCTGAAGGCGTTCTGTGCGAGCCAGGGCGGACTGGTCTGTACGTCCTCGAACGCCCACGAGGCATTCGAGTGGGCCCTCGAGCGCGGCGACAAGGTCCTCTTTCTGCCCGACAAACACCTGGGAGAGAACACGGCCCACCGGCTGGGGATAGCCGACGAGACCGTTACGTGGGATCCGTGGGATCCGGACGGAAAAAGCGCCGAGGAGGTCGCCGAGAAGGACCTGATTCTCTGGAACGGCTACTGCCAGGTCCACGAGCGGTTCAGCGAGGCCCACGTCGAGCAGGTCCGCGAGGACCGGCCGGACGCGAACGTGGTCGTCCACCCCGAGTGCCGCCGCGAGGTCGTCGAGGCCGCCGACGTCGTCGGCTCGACGGCGACGATCCGCGAGACGGTCGCGAACGCCGACCCCGGCGAGACGTGGGCGATCGGCACGGAGATCCACCTCGCGAACCACCTGCAGCGCTGGCACCCCGAGGTCGAGGTCGTCCCGCTGTGTGGCGACGCCTGCATGGACTGCAACGCCATGCGCCAGATCGACCCCAACTACCTCGCGTGGGTCCTCGAGGAGCTGGTCGCGGGCCGGGAGCGCAACGTGATCGAGGTCGCCCCCGAGGAGAAGGAGCTGGCCGAACTGGCGCTCGAGCGCATGCTGGAGCTCTGATCCACGATGAGCGAGACACCACCCCACGACACCGCGGACGTCCTCGTCGTCGGCAGCGGCATCGCGGGCTGTGCGGTTGCCCTGCAGGCCGCACGCGAGGACGCCGACGTCTGCCTGATAACGAAAGCCGAGCGACCCGCCGACGCCAGCACCGACTGGGCCCAGGGCGGTATCTCGACCGCCCGCGGCGACCCGGAGGCGCTGAAACGCGACGTCCTTGCGGCCAGCGACGGGACCGCCGATCCCAACGCCGTCGACGTCCTCGTCCGCGAGGCCGACGCGGCTGTCGAGGATGTCCTCCTCGAGACCCTCGGAATCGGCTTCGACGAGCGCGAGGACGGCGCGTTCGACTACGCCCGCGAGGCGGCCCACTCCGAGCGACGCATCCTCCACGTCGACGCAGCGACGGGGCGCCACGTCCTGCGCCCGTTCCTGAACTACCTCGACGACCACGATCGCATCGAGGTTCGCCAGGACACCGCCGCGCTCGAGCTCGTCACCCACGAGGGACGAGTTCACGGCGTCCTCACGGACGAGGAGCCGACGGGCAACCCGATCTACGCCGGCGCGACGGTGCTGGCGACAGGCGGGATCGGTGCGCTCTACCCGCGCTCGACGAACCCCGACGGTGCGACGGGCGACGGGATTTCGATGGCCGCGCTGGCCGGCGCCGACGTCGCCGACCTCGAGTACGTGCAGTTCCATCCAACCGCTTTCGACGGGGAAGAGCCGTTCCTGCTCTCCGAAGCCCTCCGCGGCGAGGGTGCCGTCTTCCGCAACGGCGACGGAAGGCGGTTCATGACGGAGTACCATTCTGACGCCGAACTCGCGCCACGGGACGTCGTCGCCCGCGCCGTCGCGACCGAGCGAGAGGAAACGGGCGAAGTCGTCCTCGACGTCTCCCCGATCGCGTTCGACGCCGAGTTCCCGACGATCGCCGAGAGCTGCCGTGAGCACGGGCTTGAGGGCGCCGAAATACCAGTTGCGCCCTGTGAACACTTCCTGTGCGGCGGGATCGACGTCGACGATCGCGGGCGGACGAGCCTCGAGGGACTGTACGCCGTCGGCGAGTGCGCCCGCACCGGCGTCCACGGGGCGAACCGGCTGGCGAGCACGAGCCTACTTGAGGGGTTGGTCTGGGGATTGCGGGCGGGCGAGGCTGCGGCCGGCCGCAAAGCGAAACCCCGGGTCGTCGACGCGACCGAACTCCGCGACAGCGATCCCGCCCTTCCCGAGCGCTTCTCGGCCGAGAAGTTCACCCGACTGCAGCGGACGATGAACGACTCGCTGGGCCTCGAGCGCGACCCCGACGGAATCGCCCGCGCGAGCGCCGTCCTCCGGCGGCTCAAGGGCGAGGTCGACGCTTACACCCGAACCAGGACCTCACGCGAACTCTACGAGCTCCGGAACGCCTGCGTCACCGCCCTGTTGATCGCGCGGGCCGCGGGCGAGAACCCCGAATCGCGGGGCTGTCACCACCTCGTTCGCGAGGACGCGCCGACCGCCGAGCCGGAGGTACCCCGATGATCACCGACGCCCAGGTCGAGCGCTGGCTCCGGGAGGACATCGGTCACCACGACGTCACCAACCGGGTCCCGGGCGAGACGACGGGCCGGCTCGTCGCGAAGGAGGGCGGCGTTGCGGCTGGACTCGAGGCCGCCCGCGCGGTCTTCGACTATCTGGGCGTCGACGTTTTCGAGGCGTGCGAGCCCGGCTCGCGGATCGAGCCCGGCGACGAGGTCCTCCGCGTCGCGGGGGCCACGCGCGAGGTCCTCCGGGGAGAGCGCGTTGCCGTGAACCTGGTCGGACACGCCTCGGGCATCGCGACCCGAACCCGCAGGGCGGTCGACGAGGCGCGAACCGAGTCGGACGACGTCCGGATCGCCGCGACTCGGAAGACGACCCCCGGACTGCGGGGTCTCGAGAAGCGGGCCGTCGTCGCTGGCGGGGGCGACACCCATCGTCTCGACTCCTCCCATATGGTGATGGTCAAGGACAACCACGTCGCCGAGCTGGGTCTCGAGGACGCCGTCTCGCGGTTCCGGGAGCGGGCGTCGTTCGCGACGAAGATCGAGGTCGAGGTCGAGTCGCCGGAGGACGCGCCCCGAGCCGTGGAGGCCGGTGCGGACGTCGTCCTGCTCGACAACATGACGCCCGCGGGGACCCGGAGGGGGGTCGAGCTGCTCGCCGAGACCGACGCGCTGGTGGAGGCAAGCGGCGGCATCAGGTTCGAGACGGTCGCCGACTACGCCGCGACGGGCGTCGACGTCATCTCGATGGGATCGCTGACCCACTCGGCGCCCGCGCTGGATCTATCCTTCCGAACCGGTGAGGAGGCCGCGTAGAGCGCGAAGCTCCGCACACGACCTTTTTGTCCTCGAGCGCCCACCGCTCTCTCGTGACGGAACCAGTTCGAACCTGTGCGGAGCACGGCCCGTTCGCGACCGACGACGGCACGTGTCCGCGCTGTGGCGCCCGCGGGACGGAGCTTCTCACCGGAGCGCGACGGCGCCGCATCTCGAAGTACACGAGCGGCGCCCTGCGGCACTTCCCCGAGGACGCCAGCCTCGAGCTCGACGGTCGTGGATGGACGAGCTACGACGAGCTCGTCGCCGCGGTCGAGCGGAAGTACGGCTGGGCCGGCCACGAGCACGTCGCGGCCGTGATCGCGACCGATCCGAAGGGACGGTTCGAACGCACCGGTCCGGAAGGGGCGGACGAGGGGAGCGACCCCGGCGACCGCGTCCGCGCGGCCTACGGCCACTCCGTCGACGTCGACCTCGAGCCGACCGACGCGCCGGTACCCGACGAGCTCTACCACGGCACCGCACCCGCGAACCTCGAGTCGATCCGCGAGTCGGGGCTGCGGCCGATTTCCCGCCAGCACGTTCACCTCTCGGAGAGTCCCGGAGCCGCCCGCCACGTCGGCAGCCGACACGCGACCGACCCCGTCGTCCTCGCCGTCGACGCGGCCGGAATGCTCGCGGACGATCACCGGATCACGAAACGCGGCCGCGAGACGTACACGGCGGATCGGGTACCCCCGAGGTATCTCGACGAGTCCGCCTCGAGCGACGATCGCCGTCACTGACTGTGACCCGTGAGCGACGTTGCAGATGCGATCGGCGGCTTCGTTCCAGTGCCGGAGTGGGCCCCTGCTCGCGACGGATCTTCCGCCGGGTCCCGACGCAAGCCCGAACACGCGGTATCTGGGCGACGAGTAGATCGATCCCGGCGACCGGCAGTCGATCGCGGTCGAGAACCCCGACACCCGCGAGGGGATCGCGACCCGATCCTCGACTCGCGAATCGATCGACGCCCCGCCGGTTGCGGATTGCTATCAGGAGCCGACAGGAACCTTATCCGTTTCAATAGCCATTACCCGGACATGAGCACGGGAGCGGGTCCTGATGAGGGGGACGGACGGCTCTGGGGGAGCGTCGACGACGACGCGGCACTCCAGCGGTATCGGACGCTCGTCGGTGCGATCGACGACGGCGTCTATCAGCTCGATTCGGAGGGGAACTTCGTCGCGGTCAACGACGTCATGGTCGAGATGACGGGCTACAGGCGGGCGGAGCTCCTGGGCGAACACGTCTCGCTGATTCTGGACGACGACGACGTTTCAGCCATCGAGAGCGCGGTGTCGGCCCGTCTCGAGGGAACGAGCAAGGGGAACGAAACGTTCGAACTGGGTGTTCGGACCGCCATCGGCGAGGTCGTACCGTGCGGACTCCGGGTCAATCCGCTCGCGGATGACGGCGAGCTTCGGGCCACGATCGGCGTGGTGCGGGACCGTACCGAGCCGAAACGACGACTGGACACGTTCGAGTCCCCGGACGCGCCGCCGGGGTCGGTCACCGACATCCTCGACGAGGCCGACATCGGCGTGTTCGTCCTCGACGACGCGTTCGAGGTCGCGTGGGCCGACGAGACCGTCGAACGGTACTTCGGACTGGATCGGGACGCGATCGTCGGCCGCGACAAACGGGTGCTAGTGGAGGAAACGGTAAAACACGAACTCGAGGATCCGGAACGGTTCGCCGAAACCGTGCTGGCCACCTACGACGACAACAGCTACATCGAGCGTTTCGAGTGCCAGGTTACGCCGGGCGACGGCCGCGACGGCCGGTGGCTCGAACACTACAGCAAACCGATCGAGTCGGGCCGGTACGCCGGCGGGCGGATCGAGTTCTACTACGACATCACCGACAGGAAGCGCTCGGAGAGCGCCCTCTGGGAGAGCAGGGAGGAGTTTCACTCCCTGGTCGACGCGATCGAGGAGTACGCGATCTTCCGGCTGGACCCGGACGGTCGCGTCATCAGCTGGAACACGGGCGCCGAGCGAATCAAGGGATACGACCGCGAGGAGATCCTCGGCGAACCGTTCTCGGTTTTCTACACGCCCGAGGACCGCGAGGCGGGCGTTCCGGAGCGGAACCTCGAGCGGGCGACCGAACGCGGCTCGATCGAGGACGAGGGGTGGCGCGTCCGCGCGGACGGCTCGCAGTTCTGGGCGAACGTCACCACCACGCCGATTCGGGACAGCGACGGCACTCACCGGGGTTACCTGAAGGTAACGCGGGATATCACCGAGCGCCGACAGCGCGAGCAACGACTCCAGAGCGAACTCGAGGAGGTTTTCGGCAGGATCTCCGATGCGTTCTACGCGGTCGACGACGAGTTCCGATTCACACACGTCAACGACCGCGCCGAGGAACTCCTGCAGCACCCCGAGGACGAGCTGCTCGGCGAACGCCTCTGGGACGTCTTTCCGTCCGCCGCCGAGATCGACGAGGTCTGGGACGCGTTCCACACCGCGCGGGAAACCCAGGAGGCGACCAGCTACGAACTCTACTACGACACGCTCGGGTTCTGGGTCGAGGCGAACCTCTACCCCTCCGAAACCGGCATCTCGGTCTACTTCCGGGACGTCACCGAACGCAGGGAGCGCGAGCAGTACCTGGAGGACGCCAAGGAACAGCTCGAGGCCGCGACCGAGGCCGGTGCGGTCGGAACCTGGGAGTGGGACGTCGCCGAGGACACGTTCGTCGCCGGCGCCTCCTTCGCCCGGACGTTCGGACTCGATCCGGAGCGGGCACGGGAGGGGGTCCCCCTCGAACGGCTGCTGTCGTCGATCCACGAGGACGACCGCGAGCGCGTCGCCGCGCGGATCGATGACGCCCTCGAGAGCTGTGACGAGTACGAAGCGGAGTATCGCGTCCGAAACGCCGACGGCGAGATCCGCTGGGTCTTCGCCCGCGGCCACGTCGAGTGCGACGAGGACGGGAACGCCGAGACGTTCCCCGGTGCGCTCACCGACATCACCGAGCGCAAGCGGGCCGAACTCGAGGCCGAGAAGCAACGCAAACAGCTCGAGACCCTGTTCCGGGTGTTGCCCGTCGGCGCCGTGGTCGCGGACGAGGACGGATCGCTGGTCAGGGCGAACGCCACGGCCAAGGAGATCTGGGGTGGCGACGTCTTCGACGCCGACTCCGTCGCCGAGTACGAGAAGTACACCGCCGTCTGGGCGGACTCCGGCGAGCCGGTCGAACTCGAAGAGCGGACGATGTCCCAGGTGCTCCGCGGGGAGGAAGTGACCGAACCGAACGTCTATGAGATTCGGACGTTCGACGGAGAACGGCGGATCGTTATGGAACACGGGATGCCGGTCAGAGACGAACGCGGCAACGTGCGTCGTGCGGTCGTTACGGTCACGGATATCACCGAGCGCCGCGAGTACCAGCGGAAGCTCGAGGAGACGATCGAGCAACTCGAGACCTCGAACGAACGCCTCGAGCAGTTCGCCTACGCGGCCTCCCACGACCTGCAAGAGCCCCTACGGATGGTCTCGAGCTATCTGCAGCTGATCGAGAGCCGCTACGGCGACCTGTTCGACGACGATGGCGAGGAGTTCCTGCAGTTCGCGATCGACGGCGCGGAGCGGATGCGAAGCATGATCGACGGCCTGCTCGCGTACTCCCGCGTCGAAACGGGTGGGAATCCCCTCGAGCCGACGGACCTCGAGCGCGTCCTCGACGACGTCCTGGATGACGTTCAGTTCCGGCTCGAGGAGAGCGGTGCTGAACTGACGGTCGACACGCTGCCCCGAGTGAACGGCGATGCGGACCAGCTCCGCCAGGTGTTTCAGAACCTGCTGCGTAACGCGATCGAGTACAGCGGCGACGAGCCGCCGACGATCCGCGTCGACGCCGAGCGGCTGGACGGGAAGTGGAAGATCGCGGTCCGCGACGAGGGGATCGGCATCGACCCCGACGACCAGGACCGCGTGTTCGAGGTCTTCCAGCGGCTTCACAGCCGCGGCGAGCACGAGGGAATGGGGATCGGTCTGGCGCTCTGTCAGCGGATCGTCGAGCGCCACGACGGCGAGATCTGGATCGACTCCGAACCCGGCGAGGGGACGACGGTCTCGCTGACGCTGCCGGCGGTCGACGAGTCGTAGCGGCCGATCGAGATTCGGGAGAACAGTGTCGCCGGACGATCTCGAGCCGAGATCCCGGGAAACGACGCTCCAGCGTCTCGCGTGTCTCGTTCGGCGACGCCGGAGTAGCCGGTCCGCTCGAGGCGGTACTCGTCGGTTTTTCTAAACTGCGAGGGAAGGGATTTGAACCACGCGAAACGCTCGCTCTCGCTCGCGTTTCTCTCGTTCAAATCCCCTCGTTTCGCAGCTATCGCTCACGGGTGTTCGCGATAGCATGCGAGGGAAGGGATTTGAACCCTCGGACCCCTACGGGAGCGGGTCTTAAGCCCACCGCCGTTGGCCTGCTTGGCTACCCTCGCACAGAAGCGCGCTCGAGGGTAGTCGCTGTGCTGGAATGTGTGTTTCGGTGTTCACCCGGACCCTCCGCGTCGGTCGACCGACGTCCGGAGCGTAGTTATTTGAGGAGCGACCGATTATCGAGGGTGTATGAGTGAGAGTAACTTGCAGGAGGAGCAGGAACCGCTGAAGGCCGAGTACGAGGAGAATCCGGAGTCGGCACAGATCACGCTGACCGCAACCGGCGAGGAGCAAGACGACAGCCGGAGCTGTAACGTAGACATCGGCCGGGCGATCTACGAGGCAGAACTCCACGAGGGCGCCGGCGGTCCCGGAACCGGGGCCTGCTCGGGCGACCTGTTGCTGGGTGCGCTGGCGGCGTGCTCGCAGCTCACCGCTCAGGCTGTCGCGGAGAACTTCGGCCTCGAGGTCGACGTCGGCGTCGAGGCCAGCGGCGACCTCGACCTCCGCGGAACGATGGGCGTCGACGAGGACGCGCCCGTTGGCTTTCAGGATATCCGTCTCGAGGTGACCGTCGACGGCGACGTTGACGACGATACGAAGGCCGCGCTGCAAAAGTACACCGAGCGGTACTGCGTCGTCTATCAGACTCTCGCGGAGCCGTCGGCCCTCGAGACCGAGTGGACGTTCCGGGAGGACGAGAGGGACTGACCGAGCGGACGCCGCGGACACCGGGGTCGTCGGGGTCGCGCCGATGCTACCAGTCGACGCTCAGCGTGCCGTCACCGTGGGGGTCCGGAGCGATCTCCTCGTCCGTGCGGCGGTCGATCACGTGGATACAGCCGTCGTCTTTCTTGGCCGGGCAGACCTCCGCCGCCCGGACGTTGTGCTCGAGATCGTCCTCGTCGAAGAAGTAGGTCTCGGGCCTGGCGATCCCCGACGTGATCGACAGCTCCCAGTTGTCGCTGACCTCGGCACACTTGCCCGCGCCGAAGCACTTGTTCGCCTCGAAGATGATCTTGTACGGCTTCTCCGAGACCGGCGGCGCGTCCGCCGAGCCGACGTCGCTCGCGCGCTTGATTTCCTCGTCGTCGCTCATGGGGTACTCGTTCGGGCGAATTGTCTTTCGCGTTACGGTCGACTCGAGGAGCGACCGCTCAGTTCCTCGCCGGCACGCTGGCTTTCGGCCTCGGGAGGTCGTACGTAACGCCGGTCAGATCGCTCGAGACCGCCCACAGCCAGCGAGCCGTCTCCTCGTCGTACGATCGGTCGGAGGAGGCCTGGCGTTCAGGTGTCCCGCGTACGCTCGCGAGCCCGCTGGGTCCGTAGTAGGCGCCGCCCTCGGCCTCGGGCGCGGTCGCGGCGTACAGCGTCGGTAGCGCGCCCGTCGCGGACGGCTGGGCGACCACCGCGTTCATGAGTTTCATCGCCGCCATCCGGAGTCGACTGCCCCGCTGTTCGGGGCCTCGGTACTGCAGGTTCGTGTTCGCGTAGCCCGGATGGACCGCCATACTGTCGGCGTTCAGTCCGGCAGTGAGAAATCGACGCTCGAGTTCGTACGCGAACAGCACGTTCGCCAGCTTCGACTGGGCGTAGGCCTCCCACTCGTCGTAGGATCGCTCGCCGTGGAGATCCTCGAAGCGGATCCGGCCCCGCTCGTGAACGGCGCTCGAGACGGTGACCACCCGCGCGGGCTCGTCGCCGTCGGTCGCCAGGTTCTCGAGGACGAGTCCGGTCAGCGCGAAGTGGCCGAGATGGTTGACGCCGAACTGGGTCTCGAACCCGTCTGCGGTCTCGGAGCGAGGGATCGCCATGACGCCGGCATTGTTGATCAGGACGTCGATCTCGACGTCGTCAAGCCGATCGGCGAAACGATGAACCGACTCGAGATCACCCAGGTCACACTCCTCGACGCGGAGGTCGGCGTCGGGCGCGTCCCGGCGGACGTCGCGTGCCGCCTGCTCGCCCCGATCGATGCTTCGACAGGCCATGATCACCGTCGCGCCGTTGCGCGCGAGTTCCCGGGTCGTCTCGAGGCCGATCCCGCTGTTGGCTCCCGTAACGACGATCGTTCGGCCGCTCTGGTCGGGAACGTCCGCAGCCGTCCAGTTCATACGACAGCCAGGGGGGCCGTCCTTCTAAGCGTAGCCGTTGCATCGTTCGGCCGAGCCGGGTCGACCGTCAGTCCGACCCGAGCGACGGCGACGTGGCGTCGATCGTCGCCTTGAGTTTGAAGCCGTCGTAGGCGGCCGCGACGGGAAGCTCGAGGAGTTCGCCGTCGGTGTCGGTGTAGCCGTAGTGCTCCTCGTCGGGTTCGAACTCGCCGAAGACCCGCAGCGCCTCGGCCTCGGTGGTGGCGAGGAACTGCTGGAGGTCGCCGGTGTCGTACCCGATCCAGAGGAGGCCGTCCTCGACCTCGACGGAGACGGGGTCCGGGACGTCCTCGTCGAGGTCGGCCGTTACGCCGAAGAACGTTTCGACGTCGCTGATCTCGGCCGCCCCCTCGGGGGCGTCGAAACAGAGCAGCGTTCGACCGTCCTCCCGACGGACGCCCCGGTGGCTTCCGACGTCCTCGTCGACCCGCAGGATGCGGTTCTCGAGTTCGGGTTCGACGGGGCTGTGCTCCTCGACGTACTCCATCACGGCGGGACCGAGGACGCTCCCGCCCTCCCAGAGTAACTCCGCGTCGCTGAACGGGTCGTAGGCCTCCGCGGTGTTCTTGAGGTAGTCGGTCGTTGAGACGACGTACGTCTCGTCGGGCTCGAGGGGTTCGCCCTCGATGTAGACGTCACCGACCTCCGGCCCCTCGTGGCCGCTCCACTCGTACTGGAGGCCGCCGACCTGCTGACCCTGCTGGGCACCAAACGCGTTGTCCGGGAGCGTGTCGATGCGGTTCTCGAGCACCTGCAGGATCTCCTCGCCGGTCGCCTCGAAGACGACGGCCTCGTTGCCGAACGGGAGGATGCCCAGGACGTCGCCGGCGGTGAGTTCGCCCGGACCGTACGTCGTATTGGTCCGGATCCCGCCCCCGTTCTGGAAGGCGACCTGCGCGTCGGGATGCAGGTCGAGCATCGTGTCCGTGATGAGGTTGCCGATCAGGGCCTCGCGGCCGTAGGTGATCGAGCCCGAGGTGTCGAGTTCGACGGCCGTCTCGCCGATCACCTCCGAGAGCTCCTCGTCGAGCTCGTCGTACTGGGCCTCGATGCGCTCCTTGAACTCCGGATCGGGTTCGGTGTCCTCATCCAGGTCGAGGCGCTCCCAGCTGACGAGGTTCCCCTCGGAATCGAGCGTCATCACGCCCAGGTGGAAGTAGGCGTAGCCGACCTCGCTGATGATGGTTCCTTCGTATTCCTCCGCGGTGTCCATCGTGTAGTGAGAGTGCGAGCCGAAGATGGCGTCCAGCCCGTCGACCTCCTCGGCAAGCTCGAAGTGGGTCTCGTGGGGGGTATGCGACGAACAGACGACGACGTCGGCGTCCTCCTCCTCCCGGAGCAGCTGGGTCATCTCCCGGGCCGTCTCGACGGGGTCGCGTTGCTCGTAGTCGTCCGGGTAATCCGTGATCCCGTGAAAGCCCCGCAGGACGACGTTGAAGAGGCCGACCGTGAGGTCGCCGATCTCGAGAGTCGTGTACTCCTCCGTCTCGGGGAACAGGTCGCCCTCGGGCGTGTACAGCGCCGAGTTCAGCCACGGGAACTCGCTGTCGGCGAACCGTTGCTCGGCGACCTCGACGCCGTAGTCGAAGTCGTGGTTGCCGACCCCGGCAGCGGTGAGGTCCATGTCGTTCATGAAGTCGATCTTGTGCTCACCCTCGGTGAAAAACGAGATCGTCGAGGAGCCGAGTTCGTCCCCGTTCGCGAGGAAGACGGCGTCGTCCCGGTCCGCGAGTTGCTCTTGGACCACGTTCCAGTACCGCGCGATGTTCGGCTCGCCGGGTTCGCCGATCTCGCTGTGGGTGTGCAGATCGTGGACGATCGTGACGGTGTCGCCCTCGGGCTCCTCGGCCGCGACGCCGGAGACCTGCGAGCCGAGCGTCAGCGCGCCGGTGGCGGCCGCGGTCGCTCCCATGAACGTCCGGCGCGTGTGGGTTCGTCCGCAGCCACACTCCTCGGCTACCTCCGAGGGTTCCTTGGGCCGGAGTTCGCCGTCGTCCTCGACGGCGTACACCTGGCTCCGCTCGCTCGCCGGTTCGCCCCGCTTCGATCGGACGGCCGTGCGCCGTCCGCAGTCTGACTTGTCGGAAGACATCGATCGATAATTGAAAATCATCCGTGAAAGTAGTTCTCATACACGTTCCGTTCCTGATCCAATCTGACACGGCGGGTGAAGTAACTCGCTCGAATACCGCACCAAACCGAGCGGAAGGCGACGCTCGAAACGGAAGAAGCGGCAAAACGCGGAGTGACGACCGACGAACGCGAGTCGCTACTCGTAGTCGACCGAGACCGACTCGAGGAGGATATCCTCGCGCGGGCGGTCGTTGGCGTCGGTCTCGACGTTACCGATCTCTTCGACGACGTCCATCCCGTCGGTCACTTTTCCGAAGACGGCGTGGCGGTCGTCGAGGTGGGGCTGGGCGCCCAGCGTGATGAAGAACTGCGAGCCGTTGGTGTCGGGTCCGGAGTTGGCCATCGAGAGGACTCCGGCATCGTCGTGGCGCAGTTCCTCGTGGAACTCGTCGTCGAACTGGTAGCCGGGGCCGCCACGACCGGTTCCGGTCGGGTCGCCGCCCTGGATCATGAAGTCCTCGATGATTCGGTGGAAGACCACGTCGTCGTACAGCGGCTCGCCCTCGACTTCCTCGCCCGTCTCGGGGTCGGTCCACTCCTGACCGCCAGTCGCGAGTCCGACGAAGTTGTCGACGGTTCGCGGCGCGCGCTCGTCGTAGAGTTCGACGTCGATGTCGCCCTTGCTGGTGTGCAGGGTTGCAGTAACGTTTCCCATACGTCGGCCGACGGCCGGGCGGGTGAAAACGGTAGTGGTCTCGGAACGGTGTGAACGCCTGCCGCAGGTACATACCGCCGGACGTGAAACGATCGCCTATGGCAGCCGGAACCCACACGGCCGAGGAGGTGACGCTCGCACGATTGCCGTCGGGCGTCGAAATCACGACGACGGTACACAGCTACGACGGCGCCGACGACGGGCCGACGCTCTACGTCCAGGCCGCCCAGCACGGCCGCGAGATCAACGGCACCGAGGTGCTGCGTCGATTCCACGACCGACTCCCGCTCGAGTCGCTGGCGGGACGGATCGTCGCCGTCCCGGTCGCGAACCCGCTGACCTTCGACCGGGTCTCCTACACGACCCCGGAGATCATCGACAGCGTCAACCCGAACATGAACCGGGTGTGGCCCGGTAACGCCGGGGGGAGCCTCCACGAGCGCATGGCCGCCCGCCTCTGGGAGTACGTCGGCGACGCCGACGCCGTCGTCGACCTCCACACCGGGAGTCCCGACATGCTCCCTCACGTCGTCTTCCTCGAGGGCGACGAGGAGTCGCGGGCGCTGGCCGAGGCGTTCGGCACCGACCTCCTGCTCTCGGAGGAGGCCGACGACGACGCGAGCGAGGAGTGGCACCGCCGCGGGTTCGCCGGCAAACTGCGGGTCGCGGCCGCCAACGAGGGGATCCCCTCGATCACGCCCGAACTGGCCCACAACAAGCAGATCCTCGAGGACGCCGTCGAGATCGGCGTCGGCGGGCTGCTCGACGTTTGTCGCCAACTCGGGCTGTTGCCCGGTGAGGTTCCCGCTCGAGAGCAGACCCTCGCCAGAAACCACCTCGGCCAGGTCGTTACCGACCACTCGGGGCTGTTCCGACCGGACCCGGCCCTCGAAATCGGCCAGCCCGTCTCGGAGGGTGACGTGCTCGGAACGGTGTACGAGCCGACGACCTACGAGGCGCTCGAGGAGGCCACCGTCGGTCGCGAGGGGCTGTTGTACACGCTTACCCAGGAGGCGACCGTCGCAGCCGGAGAGAAACTCGCCAGCGTCGCGTTGATCCGCGAGGAGTGATCACGGCTGCGTGATGTCGAGGACGGACAACGACTCGTCGAGGATCGCTTCGAGTTCGTCCCCCTCGAGGTCGATCTCGACGCGGAGCCGATCGGAGTCGGCCACAGTCGAAACGTCGACGGCGGTGAAGAACTCGGGCGTCCACAGGGGCCGCTTCCGGACGTCAATCCCGTGCTCGTAGTAGAACGATGCGACGGTCGGGTGGCGAAGCAGGCTCACGATGACGGGGATTTCGACGCGAACCCCACAGCGCGAACACTGCGTATCGATCGACGGAAGCTCGGCGTCCGGATCGACCGTCGCCGACCACTCGAGCCGGGCGTAGCAGTACGGACAGACCCGTTCGATTGCGAACGCGAGGTCTCGCCTGGACTTGAGCGCCAGCAGATCGACGAGCTCCGACAGGGTTCGATCCTCGACCGCACCGGGCGGTAACGCGTTCCGAAACACGTGGTCGTTCGGACAGGTGACAACGAGGAGGCCGTCCTCGTAGGTCGCTGTGAACGGTTTCGCACAGCCCGGGCAGGTGTCATCGAGTTCGACCGGACCGAGCTGGGTTCCCTCTCCGTAGACCCCAGTGATCAGCGCGGTCACGACGAGCAGCCCCGCGGGAGCGATCCGGTATCCGTCCGTCGTCCCCCTGACGAACCGGCCCTCCAGCTTCTGCAGGTGGTAGTTGAAGTTCCCGGAGTCACGAACGCCGACCCGCCGTCGGAGGTCGGCGAAGCCGACCGTCGGATCCTCGGGATTCTCCCGGAGACGTTCGGCGAGCGCCCGCAGGATCTCGACGCGCGTCTCGTCGCTGAACAGGTCGAACCCGCGCTGCGGGGCGGACTCGTCCGCATCAGCCATGCTCCGAGATAGGAGCTACCACATCACAAGCATTTCGGACCCGGTGTCCGTTCGTCGAACGAACCTATCACGGTCCAAACTGTACTGCGTTGCTGGATCGATACAAGTGCCAGCAACGCGAACTATCGCTCGAAATGACGACGATCTCGTCACCACTCGGTCGCGTTCCGAACCGTATCGATCCGCTGAACGCGGGCGGGGCGTCGGTTGTCCTGCTCAGTATCGCCGTCAGCGTCGTTGGCCACGTCATCGGCCCCGAACGGCTGCGTATCCGCTGGACGTACGGAACGTACTACGGACCCGAGTTTGCTCCCGCGGTACTCGTTCTGATCGCGTTCCCGCTGGCCGTCGCGGCCCTCTACCTCGGCGGACGGTGGCTCCGGGCGAGCCTCGAGCGAGCGAACGAGTTCGACGCGGTTCGGGCGATCTACGATGCATGCGTCCTCTTGACGCTGGGAACGCTGGTGCTGGTCCAGTGCGTGCTCGTCGCGGTCAATACGTGGCCGTAAGATTCGATCAGCAGGTCGAGAAGCCGCCGTCGACAACGAGTCCGTGACCGCTGACGAACGAGGCCTCGTCGCTCGCGAGAAACAGGATCGCGTCAGCGACCTCCTCAGCCTCGCCGAGCCGTTTGAGCGGGTACTCCGCGGCCATCTCCTCACGAGCCGCCCCGGGGTCGTCCTGCATCGCCAGGTACTGCTCGAGGAGGGTCGTATCGGTAAAGCCTGGACAGACCGTGTTGGCCCGCACACCGTAGGGGCCCGCCTCTGCGGCGATTGCCCGTGTCAGGTTCAACACGGCGCCCTTGCTCAACGAGTAGGCCGCCTGCTTGGGCAGCCCGAGGATACTCGCTAGCGAGCCGACGTTGACGATCGATCCGTAACCCTGTTCTTTCATGTGGGGCAGGGCGGCGTGACAGCCGTTCCAGACGCCCTTGACGTTGACGTCGATGACGAAGTCCCGGATCGAGTCGTCGGTCTCCTCGAGCCGCGAAGAGGGATGGCCCGTCCCGGCGTTGTTGACGATAACGTCGAGCCCGTACTCTTCGGCGACGGCGTCGACGACCGCGTGGAACTCCTCGCTGTCGGTGACGTCCAGATCGTGAAACTCCGCGTCGGCGCCCCCGTCGGCGAGCTCGTCGGCGACCGCCTCCCCGCCGTCGCTGTCGATGTCGGTGACGATCACTCTGGCTCCCTCCTCGGCGAAGCGTTCGGCCGTCGCGCGTCCGATTCCCGACGCTGCACCCGTGATGAGGGCCGTCTCGTTCTCGAGTCGCATACCACGATGCTCGGACGGCTACTATATAAATTCGTTCGTGGTTTCTACCGATTATCGAACTTCGTTCGGAGTAACGGCCCAAATACGAAACACTGGTAAGCTATCTCGAGCCGACCGTTAGAACTCGCTCTCGACGTAGACGCCGATAACACCGCCGAGGGCACTCAGACCGACGGTGTATATCGTCACGAAGAAGAGCGCGACCAGTCCCAGCAGGCCCAGTACCGCCGAGTTTGCACCGAACCCGAGGAGAAAAAGCAGGAAGAACCCGATGACGCTCAGCGGGAGCAGCACGACCAGTCCGGCGAGCGCGCCGACCCTCAGTCCGTCGTCGGTGTCACCGCCCTCGAGGTAGCCCGCGACGGCGCCCCCGAGCACCGGCGACAGTGGAACGAACGAGAGGACGATCCCGACGACGCCACCGAGGACGGCGTTGAGCGCGGTACTCGTGCCGCGACCGGGATCCTGTTCGTCGACCGGGGGCGGCGTCGAGTTCTCGAGCGACGGCGGCAGATCGTTCGGAGCCATACGCTAACTGTCACACGATAGTTGATATATTTGGCTGTCAGGTCGCCGGAGTGGATGGAACGATCCCCGACGAGGGCCCCGATCGTCACGTTCCGACCGCCAGCGGACTCAGCCGAGACGGCTCCTCGTGGAAGTCCGAACGGGAATCTCTCGGCTCAGAACTCGCGCAACTCCTCGAGCACCGCCCGGGCGCTGCCGTCGGCAATCACGTTACGAGCCCGCTCGAGACCCACCTCGAGCGAATCGACGTCCTGGCGGGCGTACATCCGGAACGCGCCGTTGAGCGCGATAGCGTCCGCGAAGTGGTCCTCGCGCTCGCCAGCGAGCACCGCTTCGGTGATCGTCGCCGAGTCGGCGGCGACGTCGTCGACTGCGAGGTCCTCGCTCTCCATCCCCATGCCGTACTCGGCGGTCTCGATCTCGTAGTCCTCCAGCTCCTCGCTTTCGCCCCACTCGGCGACCTTCGTGTAGCCGGGTCGGATGTCGTCGTACCCCTCCATTCCCTGGAAGAAGATCGCTCGCGAGTAGTCGAGCCGTTCGCTTCCCTCGATGAGGTCGGTCAGCTTCTTCGCGAACGCGAGGTGGTAGAAGGAGCCGAGGTGGACGTCGGCCTCGGCGGGGTTGGCGACCGTCTCGATCGTGTTGACGAACGTCCGGACGCCCATCTCGTCGCGTCGCTCGAAGAGGTCGTCGATTCCCGGATTGAACGCAGGCTGGTAGTAGAAGCCGAAGCCGGTCTCGTCGACCATGTCAGCGCTCTCCGAGGGCTCGAGTTCGGTCCGAACGTCGAGCTCGTCCAGCACGTGTTTGTAGGCGGTCTCTTTCTGGGTCGGAACGCCGTCGCCGGAGTGGACGACGACCGGGGTTCCGGCGGCGGCGGCGACGACGCCGGCGCCGACGCCGAGCAGTGCGGAGGTGTGTTTGCCGTCGTAGTTCGCACCGCAGTCGACCGGATTGCACTCGGGTTCGGCCGTGATCACCGACTCCTCGCGCATGACATCGGTGTACGCCGCCAGCTCCTCGGGGGTGTTTCGCTTCCAGCGATTCGCCAGCCAGAACGCGCCGAGTGTCGTCTTCTCGGGCTCGCCGGCCAGAGTTCGCTGGAACGCCTCGCGGGCCTGCTCGCGGGTCATGTCGTCGGCCGATTTGGGACCGGAGCCGACGACCTCCGTCAGCAGCCGCTTGAGCGGCCACTCGCCGAACGTGCCGGATGGCTGAGTCATAGGCCGTCGTTGGCGAAGCGGGCGCAAAAGATTCCCGTTTCCGGCGCTTTTTCGGGGCCGTCTCCGACATCGGGCGTCGCGATGGGGTTCGGGACGGAGCTCGCTCTCGAGGCGTCTTCGCGATCCGTGCCTGTACCGAGGGCCAGCTCCGAGAGCCGTCTCAGCGGACGATCGTGACCGGAACCGGCGAGCGCCGAGTGACGGCCTCGGCGACGCTGCCCAGCAGGATGCGACTCGCGCCCGAGCGACCGTGGCTTCCCATGACGATTCCGTCGACGTCGTGGTCGGTCGCGTAGTCGACGATCGATCGGGCGACCGCGCCGGTGACCCACTCCGTCTCGAGCTCGACACCGCGCTCGGCGGCCGTCTCGCTGGCTTCCTCGAGAAGCGACCGGGCCTGCTGTTCGTAGTTCTCCTTGATCCGCTCGTAGTCGGTTGCGATACTACCCTCGATCCCGGTCCCTGCGTAGAACTTCCGCGGATCGACGACGTATAACGCCGTGATCGTCGCGTCGGGGTGAACTTCGAAGGCGTACTCGAGGGCTTTGCTCGAGCGCTCCGAATCGTCGATCGGGACGAGTACGGTGGAGACCATGGCGGTTCCTACGAAAGGCAGCGCCATAAACCGACTCCTCGAGTGCTGATCGGTCCGGCTCGCTCGGGTCGGCGTGCCGGCGCGCATCTCCGTTCGCTTATCAGTTCCTTTTTTGATTTTTCTATCGAGTAAGATCCGGATTGAACGCATATGGTTCACAAAATATATCGATCGGTTGTAACCATAGATTATTTCACACTGTCTTGGTAACGTATCTCGCGCCGTATGACACGAAACAGATCGCGTCGAGCAGTACTGGCGGGAACGGGCGCTGCGGTCGCCGGACTCGTAGGGATCGGCTCTCAGGCGGCCGCCGACGGACACGACGTACCGGTCGTCATCGAGTCGGTGACACCGGATCAGGACCTCATCGTTCTGCGAAACGAGGGAGAGTCGACCGTCGACCTCTCAGATTACATCGTCGACTGGCTGTACAACAGTCCGGACTACGACCAGTCCGACTCGCTGCCGAGCGGAACCGAGATCGAGGCTGGAGGCGAGCTCCGGGTCACCTCCGGATACTACGACACCGACGCCGACGTCACCTACGACTACGGGGCCGGACGGATCGACAACGAGGGAACGAACGTGATCGCCCTGTACACGCCGAGTCGATCCGACGCCGTCTCCGTCTACGACACGTCGACGGGTGAAACCGAGCCCGGCGATCCCGTCGACGACGAGGAGGGCGAGGAACCGGAGACTGAAGAGCCCGAAGACGGGGAGGAAGACGTCGAGGAGGAGCCCGACGAGCCGGAGTCCGAGGACGAAGAACAGGAAGACGAGAGGGAGAAAACTGAGGAGAAATCGGACGAGTCGGAACCCGAGTCCGAGGACGAAGAAGCAGCTGAACGAGAGGAAGACGACTGTCCCGAAGAAGAAAAGGAGAAGAAGGAACCCGAACCCGAAGACGACGACTGTCCAGAGGAGCAAAAGAACGAACCCGAGCCCGAGGATGACGACTGCCCCGACGAAGAAGAGACGGAGCGATCCGAAAAGAAGGAGGACGACTCCGGGAAAGAGACGGACGAATCAGAGCGCACGGAAGACGACTGCTAACCCACGATCGGGTAGCGCAGTCCGCCACCGGACGGTGACTTTTTTGTAGCGAGACGACTCGAGCGGGGGCTACCGGAGCGCGGCGTCGACGAGTTCGATCGGCGCCGGGGGGTCCTCGACGTCGCCGTCGCGGTTCTGAAGCTGGGTGCGACACGAAGCGCCAGGGGCGACGACCCGTTCGCCGGGGCTCGCCTCGACCTGGTCGTACAGTATGGCTGCGATGGCGTCGCTCATCGAGCCGTGTTCGGCCTCGTAACCGAAGCTGCCGGCCATCCCGCAACAGCCCGAGTCGAGGGGGTCGACGGCGTACCCCGCCCGCCGGAGCACGCCGACGGCGTGGTGGTCCTTCGCCGTCGCCTTCTGGTGGCAGTGGCCGTGGTAGGTCAGCGACTCCTCGGGAGCGTCGAACGCGAGCCGTTCGTCCAGCCGGAACGTATCGATATACTCGCAGATGCCGTAGCTCGAGTCCGCCAGGGTTCGGGCCCCCTCGTCGGAGAGCAGGTCGAGGTAGTCCGACTGGAACATCACCGCGTCGGAGGGTTCGATCACAACCACGTCCCATCCGTCCTCGATCAGCGGGGCGAGCGCCCGGACGTTCTCGCGGGCGGTCCCCTCGGCCTGCTCGAGGAAGCCCTTCGAGAACGCCGGCCGACCCGTATCGTCGAGCTCGTCGGGCACCTTGACGGGGACGCCCGCGGCCTCGAGGACGCGCACGGCGGCCTTCCCCGCCTCGGGGTGGCTGTAGTTCGTGTAGGTGTCGGGGTAGACGATCGCCTTCCGGTCGGCGCCGCGCTCGGGAACGCGCGAGCCACCTCGCTCTATCTGCTCACGGGACTGCGTCCCGTTCGCACGATCCGAGGAATCCGTCGGATCCCTCGCTGCTCGCGCTTCCAGCGCTCGCGCTTTCGAGGCGGCTGCGCCGCCTCGCTCTCGAAACCAATCCCGAAACGTCATCGGGCGGAACGACGGTAACGGTCGGGTCGAGTCGATCCCGATCGTCGCCTCGAGCAGTTTGCGGGCGCCGGGGAGCTTCGGGGCCGCACTCGATAGAAGTGGGAACTTCGAGCCCCACTTCGAGAGGGTCGAGACGTTGGCGAACAGTCGATCCCGCAGCGACGAGCCGTTTCGCTCGTGGTACTCGTGGGTGACCTCGGCCTTGAGCTTCGCCATGTCGACCTCGCTGGGACAGTCGATCGCACAGCCCTTGCAGCCGATACAGAGGTCCATCACCTCCTCGACGAACTCGTCGGAGAAGGCCTCGCCGGGTTCCAGATCGCCGCTCATCGCCTGCCGAAGCGCGTTCGCCCGGCCCCGGGTGCTCGTGATCTCCTCCTCGCTCGCCCGGAACGTCGGACACATCACGCCCCCGGTCGTCGACTGCTCTCCCCGACAGCCGCCACAGCCGTGACAGAGCTCGACCATCCCCTGGAAGCCGTTGTCGTTGTCCCACTCGAGGGTGGGGTCGAAGCCGGGCTCGAACGTGTAGTCGGGGCCGAACCGGTGGTGTTCGGTCATGTCGGTCGGGTTCTCCTCGCGGAAGACGACCTGCCCGGGATTCAGGAGCCAGTCGGGGTCGAACGCCGTCTTGAGCTCCTGAAAGGTCTCCCACAGCTCCTCGCCGTACAGCTTGCGGTTCCACTGGGTACGCGCGCGGCCGTCGCCGTGCTCGCCCGAGACCGAGCCGTCGTACTCGACGACGAGATCCGTGACGGCGTCGGCGATCGACGACATCTCCTCGAGGCCCGCCTCGGTCTTGGTGTCGATCAGCGGGCGGATGTGGAGGACGCCGGGTCCGGCGTGGGCGTAGAAGCTGGCGTAGGTGTCGTGGTCCTCGAGCACCTCCTGGAAGTCCGCGACGAACGCCGGGAGGTTCTCCGGCGGGATCGCGGTGTCCTCGAGGAAGGCGATGTGCTTCTCGTCGGTCGTCCGCGAGAGCAGGATCGGGAGGCCGGACTTTCGCAGCTTCCAGATCTGGCTCCGGCTCTCGGCGTCGTGGGCCTCGATCGCGTCGAACGCGTGGACTTCCTCGTCGGCGACGACTCGCTTTTCGGGAGGGTCGACCTCGCCGACAGGGTCGACCGACGGACAGCGGTCCGCGAGCAGGTTCGCCACCCGTCGCTTCCCGTCGGCGTCGTTCTCGGCGTAGAACTCGACGATCAGGACGGCGCCGGTTCCCTCCGGAAGCATCTCGGTGACCGACGCGAACTCGGCTGTCCCTCGCGCAAGGTCGATCAGCACGTCGTCGATGACCTCGACCGCGGCCGCGTCGTGATCGACGATCGCCGCCACGTCGTCCATCGCCTCGAGGACGCTGTCGTAGGCCAGCAGCGTCATGCTCTTCTCGGCGGGGATCGACTCGAGCGAGACGGTCGCCTCGGTGACGATCGCGAGGGTTCCCTCGCTGCCACAGAGCAGCTTTGCGAGGTTGACCGTCCCGCCCTCGGAATCGGGCTCGCCGACGCCCCGAGTTGCGCCCCGGGCGTCCTCGACTAACCAGTCCAGGTTGTATCCGGAGACGTTGCGCTTGAGGTCGGGGTACGTTTCCTCGATTAGCTCGCCCCGTTCCTCGAGGATCCGCGCGATCTCGGCGTAGATCGCCGACTCGAGGTCGTTACCGTCGGCGAGCTCGGGCAGCTCCTCGAGGGCGACTTCACCGAACCGCGTGCGGGTGCCGTCCGCGAGGACGACCTCCACCTCCTCGACGTAGGCGTCTGTCTTCCCGTACTGCAGGGAGTGAGCACCCGTGGAGTTGTTCCCGATTGCGCCCCCGAGGGCGCTCTTGTCGCCCCAGGCGGGATCGGGTGCAAACTTCAGCCCGTGGGGCTCGAGGGTCTCGTTGAGCGTCTCGAGGTAGATTCCGGGCTGGGCGGTCGCCCGGCGGGCGTCGGGGTCGACGTCGACGACGCCGTCCATGGACAGCGTGAAATCCAGGACGACAGCCTCGTTGACCGTCTGGCCCGCGAGGCTCGTCCCGCCGCCGCGGGGCAACACCGGGATCTCACGCTCGGCGCAGTACTCGACGGTCGCGGCGACGTCGTCGGTCGACCGGGGGAAGACGACCGCAACGGGCGTGACCTCGTAGATGCTCGCGTCGGTCGCGTACAGCTCCCGGGAGTACGAATCCGCGCGGACATCGCCGTCGATCAGACCGCCGATGTCCTCGACCAGCGCCGGCCGATCGACGTCGTCGCTTCGGTAGTCGTAGTCGGCTCTGGGATCGTCGGCCGGATCCGACCCGGAGGGTGGCGTCGTCATGGAGGCGTTCGGAGTTCGTCCGCGCTAAGCGTTGCTGTCGCGATACTCGAACGACCGCCGAGAACCGCAGGGGGACGGTCACCGCCACGCTCGAGGGGAGGTCGAACGGCCATCATCCGACCATGAGTGGACCCCACATATAGTTGCTGGGCTAGAGGACGGTGTTTCGTCCGGGCCCCTGCGGTCGACTCGACTGTGATCCCCGACGACACCGAGGACCCGTACCCAGTGAGTGAGACAACCACTCGAGGGAACGGGTTGCACAACAGTAATGTGGATCGGGTCGCAGGGTCGAGGTATGAGTACCGAATCAGGGGCGCTTCGACGGCGGTTCCAGGACTCGCTCGCCGACCTCGAGGTCGGGGTGAGCCGGACCGAGCCCGCCTCGTTCGAGGCGACGCTCGAGGAAGTCGTCGACGACCCCGTCGTGGGGACGCCCCTCCCGTTCGACGGCGTCTCGCTGCCGGCGTGGATCGACGAGGATCCCTCACCGCGAACGCTCGAGGCGGCGACGACGGGCGTCACCGCCGCCTCGTTCGGGATCGCCGACTACGGCAGCGTCGTCCTGCCGTCGACCGAGGACGGCGCCGAGCAGGTGAGCCTCTTTCCGGATCTCCACGTCGCCGTCCTCCGGGAGGCGGATCTGGTCCCCGACATGCCAACGGCGATCGATCGCCTCGGGCCGACGCTCCGGGAGGGCGGCAGCGCGATCCTCGCGACGGGGCCGAGCGCGACCGCCGATATGGGGTCGCTCGTGAAGGGGGCACACGGCCCGAAGGCGGTCCACGTCGTCCTGCTCGAGGAGGGCACCGATGAGTAAGCCCGACGACCGACGGGCGAAGGCGGCCCGGATCCGCCACCTCCTCGAGACCGAAGGCGACGCCGTCGAGGCAAACACCGCCGGCTTCAACCGGGGGCGGTACGAGGCCGTCGCCGACCTCGAGGACTACGAAGAGCTGAAGTCGGAGGCCCGCGCGATCAAGGAGGACGCGATCGAGCGCCTGCCGGAGCTGCTCGAGCGGATGACCGAGACCGTCGAGGAAAACGGCGGAACGGTCTACCTCGCCGACGACGCCGCGGACGCGAACCGCTACATCCGGGAGATCGCCACCGAGAAGGAGGCCGACCGCGTGGTCAAGTCGAAGTCGATGACAAGCGAGGAGCTCGAGGTCAACGAGGCGCTCGAGGGCGACGGTGTCGACGTCGTCGAGACCGACCTCGGCGAGTGGGTGTTACAGGTCGCCGACGAGTCACCCTCCCACATCGTCGCGCCGGCGATCCACCGCTCGCGGGCGGAGATCGCCCGGCTGTTCAACGAGCGCTTCGAACTCGAGGACCCGCTCGAGACGGCCGAGGAACTGACGATGTTCGCTCGCGAACGTCTCGGAGAGCAGATTCGGGAGGCCGACATCGGCATGACGGGTGCGAATTTCATCACGGCCGACTCGGGAACGATCATGCTCGTCACCAGCGAGGGCAACGCCCGCAAGACGGCCGTCGTGCCGGACACCCACGTTGCAGTCGCGGGCATCGAGAAGATCGTACCGTCGGTGGAGGATCTCTCGCCGTTCGTCGAGCTGATCGGACGGTCGGGAACCGGCCAGGACATCACCTCCTACATCTCCCTCCTGACGCCGCCGGTCGAGTCGCCGACCGTCGATATCGACGAGCCCGACGTCGCCTTCGCCGACCGGGACGACGCCCGCGACTTTCACCTCGTGTTGATCGACAACGGCCGCACGGCGATGCGCGAAGACGACCAACTCCGGGAGACGCTGTACTGCATCCGGTGTTCGGCGTGTGCGAACTCCTGTGCGAACTTCCAATCGGTCGGCGGCCACGCATTCGGCGGGGAGACCTACTCCGGCGGGATCGCGACGGGCTGGGAGGCCGGCGTCCACGGCGCCGACAGCGTCGCCGAGTTCAACGACCTCTGTACGGGCTGTTCGCGCTGTGTCAACGCCTGTCCCGTCGAGATCGACATCCCCTGGATCAACACCGTCGTCCGCGATCGGCTCAACCGCGGGGGCGATCCGGACAGGTTCGAGTTCCTCTACGACGAACTCGTCCCCGACGAGGAGCCAAGCGGGCTCGACCTCCAGAAGCGCCTCTTCGGCAACTACGAGACGCTCGCGAAGCTCGGCAGTGCGACCGCGCCGCTGTCGAATCGGCTCGCCGAGCTGGGGCCGGTTCGCTCGCTGCTCGAGCGAACCGCCGGGGTCGACAGCCGGCGCCCGCTGCCGGCGTTCGAGCGCGAGACGCTCCGCGAGTGGTACCACGAACGAGGGCCACAAGTCGCGGCGAGCGAGGCCGAGCGCGAGGTCGTCCTCTATCCGGACACGTACACGAACTACGTCGACGTCGACCGTGGGAAGGCAGCAGTCAGGGTCCTCGAGGCGCTGGACGTCCACATCCGCGTTCCGGACGTCGGCGAGAGCGGCCGGGCGCCGCTCTCCCAGGGGATGATCGCGACGGCCGACGAACAGGCCAGCGAGGTGTACGCGGGGCTGGCCGAACACCTCGACGCGGGCCGAGACGTCGTCGTCATCGAGCCCTCTGATCTGGCGATGTTCCACCGGGAGTACGAGAAGCTCCTCCCCGAGCGCTCGTTCGAGCGACTTCGGGACGGGAGCTACGAGGTCCTCGAGTACGTCTACGGCTGCCTCGAGAACGGCGCCGACCCTGCGGCGCTTCAGGCCCCCGACCGACCGATCGCCTACCACGCCCACTGCCAGCAGCGAACGCTGGGACTCGAGGCGTACACGACGGCCGTTCTCGAGGAGCTCGGTGCGGACGTCTTCGAGAGCGACGTCGAGTGCTGTGGAATGGCTGGCAGCTTCGGCTACAAGCACGAGTACTACGAACTCAGCATGGACGTCGGCGACCGACTGCGCGACCAGTTCGAGAGCCCGACCGCCGAGGACCGACTGGTCCTCGCCAGCGGTACCTCCTGCGAAGATCAGCTCGACGACCTGCTCGAGCGCGAGGCCAGTCACCCGGTCGAAGCGATCGACCCGAGCACCGACGGCTAGAACGAACGTACCATATTCGATAGAATACGTCGGAAGAGACAGGTATTTCGGAAATCGTCGCGAAAGGTGGTCCCGGCGAGCTACTCCCTGGCAAGGGATGGTGAAAATGAGTCGCAGCGCGCTCGGACCATAGGTTCGGAATCGATCTTCGGTCGATCGAGGCCCTCAAATTGTTCGAAGCCGTTCGCGAAAACGAACTGTTTCATCTATCTACAAATAATTATACTGATAATACCTGTATCGTACCGGGCCCGAAGGTAATATTCGTATCGGAAGAGTAGGACTCGGATAAATCGTCGTGCAAAGCGGATCGAAGCCATCGAACCGAAACGACACCCTCACTCGAGCGATGCCGTGGACCGAACGGAGAGAGCCCTGCTCTCGGCGTGTGACAGAATGCGTACCACAATACCTATTGGGTCGTTAGCGTAGTATTCGGTATGCTGGATTTCGTCCAACTCGAGGCCGAGCTCGACCAGGAGGAGCGCATGATCCGGGACACGGCCCGGGAGTTCGTCGAGGAACACGTCAAACCCGACATCGGCGACCACTTCGAGGCCGGAACCTTCCCCGAGGAGCTCATCCCAAAGATGGGAGAGCTCGGCTTCTACGCGCCGAACCTCGAGGGGTACGGCTCGCCGAACGTCTCGGAGACGGCCTACGGATTACTGATGCAGGAACTCGAGGCCGGCGACTCGGGACTGCGCTCGATGGCCTCGGTCCAGGGCGCGCTCGTAATGTATCCGATCCACGCCTACGGCAGCGAGGCCCAAAAGGAGGAGTGGCTCCCGGCGATGGGCCGGGGCGAGGCGATCGGCTGTTTCGGGCTCACAGAACCCGAACACGGCTCGAATCCGTCGGCGATGGAGACGTACGCAGAGGCCGACGCGGACGGCTACGTGCTGAACGGCTCGAAGACCTGGATCACGAACTCGCCGATCGCCGACGTCGCCGTCGTCTGGGCGCGCGATCGCTCGAGCGAGGACGACCCCGTTCGCGGGTTCCTGGTCGAGACCCATCGGGACGGCGTCTCGACGAACAAGCTCACCGAAAAACTCTCGCTGCGCGCGTCGATCACGGGCGAGATCGGACTCAACGACGTTCGGGTTCCCGAGGAGAACGTCCTACCCGGCGTCTCCGGAATGAAGGGACCGCTGTCGTGTCTCACGCAGGCCCGCTACGGCATCGCCTGGGGTGCGGTCGGGGCCGCGCGGGACTGCTTCGAGGAGGCCCGCGCCTACGCCACCGAGCGCGAGCAGTTCGGCGGCCCGATCGGTCGGTTCCAGCTTCAACAGGAGAAGCTCGCCGAGATGGCGACCCAGATCACCCTGGCCCAGCTGCTGGCCTACCGGCTCGCCGACCTCAAGGAGCGGGGAGAGATGCGTCCCCAGCACGTCTCGATGGCGAAGCGCAACAACGTCCGAACGGCCCGCGACCAGTCGCGGGTCGCTCGCGAGATACTCGGCGGGAACGGAATCACGACCGACTACTCGCCGATGCGCCACATGGCGAACATGGAGACGGTCTACACCTACGAGGGAACCCACGACATCCACACGCTCGTCCTCGGTGAGGAACTGACGGGCTTCCAGGCGTTCACGCAGCGGTAACGATCCGAGGCGGCTGATCCGCTTCTCGCCGAAAACGACGTCCGACCGATCCGAGCCGCTAGATCTCGGAGACAACGTCATGGCTCTGTGCGAGCTGTTCGGCGTCCTCATCGAGCAGGGCGACGACGAGGTAGGGTGCGTACGATTCGAAGTACTCGACCAGCGCCGTGATCCGCTCGGCGTCGATCGCCTCGAGGGAGTCAAGCAGCATGAACGGCACCGTCTCATAGACATCGTGGACGAGATACCCCGCCAGGGCGAAGACCAGCCCCGTCACCTCCCGTTCGCTCTCGCTCAGGTGTTCGATCGCGTCCTCGTAGGCCGCGCCCTCCTCGGTGCTACGGACGATCTTGAGGTCGAACGAGGACCGCGACACCTTCCGACGGCCCTCGCGGACCTCCCGGGTGGTGCGGTCGATCCAGATCCGGTCGAGGTTGCTGTAGCCTAGCGTCTCGAGGAGGTTCTCCATGTGCTCGTTGAACGCCTCGACGGCGTCCTCCTCGATCCGATCGATACGGGTCCGCAGATCGGTCAGCTCCTCGGTCGCTTGCTCGCGGCGGCTCTCGAGGCCCTCGCGCTCGTCGAGCCGGTCCTCGACGTCGGCGATCTCCTCTTCGATCTCGTCGCGCTCGCGTTCCTTGCGCTCGAGTTCGAACTCGAGCTGGTTGACCTCGCGGTGTTGCTCGAGGATGTCCTCGGAGCCGTCGCTCTCGAGATCGTCGATCTCGCTCTCGAGGTCGTCGATCTCCTCGGTGAGTGACTCCCGATCGTCGGTGAGGTCGTCGATCCGGTCGCGCCGGCGCTCGATCTCGTCGTCGATCGAGTCGAGTCGACGATCCGCCCGGTCGTACTCCGTTCGGTTCTCGTTGATCTCGGTCAGCGTCGCCCGCTTCTCGTCGAGTTCGTCGTCGATCGCCGAGCGCTCCTCGAGTCGGTCCTGATGGACCCCGCGAAGCTGCTCGAGCGTGCTCTCGATCTGTTCGGTGGCGACCGACGAGCCGCAGGTCCAGCAGGTGACCGTCTCGGAGTCGGCGTCGCCCAGCAGCTGGTCGGTAACGGCGCCGCCGTCGTGACTGTGGTTGTCGTCGGTGTCGAGGAACTCGCCGGCCTCCTCGAGCAGTCGTTCGTTGAACTGTACCGTCCGCTGGAGCTGCGAGATCTCCTCGTTGAGGTCGTCCTTCTGGGCCTGTAGCGAGTCGATCTCGGCTTCCAGTCGGCCGACGTCGGCTTCCTTGCCCGTCGAGAGCTCCTCGAGTTGCGCTTCGACTTCCTCGCGTTCGTCCTCGAGGGCCTCGATGCTCTCCCGTTCGGTGTCGATCCGGTTACGGGTGCGCTCGAGATCGGATCGCGTCTCCCGGAGTTCGTCCAGCTTCGTCTCGAGTTCGGACCGTTCCTCGCGGCGGGTTTCGACGTCGACGTTCGTCGCCTCGAGCTGTTCTTCGGCCTCCTCGAGTTCCTCGCGGAGCGACTCGATCTCGTCGCTCACTCGCGTTCGCTTCGCCTCGAGGTCAGGAAGCCGATCCTCGAGGTCGTCGAGTTCGTCGAGTTCGGCGTCGATACGCTGCTTTCGTTGTTCGAGCTGCTGGATTTCGGCCTTGATCGCGTCGGTGTCGACCGGGCGCATGATCAGGTCTCGGAGTTCGTCGCCCCGAGCGACGGCCCGGCGGGCCTCGTTGGACTCGAGCAAGAACGCGAACAGATCTGCGATCTCCGGATCCTCGAGGTAGGGGTCGCCGTCGGTGACGACGGTGCCGTTTCGCCGATGGAGGGTCTGACGGTACTGCTCGTCACCGAATTCGAGGACGGCTTCGCCTTCCTTCGCGTCGGCCTTGAGGCTCGCCCGGTCGCTGCCGAGCGCGGCCATGATTCCCTGGAGCAGCGACGTTCTGTTGGTCGCGTTTCGACCGGCGAGCACGGTGATCCCCTGCTGGAACGAGACGGTCGTCTCCTCGATACCGCCGATATTGCTCACCGAGAGCGTCGTCTGATCGGGAGTCTCTCGATCCGGTACGTTCTGGCGCGTCTTCATACAACCGGGTAGCGCGGCTGGACAAATAGGTATTGTCCATTCACGTTCCAACAGGGCCGGGTTCGGTTCGCATCAAGCCGAGCAGTCGCAGGCTCGCTCCTCGAGGAGTTCGCGGACCGTATACTGCTGTTGGCACTCCTCGCAGGTTACCGTCACGGAGACGAGCACGTCGAACTCGCCGACATCGACGACGTCGTTGCGTCGGAGCTGGGCGATCGTATCGCCCGTGACTGCTTCGGTCCGGTTCTGGAGCGCACCTAGTTTCTCCTCGGCTCGCTCGAGACGTTCCTCGTCGCTCGGCGTCGCGAGTTCGGCCTCGAGACACTTGGTGAGGTGGTTGTAGACGGTCTGGTGGGAGACGAAGTCCGACTCGACGTCGTCGACGGGGATGCCGTCGCGCTCGAGTTCGTTGCGCGTCTGGACCCGCGTCCCGCTCGTAACGTCGTCGGCGCTGAGCAGCCGATAGGTGTTCTCGATCTCCCCTTGCTTGTACGAGACGCCGGCAGTCTCGAACGCCGCCTCGAGGATCCGCTGGTTGACGATCGTCGCCAGCTCTCGCGTACTGTACTGTTCGTCGCCCGCTCCGGTCCAGTACGAGACCAGATCCTCGTCGAGCCCCGAAAGCGAGTACGCCTCGGCGACTCGACCGAGCTTGCAACACGTCGCGTCACGGTCAGCCATTGGTACGGCGAACGGCGTACCAAGCAAAAAGGGTTCCGAGACTACAATCTGTTTACACAGGTATGTCCGTAATCCGAACTGGAAGACCGTCAGAAAGTACCAGGTTATCATAATTATAATAGAACAGGTACCTCGAGTGAACTGCACTGGTTCGGCTACGATCGAAGCGCGATATCACGGGATATAGACCTGAACGAGTATTGTTAATTATTGGGATTTATTGGCGTATTAAAGGCCTAATTGGAAGGTATCGACGTATACGTGGCCACGGCACTCGATCATTGTATTTTAGAGGGGTTGCAACATCGTTGTGCTTGTAATATACATCAGTATACATATGATACGTGCCCTATGAGAGATATATGATTTGTCTCAGCGATGGCGGCCAAAGAACCCCGCACCGGTTCCGCGAGTTTATATACCAAACCGAGGCCAACCGGGGTATGACAGACCAACCAAAACTGTCACGACGAACCGCCCTTCGAACCGCCGGCGCTCTCGGGATCGCTTCGATCGTCGGCTCGAGCGCGGCCAGTGCGCGCTCGGAATCAGCCTCGAGCGAGGGCGTCGATCAGTACGTCGGCGTCGTCGATCGGATCGTGGACGGCCGACACGTCGTGATCCTGCTCGAGGAGGACAACCGGGTGGTCGACCAGCTCGTTGTCGGCGTCGACGAGTTCGAGGAGATCGACGAGCGGGATATTTTGCTCGTTGTCGTCGAGGACGGAAGGCTCCGTAGCTACCAGCACCTTCCCGAAAAACCAGAAAGCACCGGGCGTCCCTGACCGACATCGAGGGCGAATCAGCCCGTTCGCGACAACCCGAGCGGCGGCGACATGACCTGCACTCGAGAACGAAATCGGTCGCCGACGGTGGTAGTCCGCGCTCAAGCGTCCGTCGACAACACGGGCATCACTACTTCGGGCGACGGTTCGAACGGGGCCGCTCACCATGGCGATCGGAACTCGTTTGATCGTCGCCGCCGAAGCCCGCGCTGATGATCCGCGTCAGCGCCGACTCAGTGCTCTCGTCGAGCTCGGTTACGTCGTCGGGGTCAACCTCGAGCACGAAGCCCGTCGAAATGTTCGGCGCCGTCGGTAGGAACAGCATCACTCGGTCGTCCGCGGTCTGGTGGCCGGTCTTGAACGCGGTCATCCGGACCCCGCGCCAGATCTCGAGTTTAACCGGTCCCTGTACGGACTCGGAGCCGACCGTCACCTCGGTCGTCGTCTTCGAGGCGTTGTAGACGAGGCGTAACCCCGGTACGCGGTTCGCAGCGCGGTCGATCCAGGCCTCGAACAGCTCCCCGGCCGTCGTCCGCGCGAGGTGGCCGAGCAGGTACATCAACGCGGCGACGATCGAGAGCACGATGACGACGCGCAACAGCCCTGCGACGATCTCGCGTGCGCGGTCGCCGACGCCGGGAAGGACCGGCTCGAGAACGGCGCTGTCGAGCAGCATCGTCGGAACGAACGTCGAGACGAACGAGTAGAGCACGTAGACGAGAAACGCCGTGATGGCGATCGGAACGATGACGACGAGGCCGCGCCCGAAGTCTCGTTTCCACGTGTTCGGGTCGGTTCGTTCCACACGTACGGGTAGACGCCTCGTCCTATGAATAGGTTTAGATCGCGATCGAGCGAGATCAAAGCGTTCGCCGAAGTTCCGCGAGAAGGGGTGCCGGAAGATCCAGCCCCGCCAGCAGCGCCTCACGCTGGCTCCGATCGCCGTGTCCGGCCACGAACCCGTTCAGTCGCGCGACGACCGTCGAGTCGACGAACGAGTCGCCGTACAGCGTCTCGAGTTCGTCCCCGACGGTCGGTCTCGAGCGGAGCTCGTACTTCTGGTGGGACGGCTCGGCCGAGTAAAACTCCGAGAGCCGTTCGATATCGGTCGCCGGCGACCGTCCGGTTCGCTCCGCGATCGCGGCCCGTTCCCGACGGGCGATCTCGTACTGGTCGTCGTCGTGAGCGAGGACGACGCTGCGGTACTGTCGCTTCGGGGCGCTCGAGTGCCAGTCGTGGTTCGTCCAGAACGTCTCGAGAAGCTCCTCGTAGGACAGCAACTCGGGGTCGTAGACGACCTGGACGACCTCGGTGTGATCGCCCAGTGCGAAGTAGGTCGGATCAGATTCGGTTCCGCCTGCGTACCCGACCCGAGTTCGGGCGACGCCCTCGAGCGCGCCGAAGCGGGCGTCGGGTCCCCAGAAACAGCCCACCCCGAACGTCGCCGTCTCGATCCCGCTCGGGAGCTCGAGCGGGGCGTCCTCGAGCAACGCCGGCTCATCGAGCGCGGACTCAGTCGGATCCATACTCGCTCTTCGGCCCGAGACTGATGGGGCTGTCGCCGTCCGACGGGCGAGTCCGTGTCCGATCGGCACGTGCAGCCCCTAGCTCCTCGTCGGTGGCTCTGCGGACGTTATGGGAACAGTTGACGTAGCGATCGGCGTCGACGCGGACTGCGTCGCCGGCTGGCTCGGCTCGTACGGCGGCGAGGACTCGCCCGCTGACCTCTCTCGAGGACTGTCGGCCGGAAGCGAGGGCATCCCGCGGATGCTCGCGCTGTTCGAAGAGCAAAACATCGAGTCCTCCTGGTACGTCCCCGGTCACACGATCGAGACCTTCCGCGACGAGATCGAGGCGGTCGCGGCCGCGGGCCACGAGCTCGGGGTGCACGGCTACTCCCACGAGAACCCGACCGATCTCTCGCGGGAGCAAGAAGACGAGATCCTCGAGGTTTCGATCGAGCTAATCGAGGACGTCACCGGCTCCGAACCGGTCGGCCACCGGGCCAGCTGGTGGGAGTTCAGCGAGAACACCCCCGACTTCGTCGAGAAGCACGGCTTCGAGTACGACAGCAGTCTGATCGAACGGCAGTTCGAACCGGGCTGGATGCGCAAGGGCGACAGCTGGGAGAAGATCGACTACGACAAAGATCCGGAGGCGTGGATGGAGCCGTACCGGTACGGCGAGGAGACCGACATCGTCGAGATCCCGATCAGCTGGTACCGCGACGATATCCCGCCGATGCTGTTTATCAAGCAGCCGGTCTACCACGCCGGCTACAAGGACCCCGAAATGATGTACGAACAGTACTACAAGCGCCAGTTCGGCTACCTCTACAACCGGCGGGGATCGGGCGTCTACACCTTCACGATCCACCCCGACCTCCACGGGCTTCCGCATATGATCCCGCTGTTCGAGGAATTCATCCAGTACGTCAAGAGCCACGAGAACGCGCAGTTCGTCACCCTCGAGACGATCGCCGAGCGGTTCAGGGACGACCCCTCAATATACGAAAGCGAGAGTAACTACGTCTAACGAACGACTCTCGAGAGCGGTCGCGTCGACGGCGTCGGTCAGCCGAGTCGTCGTCCGACGGCGTCCTCGAGTTCGGTCCGGACCTGACGGACGATCGGCATGGGATCGTCGCGGTGAAGGAAGTCGAACGACCGGTCCTCGACGCACGACCTGACGATCTCGCCGGCCCGTCCCGGGAGGGAGGGTCGCTCGACGAACGGCGACTCCTCGCGGGCGACGCTGACGAGGTGCTCGAGTTCGCCGTAGAGATAGTGGGTGCTGACACCGGTCTCGTAGCTGGGATCGATCAGTTCGCTGCGACCGGTGGCGGCCAGCCAGTACCAGGCCGGGAAGTCGGCCCCCGCCTTGACCGCACAGGCCAGGGACTGCCACATACGCGGGTTGATCTCGACGATCGAGAACTCGCCCGTCTCGGCGTCCTCGATGTACTCGATGCAGGCCAGCCCGTGCCACTCGAGTTCGTCGAGGATCGCCCGGCCCGCTTCCTCGAGTTCGGGGATGTGGACCGACTCGCGGTAGACCCCGCCGCTGCCTGTGTAGGAGTCGCCCCGGAGCTGGCGGTGCTGGAAGGTGCCGAGGGCCTCGCCGTGCTCGTACAGGGCACCGAAGACGTATTCGCCGGCTCCCTCGACGTACTCCTGGACGATCGGCTCGTGGCCCATCTTCTCGATCAGCGCGTCCGTATCGGGCGTCTCGCCGGGTGCGATGTGCTCGACGGATTTGGCGATCTTCGAGTCCTCGAGTTCGAACTCCTCGAGGTAGGTGTCGGTAAGTAGGTTGTAGCGGGACTTGACGATCCGGTTGTCACTCCAGTCGTCGACCTCGGTCAGGAGCTTCGTCTCGGGAATCGCCACGCCCGCATCGGTCGCGATCTCCGCGAGCCGTTTTCGATCGTGGACGTTGCGAAGCATCTCTATCGGCGGGACGACGAGGTCGACGTGGCGGTCGAACGCCTCGTACTCCCGCGAGAGGATGTACGTATCGTGCGGGCGATGGGGAATGATCGTTCGAACGTCCGGACGGGCGGCCAGGCCGAGCAGCGCGTCCCGGTAGGCCGGGAGGTCGCTCGGCGGTGGCACGAGCGCGGCCTCGTCGCAGTACCGCGAGGCGGTGACGCTGAGGTTCATGTCGTCGACAGCGGCGATCGTGTACACACCTTTCGATCCCAGCGAGCGGACCGAGGTGTACCCGTGTGGATATCTGGATGCAGGAATGACGACCGCGTCGCGTTCGTCACTCAACGTCGATCACTCTCGATTGACGGTACCGCGAGGTGTTCGGTTTCGCTCGGTCCGGATCGGTCGTCTCGGAGTCGGTGAGGTAGTCGGTAACTGGCATCGTCAGTACGGTTAACAGCGTGTAGAGTTCACCGACACGATCCTCGTCGTGGCAGTGGGTGTGGTACAACCGGCGGATCGCGTCCGCGTTCGGGCCGGGGAAGGCGTCGGCGAGGTGGCCCCGCTGTTCGAGGACCTCACCCGTGAAGTCGAACGACCGGAGGAGTTCGGCGTCGTCTAGCCACGGCCCGTCCGTCAGGTACGGTTTCGGCGGCGTCCGCTTGGTCACGTGTTTTCGCCAGAACTCGAGGAAGTGTTCGCCGGCGTACTCCACCGGGAACGGTCGCGAGAGCGAGACGCCCGTGCTGGCGTGTGGAATTGCCGCGAGATCGGGATCGAGCCGAGTAACGGCCTGTCCGATCAGATCCCGACGCAGCTTGTACCGGGGCGGCATCGACAGTGAGAGATCGAGCAGCCGGTTGTCGAGGAACGGCGACCGGTAGGGGAGCATTCGTCGGAGATCGCTGTGAAACCGCATGTCGTCGTCGTTCGAGAGGGGATAGCAGTCGCCGTAGTAGACCACGTCCTCGAGCGACTCGTAGGTGACGCCGTGGTGGACGATCCGATCGCCGTCCCGGTAGATGTTCGACTCGAGGATCGTGCGGAGATCGGTCGGCATCTCGAGGTCGTCGGATGCGGCCTCGAGCAGTAGGTCGATGTACTCGTCGACGGAGTCGACCGGTCGTTCGATCGGAACCGTCATCGAGCCCAGCGGCCCGAGCGAGACGTTCGGCGACGGCACGCCGTACTCGCCGAACAGCGAGTCGCTGTACAGTCCCGACAGCAATCCATCGACCCGACTGGTGATCTCGGTTTCGAACCCGCTCGTGTACGGCTGACTGAACCAACCGTTGAAGGAGTCTGCCCAGCGGTTCCGTTCGAGCGCACCGATACGGTAGTCGGCGCCCCGCTCGAGCAGTCGGAACTCGGCGCCGGCCTCGAGGGCCACCCGCTCGGCGATGCGTGCCTCGCGGTTCATCCAGTCGTTCATGTGGAACGCGGTGGCGTCGTCGAGGGCGGCGAGGACGAGCCGGGAGTCGCTCCCCCCCGACAGCAATACGCCGTACTCGCAGTCGTCGTATGTCCACTCGTCGACGACGGTCTGGAACCGGTCGGCGAACTCCTCGACGAACCACTCGAAGGACTCGTCGCGCGGCCGATACCGGGGTCGCCAGTACTGGTCGGTCTGAACCGATCCGTTCCCGAGCGCGATCGACGTGATCGCTCCGGGCTCGAGCTTTTCGACGCCCTCAAGTGGCGTTTTGACGCCGAACGTGCGCCGAAACGCGAGATACTCGTGGAGATACGCCGGGTGGTACGCGGTGTCGACGTTCGGATGGAACGGGATCAGTTGGACGTTCGTCGAGAAGACGATCCTGTCGTCGTCCGTCCGCGTCCAGTAGACCGGAACCGTTCCGAACCGGTCCGTACAAAGAGTGAAGTGGCGCTTCTCTCGGTCGTAGAGCAACAGGGTGTAGTTCCCGTTGAGTCCCTCGAGGAACTCGAATCCCTTTCGTTCGTACAGAGACAGACAGTACTGCGCGGGGTCGATATCGGCGGGTCGGGGCTCGTAGCCACCGGATCGACCCACGCCGCCGGCTTCGTAGCCATAGACGTCACCGACCAGCCAACAGCGAACGGACTCGTTCTCGGCGCCCGCCGACTGGCCCGACGAGTGACACTCGTTGGGGTCGGTCGCGATCGCTACGTGGTCGGTCGTGTACTGAATCGTCGGCTCGGACGGAAGCCACTCGTCGAACTCTCCGTCCGACAGTGACCCATCAGCACAGACCACTCCGTTCGTACACCTCACGAAATGTCACCTCAGCTCCGGATCGGCGATACCGGCTCGGCCGATCGGTAGCAGTCGGTGCTTACAGACTGGCAACATCACAGTCAGGGAAAATCTATTCTGGCTGTTTATTATAGCGTCGGTAAAGATCACTCGGCGGGAATCGGGACGGCCGCGGATCGGTAACGCTCACGGTCGCGGATCGATTGGTCTCGAACCGATCCTCGAAAACCGCTTAATTGACTGTTAACCGACCTGACTGGAGAGTGAACGTGTCACGGTGAACTGACTCGAGCTGCTGCAACGATGGACGAAACAAGTTGAATAAGAGCGTATGTGGTACTGGTTCGGCTACCGATAGTTCCACACGATCGGACCGTTCGACCGACAACAGTCTCCGCCTCGAGACGGTGCCCGCAGATCGGAACGACTCGAGGTATCGCTCGGACACCGTTCGACGACTTCCGCTCGGTCGACGTGTTCGAGACCATGCCAGTCGTCGGTTCGGGTCGCGTCCTCACAACGGTTCGATAGCGGCACTTGCAAACTCGATCGCTACGGAGCGATTACACTCGGGTTAGAACGATGTGAAGACGGTTCTGCTCGCCACGCTCGGCGGACGCACAACTTCGTTACATCAACTCCTCAGCGGCGCGTACTCGTCGCTCACGAACTAGTTTACAGCGGGAAGTGGGCCAACTCGGATTTGAACCGAGAGCCTCCACCTTATCAGAGTGGCGCTCAACCTAATTGAGCTATTGGCCCGCGTCCGCATCAGTCAGTTGTGCGCTGGGATGGTTAAGTGTTTCTTTCTGGAAGGGCCGTGAGAATCGCTACCGGGCGTAGGGGTCGTCGGGATCGCCGTCGCTCGAGTCAGTGCGCTCGTCGCCGAACTCGACCGTGTACGACTCCTCGCTGTCGACGCTGTAGTCGTCCTCGCCGAGGTCGTAGGTGCTGCCACCGTCGGACCACTGGGCCTGCCCCTCGCTTCCGTTGGCGCTGCCCTCCGGGAAGCCGAACGTCCAGACGTTCCCGCTCGCGAATCCGCCGGTTTTCTTGTCCGCGTACGGGATGATCACGTAGCGCTTGAGCGCGGTTCGGATCGGAATTCGAGTAAGCGGGACGACCAGCAGGAAGCCGATCAGGTCCGTGACCAGCCCCGGCGTGAGCAGGAACGCACCGGAGGCGATCAGGAAGCCGCCGTCGAGGAGTTCGTCGGTCGGCGGCCGCCCCTCGGCGAGCGAGCGCTGCATCTTTCGAACGGTCCGTCGCCCCTCCGCCCGGACGAGTAACATGCCGACGAGGCCGGTCAGAACGACCAGCAGTACCATCGGCACCCAGCCGATGTAGGCGGTCGCGACGAACCCGAGGAGTATCGCATCGAGAAACGGGATCAGCAGTAGTGCGAGGATCCACCGGAGCATGCCCCAACGTAGCCGGCGACGGGTGAAAACCCTTTACACTCCCTCCCGAGGCTTCCTCCGGAAGCCGAACGAAGCGCTTACCCTGTCGACGGCCCGACGACCGATATGAACGATTCGACGCGCGTCGAGTGGCGCGAGTGGGGTCAGGACGCCTTCGACGAAGCCGAGGTCGCCGACGTTCCGGTCCTGTGTGCCCTCACCGCGACGTGGTGCGATCACTGTCACGAGATGGACGCCGAGACCTACGCGGAACCCCGCATCGCGGCCCACATCAACGACGGGTTCGTCCCGGTTCGAGTCGACGTCGACTCTCACCCTCGCGTGCGCGATCGGTACAATATGGGCGGGTTCCCGTCGACGGTCTTTCTGGCCCCCGACGGCACCGTGTTAACCGGGGCCGGCTACCTCGGACCGGACGGGATGCGCCAGGTGCTCGATAGCGTCCGGACGATGTGGGAAACGAAAGGTGCCGGCGCGGGTCGCGTCCCCCGCCCGCTCCGAGAGGACGAACCGCCGGCCAGCGAACTCTCGACCGATATCGAGGCGTCGATGCTCGGCCAGCTCACCGAATCCTACGACGAGGTTGCCGGCGGCTGGGGGACCGAGCCGAAATTCCCCCTGCCGGACGCACTCGAGTTCGCACTCAAGCGCGACCGCGAGATGGCGCTGCGGTCGTTCGACGCCGTCGGCGCGAACCTGTTAGACGAGTACGAGGGCGGATTCTACCGGTTCGCGGCCGAGCGCGACTGGGCGGGACTGCAACACGAGAAGCTACTCGACTCCAACGGCGCGCTCGTGCGCGCGTTCGAGAACGCCTACCTCACCACCGGGAGGAACGAGTACCGCGAGCCCGCCGAACGCACCGTCGAGTTCCTGACGACGACCCTGTGGAACGACGACGACGAGGCGTTCGCCAACAGCCAGGCGCCGGGAGAGCCGGAAGCCTACGGTCTCGAGCCAACCGAGCGCGAGGCGGCGGACGACCCGCCGGTCGACGAGCGGGTCTTCGCCGGGCCGAACGCGTTAGCGGTCGAGGGATTGCTTACCTACTACGCCTACACCGACGACAAACGGGCGCGGCGGTACGCCGAGCGCGCGCTCTCGACACTTCGGACGGAACTGCTCGAGGACGGCGTCGCCAGACACCGACTCGAGTCCGCCGCCGAAGACGAATCCAGCGAGGAAGCGACGTGTCTACTCTCGAACCAGGCTCGAACGCTCGCCGCGCTGACGACGACGGCGAGTACCCTCGACGCCGACGCGGTCACCGAGGCCGAGGCGGTGGCGGATGCGACGGTCGATCGACTCCGCAACGGCAACTCGTTCCTCGATAGCGAGGGCGACGGAGTCGGCCTCTGCGATCGACCACTGCGACCGCTAGACACGAACGTTGCCCTTGCTGACGGGTTAGTCGAACTTGCGGTGCTCACCGGCGAGGATCGGTATCGGAGGATTGCGAGGGAGACCCTCGAGGAGTTCGCCGGCGCCAGCGACCGGTTCGGAGTTCAGATGGCTCGGTACGCGACGGTCGCCTCGCGGCTGCTCGAGGGACCGTTGGTGATCCGGGTCGGCGACGAACCGGGATCCGAACTTCACCGCGCCGCCCTGCGGCTCGCGGACCACGAGAAGGTCGTCGTGCCCGCCGCTGGCGGCCTCGAGGCCGGAATCGCACGCGCCGAGCGCGGCGAGCGCGTTTCGGCACCCGCCGAAACTCCGGAGCAGTTGAGCGAGCGAGTGCAAGAGATTCTCGAGTAGCACACGGGGTGAACCCCCGGAGATCAAATCCGGGGCAAACCACCACAGCGTTTTTGTTTCTCGGGTGAGCGTCTACGGTATGGCCAGTCTCAGGGATCTTGGGCTCTCCGAGTACGAAGCTCGTGCGTATCGAGCACTGCTGAACACCGGCCCCACAACGGCCAAGGAGTTGTCGCGAGCGAGCGACGTGCCGATGGGGCGTATCTACGACGTTCTCAACAGCATCGAACAGTACAATCTCGTCCGCAGCCAGACCGCGAGCCGGCCGAAAAAGTACGTCGCGGTCGAGCCCTCGACCGCGCTGGATCGACTGCTCGAGGACAAGAAGCGCGAGCTCGACGAGAAGGCCGACCAGTACGAGTCGATCGTCGACGACCTCGCCGACGAGCTCGACGCGGCCGACCCCGTCGAGGAGCAGTTCTGGACCGCCGCCGTCGGTCCCGAGGAGACGATCGACCTCCTGCTCGAGCGCCTGGCGGCTGCCGACGATCATATCGTGATGGTCGCCGCCGACCCCGTCCCCGAACGGGACATGCAGGCCGTCAGTGAGGACGTCCTGGCTCAACTCGAGGACGCCCTGGACCGAGAGGTATCGGTCGACATCCTGATGACCCGAAAGATGGTCAAGTCGCTCTCGGCGAACGTCGGCGAGCGCTACCGAACGACGTTACAGAGCCGTGATGACTTTCACGTCCGGACGAACGACGACGTGACGGGATCGTTCAACATCATCGACGGCGTCGAGATCTGTATCCAAGTGCCGAATCCGCTGTCGTCGGGCGACGCGTTCGGTATGATCGACCTGAAGGATCCGGAGTTCGCCGCGAACGTCCATGCGGAGTTCGCGCCGCGGTGGGAGGAAGCGGAGCCACTCGTCTTCTAGTCGTTGACTTCGGACCGCAGCTGGTCCATCTCGACGACCCGCTCGGCGTGGGCGTTGTGCTGGTGGATCGACTCGTCGTTGGATTGCTTCATCGTCACCACGGCGTCGTCCGGTAGCTGGTCGAACTCGTCGACGACGCCCTCGGCCATCGAGCGCACGCAGTCCTCGACGAACTTCGCGTCCGCGTGGGCCGCGTAGGTCATATGGTCTTCGTCAGGTCGCTTCGCCAGGTTGTAGATCCGGGCGCTCATCGAGTCTCGCGCGATATCGATAACGTCGTTGAGGTCCACGTCGGGGTCGCCGCCGGCTTCGACCGTGAGCGTCGCGTGACCGCGCTGGGAGTGACCGGGCTGTGGAACCTGCTCTAAGAACTCCGTGATCGTCCCCTCCTCGACGCCCAGATCCTCAAGGGTCTGTTTCGCGCGCGCGGCGGACATCCCCTGCGAACAGGGACAGACGGTCATCCCGACGACCTTCGCCCCGATCTCCTCGCGGGTGCCGTCCTCGGTCGCCGTCGCCGACGCGATGATGTCGACGGTGTGTTGGGTCTCGCGGTCGCTGGCGGGGGTCTGCTCGCGGCGCATGAACTCGGCCTCCATCGTGACCTCCGCGCGCGAGGTGTAGTCGTGCTTTCCGAGGAGTCGTTCGGCGACCTCGCCGCAGACCTCCTCGACGCGGTAGGCCTCGTCGCGGGTCGCGTCCTCGAGAATTTCGTCGATGACCTCCATGTTGCGGCTCATGTCCGCGCCCTTGCGCCACGACGGGAGGTCGACGAAGACCTCGAACTCGGCCGTGAGAACGATCGGGCGCTTGTCTTCGCGGGCGATCTTGACGAGTTTCTCGACGCCGGTGACGCCGACCTGACTCAGGCCGACGGTGACGTCGGGCGAGGACGCCTGGACGTCCGGGAGCTGTTGACTCATTGCCCACACTCAGGGTAGCGGGCGATTCAACCTTTCGGAAGCGAGGACGAGATTCGCTCGCACGGTGTCCCGATAGCCGACGAAACCGTTCGTTGCGGTCGGATCGCCTGGCCACGGGACCATCCCGCTCGTTCTTTAAGTGCTTCTGGCAACAAGGTAGAGCTATGACGGGAAGTCCCCGTTCTCGTGGATTCTACGATCCGATAGTTCCGCATCCGTCCCACCCCCTCTCGAGGGAGAGTACCGGGCGACCGCTCGTTCTTTAAGTATCTCTGGTCACAAGGTAGAGTTATGACGGGAAGTCGGCCGTTCTACAGTTCTCAGTTCCACTACAGTCGCGCGTCCCGAACGACCTCGAGAGCCGATAACTCAGGCACGCAGTAGCGATGGCATCGGTTCCCGCCCACGTACGCGAGACGATAGATCGACACCTGGACAAAATCCAACGCGCTCGGGAAGTATCGATCGTCCTGGCGGTCGCCCGCGGAAGCCGCGCCTGGGGCGCGGCGGGGCCCGACAGCGACTACGACGTCGGCTTCGTCTACGCACCGACGGATCTCCGACGGTATGCCCACCTCGGCGGCGTCGACGACGTCCTCCTCGAGGAGCGCGACGACTTCGAGTACCAGGGCTGGGACGTCCGAAAGTTCGCGGAGCTGCTGGCCGACTCGAACGACGGTGCGATCGACCTCCTTCGGAGCCCGATCCGGTACCGAACGCGCTACGATCCCGCCAAACTGGCAGCGTACGTCGAGCGGACGTACAACCCGATCGACCTCTACCACGCCTGGCGGGGGATCGCGACGAACAACTACCGGAAGTACCTCTCGGCGCACCTGGTTCGGAGCGACGACGAGATCTTCCCGATTCTCGAGACCCGGGACGAAGAGTACCTCGTCGAGACCGACGACGACACGACGGTCGTCGCCGCGGACGACGAGCGGTTCAGCGAGACGGGGACGCGGCCGACGGTCAAACGGAACCTGACCGTGACTCGCGCCGCGATGGCCGCGCGCTACCTGAAGGCGACCGGCGAACGCGACGACCACGAACTGCCGGCTCTCGAGTTCGAAACCTTCCTCGATGAGCAGGCGCCGGCCGTGTTCGACGACAACCGGATCGCCCGCGCTCGCAACCTGCTCGAGCGTAAGCGCGCCGGCGAGGGTCACGTTCGGATCGGCGACGCCGTCGGCCGCGAGTTCGCACACCCCCCGAAGCGAATCGATCCGGCAGTACACGCTCGAGACGGCCCCGATCGAGAGCGACTGAACGGGTTCGTCGACGAGATGCTCGCGGCGGGGCGCTGATGCGGCGTTCCGATCCGCCTTTAAGTGTCTCTGATCACAAGGTGAAGCTATGACGGGGAGTCGGTCGTTCTACGAGTTTTGATCCTCTCCAGCGAAGCGACCATCCTCCTCGATACCGCCGGTTACGCAATTCCGATCACGGAATCAAGCTGCGACGGTCGGGCTTGCCTCTTCGAGCTTCGAAGTCGGTACCGGTGGGTGGACGATTCGAACGCTCGCGACTATTCACTCGAGCCACCGTCCGTTCTTTAAGTGGCTCTGGTCACGAGGTAGAGCTACGAAGGGCTTTTCGCGGACCGTTGTGCTAACCGTACTTCGGAGAGACTCGTCAGCCGATTTACCGGTCTCGAGGCCGGTGAAACGAGCAAGTCTTTTTCCGTCTCCCGGTCTGAGCGACACACGATGTACGACGGTGTAGACTCCGGGCCAGCCCTCCAGCGGGAGTCCGCCCCCGACGGCCTCGAGGGCGACCGTCGCCTCGAGACGCGTCCCGGCTCCGGGGCGCTCTCCCGAGCGGACGTCCAGCGCGATTCGACCGTCCGCCAGTGGGGCGTCGTTACCCCGAGCGCGACCGTCATCGGGCGTGCGGATTCGCCCGACGCAGATCTCCCCGAGAGCGTCCGACGACTCCACGACGAACAGCACGGCGCGACGCCGGGGTACAGCGAGCGCGCCCACAGACTCGACCGCCTGCGAACGACCCAGGCGCTGTGTAACGCCCTGGATCTGACCCCCTGGCAACGGGATCTCGCGCTCGGCGTGATGGACGAGATCGACCTCACCGAGTTCGGCAGCCAGCGCGCGATCCCGAAGGTCGCGCTGGTCGTCATCCGCCACGTCGTCGACGTCGACCGACGGGCGTACTTCGGCCTCGACGAGGTCGACGTCTCCGAACTCTCCCCCGATCGGATGGACGAACTGTTCGGCCAGTACCGCGCCCACGACATCACCGACGAGGAGACGTTCAAGCGTCTCGCCGCCGATCACGGGCTCGATACGACGAGTCTGAACCGCCTCCGACGCGTGCTGAAGGCCCAGCTCGAGGACGAGCTGCCCGCCTACGGGCGCAACCCATACCGGGACCCGAACCTGCCGAGCCTCGAGGACCGAGCCGACGAGGAATCGGTCGACGCGACCGAGACGACCGACGATCCGGATACCCCTGAGTAGGTCCAGCCCGCGTCGCCCCCCGGTAGCCGTCGTCTTTTCCGTCGCGGGTCCCTACCGCGACTATGTCCGATACGGAGCCCGTCGATCAGCTCACGATCTACGCCGACTACGTCTGTCCGTTCTGTTACCTCGGAAAGCGGTCCCTCGAGCAGTACCGCGAGCGACGGGAAAAGCCGCTCGAGGTTGAGTGGCACCCGTTCGACTTGCGGCGGGACAAACGCCGGGAGGACGGCTCGATCGATCACTCGGTCGACGACGGAAAGGACGACGACTACTTCGAGCAGGCCCGGGAGAACGTCCGTCGACTCCAGGCGGAGTACGACGTCGAGATGAGCCAGGAGCTCGCGATCGATGTCGACTCGCTGCCGGCACAGCAGGCCTCGTGGTACGTCCGTCAGCACCACCCCGACGAGTGGCCCGCGTTCGACGCGGCGATCTACGAGGCCCTCTGGCAGACGGAAAGGAATATCGGCGATCCCGACGTGCTGGGCTCGCTCGCGGAGGATACCGGCCTCCCCACCGACGAGATCCGCGACGCGATCGACGACAGCGGGCTCCGGGCGGAGCTCGAGGAGCTGTTCACCGACGCCCACCAGCGGGGGATCACCGGCGTCCCGACGTTCGTCCACGAGGGGTACGCCGCCCGCGGCGCGGTCCCGCCGGCACAGCTCGAGCGACTGCTCGAGGGGGAGTAATCACTCGAGTTTCTCGAGGGCCTCGAAGAAGTTGGGCTGCGGTCCGGCGAGCGTGACGGGCTCGTCCGCGACTGAGACGGCGACGGTCGCCGGTGGCTCGAGCTCGCGTCGGTTCCGACCGTCGCTGATCGCGTAGGCGGTCTCGGCTCCCGAGACGGCGAGCGTGATCTCTGCATCGCGGTCGACGACCAGCGGCGGCATCGGGTCGGTCGCGGCCATCTGGTTCACGACTAACGTGTCGGTTCCGGGGCGGACGAGCGGTCCGCTCTCCCCGAGGTTGTACGCCGTCGATCCCGTCGGCGTCGCGACGAGAACGCCGTCGGCGTGGCTCTTCGCGTATCGGTCCCCGTCGACGCGGATCTCGATCGTCGCGCCCCCGCCGTGACCCCGCCGCGGGCCGTGGACGACGACCTCGTTGAGCGCCGGCTCGAGGGTCCACCCTTCGCCGTCGGCCCGGAGGCGATCGAGCTGTCGACCGTCGATCGTACCCGTTTGCCGGAGTGTTTCGACGGCGTCGGCGACGGCGGCGACGGCCTCGTCGGGAGAAACGGCGTTGAGAAACCCGACCTCGCCGAGGTTGACCCCGAGGATCGGCGTCCCGCCGACCTCGCGGGCGACGAACAGCAGCGTTCCGTCGCCGCCGATGCTCACGACGAGGTCCCGGTCACCCATCGATCCGACCGGGACGCCGTCCTCGCCGACCGCGGCGCTCGTCGCGTCGTCGACGACGGTGGCGGCGTCGTTCTCGAGAGTATCGACGAGGGTCGCGGCGAGAGCCTGTGCCCGCTCGTTGTCCCGTTGAGCGACGATTCCGACGGCGAGGTTCATCGTCCGCGCATAGCCGCTCACGGGCAAAAAGATCACGCGTCTCGCTTCGGCCCGTATACCCGCTGTGGAATGCTGTCGCAACCCATACTTTCTTTTAGAGCGTGTGCTAGAGCTACGCGTATGGCCGAACGGACAACCAACGACGAGGTGATGAGCCGAAGCGAGCTCGCGGTGTATCTCTCGGAACTCTCCCAGCGGTTCGAAGACGACGAGAACGGCGTTGACGTCCCGGTCGGTAACAAGACCGTCTCCCTCGGTCGCTCCGACGACGTTTCGGTTTCGGTCGACGTCGTCGAGCGATCCTCCAAGCTCCGCGGAAACCGAGAGACGGTTACGGTGACGATGAGTTGGAAGCCCCACTCGTAGCGATCGTGGGAGATCGAAGAGCCGTTCGGATCCAACGACCCGCTAGAGCCGTTAGCACGCCGAAATAGGTGGCCGATACGACAACAGACAGATTGATACGTCAGCTCCCACAACTGGCCAGAAATGCGTCGTTCGCACGTGGTCGCAGTCGCCCTCGTCGTCGTCGCGGTGCTATTTATCGGAGGGCCGTCGCTGCTGTTTGCCGATTCGGTAGACGAGCAGGTAACCGAAGAGACCCAGGAGACGCCGGAACTCGTCTCCCTCGAGGACTCCGAGAGCGAGTTCTGGCGGTTCCTGAGCCCTGAAGAGGAGTTCCACGAACGGAGCCCGATCAACGTCATCGTCCGCGGGGAAAGCGAGGACGTACTCCAGGCGATGAGCGAGCAGGGCGACGGCGACTGGGAAGAAATCGAAGAGGTAGAAGAGGAAGTCGAGGAGGAGGCCCCCGAGGAGATCGAGAACGCGACGGTCCTCGAGGAGGAACACCGCCACGCAACGGGGATCGCGTGGGGTGAGGCCGACGGGACGACCCGCTACGCCTGGGTGGATCTCGGCGAGGGCGAGGACGGCTACTGGGCCACCGAGTCGCTCCAGCTCGAGGAGGGAGACTACTACGGCCAGCGGTATCACATCCGGCTCTACGAGAGTCCGAACCCCGACGACGAGTGGATCGCCATGCAGGCTCACACCGAGCACTTCGACTGGTTTACCCTCCGCCACCGCGTCGACGGCGTCGAGGCCGCTCAGTCGAAGGTCGAGCAGGACTTTATGAACTTGCCCGGCGTCGACACCGAAACGGACGTTCGTCGGATCCACATCGACAACGCCGGCCCCTCCGACGCCGACGGCTGGGCGACCGTCGTCGATCTGACGTCGATGGTCGTTCTTCCCGCCGGCGTCGGCCTCGCGGCGGGGCGTCGCTATCGGCGACCGACCGCCGAGAGCATCGGCAGAGAACGGACGCGCCCGTCCGACGAGGGGGATCTCGAGCGCGGGCTCACCGACGTTGATCGACAGCGACTCGCGGCCGCCTACGACCGCCTCGAGGCGGGCCACCTCGTGCTCGTCTTCGCCATCCTCGCGCTGTTCCTCGGGGTTCGGATGGGCGGGCTCCTGCTCGAGCGACGGGCAAGTTTACTCACGCCCCACATGATCGCGGCGCTGCTGTACCCGGTGATCGCGGTCGGGATCCCCGTCGCGACGTACCTGATCGCCCGCGGGCTCACCAGCCGGCTCGATGCCGCGGTCGCCGCCGCCGGCTCGCTGTCGCTCGCGATCTGGCTCGACTACGGGCTGCTCGGCGTCGATGTCATCCCGCTCGATGTCGTCTTCCAGCGGACCCTCGTCGTCATCGCGCTCGGGCTGATCGCCGCCGGCGCGGCCAAACGCGCGACTCGAGAGAGCCGGTTCAATGACCTGCTGCTCGCCGGTGTCGCGATGTGGGTGCTGGTGCTGGTCGGAACGCTGCTCGGCTACCTCTGAGGAAGCAAGCCGCCGGACTGTTTCGAAGTCGGCCGCTCGAGAGCGCACCTGCGTGCAGTCCGCATACAGGACTCGCTGCCGTACCCGTCGTATGGCGATCTGTCCACACTGCGGCGAAGAACTGGAACTCGAGGTCGAGCCGGATACGGTGACGGTCCACGAGGGCGAATCGAGTCGAACGATCGAGCCCGACGTGTTCACGTGTTACTCGTGTGATGCGGTGCTGTTCGCGACGGTGAGTCGGGAACTCGCCGGCGACTGACTCGAGAAGTGCCTCAGAGTATGAGCTTGGTGGACCTAGTCACGGCGAGTACACAGTACTGCTACGCAGACTCTACCAGTTGTCCCACCGGGTTCGTGTCACCTGTCCACCCAGTAGTGCAAATTAGCTATATTTTGAGGTGAACTGGGAGAGCCGGGCGATACCCGGAGAAGAAATCAATCAAGCGTTACGTCAAAATCTTCCATGAGAATGTGTAACGCAAGGTGTTGACGCTTGGTGAGCGCGGTTATATTCTCCGGTGTATTCAACCACTTGATTGGTGTTTTGTGATGAATCTGCTTCTCGGAAACGTCCTCAATGCCGTGCTCGGCAACCGCGAGAAGTCGGTGGACGAATACCTCGCACCGTTCTCCATCGTACGTATGTACCCACCGCTCATAGCCGCTAGAGACCGGATACAGTGGAACGTGATCGTACGCTTCGCCGACTTGATCGTACGTCTCGATCCCCGCTTCCTGCTTTGCGTGATTCCATCCTCCCACGATATCACAGATGTGTGTCACGCAGGGCGAAAGACCGAGATCGCGGTACTCGCTCTGTGTCGGTGATTTGTCCAGCTCACGTGCCGCTTCCTGAAGTGATGAAATACAATCTGCTTTGGTGTACATTGTCGATGTATCTAACTATATCATCACAATCCGACGTATAACCCACTACTCCGGGAAGGAGTTAACCGAGAAGGGGGAGGTATCCGACTACGCTACGGCTGTTGCTCCTCGAGATTTCTGCTATCTCCGGAGCGAGTGGGCACGAAGTGGACGGTCAGAGTCAGAACTACGCGTTGATCGGATTCCGTCTCGAATTTCGCGGAACCACAAAGGATGCGCGGTCCGGGATTTGAACCCGGGCTAGCTGCGTGGGAGGCAGCTGTCCTACCGCTGGACCAACCGCGCCCCGCGTCGGAAGTTTCCGTTCTACGAATTTAAGCGCTCCGTCTTCTCGAGAGACGGTATTCCGCACGGCTGGGATCGCTTTCCAACGTGGCATTTCACCTCAAGTCCGCGACCGAAACTGACCGATCGTCCACGTCGTTCCGTTTGGGGTAGAGTATTAGCGTAGTCCCACCGTACCATCCGTCGATGCTCGAGCTTCACTTTTCGGACGCGGAGCTAGATCGACGACGCGACCATATCACGAACTTCGTTCGCGAACAGGTCGACACGGCGGGCGCCGAGGGGGCGGTTCTCGGGCTCTCGGGCGGGATCGACAGCACGCTCGTCGCACACCTCGCGGTCGACGCCCTCGGTGCCGAGAACGTCCACGGGCTCGTGCTCCCCGCACGGGTCAGCGGCGACGACAACATGAGCGACGCCGAGCGCGTCGCCCGGGAGCTGGAGATGAGTTACGACGTGATCGAGATCGAACCGATCGTCGAGTCGCTGCTCGGCGCCTATCCCGAAGCCGAGGGCGACCGGATGGCGGTCGGCAACGCCCGCGCTCGCGTCCGAGGGGTTCTCAACTATCTCGTTGCGAACCACGAGAGCCGGCTCGTGCTCGGAACGGGGAACCGAAGCGAGGGTGCCGTCGGCTACTTCACCAAGTACGGCGACGGCGCCGTCGACTGCCACCCGATCGGGAACCTCTACAAAGCACAGGTCCGCCAGCTCGCCCGCCACGTCGGCGTCCCGGAGGACCTCGCGGCCAAGCCAGCTACGGCCGAGCTCTGGGAGGACCAGACCGACGAGGACGAGATGGGGATGGACTACGAGACGCTCGACTCGATCCTGGTCACGCACATCGACGGCCCGCTGTCGGCCGACGTCGCCGCTCGAGAACTCGGCGTCGAGGTCGAAACCGTCGAGAAGGTCAGACAGATGTACGAACAGAGCATGCACAAGCGCCGGGTGCCCCCGTCGCCGGACCCCCTCGAGTAGTCAGGACGAGCGCCACTCCTCCTCTAAGAGTCCGTACCAGTGGACATCACAGTATTCGCCGTCGACGAACGCGGCGCCGCGGTGGACCCCCTCCTCGGTGAAGCCGACGGACTCGAGGAGGCGCTTCGAGCCGTCGTTGAACGCGAAGGCGCGGGCCGACAGCCGGTGGAGGCCGAGCTGGTCGAACCCGTGCTCGAGCACCAGCTCCGTGGCTTCGGTTCCGTATCCCCGCCTCTGGTAGTCGGGGGCGATCCAGTAACCGACCTCGCCGCTGCCGGCTCGCCAGTCGATCGCGTCGAGCCCGATCGTTCCGACCGGGGTCGAGTCGACCGCGATCAAGAGATGGATTGCGTCGTCCGAACAGACGGCCTCCTCGAAGAACTCCCGCTCCTGTTCGGCGTTGAGCGGCATTGAGTTGCCGATCGGTCGCCAGATCGCGGGATCGTTGATCTGCGACTGGAGGAACTCGAGGTCCTCCTCTTCGATCGTTCGCAGCGCGACGGTTTCACCGGTCAGGAAGGCGGGTCCGGGCATCTACCGGTAGGCTCCACGCCGGGACGAAAAAGCGATTCGGCCGATGGCGCTCGGACGAACCGCTGTCCGTCTCACTCGAGCAATCCCTCGAGCGATCCGGCGTGTGTGTCGACGAGTTCGGCGAACGCCTCGGCCTCCCGTCGCTCCTGGGTGTTCCGGTCGGCATCGTCGCGAATCCGCCGCTTCAAGACGGCGAGCGCGTCCGTCTCGTTCGCGGCGAGCTCCTCGGCGACCGTCCGCGGCTCGGCCTCCACTCGCGAGAGCAGCCCCATTCGCAGCGCCTCCTCGGCGCCGGCGACCCGACCCGTGCAGGCGAACTCGAGGGCGTCACCCTCGCCAACGATCCGCGGGAGCCGGACCGTCCCGCCCCAGGCGCCGAACAGGCCAAAGGTGGCGCCGGGCTCGCCGTAGGTCGAGTCGGGCGTGCCGACCCGGACGTCGCAGGCGAGCGCGAGCTCGAGCCCGCCGCCGCGAGCGGGGCCGTCGATCTCGGCGACAACGATCGCGTCGCTGTCCTCGATCGCTCCGGCGACGCGCTGGCCCAGCCGGGCGAACGCCTCGGCGTCGTCTCGGTCGAGCTCCGCAACGACCGAGAGATCGGCGCCGGCACAGAATGCGGGGCCGGCGCCGCGGAGGGCGATAACGGGTTCGTCGGCGTCGGTGACCGCGCGCCGGAGAGCCTCGAGGCCGCCTTCGGTCAGCGCGTTCCGTCGCTCCGGCCTCTCGATCGTAACGGTCCGGATCGGTCCCTCGCTGTCGACGTCGATCATGGAACGAGTCTACTCGGCGTTTCCAAAGGTCTTTGCCTGCTCCCTCGTAACGGCCCTATGATGGAACAGGCGGACAGCTGTCGGCGTGTGGCCATCGAGGCCGTCACGGACGTCGAACCACCGGCGCTCTACGAGCTTATCGAATCCACGCTCGAGAGCGCGTCGATGCTTCCCGGCGCGCTCACGCTCGAGAGCGCCGGAGCCGTCGCACCGAGCGAAACGGCCCTCCGGAACGGCGACGAGCCGGACGACGGAATCGTCACCCACGCCGCCGGCGTACAGCTCATCTACGAGGGACTCCGACTCACGCGATCGTTGGCCCACGAGGAGCCTTGGGACGACGCCGATGGCGACACCGACGTCGACGGCGACATGGAGATCCTCGCGGCCGACATCCTCGTCGCCCGGGGCTTCTACCTGCTCGCCCGGACCGACGCCGCGGACAAAGCGGTCCGCACCGTCCAGGCGTTCGGCCGCGAACAGACCCACCGGCTCGACGAGCGCGACGGGGACGACCCCGCTGCGACGACCCGCGACACTACCCTCGAGCGAGACGTCCTCGAACTGGCCGTCCTGGCCGGCGCCGCGGCCGTCGACGAGAACCCGTCGCCGTCCCTGCTCGAGCGCGCCGAGGAGATCGCCGCGGCCGCGGGGACCTCGTTTCCCTCCGCCGAGCGGTCGACGATCGGTGCCGAGAGTCGCGTCTCAGAGCACTCCCTCGAGGAGTCGACGACCGACCGGGCGACCTCCGTGACCGATACGTAACCGCGCCACGGAGACCCACGCCCGGTGGGGAATCGAAACCCCTAAAATGGACTCGACGCAACGAACAAGTGCGCCTGGGTAGCTTAGCGGTAAAGCGCGTCCTTGGTAAGGACGAGACCCCGGATTCAAATTCCGGCCTAGGCTCTCGCCGATTCTCGCTTCGTCGTGATGATCTCGAGCGACGAGTACCGGACGGACGACTGCTGTCTATGACGTGGAGTCGCGGGCTCGCGCTCACGTGGGAAGGGCGCTCGTGATCGGCTCCCGCGGGACGGGTTTCGAAAGGGATAAATTCGCCTCCGACGAACCACGAATTACGCGCCTGGGTAGCTTAGCGGTAAAGCGCGTCCTTGGTAAGGACGAGAGCCCGGGTTCAAATCCCGGCCTAGGCTCTTGCTACTTTATTGATGACTTTCCAACCGAGCAGCTGCTCCGAGCCGGTCGTCCGATTTCAGTGTTGGAAATTGATCGCCTCCGTAAGGACACGTGGGTCTAATGCGACCGGTAGTAGGTACGAGGATGGTCACCCGGTACTACCACCTCATCACTGTTTGCGGGCGTTGAGCGAGATGCTCTTGACGCCGTACTTCCCACAGGCGTTCGCCGCCTGATCCGAGATGAACTCGTACTGTGGGTTCTCCCGAAGTTCCAGTACCTCGAAGCCGGCAGCTTCGATCGATCCCGTATAATCGTCGGTCTGTTCGGCGCCCCCGATACACGCCGCCCAGAGATCCGCATCGGTCTTGATGCTCTCGGGTAGCTGCCGTTCGCTGATGATGTCGGAGAGGGCCAACCGCCCGCCCGGTTTGAGTACGCGATTCGCTTCCTCGAAGACCCGACCTTTCTCCGCGGAGAGGTTGATTACGCCGTTCGAGATCACCGCGTCGAACGACCCGTCCTCGAACGGAAGCTCCTCGATGTACCCCTCGCGGAAGGTGACGTTGTGGAAGCCGTTGTCCGCGGCGAGGTCGGTCGCCTTCGCGACCTGTTCGGGGGTCATATCGACGCCCGTAACGGACCCGGTCTCGGTGACGTCCATCGCGGCGTAGAAGGAGTCCATCCCCGAACCGCTGCCGAGGTCGAGGACCCTCTCGCGCGGTTCGAGAGCCGCCAGATCGAAGTAGTAGCCGACACCCGCAAACGAGTCGATCGCCTCGTCGGGGACGTAGGTGAGGGTGTCCGGATCGTAGCCGAGACGCTCGGCGAGGTCGCGTCCCGTTTCGAAGTGGAACTCGGCGTCAGTGGATACCGCGACCTCCTGGTACATCGATTTGACCTCGCGTTCGAGTTTCTTCGTGTCGAGTGACTTGCTCATCGTTGCTCACCGTCGGTCGTCGCCCGTCGCCTCGGCGAGCGTGTGGGTATCTCGAGGGCTATGCTGTACGCAATTTGCTGGTCGTCGGTCATGATGTTCGTCTCCGGCCAGAGACAGTACGAAGCCGAGGATGGTGTAGCTATTTTGTGACAGTTCGGCAGTTCCTACCGTTCGTTCACCCACTGCAATCGATGCATCGACTGCAATCCGATCGAGACCGCCACCGACCGAGTCTCGGTCCACGCTCCACGGCAAGCACAGGATACGTATCGCGCCGAGGGGGGTCAGTCGACGAGCTGGCGGGGTTCGATCGGCCGGGCGTCGGAGCGATAGCGTTCGTACATCGACTGCGCCCACTTGCGGACTGCCGGAACGTCGGTATCGATCATCGCCTGAGCCATCCCGCTGTCCTGCTCGTAACAACTGATGACGACGCGATCGTCGAGCAGACCGGTTCCGTACGGCGGTAGTTCGTCGTGCTGTAGTGCCGTGAAGTTGGTCCGTTGCAGCAGTTCGGAGCTGCGCTCCGGGTACGTCGTAAGGAAGTACAGATGACAGTTCGGGCGGTCGATCAGCGTTACGTCTACACCCTTATCGACCTGTTCGTAAAGAAGGTCGAGACAGGGGTCCATCAGCGCGACCTCGGGCCGAACGAAACGCAACGTGGTCGTCGTCTCGAGGAGCGACTCGAAGCGGTTTACCGGACGGTACGGGAGTTTGGGGTCGGCGACGGTTACGGTCAGTTCTGACCACGTCTCGGTTGGAAGCTCGCCGACCACGTCCGGAAGCCAGTGCCAGACGTCGCGCAACTCTCGTTCGGTTTTGACTCGGTCGATCGCGTCTTCCATTGCGGATGCGATCGCCTCTC
>PWMF01000069.1 GCA_003559215.1 Natrialbaceae archaeon
AACTTCGCTACGTCCGTGACGTACTACACCGGGCGTCGAACGCCATCGTAGACGAAGCACTTCGATACGACTGTGACGTAATTGTGTTCGAGGACCTGACTCACATCCGCGACCGAACCGGAGCGTCGTGGGGTCACAAATGGGCGTTCCGAACACTCTACGAGCAAGTGGAGTACAAGGCCGAAGCCGAAGGAATCTCGGTGAAGCAGGTGGGTTCGGCGTACACCTCGAAGCGGTGCGCAGAGTGTGGTTTCACAGCAGACGAGAATCGCCCGACCCGAAACGACTTCCGGTGCGTGAAGTGTGAGTCGGAAGCGAACGCGGATTACAACGCAGCGAAGAACATCGGGATGCGGTATGTCCGTCGGGGCCAACAGTCGTCTCGGCGGACGGGCAACAGTCAGCTTGCCCTAAAGTCTGGAACAGTGACGCCAAGTGGCGGATTTACCGCCCACCCGGAAGGGTTTGAGGCCGAGTTCATGGACAAGCCCCACCCTCCACGAGCGAACCCGTCAGGGTGAGCGAAGTAGGGTGGGGTAGTTGACCCTGTGGTGTGGCGACATGGGCCTGCTCGCCCGGTCGCTCTTCCTGGAGGTCGGCCGCGTCTGTCGAGAACTCCCGTTCGGTCTCGACGCCCACGTCTGTTCCGTCGGTCGTCAGCACGACGTCGCCGTGGACGCCCGTCCAGTAGGTCTCGATCCCCCGGTCGGCGTACTCCTCGAGCACCTCCTCGTGCGGGTGGCCGTACTGGCTGTCGTAGTCGCTCGAGATGACGGCGATCTCCGGGTCGACCGCGTCCATGAAGGGCTGCGTGGACGACGTCGACGAGCCGTGGTGACCGGCCTGGTACGCGTCGGCCTCGAGCGCGTCGCGGTGTTCTTCGACCATCCGCTGTTCGGCGTCGGCTTCGGCGTCGCCGGTCGTCAGGTAGGCGAACTCGCCGAACCCGAACGCGATCGAGATGCTGTTGTAGTGGAGGTCGTTGCCCGATTCGCCCGCGGGTGGGTTCAGCACGGTCGCCTCCAGCCCGTCGATCGGCAGCTCGTCGCCTTCCTCGACCTCGAAGAGGTCGACGTCGTGTTCTTCGATCGCGTCGAGGTAGTTTTCGTAGGTCGCGGAGTCATGGACGACACTCGAATCGTAGGCGGCTCCGATGCCGTCACTGTTGGTTTCGAGGTGTTCGATCACCGCGGCGTGACCGCCGATGTGATCGGCGTGGGCGTGGGTCGCCACGAGGTGATCGATCCGATCGACGCCCTGGGACTCGAGGTAGGCGATGACCGCCGAGCCATCTTGGCGCCAGTCGCCCGTATCGATCAGCACCGTCTCGCCGTCGGGCGTGACCAGAAGCGTCGAATCGGCCTGGCCGACGTCGATGTGGTGGATCTCGAGTTCGCCGTCGACGTCGGTCGTCCGGTCGGTCTCCGAGTCGCCGTCCGCGCTGGCTGCTTCCGACTCGTCGCTCGAGCCGTCGTCGTCCGCCCGATCGGGACCGTCGTCATCACCGTCAGCCTCCGCTGATCCCGGTTTGTTATCGGTTTCACCTGCCCCATCGTCGTCCCCCTCGACTCCGGCGTCTCATTCGTCCGTATCGTCGGCTTCCGCCCCTTCGTCGTCCGCCTCACCGTCGGTATCGGCGGCCTCGAGGCCCTCGGCGTCGACGGCGGGTTCGTCGTCGGCGTCGAGCGGCGTGACGATCATCCCGGTCAGAACCGCGACTACGACGAGGACGGCGAGGACGCTCGACGAGAGGGTTCGATCGGTCCGTTCGACGATCGTTGTCCGCGTTCGCGGAACGATAAGCGCCGCAGCGCCGAGAAACAGGAGGGCAGCGAGTACTCCCTGGAGTATCGAGAGCGGTGAGAGTTCTATCGCGGAGAACGCGGTGAGCGCAAAGAGTGCGACGAACGCGCCCAGCCCCCACTGGACGACCGATCTGACGGTGACCATACCAATCAGTGACGAGGAAGTATCGGACGGATCTATGGATTGCTCGTACTTCGGGCGAGGCCGAAGGTCGGGTTCGTCGGAACTTAGAGCCCAGCCTTTTGTGTCGGCGGCCCGACCCCGGCAGTATGACCGGAGGACTGGAACCGACCGAGGAGTTCGACGGCTCCGTAACCGTTCGCCTGCTGAACGACGGTAACGAAACGAGGACGATCCAGTGTGGCTCGTACTCCGACGCGATCGGCGTGGTGAAGGATCACCAGCGGTCGGTGACGGCGGCGAAGATCGTCGACCGCGACGAGAGCGTCGTCTTCACCTCCGCGGAGATGGACATCGAAGCTTGGGAAAGCGCGTGGGAGGACGCGAAACGTGAGCTCTCCGTCGACATCGATGAATCGGACTGTCCATACGAGAACGGCGGCTGCGTCCCCGGCGACCGCTGCGTTCGATGTCAGCTTTCGGACGCTCGAGCGGGAGACTGACGGCGGAGCGACCGGGGCTTCAACGAGCGGGCTCAGTCACCCCGAAGGACGAGCGGCCCCATCGCCGACGTTCGCTTCGCAATCGTCGCCAGGCGAAGGATGTACGAGACGAACAGCAGGAACGGGAGCACGCAGATCGTGTACGCGAGAGCGACGACCCATAGCAGGTTGTCGACGCCGAACAGCGATCCGATCATCGTCCCTTCGTCGACGAACAGCAGCATTCCGCCGGCGACGACGAGGGCGAGGACGGCCAGGTAGAGGATTCCCTGCGAGAGCTTGACGAGCGACCACTGGAAGTACAGCGTTTTGACGTACTCTCTCGCCGGTCCGTACATCGTCAGCGCCTCGAGCGTCCGGACGCCAGCTTCGCGTTGCTCGTCCGAGAGGCGGTCTTCGTGCTCGGCTAGCAGCCAGCGGAGATCGTACATCTTCCGATCGTAGTTGTAGTTCAGGGCCGATTGCATCACGTCGTACGAGCCGAAGTCGGCGCCCGCTAACCCCTCTCCGGCCACGGTCGCGTTCTCGAGGAGGTCGTCGACGTACTCCGCGGTCTGTGCGCGGAGATCCTCGTCGTCGCTGCGTTGCACGGTCCGCTCGAACCGCCGAGCCCGATCGCTGGTCGCGTCGATGAGTTCCTTGAGGAACAGCGCCGGGTTCGCGGGACTCGGGGAGTCCAGTAGCTCGTCGGTGTTCTGGTAGAAGTCCATCGCGAGATCCATTCGCTTTCGCTGGCTACCCAGCGGTCCGATCTCCTGGGAGAGGACCAGCTGGTTGATCGAGACCACGAGCGTCGTCCCGGTGATGAGGGCGCCGACCAGCGCCTGAAACGTCATCTTCACCCAGTCCTCCGAGGCGATCACCTCGCGGATCGACTGCGAACTCGAGACCCCCCAGAGCATCAACAGCGAAAACACGCCCGCTGCCAGCATCCCGGTGAGGAGCCATCGGTTCGCGTTGAGGAGCACCCAGAGCTTGTAGCGGTTCTCGGCGGCCCGCTCGCGCATCGTGTTGGCGGTCGTCAGATCTCTCATCGACAGTGATCAGTCCTCGAGCCGCCGTTCGAAGAGCAGGAACTTCGTGCCGCCGCCGTCGTAGGAAACTGTCTCGACGAGCCGCCACCCGTCCGCGCCCAGCTGATTCAACCGTTTCTCGGGATTCGCAGATTCGCGCTTCGTCAACTCCGTCGGCGGCTCGACCGCCTTGTACTCCCAGCGCGGACTCCGATCGCTGCTCATCCCCTACGGAGGTCGTTCGTCCCACGTTATTCTTTCCCTTGATCTCGGGGCGAACGCCCTTCTGGACTGCCTCGAGGAAGATGGGGGGTCGTCTAGTCGTCCGCTCGGAGCGTCGCCGTGTACTCCAGATCGGCGTCGAGGGAGACGGTTTCCTCCAGGGTCGGGTAGCCGTCCGCCGCTGCGGTGAGTTCGTACTCGCCGTCCTCGAGGTCGAACTCGGCGCTGCCTTCGCCGTCGACGTCCCGCGTTTCGCTTGCGCCGCCGAACCCGTTCTCGTCGACCTCGACGGTCGCGTGATCGATCGGGTCACCGTCGCCGTCCCGAACGAACACGGTCAGCGTGTTCGCCTGGCTTTCGTCGCTCTCGTCGCTCCCGTCCGCCTCGAGCGTCATCGAGTGCTCGGTGTCGCCGTCGACCTCGACGGTTTCCTCTACGGGCGAGTAGCCGTCCGCATCGGCCGTGAGCGTGTGCTCCCCGTCCTCGAGGTCGAACTCGGCCCGTCCCTGGTCGTCGACGTCTCGAGTTTCGCCCCAGTCGAATAGGCCGGCGCCGTCGACTTCGACAGTCGCGTGGTTGATGGGATCGCCGTCCTCGTCCCGTACGGCCACGCGGAGCGAGCCCACTCCGTCGTCCTCGTCGCCCGCATTGTCCCCGTCGCCGTCGTCGCTCGCGTCATCCTCCGTTTCGTCATCGGCACCGTCCTGCTCGTCGGCACCGTCGTCGTCCGACTCCGCTTCCTCGTCCCGGATGTCGTCGCCGTCACCTTCGTCAGTCTCGTCGGTCTCTTCGGCCGTTTCCTCGTCCGCTTCGTCGTCGACGGCTTCCTCTTCGAAGTCTCCGGTTGCGTCGACGCCGGCGATCTCGAGTTCGTACTCGGCGGTCGCCTCGCAGTTGTTGAGTTCGAGCGAGTAGACCGCGTCGTCCTCGCCGGGCTCCGGTCCTTCCGTGTCGGCACTCGTGGTCGAGGAGAGTTCGGTTCCGTCCCCGTTGTAGATCCGGGCCGTCATGTCGACGGTCAGGTCCGCACCGCTGTCGTTCGCGAGCATCACGTGGATGTGACACGTGTCGCTCGGCGACTCGTACATCCAGGAGAAGGTCTCCCTCACGACCCGAAGATGGCGGTCAGCCTCGTCCGACAGGACGACCTTGCCCGGCATCGACTCGTCTTCGTGCATCTGCTGCTCGTCCTCGGCGTCGGTCTCGGTATCAGAGTCCTCGCCGCCTTTGCTCTCTTCGGCGCCGCCAGCGCCGTCGGTGTCGTCAGTTCCGGTATCCGTCTTGGTCCCCTCGTTTTGCTCGTCGCCGAGCGCGCTACAGCCCGCGAGCAGTGCCGAAAGCGAAACCCCAGTGGCCGCCCCGAACTCCCGACGACCTATATCCATACCTCCCCCCGTTTGCCGTTGATTTCACACCAGTACATCGAATCTAACTGGATCGTTCCCGGCTCCACGATATTCAGCACATCGAATCGGGCCGGAATCGAAGGCGGTCGGCTCGAGAGCCTGAACGGCCGAATTCGGCCTCCATACCTCACTGTGGGCCGCAAGAACCGCCACCACGGATCCGCCTGGTTTCGAGGATGATCGTAGCCATGTTAAACATAACAGTAATAATACTATAACTAGGCCTATCGTAGTTAGTATTTCAACGTGTCGGGATAATAATGTCTATACCGCTCACTTACTGCCGGGAAGCGAACCCGCGGCGCCGGCGGGGAACAGGTTCGATTGGATCGCAGTCGAAACGAACTTCTCACAGGAAATCGATCAAAAAGCCAGTAAAACCGCTATAGATGTCGTCTGGAAGAGGCGGCCAGTTGTGCTTCCTGTAGATAATCTGATAACCAATGCGGTCACCAACCGCTAGCTGCGATTCTCTCGAACATAGCTTGTAAGTAATATGGTGGCATTAGAACAATATTCCTCTCTCTCACTAATGGCAGACCGTCGACTGTTCAAACGGCGGAGTGAACGCGACGCTGTCGTCGGTGGTTGCTGCCCCCGATCGAGAAGGCGAGACTATCTCCGAGAGCGGACCGTCCACGGATCCGGAACAACGACGGGTGTTCGTTCGTCTACCGGGCGTTCACAACGACATCTATAAGACAGTGTGGTTTGTTATCTCACGCAGTGAGATGGTAAGTCATAACTCCCTTCCGGGTCGGCCAGAGGCATCGCCGGCTCGCTTCGGACTCCCCGGCGTCGGTATGACGAGGTTCACCGGGTCCGACGATCGATACCTCGCCGAGTTGCTAGAAACCGCCGCGGAACGGGCGCTCGAGGACGCCGACGTCGAACCGGACGCCGTCGATTCGGTACACGTCGGGAACATGGCCGCGGAAGCGTTCAACAACACCTCCGGACTGGCGAACGCGTTGACCGCCAGTCTCGGCCTCAGTCGGGCGTCCGCACGCCGAATCGAAAACACCAGCGCGACCGGGGCGAGTGCGGTACTCGACGCGGTCGACACCGTTCGGGCGGGGCGAGCTGAGGTCGCACTCGCTGTCGGTGGCGAGAAGATGTCCGTCGCCGACACGTCGGTCGCGACGGAGATCATCAGCCGTATCACGCACAGCCAGGAGTACGATCAGGGGATCACGCTCCCCTCGTTCGCGGGTCTCGCGGCCGCTCGGTACCTCGAGACCTACGACGCGACTCGACGCGACCTCGCACGGGTTGCGGTAAAGAACCACGCGAACGCGCGACGAAATCCGTACGCGCAGTTCGAGAGCGACGTGACGGTCGCGGATGTCCTCGACTCGCCGAAGGTCGCGACGCCGCTTCGCCTGTACGATTGCTGTCCGACCTCAGACGGGGCCGCTGCGGTAGTCGTCACGGCGGCGGACGCCGACGTCACCGTCGAAGCCTGCGAGAGCGCCGTCGGCGTCCACGCCGTCGCGGACCGGCGCAATCCGCTGCAGATCGAGAGCGCGGCGGCCGCCGGCCGAGCAGCCTACGACGCGGCGGGGACGAGTCCCGACGAGATCGATATCGCGTGCATCCACGACGCCTTTACGATCCTCGAGTGGCTCGAGATGGAGGAACTGGGACTCGCCGAGCGGGGTGAGGCGTGGAAACTAACGCGGGAGGGACGGACCGATATCGACGGCGACGGAGACCTGACGGTCAACCCGGGTGGCGGGCTGAAAGCTCGGGGCCATCCGCTGGGCGCCACGGGGATCTCCCAGCTCGTCGAACTCGTCTGGCAGCTTCGAGGGGACGTTCCGAACGATCGCGCGGTCGACTCGCCCCGGTACGGACTCGCCATCAACGTCGCCGGGTTCGGGAACAACAGCGTCTGTACGATCGTGGGGGCGAACTGATGACGCGCGTCCTCGAGTGTCCGGACTGCGGTCGGCGAACCTTCTACGAGAAACGGCGCTGTCTCGACTGCGGTGCCGACGGGTTACGGACTCGGGAGTCGGGCGTCGGAACGGTACAGGCGGTGACGGCAGTTCACGTCACGCCCGACGGGGTCAGCGCTCCGAACCGGCTCGGTCTCGCCTCCTTCGACGGCGGCGCGAGCATCATCGCGCGCCTCGAGGACGGTCTCGGGGCAGGCGACTCGGTCGTCCTCGAGACGCCCGACGGAGCGGGATCGCCGCCGCGGCTCGCTCCAGTCGGCCCTGACCGGGATCAAGAGACGCTGACGAGTTCGGGCAAACAGCGGGACCGGTGACCGACTAACGACTAGATCGAGTGAGCGATGTGGAGTTCGAGTTCGTTGACCGCGCCGAGCACCCGCTCGGGAAGTTCGTCGGTAAGCTGTACTCCCTTCACCCGGTGGGCGGGTCCGGAGACGCTCAGCGCGCCGATCACCTCGTCGTCCGCGTCCGTTACCGCCGCGCCGACCGCGTGAACCCCCTCCGTCGTTTCCTGTCTGTTGAACGCGTATCCTCGCTCTCGAATCCGTTCGCACTCCTCCTCGAGTTCCGCGCGCGTCGTGATGGTGTTCTCGCTCATGCCCTGTAGCCCGTGTGTCGCGACGATCTCGTCGACGCGATCCGCCGGCATGTTCGCGAGGATCGCCTTTCCCGCGGCGCTCGTATGAAGCGGGCCGCGCTTTCCGATATGGGCGCCCGTCTGCACTGCGCTCTGTCCGACCTCGGTATACAGGTAGACGCGTTCACCGTGTTCCTCGACAATAAACTGGGCGCGCTCCCCGGTCTCCGCCGCCAGCGCGTCGACCTTCTGCTTGATCATTGGGTACGCGGTCGTCGTTCGCTGTGCGTGACCGCCGACGGTGAGAAACTGAAAACCGATCCGGTAGCGACCGTCAGCGAGGACCACGTAGCTGTGCTCGCGAAGCGTAACGAGGTGACGATGGACGGTACTCGGGGCGAGTCCGAGATGATCGGATAGATCGTCGATCGTCGCCTCCCCCAGCTCGCGGAGTGCGTCGATGATCGCTATCGAGGTCTCGGTCGTTCGCGCCCCCGATTTGGGTTTGTTTGCCATAGTTGATCTTGTGGGTCGAGTCATTATAAATTATCCCATTCTTCCCAGAGCCGGCTTCCAGGATCGGTCTCCCTACCGATCCGACGATGCGGGACTATCGAGGGCCGCTCGCTGAAACGAGAGCTTCGATTCGGTCGTTTTCCACCGCGATTTGGGATGTATTATCATCCAAGATCGGTATCGTTCGAATGATTACACCTGTACCTTTGTAATTATAGTCGCGGGTCGACAGCCAAGCGTGTGATACGACCTCGTTCGACAGGTACGGACTGTTTTCGTATAGGTCCCGAATATTCGGACTTCGTAGAATGCTCGTATCGTGGAATACTCGCCCAATTAGCGTCTTTTACCGACCTCTGGGCTTTACAACAACTGTCCTACTATGTGGGATAGATTACTGGAGGTCGACTCGATGGGAGACGAAGCCAACAGGGAACCGGTTAAGTAGATCCGCCACGCTTCGGTATACCATGTCAGGTACGTCCCCGCTTTCGAACGGAGTGATAAACGACGATGGATGAGAACGACCGATCGATTACGGGGTTTACGATGCTCGCACACGGCATCTTTCACACCTACGAGCTGAGTATCCCCATCTTCATCGTCATCTGGCTGGACGTATTCGACGTCTCGCCGTTCGTCCTCGGAATCGTCGTCAGTATCGGTTACGGCCTCATCGGCGTCGGTGCGATCCCGAGCGGGCTGCTCTCGGACACCTACGGTTCACGTCGGCTGATCGTCGCATCGGTGGTCGGAATGGGCGGCGGCTTCTTCCTGCTTGCGCTCGCCCCGAACGTCTACGTGCTGATGGTGGCGATCGTCATCTGGGGCGTCGCCGCGAGCGTCTATCACCCCGCCGGGCTGTCGCTGATCAGCCGCGGTGCGAAGAACCGCGGAACGGTGTTCGCCTACCACGGCGTCGGCGGCAACGTCGGAACCGCGTTCGGTCCCCTGTTGACCGCCTCGCTGCTCCTCTTTTTCGACTGGCGGCTCGTCGTTGTGGCGCTCACCGTTCCGGCGGTCGCTGTCGTCGCGTTCGGCTCGCTGATCGAGTTCAACGAGAACGCCGCGACCGCGGCCGACGGAGGAGACGACATCAGTGAGGACGATGCGTCGATGAACCTCCAGTCGATCGTCGACGACTCGAGATTGCTGCTCACGACTGGGTTCCTGCTCACGTTCGCCGCAATCATGATCTACGGGATCTACTACCGCGGCCTGCTCACGTTCCTGCCCGATATGATCGGGGGACTGCCGCAGTTCGGCACCTACGAGATCTTCGGACAGGAGGCCGAGCCCGCACAGTACATCTACACGGGGATTCTGATGATCGGCATTCTGGGACAGTACGTCGGCGGCCGGGTCACCGACCACGTTCGGACGGAGTACGCGTTCTTCTCGACGCTGTTCGCCCTCGGCGTGCTCGCGTTCGTCTTCATTCCCTCCGTCAGCTGGGGGCTCGCTCCGTTCTTGCTCGTCTGTGCCGCGCTTGGCTTTTTCCTCTACGCGACGGCGCCGATCTACCAGGTGGTGATCGCCGAGTACGCGGCCGCCGACGTCCACGGCCTCTCCTACGGGTATGCCTACCTCGGAATGTTCGGCTTCGGCGCGGCGGGTGCCGCACTCGCCGGTTCCCTGCTCACCTACGCGAGCGAGACCGTACTCCTCGGGACGCTCGGCGCGCTCGCGCTCGTGGGCGCCGGAATCGTGCTCTCCCTGCTCGCGCTGTACGGTGGGAACGGGTAACTAACGGCAAGATTTAATACGGTATTCTCGCATCCTTGGTGTATGGTAGCTAGAGCTAGCCGTGGGATTCTCGACGATATCACCGTAGTCGATCTGACGACCTTCGTGACCGGCGGGTTCGCGACGCTGATGCTCGCGAACCAGGGAGCGGAGGTAATCAAGATCGAACGGCCGGAGGTGGGTGACGACAGCCGCCACTCGGGACCGCCGTTCGTCGATATCTCCGACTACGAGGGGGAGGGACGGGCGGCGTCCGAACACGGCGAGTCGCCGTACTTCTGGACGGTCAACTACGACAAACGGAGCGTCGAGCTCAACCTCAAATCCGAGGAGGGGTACGAAATCTGCCGGGAGCTGATCGACGAGGCCGACGTCGTCGTCGAGAACTTCAGGCCGGGTACGGCCGAACGACTCGGACTCGGCTACGACGAGCTTTCCGAGGACCACCCCGAACTCGTCTACTGTTCGATCTCTGCGTTCGGCGACTCGGGGCCCTGGAGCGATCGCCCCGGCTACGACCTGCTGATCCAGGGGATGAGCGGCATGATGAGCGTCACCGGTCCCGAGGACGGCGACCCCGTCAAGGTCGGCCTCCCGCAGACGGATCTGATCACCGCGATGTGGTCCGCGTTCGGGATCGTCAACGCGCTCTACCGGCGCGAGCGGACCGGCGAGGGCGAACGCGTCGAGCTCGGGATGCTCGACGCGGCGCTGCCCTGGCTGACGAAACAGGCCGGGAAGGCGTTCGTCGGCGACGAGCCGACCAGGATGGGGACGAAGGATCCGGTCCTCGCTCCATACCAGAGTTATCCGACGGCCGACGGCTACCTGAATGTCGCCTGCGGCAACCAGAAGCTGTGGGAGCAGTTCTGTGCCGAGATCGACCGCGAGGACCTCGCGTCGGATCCACGCTTCGAGTCCAACGCCGACAGGGTAGAGAACATGGACGCCCTTGAGGAGGAGCTTGCCGAGACGCTCACCCAGCGTTCGACCGACGAGTGGGTCGAACGCCTCGCCGATGGCGCCGACCTGCCGGTCGGACCGGTCTACAGCGTCGACGAGGCGCTGGACAACGAACAGGTCAACGCGCGCGGCGCGGTCGACAGCCTTTCCCACCCTGCTGCCGGCGAGATCCCGATCCTCGAGCACCCGTTGAACTACGCCGAGTCCGAGAGCGGGTTCGATGAGGCGCCACCGCTGCTCGGCGAGGACACCGAGGCCGTCGTCCAGGCGCTCGGGTACTCGGAGGCGGAGATCGAGGAACTCCGCCAGAAGGGAGTGTTGTCGGGCTGAACCGGCCGCGTGGAGGGGCCAAACCTCCCTCCAGGAGCGGTGCCGCTTCCGGACTGGAGCACGTGTTGGAAGCGGCACCGCTCCTGAGTGAGACCGCGAGTTCTTGGAGCGATAGCACCGCATTCGGCCGAATCCGGTTGCAGCCGTCGAAGGATTTATGATAGTGCTCGGGAGTAGGAGTAGGTAGCCCTATTCGGAGCAAACACTATGGATGTCAATCAAGCGATCGCGCGCACCCTGAAAGAGGAAGGAGTAGAGTATCTGTTCGGATTCCCGAGCAACCCGCTTTTCGACACCGGTGCGGCCGAAGAGGAGGGGATTCGAACGATCATCACCAGGCAGGAACGGACCGCTGTCCACATGGCCGACGCCATCGGTCGGCTGAGTTCCGGCGAGCGGGTCGGCGCGTTCGCGTGCCAGCACGGCCCCGGCACGGAGAACTCCTTCGGCGGTGTCGCCCAGGCCTACGGCGAGTCGGCCCCGATCGTCGCGATCCCCGCCGGCTACGACGAAGCCAAGACCGACGTCGATCCCAAGTTCAGCTCGCTGGTCAACTACCAGCACGTGAGCAAGTCCTGCGAGCAACTGACGAACCCTGACGCCGTTGGCGAGACGATGCGGCGCGCGTTCAGCGCGGCCCGGAACGGTCGTCCGCGTCCGGCCGTCGTCGAGGTCCCCAAGGACGTCTTCTACACCGACCTCTCGGAGGACCTCGAGTACCAGCCGACGTCGTCGAACCGGTCCGGTCCCGACCCGGACGGCGTCGACGAGATCGCGGACGTTCTGCTCGAGGCCGAGAACCCCGTCATATTCGCCGGCCAGGGCGTCCACTACGCCGAGGCGTGGGACGAGCTGCGGGAGCTGGCCGAGACGCTCGAGGCGCCCGTTGCGACCAGCCTCAACGGCAAGAGCGCGTTCCCGGAGGACCACCCGCTGTCGCTGGGCGCCGCCAGCAAGAGCGAACCGGGACAGCTCGCACACTTCATGCGCGAGACCGACGTGCTCTTCGGCGTCGGCTGTAGCTTCACCGAGACCGCCTACGGCGTCACCGTCCCCGACGGACCGACGATCGTCCACTCGACGCTCGACTCGACGGACATCGACAAGGACGTCGAGTCCGACTACTCGCTGGTCGGCGACGCCAAGCTGACCCTCGACGCGTTGGTCGATTCCGTCGATGCACAGGTCGGCGACTCCCGCGACCGCTTCGACGACGTCGCCAGCGAGATCGAGGACGCGCGCGAGGCGTGGCTCGACGAGTGGCGGCCGAAGCTAACCTCCGACGAGACACCGATCAACCCCTACCGGGTGATCCACGAGCTCACGGAGGTCCTCGACGCCGAGGACACGATCATCACCCACGACGCCGGCAACCCGCGGGACTTCCTGGCACCGTTCTGGGAGTCGACCGAGCCCTTGTCGTACATCGGCTGGGGGAAGACGACCCAGCTCGGCTACGGGCTCGGGCTCGCGCTGGGCGCGAAGCTGCTCCACCCCGACAAGCACTGTATCAATCTCATGGGTGACGGCGCGATCGGAATGACCGGACTGGACTTCGAGACGGCCGCCCGCGAGGACATCCCGATCCTGACGATTCACCTGAACAACTACGAGATGGCCTCCTACGACACGCCGTTCTCCGGCGACTTCGCCGATGTCGGCGAGGCGCTTGGCGGCTACGGCGAACGCGTCGAGGATCCCGACGAGGTCGGACCGGCCATCGAGCGTGCCATCGAACAGACCGAGTCCGGTACGCCCGCGCTGCTCGAGATCATCACCTCGAAGGAGACCGAGCTCTCGCGGCCGGACCTCGAGTAGACGGTCCCTTTTCGACTGCCTCTCGTTTCGACTGCGACGACGTGCGGAGCCGCTGCTCGAGATCGTCCGTAAACCGCTCTGAAAGAGGTTCGAGGTCAGTCGCCGAACGCGCCGTCCTCGCTCCACCGCTCGAGGGTCGTCTGGTCGCCTGCGACCTCGTCGAACACTTCTTCGGTGTGCTCACCGAGCCGCGGCGCTGGCGAGCGGACGACGGTGTCGTAGTCGGGATAGTTGATCGGGTGGCCCGGTAGCAGGCACTCGCCCCAGTCGGGGTCCTCGTGGTCGACGACGAGGTTCCGGGCGCTCGTCTGCTCGTC
>PWMF01000064.1 GCA_003559215.1 Natrialbaceae archaeon
CCTCGGCGGGAATTGCCGAAGTGAACTGGTCCAGCGCGTTGGCGAAGTCCGTACGAGTTGTCGTAATCTTGTTGCTGATCTGAATCTGGGCAAACAGCGCATCCAACAGGATCAGCGCATCTTCGTAAGTAAGCTCACCCTCAGCCTCGATCTCTTCGTCCACGAGTTCCGTCAGGAAAGCACGCAGCGTCGGGGTAGCTTGCAGCGCTTCAACCAGTTGGATCGTGTACTGACCAAACCGCAAATCCCGCGCCGTAGCACGCTCAAGTACATTCAACGCAGCGACAAGCTGAACCGCGTCACCAGCTTCAGCGGCTTCCGCTAGATTCAGGACAAACGCAGGGCGCTGACGAACGAGTGCATTAACCGTGTCTGTGAGAGACACTGTCTGGGTCCAGAACGTCTGGCGTAGATCAAGTGCGTGTAGACGGTCACGAGGTTCTACGGCAAGGTTGTACTCCTTGGCGAACGCCAGTGTTACCGCGTCAGTGACCTCAACAGATATAGGCGCACCAGAAGTCGCGAGCGTGTTGATCGCTGCCGCGTTAATCGGTGTTTGGTTTATCACAACGCTCAACCCTCTTCTGGCGGAGTATACTCTGACGGGAACGTCCAGCCAGTGTAGTATATCTGCTGCTTATCGCAATGCGGTCCTTTTTCTGGCCCCGCGAGTGGCAACAGCCCCGTCCACGGTGCAGGGTCAGCCACCGCCAAAAACGTCTTTGTTTGCGGCGTACTAATAACTAAGTGGGTAGTAAGCCCTTCATTGCCGTCTTCTCTTGGTTTTACGAAACGAGAAAACGGAGTGATAATCTCTTCCTCTCTATCGTACCCTGCTCGTAGCAAACCGCTACTAGGTGTATTTGATAAAAGGCTTGTACCCAGAAAATTGAATGTCACGCCTATTCCATCCAGCAAGACCATGACTAGGTTTGCACCATTGCTACTTAGCTGTTTGTAATTATACGACGGGTACTCAGGTATCTCACGTAAACCAAACGGCCACGCATGAAGTATGTCAGGCTCTGTACGCAAAGGGTAGCGCGTTAACGCAGGACCATCTGTCACCGAACTCCAATTTAACGGTTCTGTGTGCGCATTGCTATGAGCGTACGTATCATACAATAATTCGTAGCTTTCTATGTTCCCATCCGCGTCAAACGCTGTGTCCATTCTAGGCAGCACTACGGTTACAGTAGCTTCCTCCCACCGCTTTGTACTGAGCAGCGTAGTAAAATACGGGAGTCCTCCGGGCGTAGGTGGATAGCCCTTCGTTGTCCAGAATGTTTCGTCGTACAGCGGGTAGTTAGCGTTATTTCGCTCGTTGTAAAACATACCATCTACGCACTGTCTAGAGGGTATGTTTGCTCTGTGCTTGATATGCTTCGTATGAGCTTCATACCGTTCGTAATGGCATATCTCTGCCGGGTATGCTATGTCGCTAAGGCAGTCATCTCCCGTACATGCAACTACTATTTTCTGCGTGACGTAAAAACCGATATTTCTCGTAGTGTTTACCCGGTGGTACTTTATAACCTCTCTACTGTACAAAGGCTGCTCTGCTGAAGATACCTGCTCTCCCCACCACGCTATTTTCCAGCTTGTACCTAGATTCGCAAATATGTCGTCGCAAGGTGGTTGGTCTACCAGCGCAACGAATAGAATGTATTCCATCCGCCCTACATCTAGCAAGAACATATCCCCTTCCAATACCAGCGTAGCAACGTCGTTTTCGCAAAAAGGCGCTACGCGAGGGAATCCTTGTATGTTTCTGCATATATCAGGATTAGCTGACTCGTGGTCTTTTCCCCACACCAGCATCCAATAAGTGCCTTCCAAGTCTGGATCACGACCTGCGTATGATGGCGAATCAAACGGTGTTGATGTATGGTCTTGCTTGCACACATAAACCATATATACTAATTCAGTCTGCGTTGGTGTACGCGGATACAGTGTTAGCGATATAACCGCGTCATACTTTTTGTACTCTACACCGCTGCCAGACCACAGCATTATGTTGGTTACACCGTACAGTTCCCCAGCGGTTGGGTCTTCTAAAGGCGGGTCAACGGCTGTAGATATTAGCGACGGTGTACTGGAAAATGTTATGTCCTGCTCAAGATACGTACCAACGAGATTCTGCGCATCGTCATAGTGCAGATACATAAGTATGTCGGATATACCCGATAGCGTACCGCTGTATTCTGGGTACGTGTAGTCTACATCTATTAGCTGCGCATTCTTACCGGCCTGTAAGCTGTCGACAGTTATATCCCCGGTAATGTCTATCCCCAGTTCGTTCAGGGCGACATCACTAACAGTTTCCGTAAGTGAGTGCAGCATTGTGTCCTTCATTAAATACGAAGTAACTTCCTCTGTCTCCAAATCTACGGATAAAAAATCATAGAGAATACTCGCCCGTTCACCTGTAGCGCGGCTAACCTGTTGCAGCCCCAAAACAGCTTTGCGTCCGTCCGGTGTTAACGAGCAGACAATGAAATCCCCCCACGGATAACGAGACTCAGCCATAATAGGCGGTGTAGGAGATGGTATCGCCGTATACATGAGTCCTTCTGATACGCCATACCACCAATACGGCTCTTCGATCTCAAACACCCATGGGGCTTTTTTATTGGGGTCAGTATCTTCTAGCTCAGTACCGTCCATCTGGGTAAATTCTACGGTAAACGTCACTCGCCTAAAGATAAGATCCTCGTACTCAAACAACGCAGTAATTTTTATATGTCGGCCTACTGGCTGTTCCGGCTCCGTTCTATCTATCCACGGCCATGTTGGGCGCGGATTGATGCTACCTACACGAAACATCTTCGGTCCTGCCACGGACTCTTTTCGTACAGGCTGATCTACCGTAAACACAATGTTAGTAACAGTATCCGCCCCACCACCAGTAAACAGCATACGATCTGGGAACTCTACTCCCCTAGACCTAAAGTAGTCGCGGTTAAACGGGGATGTACCCGATTCCATGAACCACGTTCCGCCGCGTGGGGCTAACGGAAAGTTATCTTTCTCCGTGTGCTCAGGAATTAGTGGCTCCCGATCCGATAGGAGATAATCTTTCATCGGCTCAAGAGTAGACTTAAACTCCGAGTCTTCCAGTGACTCTCTCGGTGCCTGAAAGCATGGATCGTCAGGGTCTTCTTGAATAGCGCGAACTAAGCCACGGTAGTCTATTGCGCGGACTTCTTTTTCAGGAAACGGCACCGTTATATCTATAAACGGCAGTACATCGTTATGCCGTACAGTGATGTACACACCTTCAGGCGTACGAATAGTGCGCGCGCAGAAACTTTCGCCTTTTAGCTGGTAGATATCGTTTATTGGAAGGTCGTAGATACGACGACGGTTATTCACTTCCCTGTGACTTTCGGAGTGCATAGCGATTATGCCGCCCAGCAAATTGCGTGC
>PWMF01000144.1 GCA_003559215.1 Natrialbaceae archaeon
GCGACGACGACACCGGGGACCCGTCGACCGAGAACCAACCGTAGCGGCGAATCGACTCGACCCGTTCCGACACGAGCGCTCGGAACTGCGTGACTTCCCTTTCGAAACGCCGCTGCCGTTCGGCCGGTATCGACCTGCTCGAGTCGATTTTCACTTTCACTTTCGGGCGACCTTTTAACCCCAGTCACGGTGAAGGGAATGACATGAGTCAAGCGACGTTCGGCGACGACGAGGAACTGTTCGGCGAAGCCGCCAACGAAATGCGCGAAGACGTCGAAGCCTCGCTCGAGGAGGCCTGGAACGCACTTCCGAGCGCCGACGATGTCTGGGAAACCGACGCGGACAACGTGCTGGGCGTGCTCAACGGGCTGAATTCCGCGCTGAACGCCGGGGATGCCGAGGACCACCTTCGAGACGCCAAGAAGTGGTTCACGATGGGCCAGCGAGCCGACGCCTTCGAGGACGCCGACGACCTTGAAGAAGAGATCGGCGATCTCGAGGAAGCTATCGAGGACATCTCCGACGCCGGCGAACAGGTTGGCGAACTCACCTCGACGATTCCGGCCCTTCGCGGCACGCTCGAGGACGCCGGTCCCGCCGAGGACGAGGAAGACGAGGAGGAGGAAGCGGAGAGTGACGCCAACGAAGACGACGAGGAAGACGAAGAGTAACCTCGAGCCGACTCCGGTCACCGGTACTCGTGCGAACGAGCCCGCTACCGACGCTCGGGCCGCGAGACGTCTCGCTCTGCGACGGCCTCGAGCAGCCGCGCCAGCGCGTCGCCCGCTCGCTCGAGCAGCTCCTTGCCGCGCCGTTCATCGCCCGCGTCTGGATCCCCGACGACGCCGTTTTCGCTGAACTCCGCCGAATCGTAGGCGAGATTCGTGTGACTCACCCACTCACCCCAGCCGTCGGCTCGCCCGTCCCGGGCCTCGTCTATCCGATCCTCGCGAACGAGGTCGGGCTCGCAGTGGCGTAGCAGGGCAGTCTCGAGCGGGCCGCCGTGGCCCATCTCCGCGGAGTGTTCGCCGACGGCCTCGAACCAGGTGAACGGGACGGCGTAGGCGTCGCCGTCGCGGGTGAGCCGGCCACCGACCTCTCGCAATGCGTCGACGTTACCGCCGTGGCCGTTGACGAGGACCACCCGGTCGAAGCCGTGGTAGGCGAGGCTCTCGACGGCCTCGCGGACGTAGCGTCGGAACGTCTCGTCGGAGACCCACATCGTCCCGGGGAACTGGCGGTGCTCTTCGGCGACGCCGACCGGAATCGCCGGGGCGCGCACGACCTCGCGATCGACGCGCGCTATTCCGGCGTCGGCGACCGCCTCCGCGGCGATGACGTCCGTTCCGAGCGGCGCGTGGGGGCCGTGTTGTTCCGTACTCCCGACTGGGACGACCGCGAGGTCAGTCTCGCAGTCGCGAACGTCCGTCCACGTCGCGTCGCGTAGGTTCATGCGGGAGTACTCCCACGGAGCAGCCAAGAAACCCCCGGTGGACGCGACTTGTTTCTGCCCCCATTTAGTACGCTTGCAGCTGCCGGTCTCGACGGTATCCGACGATCCGTCGAATCCGACGCCATGTATCGCGGCGGCGACGTTCTCGAGTCGCTCCACGGCTCCGTTCCGGAGTGGTTGCTCCTGCTCGCTGCACTCGTAACCCGCCTCGGCGACGTCGCGACCGTTATTTCGATCGTGATCGTGGCATCCTGGTTGCTCACGTGGCGAGGAACATCGAACGGACTCGAGTTTCCGGGAACGGGTTCGGAGACGGATTCGACCGCACCGAACGCCGACCGCGCGTCCGCCGTCTGGCTCGTGGCTGTCGTCGTCGGCGGGCTGGCGGCGATGACCGCGCTGAAGCATCTCTTCGTGTTACCTCGGCCGGAACTCGTCGCAGCGACGCCCAGCACGCTTCCGACGGCGCTCGAGTCGACGTACGTCTCGACGGTGACGCTGGGCGGCTACGGCTTTCCGAGCGGCCACGCGGTCGGGGCCACCGTCGCCTACGGAGCGCTGGCGCTTGCGACCTCCCTCGGGACGCGTCGCAGCCGACTCGCGGTCGCGGGCGTCCTCGCGCTCGCGGTGAGCCTCTCACGGGTCGTCCTCGCCGTCCACTACCCCGGCGATATCGTCGCCGGAATCCTCCTCGGGGTCGGCTACCTCGCGGCGGTCTGGTGGCTGCTCGAGCGCTCGCCCACCGATCGCACGACGACCGCCTTCGCGCTGGCGCTCGGTCTCGCACTCGTCGCGATAGCCGTCAGCGGTGCCGCGGGTCGATCGGTGGCGTACGCCGCACTCGCAGCCGGCGGCTTGACGGTCTGGTCGTTCGCCCGTCCTCGCTCCGGTCGGCTCTCGTCCGCACGGCCCGCGTATCACGCGGAGTCGGCGACGATCGCACTCGCTCTCCTCGTCGGTGTTATCGTCGTCGGTGGAGGGCTGCAGTCGGTCGGTCCGGCCGCCGCCCTCGGTGCGCTGGTCGTCGTGCCGGCGGTGATCCGGCCGCGGCTGTCGCCGTCGTAGCGGCGACCTCGCGAGTGGCGAACGCAGGGGCAATCGGTTTTTGACGGCGTCCGTACATTCCGACTATGACTGACGACAATCGACAGCTCGGCGTCGAACTCGGCGAGCTCGGCGACGACCTCGAGTCCGCGGAGTATCCGATGAGCGAGGACGAACTGCTCGAGCGCTACGGTGACGGGGAGATCGAGATGGAGGGCGAGACGGAGACGCTCGAGCACATCATCGGCCCGCTGAACGAGGACGAGTACCGAGACTACGGCGAGGTCGAGCAGGCGATCATGAACATGGTCGGCGACGAGGCTATCGGACGGAAGAATTACAGCGACCGCACGCCCCCGGCGGCGGGTGAGGACCGCCAGGACGAAGGAGCACCGGACCAGGACGACCAGGAAGGCCAGGAGTCGTTCTGACGGCCCGAGCGACGATCGATGGTTGCTGGTCGAGTACCGGTTAATGGTTGCTGGTCGAGTACCGGTTAATCGTCGTCGTCGGTGCTGGCTTCCGTACGGGCCGTTCGGCGCTGGGCGCGCTCGATGAACTCCTGTGGCAACTCCTCTATCTCGCCGGCCTGGACGCCCCAGAGGTGCGAGTAGAGGCCGCCGTTTGCTAACAGTTCGTCGTGTGTCCCGCGTTCGGCGATACTCCCGCCCTCGAGCACCAGTATCTGGTCGGCGTCCTTGATCGTCGAGAGGCGGTGGGCGATGGCGAACGTCGTCCGATTCTCGGTCAGATCGTCGATCGAGCGCTGGATGAGCATCTCGGTCTCGGTGTCGACGTCGCTGGTCGCCTCGTCTAAGACGAGAATATCGGGATCCTTGAGCACCGCGCGGGCGATGGCGACGCGCTGGCGCTGACCGCCCGAGAGC
>PWMF01000065.1 GCA_003559215.1 Natrialbaceae archaeon
CTCAACACTCATTCGTATCCTCTTAAGCTCGGCGCCCGCTCCGCGCTCAGCTCCCGCATGGAAACATCTTTCCCACCCACGACCGTACCTGTCACACCATTGCAGTATACTCTGATCCGACTGATCAAGTCCGGACTCCTGTGGGCTTTCAGTGCTTTGACAGCACCGACCTTTGGAAGACCAGCGGATAGCCAAAATTGAACCTGTCAATATAATGCCTGAATATGATGTTCGGGGACTACGGGAGCCAAGGATTGTGCCGCACATTTCGGACATAGATTTAACAGCCCAGGATATCGCAGAGTTCTCCTCGGCGGATGCGCTGGCAGGTTTTCTCACAAGGCTGGGGTATCCAACCGACTGCCGCCAGGCCCTGGCTCCGTCAGCCCTCGGCCTGACCGGCGAGACGGCCGAGGACATTCGGGCCATGGAGCTGCTGGCCGAGGATGATGAGCAGTTCCTTCGGGTGCTCCTGGTCAAACTGCGGTCCATCACCGCCAAGGCCCGGACCGACCTCGTCCGCAACCTTGCCAAGCGAGCCGCTGACCACGTCCTCATCCTGACCAGTGATTTCGAGATCCTGGAATTTGTCCTGATCGACAAAAAGATCCGTCAACGACCCGGGCCGGGTGGCGTAGCCGGCGTCCAATATGTTCCTCGCCTGGTTTCGGTCGACCGCCGGACCAACACCCAGCAGGATCGGCGCATCCTCCGCCGGCTCACCTGGACGGGCAAGGACGGTCTCGATCAATTCGACAAGCTCCGCAGCGTCTTCGAGGCGGCCCACTATACCAGCCACTATTTCCAGAACCGTGCGCTCTTTGCCGACCATTACCTGGAGACCCGTCTTCGCGAGGATGCCGCCTGGCAGGAAAACCCGGCCGACTGTTTTCAACAGGCACGCAGAATCCTGGCCGACGCGCGCCACCGCTGGGCAGGCCAGCCCGAGCAAATGGTACGCGACGCGCTGTACGCCCCGGTCTGGCAACTGCTTGACTTCAAGGCGCACGTGAACAAGCCGGCCGAATCCGACCACCTCCAGCCCGACTACCTGTTGCACGGCCCCGACGGCCAACCCGCGACCGCCGCCTTCGTGTACCGTTGGGACCGCTGGCTCGACGGCCCCGACCTGAACGACCCGGACACGCCGGACGAGAACCCCGGTGCCGCCGTCGTCACGGCGCTGAACCGCGGCGACGCGCGCTGGATCATCGTTACCAACGGCAAGCTGTGGCGCCTTTACAGCCGCGACGCCCGCTCGCGCTCCACCAACTTTTACGAGGTGGACCTTGAAGAAGCGCTCCGCGACTCGGGCGAGACGGACCCGAACGAAGCGTTCCGGTACTGGTGGCTCTTCTTCCGGGCCGAGGCGTTTCTCGACAAGCCCGACGCCGATCCGCCGACCTGTTGGCTGGACGAGGTCGTCCGCGGCAGCAGGGACTATGCCAAGCGCCTCAGCGAGCGGTTGAAGGACCGCATCTTCGTTACGATTTTCCCGCACCTGGCCCGCGGCTTCTTGGCCGATCGCCGCCAGCGTCTCGGCCTCAAAACGCGCCCGACCGACGACGAGCTGTCCGAGATCTACGAGGCGACGCTGACACTGCTTTACCGCATCCTGTTCCTGCTCTATGCCGAAGCGCGCGACCTGCTGCCCTTGGTCGAGACACCCTATCGCGAGGTCAGTCTCAAGAAGATCAAGGAGGACGTCGCCGAACGCGCCGGCGTCGCGGAAGGCCAGGTGCCCGACAGGCTCGCAAAAGCCTTCAACGAGACCGAGGCCGCCCTCTACGATCGGCTAGCAGACCTTTTCCGCATCATGGACAAGGGCGACACGTTGCGCAACGTGCCCCAGTACAACGGCGGCCTGTTCATCACGTGCCCGAATGATTCGGACCACCGCGAGCACCGCATCGCACGGTTTCTGAAAGAGCACAAGGTCCCGGATCGTTACCTTTCACTGGCCATCGACCGGCTTTCGCGCGACCAGGACGAGAAGACCTGTGGCCTGGTCTTCATCGACTACAAATCGCTCGAGGTGCGCCACCTCGGCAGCATCTACGAGGGACTGCTCGAGTTCAAGCTCAAAGTCGCTGACGAAGACCTGGCCACACGGACCGAAAAACGCAAAGAGAAATACATCCCGCTTTCACAGGCCAAGGCCGGCCGCGGGCGTGTGCGAACTGCCCCGACCGCCGCAGTCCGAAAGGGCGACGTCTACCTCTCGAACGACAAGGCCGAACGTAAAGCCACCGGCAGCTACTACACGCCCGACCCGATCGTCGAATACATTGTCGAGCACACGGTCGGCCCCGTCCTCGACGAGAAGCTCGATGCCCTGCGTAACGATTTGAACGCAGCTGGCAAGACCTACCACAGGCACTTAGCCAATGCCAGGAGCAATCCCGGCCTGCTGTCTGACGGCGTGGACATACGCGCTTTTGCAGCCGACAAGACCTATGCCGAGCACAAGAACCTCGTCGAGAAGCTGTTCGACATCAAGGTGCTCGACCCGGCCATGGGCAGCGGGCATTTTCTCGTCGAGGCCGTCGATTTCATCACCGATCGCGTTCTGGATTTCTTGAACCGCTTCCCGAACAACCCCGTGAACACCGCGCTGGAGCGGACGCGCGCGAGCATCCAGGAAGCGCTCACTCAGCAGAGCGTCACGATCGACCTCAACAAGCTCACCGACGTGAACCTTCTCAAACGTCACGTGTTGAAGCGGTGCATTTACGGCGTCGACCTGAACCCGATGGCCGTCGAGCTCGCCAAGGTCAGCCTCTGGCTGGACGCCTTCACGCTCGGAGCCCCGCTGAGCTTCCTCGACCACCACCTGCGATGCGGCAACTCGCTGATCGGTGAACAGCATATTCGGGAACACGTGCTTCCAGGAAGCCAGCGCGAGGAAGAGCTTACGCGCACTGTCCACAACATGATCGCGATCGGTTCGTCAGCTGATGCAAATCCAAGTGACGTCGAGTCGAGCAAGAAGCTGTTTCTCGAAATTGAGCGGATCGTAGCGCCTTTTAAGAGCCGACTCCACGTCGAAACAGGGTGTTACTTTCTGCCAGTCGACACACCAACGCGCGAAAGGATGATCCGCTATCCCTACGACCCACGTTTTGATCCGGGTCAACCGGATCCGAATGCAGAGAGGTCGCATGGGGCGTATCTGAAGATTCTGGAGCTTGCCAGGCTGCTGCGTTTTTTCCATTGGGAACTGGAGTTCCCCGAGGTCTTCTTCGGTTTTACCGATGCGGACTGCCGACAGATCAAGCACAAAAACGACATCACAGAAGGCTCGGCAGGCTTCGACGCCGTCGTGGGGAATCCGCCGTACGTGCGTCAGGAATCCATCAAACCCTTCAAAAGTTTC
>PWMF01000126.1 GCA_003559215.1 Natrialbaceae archaeon
GCGGACGCGTCCGCGACCGTCGACGACCTGCACGACCGGATCGACGGCGCGGATGACCGCCTCGAGGACGTGATCGCGGCTCTCGGCTCGCTCGACGCCGACCGGCTGACGGCGCGTTCGGTCGTCGATCCGGCCGAACTCGAGCCGGGAGTCTCGAAACTCGAAGACGTCGTCAGGGCGCTGGCGGCACTGGTGGCGGGTTTCGAGGCAACGATCGAGGGGTACGAGTCCCTCGAGTGCGGCCGGAAGCGCTCCGAGGAGGGAGAGCACGAACGCGCTCGGGAGGCGTTCAACGAGGCCGAACGGGCGTTCGAGACGGCGACGAAACGGCTCGAGGACGGGAGAGCGCGGGCTCCCGAAACCCTCGACTCGCTGTTCGAGACGGAACTGCGTCGGAACGATTCTCTCGAGCGAGCCACAGCGGGGTTCGTCGGGGCGACCGATGCGACTCTCGATCGGGATCCGGCGACGGCTCGCAGCCGGCGGGAGGACGCCGAAGCGGAGTTGGAAGCGGCCGATTCGGTCTGATCGTCAGGCGTCGACGGGGCGGCCGTCCTCGGTCGGCGGGGCGATGTGATCGATGTAGCTCTCGACGTCCGGCTCCCGGACGCGGACGCGAACGGCGATCTCGCCGAGTTCGTCGGGTTCGCCGACCGAGAAGTTGACCCGATCCTCGAACGCCGCTTGCTTTTTCAGGGCGAACGAGAAGGCGTCGCCCTCGCGGTTCCCGAAGAACTCGCCGCGGGCGGTGTCGAGGATCTCCTGGCGGTGAAGCAGTTCCGAGAAGTGATCCAGCGAGTGGGCCTCGCCCCTGATCTCGCCGAACTCCTCCTCGAGGTCAGCGTTCGGAAAAACGTTCGTGACGGCGTCGGCAACGCGGCTCGTTACCTCGGTGTCGTACACCGGTGCGGTGATCTCGACGTCGACGCTGTAGATCTCGGTCATGGTTGTCGGGCTTCGGTTTCGGAGTCGTCGGTTTCGGCGGTTCGCTCCCGGATGAGCGTTCGGATCCGTTCGTGGAACGCCTCGAGCGAGTCGGTGTTCTTGACGACGACGTCGGCGCGATCCATCGCGTCGTCCATCCCGAATCCGCGCTCGCGCTCGTCGCGTTTCTCGAGGGGTTCGCCGCCGTCGTTTGCGCCGGCGTCCCGTCCGCGCGCGTCGATGCGTTCGGCTCGTACGTCGAAGGGCGCTTCGATGCTGACGAGTGTGAACGCATCGCCGAACCGATCCTCGAAGGTGTCGACCTCGACGTCCGACCGGATTCCGTCGACCAGTACGGCGTCGTGATCCTCGAGGCGGTCGGCGATCATCGGCAGCGAGCGTTCGGCGATCGCCGCCGGACCGTTCTCCTCGCGCAGCGCCTGGGCGACGCCCCCGTGGTCTTTGGCGGGATCTAGCCCGCGGTCGGCCGTCTCCTGGCGGACGACATCGCCCATCGTCACGACGGGAATCCCTTCCTCGCGCGCGACGGTGGCGGCCTCGCCCTTGCCGCTTCCGGGCAGTCCCACCGTTCCGATGACGTGCATCGAACGAACGTACCGTCGAGACGTGCATAAGGGCTGTGTTCGCCGCGGGCGACGATCGAAACCCCGGTCAACCGCGGGCTTCGATCCCGGTTGCTGTGAAACAACCTCATTATGAACCGGTGTAGCCCCTACTTTACACCGCCATCTGGCGGGAGCACAGCGACCCTCGAAGGGAGATCGGAGCACTCAGTCCGAGTAACGAAGCCAGGGCGCGGACCGTCCGTGCTTTCAGTTCCGAAACAGCGGGCGTATTCGCAACCGTTTATCGAGTCGAACTGGTCACCTCAGAACTCATTTAAATCGAAACCAACCGTCGAAACGGAGTGTACCCGTTATTTACTAGCCCGGTCTCTGAAACGGACGCGTACTATGGCAAAACTCGATAGACGGAAATTCACGATGGCGGTCGGTGCTGGTATGGTTGCGGCAATCGCTGGCTGTGCCGACGACGAAGAGGACGACGACCTCGAGGACGATCCCGAAGAGAACGGGATGGATGACGAGAACGGCATGGACGACGAGAACGGCATGGATGACGAGGACGACGGCCTCGACGACGAGGACGACGACCTCGAAGACGATGATGACGCCATGGATGACGAGGACGACGACCTCGAAGACGACGACGCCATGGATGACGAGGACGACGACCTCGAAGACGACGACGCCATGGATGACGAGGACGACGACCTCGAAGACGACGACGCCATGGATGACGAGGACGACGGCCTCGAAGACGACGATGACGACGTCATGGACGACGAGGACGACGACCTCGAAGACGATGACGACGTCATGGACGACGACGAGGACGACGACGGTCTCGGGGACGACTGAGCAGGCTGACGCAGTGGGCTGACGTCAGTTTGGGTCTTCCCTTTTCGACCTTCGAGCTGTTCGAACCGACAGCTGCTCGTGTAGCGCGAGTCTCCGGTGTGACGTTCGACCACCGGGAACCATGGTGTGTCACGGCAGCGGGGCGACGTGGTGGTCGCTATCCGCGCGCTTTTGACGGACGACCGAATCCCAACCGCTTATATCGCTCGATGGATGACTCGTACTCGAGGGCACGTAGCTCAGTCCGGAAAGAGCGTCGGACTTCTAATCCGACGGTCGTGGGTTCAAATCCCATCGTGCCCGTGCAGCGAATGAAGTGAGCGAACCGGTACTTGGGAGCTGAATTAGACCGAGGTTCTGCGCTTCGCGCAGGTTCCCGGGCGTGGTTCAAATCCCATTGTGCCCGCTGATTCTGCGACGAACAAACGCGAGGACCGAATCACGAACCGAGATGGGTTTGAAACAGAGACCGTCGAGCGAAACGAGCCGTTCGCGTGATTCAAATCCCACTGCGTCCGCCGATCTTGCGAGGAATCAGTGTATCCGCGGAGCTCTGCGACCTGTCCGACACCACTGATCGACACCAGTTGTACCATTACGAACGATTTGACAACCGGATAAACCCGACACAAGCCCTAACTATATAGGCATTCGAAGGCGCGGGTATCGGCGTCGGCCACTGTTTCGAGACGGTGTCGGTCGCGCTCGAGCCAACCGCACGAACGACGACCGGCCATTCGCGTTCGGTACTCGTGGTAGGATTCGCGATCACCGTAACCGGTTCGATCGACCCCCGTGACTCGATCGCGGTGACGGCCGTCACCGGCCCCGAAACCCGATTTAGGGCTCGATTTACAACGAACCAGCGCGAAAGCTCACGACTTCAGTCCTGGAATGAAGCGCGTGAGCTTGATTTGGCATCCTCCCGTACAGTTAGATGCCGAGTCCGAGGCAAGCCCACCAAAGCCACTGTCTCGGCCCAAAACCCCGGCATCCGACCGGGGAACTCCCACGTGGGGATGCCCGTCTGTGGCGGGCGCTGGTCTGTGGCCGGCAGAACCCCACGACTGCAGTCGTGGGAGAAGTCAGACCGCCGGTTCAATACCGGGTAACGACACTGTGCAGGCCACCGATACAACTTCCTCGAGGCGCTCTCACGGGTATGAACGAGACGATCGCCGCCGTGGACACGTTCGCCGAACAGGCCCGACGGCGCGCGGAAACCGAGCAGGAGGCCGTCGAATGGGCCGTCGACGAACTCCGATCCGAGATCGACGACCGGGGAGTCGACCTCGAGCCCCTACTCGAGTACGCTCGGCGAAGCCGCGAGAGCCTGCCGGATCGCCATCGCCGAGCCTACGAGGCGATGGCCGCGGCGTTCGACGTCGATCCGGCTGTCTACGAGGCGTACGTCTTCGCGTACTCCGAACTCTGCGAGGAGTTGGCCGACGGACGGGGGCGCTCGGAGAAGAACCCGAAGGGGTGTACGAACGTGCTCGTCGCCCCGCCGGATTCCGAACCGCCCGCCGACGCGGGATCTAATTCGGTGATCGGCGGACCGCTCGTCCTCAAGAACCGGGACATCGCGGGTCGAGGAACCCGTCCGAAGTCGATCGTCGAGCAGCCGTCGATCGGCGACTACTACGGGTTTCTGACGGTCGACACCTGCGGAACGATCTCGATCTTCAAGGGAGTCAACGATCGGGGACTGGTCGCGGCGAACACCTACATCGACAGCGAGCGAGACGACGTCGACCCCGAGGAACAGCTCCGGAACGGAACCGTCATCCGGATCGTGTTAGAAGAGTGTGCCACCGTCGAAGAAGCCCGGTCGCTGCTCGAGTCCCTCCCGACCCGTCAGCTGTGCGGACAAACGCTGTTTCTCGCCGACGAAGCCGATGCCGTCTTACTCGAGGTCGATCCGGTCGCCGAGCGAATCGCCGTCGACGACGCGCCCGTCGTGGCCCGAACGAACCACTTCGTGCTGTCGTCGTCGACCGAGACCGAGAGTTCGACCAGGCGGCGACGCAGGGCGCTGTCGCTGCTCGAGGACGAGGAGCCTCCTGACCGGGAGGACCTGTGGACGGTCGCGCAGGATCACGAGAACGGCCCCGGCGACGATTCGATCTGCCGACATCCGGAGCCTGAAACGGACGAACCGCACGCGTTCGGCCAGCTGACGACCGCGAGTGCGGCCGTCTTCGAGGGCGGTACGCCGGAGCTCGAGGTCGCGACGGGCAACCCCTGTACGGGACGACGAGCGCGATGGTCCTTCGGCGACGAGATCCCGACGGATCTCCGAACCGGGGGGCGATGGCTCGAGCGACGGTAGCCACTGTCCCTCGTCGAGCAGGAGCCGACAAAATCGGGTTCAGGCCCGTACGCGCGATCGATCGAGATCGGTCTCGAGCTGTCTCGCGGCCTCGAGTCGCAGCCGCTTTGCCCGGCGTTTCGTCAGTCGCGAACCTGGCAGCTGATCCGCGAACGGATCGTACTCGTCGGGGGAAAAGCCCAGCTCCTGCAGGTAGCGTCGCACGCTCGAGCTCTCGAGACCGTCGTGGATCGCCGCGTCGGTGACCGTTTCGACGGTTTCGAACTCGGGGAGGGGCATCTCCTCGCCGGTGGCGTCGGCCGACGGCTCGGCACCGTCGACGACCGTTCCGCGAGCGTCCGCATGCGTGACGATCGATCGAACCGCTTCGGCCAGTTGAAGCACCTGACTCGGTAGGGCTGCGTCCGGCGAGCGCCACTCGACCGTCGGCATCGCCTTCCGTAGCCGAACCGGGGTCCAGACCGCGTCGTAGGGATCGAACTCGTCGTCGAACTCGTCCGGTTCGACGCCCCGCTCGAGGGCGCGCTCGCGGAACTTCTCGTAGGCGTCCTCGATGCGTTGCTCCCACTCGCCGACGCTGTCGACGTAGGGCCAGAGCTGGCCCTGCTCCGGACAGGCGTCGTAACACGAGCGTCGGTAGAGGTACGGGCGTGCACACGCGGCGATCCGCTCGCCGCGGTAGTGCGACGAACTGTTGACGAGGGTGAACGCGGGGTCGATCGCCGTCAGGGCGTTGAGCTGATCGGCGACGTTCGACTGCTCGAAGTGCATGTGGGTGCCGGCACAGACGCGGGCGTCGTCGAACGTCGGCCCCACGATCCGGCGCTGGAGCGCGGTCCCTCGCTTCTCCCGGTACGGTATTTCGGCCGGCGAGGCGTACAGCGGGGTCGCCAGCGGAACGAGTCGCTTGTCCCGTGTGCGTGCCGCATCGACGACGCGCTCGATCCGACCGAGGAACTCCTCGCGGAGTTCGGTCATCGACGTACACGGGGTGGTCTTGATCTCGAGCATCGGCTCGACGAACTCGGGGTCGATCCCCTCCGCGACGTCGAGCAGTGTTCCGGGTGGTACCAGGTCGCCGTCGTCGTCGACGACCCAGTACTCCACCTCGAGGCTGGTTTTCATAGGGGGTCTCCGTTGAACTGCGGTCGTTCGGCCCTCGGGCAGGTTGTCGTCGGGCCGGCGCTGTAGTCGGACGCGGTCCGTCGAACCGTCGGACGATGTCCTTTTTTCGCTCCGGGTAGCGGCTAAGCCAGTCCGTCGTGAACCGCTTGAGCCTGCATATCAAGGGAAACTACATCGTTTCAAGCCGAATCTGCGCCACGATACGGAGTAGTGCTCGAGTGCGAGCCGTCGCTCTCGGCGATGGTCGCCCGTTCCTGAACGTTGGGTCGGGGCTTATTCGCCCTCGGCCCCTTCCTCCGGTATGGCCGCAGTCGGGACGAATAGACGGAGAGTGCTTTCGACGCTCGCTACTGCTGGAGCGGTCCTCGCGGCCGGCTGCGTCGGGTCCGACGAGGAAGCGGAAGACGACGGCGACGAGCCGATCGTCGACGAGGCAGAAACCCTCGAGAACGACACCGATCCCGACGCGTGGCGAGAGGTCGCGGAGATCCGCCTCGACGCCCACGTCGGCGGCTGGGTCGGGGTCGACCCGCCCCACATCGACCGCGTCGAGAATCCGACGCTGGTGTTGTTCGAGAGCCGATCGTACGAAATAACCGTCGAGAACCGGGACAACGTGAAACACAACTTGGCGATCTGGGACGCCGAGGACGACCGGATCGAGGAGTACGCGACCGACGTCGTCGCCGACGTCGGAACCGTCGAGACGCTCTCGTTTACCGCGACGACGGAGATGACGACCTATATCTGCGAACATCAGCCCAGGATTCAGCTCGGCGATCTCGAGATCGTCGCCGACGAGTAACGTCTCGCGCCTTCCGTCCGACGAGAGGGTTCAGCGTTCGTGACTGACCGGACCAACGCTTAGTAGCAGGTCGTAGTAGGCGGCGTGCCATGTGTGCACTACTCACCGGTGAAGTAGCGATCGTTACAGGCGGCTCGAGCGGCATCGGACGCGCGATCTCCCGGCGGTTCGCAGCGGAGGGAGCCGACGTCGTCGTCGCGGACGTCCAGGAGTTGCCCCGGGAGGGAGACGGGCCGACCCACGAACTGATCGAGGCGGAGACCGACGCGCGAGCGAGGTTCGTCGAGTGCGACGTCTCGAACCCCGCGAACCTCGAGGACGCCGTCGAGGAGACCGAGGCGTTCGGCGGCGTCACCACGATGGTGAACAACGCGGGGATCTTCCACGGCGAGGAGTTCCTCGAGGTCGAGGAGGCCGAGTTCGACCGGATGATGGACGTCAATGTCAAGGGTGTCTACTTTGGTGCCCAGGCCGCCGCGAAACGGATGGCCGACGCCGACGGCGGTTCGATCATCAACCTCTCCTCGGTCGCCGGGCTCGAGGGATCCGGCGAGTTCGTCACCTACTGCGGAGCGAAGGGTGCGGTCAGGCTGCTCACGTACGCGATGGCGGCGAAGCTCGGTCCCGCAGGGATCCGGGTGAACGCCATCCACCCCGGCCTGATCGAGACGTCGATGACGACCGACGACTACGCCATTATCGGCACCGACGCAGAGGCGGACTTTCTCGAGGCGATCCCGGCCCGCCGCGCGGGCCAACCAGCGGATATCGCCGACGCCGCGGTTTACCTCGCGAGCGACCTCTCGAGTTACGTCACCGGCGAGTCGCTGACGGTCGACGGGGGGATGAGTAACACGCAGTGACCATCGGCGTCGCGACCGCTAGCGAACGACGGTCACCGGAACGGGGGCGCGCCGGACGATCTTCTCGGCAACACTGCCGAGCAGGACGCGAGAGACGCCCTCGCGGCCGTGGCTGCCGATGACGATGTGGTCGACGTCGTGCTCCTCGGCGAAGGCGACGACCTCGCGCTCGGGTTTCCCGACGGCCGTCTCGGTCCGGAACTCGATCTCGGCGGTGTCGAGCGGCTCCGTAACGTCCTCGAGGGAGCTCGAGGCCTCCGCTTCTCGATCGCGGAGCGCTTCCTGCAGGAGGTTGATGCCGGCCTCGGTCGAGCCGCTCGCGGCCTCGACGACGCGCAACAGGACGATCTCCTCGTCGGCGTGGGAGTCGAACGCGTACTCTACGGCCTTCTGTGCCGACGCCGAACCGTCGTATGCGACGAGTACTGCCATACGTTACCCTACCCAGTTCCGAACCATAAACGCGATGCACGAACCGCGCCGTCGGTCTGCGCCCCGTCGCTTCGACCCGCGTTGCTTTCCCCGCGGAGGTCACGGGGGCGCGGTTTCGACTCGAGTTCCTTTCCGTTCAGTCCTCGCCTTTGTGTAAACCCGTCTCCACGGCTCGCAGGGCTCGCCGTTCGGATTCGCGGTTCTCGCTCTTCGAGCGTCGAACCGCGCTATCCCTCAAACCCGTCCTCGAACTGGAAGGTTCCGTCTCGCTGGACGACCTCGCCGTCGATCTCGATGCGGGAGTCGTCGCTCATGTCGACGATCATGTCGACGTGGACGGCAGACTCGTTAGCCTCGTTGTCCTCGCCGACGGTATCGTCGTAGGCTCGGCCGACCGCCATGTGGACGGTGTCGCCCATCTTTTCGTCGAACAGCATGTTGTAGGTGAACTGATCGATGTCGCGGTTCATCCCGATCCCGAGCTCGCCCAGCCGGCGGGCGCCGTCGTCGGTCTCGAGGACGTTCGTCAGGACGTCCTCGTTTTTCGCCGCCGAGTGCTCCACGACCTCGCCGCCCTCGAACTCGAGGTAGACGTCCGTGATCTCCCGACCCTGGTGGTACAGCGGCATGTCGAACAGCACCTCGCCCTCGACGGAGTCGGGCTGGGGAGCGGTGAAGACCTCGCCGCCGGGGAGGTTGTGCTTCCCGTGGTCGTTGATCGTCGGATTGCCATCGATCGACATCGTGACGTCGGTCGTGTCGCCGCTCTTGATGCGGATCTCCTCGCCGGCGTCCATCAGCTCGACCATGTTCTCCTGATGGGCGCGCTGTTCGTCCCAGTCCTTGTTGACGGCGTCCCAGACGAATCCCTCGTAGCCCTCCGTGCTCATCTCTGCGAGCTGGGCGTTCGCAGGTGCTGGGAACTGCGTCAGACACCACCGCGTCGAGAGCCGTTCCTCGAGGATCGGCTGGTGGGCCTGTCGGTGGGCTGCCTGCGTCTCCGGATCGACGTCGCTGGTCTGAGTGACGTTGTCGCTGGCCCGGATCGCGATGTAGACGTCGGTGTTCTCGATGAGCGCGAGTTCGTGTTCGGGCGTCTCGAACTCTCCTTCGGCCGCGCGGAGGAAGGCCCGCTGCTGCCGTTTGCCGGTTCGCTGGCTGGTCGTGATCGGGTTCGCCCCGCGGTCGCCGATCACCTCGTGGAGGGCGACAACCAGGTCCTCGGCGACGGGGTGGGCGTCGACGACGACGTTGTCGCCCTCCTGTAGATCGACGGAGTGGTTCGCGATGATCTCGGCGTGCTCGCGGATGCGTGCGTCCATGTGACACGACTCTCGTCGCGCCGGAATACCGTTTTCGAATCGAAATCCCCGCCGTCGGTCATACCGTTGGACAGAACTACGTGAAGCCGATCGTTCTGCTGGGTCGTCCTCGTGGAGGACGACCCCGAATTCACGATCGGCTTCGTATTGACTTCTGTCCGACAGTATCACTCCCCGCGATTCGCCAGGAAGATTCCGAGGTAGATCGAGGTAACCGCGCAGGCGACCCCCAGCAGAAAGGCGAGCGTGAACGGCGACTCGAGCGAGAAGGCGGTCGTCTCGCTCGTCGCCCAGCCGGCGAACCCGGTCACGGCGAGGACGACGGCAGCGAGCCGAAGGGTCGTGATGAGTTGCCGTGCGTTCATAACGGACGATAGCGGACCGCTGGTACATATCTTGTCACCGACGTCGGAACGTCGGCTATTTGACGGCCCGCCGGCTACCGGGTGGCATGATCGACCTGCGCTCGGACACCGTGACGAAACCCGACGACGAGATGCGGGAAGCAGCCGCGGAGGCCGAGGTCGGCGACGACGTTTATGGCGAGGATCCGACGGTAAACGACCTCGAGGCCCGCGCGGCCGAGCGGGTCGGTGTGGAGGCGGCGCTGTACGTGCCGACGGGGACGATGGGCAACCAGATCGCGGCCCGCGTCCACACCGAGCGCGGTCAGGAGGTGCTCGCCGATCGCAAGAGCCACGTCGTGAAGTACGAACTCGGCGGGCTCGCCCAGCTCGCGGGACTACAGGTGCGGATGCTCGATGCCGATCCGCGGGGCGTGCCGACGCCCGAGCAGGTCGACGCGAGCTACGTCGACGAGGACCTCCACCGCCCGGGAACCGGTTTGCTCTGCCTCGAGAACACCCACAACGCCCGCGGGGGCCTCGCCATCGAATCCGAGAAGATCGCCGCCGCGGCGGACGCCGCCCACGACCGCGACGTCCCGGTCCACGTCGACGGCGCGCGCCTTTTCAACGCCGCGACGGCGCTCGACGTTCCCGTCACCGAACTCACTGCCCCCGTCGATTCGGTCATGTTCTGTCTCTCGAAGGGGCTCGGCGCCCCGGTCGGCTCGATGCTCGCGGGCTCCGAAGAGTTTATCGAACGGGCCCGCCGGGTCCGCAAGCTGTTCGGCGGCGGGATGCGCCAGGCCGGGATCGTCGCCGGGCCCGGCCTGCGGGCCCTCGAGAACGTCGCGGACCTCGAGACGGACCACGAAAACGCTCGCCTGTTAGCCGATGGGTTCGGCGAAATCGACGGCCTCGACGTCCAGAGCCCGGAGACGAACATTGTCCTCGCGGACGTCTCGGGGCTCGGCCTGACCAGCGAGGGCGCCCTCGAGCGGCTGGGCGACGAGGTTCGGGCGTCGGCGTTCGGCGAGACCACGCTACGGTTCTGTACGCATCGCTGCGTCTCGCGGGATGACGTCGAGAACGCAGTCGATCTGGTCGCCGAGCGACTCGAGTGAGCTAGCGTCCTTCCATCCCGTCGCGGAACTCGAGGATCGTCCGGCGCAACAACAGGTAGGTGAAGAAGATCAGCGCGAGCAGGATCAGGACGATCGCGATGATGACCGGATCGTCGGGGATGAGACTAACCATACCCGAGCGGTACAGCGTCGGCCCGCAAAACCGTTTCGACGTTTTATTACTTATACTACAGAGAAGAACTAAAGGAAGCTGAAATCGGCTTTTCAGCTTGCATCGGCTATATTGTACACCGGTCCGTAGCGACGGTAGGCCTCGGTGCCCGTCGTCTGCCCGTCGGCTCGAGGCCGCTCCGGCCGGCTTCCCTCCGCTGCGCCGGAGGCCCGTTCGGCGGCTTGCTGGACCGTCGGACGGGCGATTTGCGGGGATCGCGACACGATCCCGCTGGCGCCGGTCACCCCGTCTGCGATCCCCCTTTCGTTCTCACTCCCGAGTCGCGACGCTGATCGTCTCGAGGACGGTTCCGTCCGGCTCCCGGATCTCGCCCGAGACCCCGTTCCCGTCGCGTTCGAGCACGGCAAAGCCCGGTCGGTTACCGCGAGGCTGGGCGTGGCTGCCGGGGTTGAGCAGAACCACGTCGTCCGTCTCGACGACGGTCGGTCGGTGACTGTGGCCAGAGACGACGATATCCGCGTCCCGCGAGCGGCCGAACATCGCCAGTCCGGTCCCCCCACCCTCGCGTCGGTGGGTGACGGCGAAACGAACTTCGCCCGCCTCGACGACGCGGGCCGTCGGCAGCCGGTCTTTGACCGCAGGGCTGTCGGCGTTTCCGTGGACGGCGAACAGCCGGTTGCACTCGTTTCGGAAGGCCTCGAGCGCCGCCGTGCTGATGAAGTCGCCGGCGTGGATCACCGTCTCGGCGTTCCGGGCGGCCTCGAGGGCTTTGCCCTCGAGTTCGTGGTCGTCGCTGCTGTGGGTGTCTGAGAAGATCGCGATCATAGCCAGGGGTCGGACCGCAGGGGTAACGTCGCTTTCGCCTTTCGACGTTAAGTTCTCGTCTGTCCCGTCGTAGATCGCCACGATCGTCGAACCCGACGGGCGATCGCCCAGCGTTGCCGACACCGTCGTCGCCTCGAGGTCGACCGTCGACTCGAGGTGCTCCCAGCCGTCGTCCGTCTCCACGGCGATCCCGACGTCGGTCGGGCTCGCACCGGGTGGCAGTGCCGACGGGTCGTAGACGAGTTCGATCCGGAACGCATCGACCGCTCGTAGTTCTTCGAGACCGACGAGTTCGAGGGAATCCGCGAGTGCGGTCGCCGTCGGATCGCGGCTGCTGCGTTCGAGACCGAACTCGTCGGGGACGACGCCCGCGACGACCTCGGCGCGAGCGCCCGCGCGTTCGAGAGCGAACTCCGCGACGTCACCGGAATCGTAACCGGGGATGGCCATACTCAAGGCGAAGCTCCCGAGGGGTATGTCGCTGTAGCGCGCGCACGCCGGCTGTGGGTTGCCCTCCCACGGGACGACCGCGTTCGGCGTATCCGATTCCGAAGGCGCCGCCGGGGTCGGAGACGAATCCTTTTATCGTAGCGGGAACCACTCATTACCGTGTCCGAGACAGCCGGGTACATGCGATTCTTCCCGTACGAGCAACCCTACGAGAACCAGCGCGAGGCGATGGACCGGATCTACAACGCGCTGGTTCGGGACCAGGACGTGCTGTTCGAGGGTGCCTGCGGGACCGGCAAGACCCTCTCCTCGCTGGTTCCCGCCCTCGAGGTCGCCCGCGAGCAGGACAAGACCGTCGTCATCACGACCAACGTCCACCAGCAGATGCGCCAGTTCGTCGCCGAGGCCCGTGAAATCACCCGCGAGGAGGACATCCACGCGGTCGTGTTCAAGGGGAAGGGGTCGATGTGTCACATCGACGTCGGCTACGAGGAGTGTCAGACCCTGCGGGACAACACTCGGGCCGTGGTCGACGCCGAGCGCGACCGCGAACAGTTAGAACGGCGCCAGCGGGAGTTGCTCGCCGAGAGCCAGGAGGGAAGCGACGGTTCGGCCGCGGATGCCCGCAGCGCAGTTATGGACGAACTCGAGAACATCGAGGACCGCCTCGAGGATCTCGAGGAGCAGAACGTCTGTGACTACTACCGGAACAACCTCACGGAGGATACTGACGACTTCTTCGCCTGGCTGTTCGACGATGTCCGCACGCCCGAGGAGATCTACGAGTACGCCGAGCAGCGCGAATTCTGCGGCTACGAACTTCTGAAGGAGGGGATCGAGGGGGTCGACCTCGTCGTCTGTAACTACCACCACTTGCTCGACTCGACGATCCGAGAGCAGTTCTTCCGCTGGCTCGGCCGCGACCCCGAGGACGTCATCGCGGTCTTCGACGAGGCCCACAACGTCGAGGACGCGGCCCGCGAGCACGCCACCCGTACCTGCTCGGAGCGCACCTTCGACTCGGCACTTGACGAACTCGCCGACAGCGACGACCCCCGGGCCGAGGACGCGACCAACGTCCTCTCGGCGTTTCACCGCGCGCTGGTCGAGGCTTACGAGGATTCGTTTGGCTTTGGCGAGCGCGAACGGATCGCCGAGAACTGGGCGGACGTCCCGATCGCAAACGAGGACCGACGCGACGAGCTCACCCTCGAGTTCCTCCAGCGCTATTCGGGGCAGGGGATCGACGACGATCTCGAGGCCGCGATGGCGCTCGGCCAAGAGCTCGACGAGGAGTACGAGGAGGCCTATCGGGAGGGCGAGACGGCCACCCGAACGGAGTGTCAAACGCTGCAAGCGGCGGGCTTCGTCAGCGCGTGGATGGACGAAGGAACCAAGGAGGGGCTGTACCCCGTCGTCTCGATCACTCGAGACGCCGGTACCGACGAAATCTACGGCCGCGCGGAGCTGTACACCTGTCTCCCCCGCCAGGTCACCGGGCGGCTATTCGAGGAGGTCTCCGCGACGATCCTGATGAGCGCGACGCTCCAACCGTTCGACGTCACCGAAGACGTCCTCGGGCTCGAGGATCCGATCACGATGGCTTACGGGCTCGAGTTCCCCGAGGAACACCGCCGTACCTACGCCGTCGAGACGCCGCCGCTGTTCTCCTCGGATCGTGACGATCCCGCGGTTCAGGAGCAGGTTGCGGGGACGATCGACGACGCGGTCCGGATGACCGCCGGAAACACGCTCGCCTTCTTTCCGAACTACGGCGAGGCCGAGCGGTACGCCGACCGCCTCGAGCGCCGCGAGTCGGCGACGGTCTACCTCGACGAACCCGGCGTCGCCGTCGAGGAGCTCCGCCGAGAGTTCGTCGAGGACGACGACGGCGTTCTCTGTACCTCGCTGTGGGGAACTCTCGCGGAGGGTGTGAGCTTCGACGGCGACGACGCGCGAACGGTGCTGGTCGTCGGCGTTCCCTACCCCCACCTCGACGACCGGGCCGAGGCCGTCCAGGAGGCCTACGACGCCGCCTTCGAGGGGACCGACACCGGCTGGCGCTACGCCGTCGAGATCCCGACGGTCCGCAAGACCCGCCAGGCGCTCGGTCGCGTGCTTCGCTCACCGGAGGACATCGCGGTCCGCGCGCTGCTGGATCGGCGCTACTCGAAGGACGCGAAGTCGGACCTGGGCAAGTACAGCGTCAACGGGACCTTTCCCCACGAGGAACGCGAGGCGCTCATCGACATCGAGCCCTCGAAGCTCAAGTTCGCGATGCGGAACTTCTACGGGGACCACGCCGCCTACGACGGCGACCCGCCTGCCCCCTGACTACTTCCGGTCGAGCGTCACGTGGGCCGCACCGTTCGTCACGGTGACGACGTGGTCGCCGCTCTCCTCGACTTCCACGTCGAAGCTCCCGCTTTCGGACACCGAGCGCGCCTCGAGCGGTCCCTCGCCGACCTTCGCGACTTGGACGCTGACCGCGTCACCGTTTTCGGCCCGTTCGACGTCGGTCTCGACTGCCAGTTCCTCGCCCTCGTCGGCGCTGAACTCCGCGGTGTGTTCGTCCTCGAGCGTCTCGTCGATCCCGTCGTCGCCTATAAGATCGGTCGCGGCCGAACAGCCCGCGAGCGAGACGGCGGCGGCGACGCCGAGCAGTGACCGTCGGTACATGCTCTACTACCTTCGTACCATCTTATATGTGTTTTCTGGGAGAGAACCCAGTTTGGACGCCGGCTACGCCGATAGGACGACCCGGCTCACCGGGAGCCTATCCGTTCCGTCCCAGAACTCGAGTTCGCCGACGGTCCACTCGATCGGCTCGATCTCGCGGTCGGCTAACCGTCTCGCGGTCGACTCGTCGCCGCCTCGAGCCAGGGTGACGTGGGGGACGTAGTCCTCGCCCTCGAGTTCCGACACGGTGCCGAACTCCTTCGCGAGACGGGCGTGGATCGCCTCGAGCCCGGGGCTGTCGACGGCGAGGTAGACCACGGGAGCTGACCCCAGCGGCGGATCGGCGAAGTAGTCGATTCCCGTGACGCGAGCCTCGACCGGGGAGATCCCCTCGAGAGCGCGGTGGGTGCGGTGTTGGAGTTGGGTGACGTGGTCGGCCTCGCCGAGGCGCTTGAGCAGACAGGAGTGATCCTCGCGAACGGTGTCGAACCCGACCAGCTCGGGGTAGAGGGCGTCCGCGAGCTCGCGGACGCGGCCGGGGACCGGGACGTTGACGCTGTACACGTTCTTGCGAACGGACGATCGTCCTATGAGTGTGGCGTTCGACGGCTCAGCGTCCGTCTCGAGCGCCACTTCCGTCCCCGTACTCGAGGGTAACGACGAAACGAACGTGGCCGCCGTCGTCGGAAAGACCTATTTAGGCGGCTCTACCATCTTCTCGTAATGGATGCGCGGGGGCTCCGAGCCCTAGTGGTGCTCGTGGTGGTCGGATGCCTGCTCGTTCCGATGCCCGCTTCGGCCGTGGTGGCGGCCGACGGCGATGCCGGATCCCAACAGCAGGTGCTCCAACAGACGGACGACGAGGGGTTGCAGTTCGACGACGCTGACGAGATTCACATCGACGTCGAGATCCACGAGAACGGGTCGGCGACGTTTTCCGTCGACTACCGGTTTCCGATAAACACCGAGAACGAGTCGATCGAGGAGTGGGAACTCCTCCAGGACGACATCGAGTCGAACCCGCAGGAGTACGTCGATCGGGAGGCCGAAGGCTGGAACGAGGTTCTCTCCGACGGCGAGAACGCGACCGACCGCGAGATGGAGATCTCGAACTTCACGGTGAGTACGGACGAGAGCCCGGCGCCACGGGATCTGGCCCACGTGAAGTATGAGTTCGAATGGTCGTCGTTCGCCCACGTCGAACTCAACCGCATCGAGGCCGGCGACGCGCTGTCCGGGTTCACGCTGGTCGACGATACGACGCTACAGCTCTTCTGGCCGGATACCTACTCCGCCTACGAGATCGATCCGGACTCGGACGACAGGGGAGACGGCTCGGTCTTCTGGGACGGCGGCGATACCGAGTTCGCCGACGATCAGCCGCGTGTCGTCCTGATCGAGGACACCGAGTCCACCGGAGAGCCGACTGAATCCGAGGAGGGGCCGGCGATGCCGTGGCTTGCGGTTCTTGGCGCCCTCGGCGCGCTCGCGCTGGCCGGCGTCGCCGGCTGGTGGCTCCGGTACGGACGGGAGTCCGACCACGGGAGCGACGATCCGACGGAGCCGTCGGAATCGACGGCCAGTCCCAACCAGGCGGGTCCGCCGGCGGAGCTGTTGAGCAACGAGGAGCGGGTGTTACGTCTGGTCGAGGACCGCGGCGGACGGATCAAACAGCAGGAGGTCGTCGCCGAACTCGACTGGACCGAGGCCAAGACCAGCCAGGTTGTCGGCGGGCTTCGGGAGGACGGGGAGATCGAGGTCTTCCGCATCGGCCGCGAGAACGTCCTCGCGCTTCCCGACGAGGACATCGACGAGGAGTAGTCGAACCGGCACAATACTTGCCCCCCGAGTAGGATTTAATAGGGTGCGTCGTTTTAGGGAGTGCTAATGAGCGGCTCCGCCGATAGCTCGGTTGCGCTTTTCGCTACCGACGGAGCCGTTGCGCCGCGACGACCACGACGACCGGGCCTTTGAGCCCGCACTATACCTTACCCCTCGTTCCGGATATACCCAAACTCCAAAAACCCAGTTTTTCGGCGTAGCGTGGCCTGTGGCATTAATTTACAAATCTTAGAACGACGAATTTAAGTCTATCCTCCCGCTCCACTCGAGTAGAACATGACACGCGTTGCACTTGCGTTCTCGGGGGGACTCGACACAACCGTCTGCGTCCCGCTACTCGAGGAGGAGTACGGATACGACGACGTTATCGGAGTCACCGTCGACGTCGGCCAGCCGGAGTCGGAGTTCGAAGAAGCCGAGGAAACCGCAGAGGCGCTCGGGCTCGAGCACTACGTCGTCGACGCCAAAGAGGAGTTCGCGGATCTCTGTTTCGAGAGCGTCCGCGCGAACGCGACCTACCAGGGCTATCCGCTGGGAACCGCCCTCGCCCGTCCGGTGATCGCCAGCGCCATCCTCGAAGTCGCCCAGGAGCAGGGCTGTACGGGTATCGCCCACGGCTGTACGGGGAAAGGTAACGACCAGCTACGCTTCGAGGCGATCTGGCGCGACTCGGATCTCGAGGTCATCGCCCCCGTTCGCGAACTCGGGCTCACGCGCGAGTGGGAGAACGAGTACGCCGAGGAGAAGAACCTGCCCGTCGAGGGCGGCGGCGGCGGCAAGTGGTCGGTCGACACCAATCTCTGGAGTCGCTCGGTCGAGGGGTCGGAACTCGAGGATCCGAGCTACGTCCCCGGCGAGGAGATCTACAACTGGACGCAGGCTCCCTCGGGCGACACCGAGGAGATCGAGATCGAGTTCGACGAGGGCTACCCGGTCGCCGTCGACGGCGAGGCGTACGAACCCGTCGAACTCATCCAGCACCTCAACGAACTCGCGGGCGCCTACGGCGTCGGCCGCACGGACTCGATGGAGGACCGCATGCTCGGGCTGAAGGTCCGCGAGAACTACGAGCACCCCGCGGCCACGACGCTGCTCAACGCCCACAAGGCACTCGAGGGGCTCGTCCTCACCCAGGAGGAGCGCGAGTTCAAGCAGCTGATCGACCAGAAATGGTCGAAGAAGGGGTACGAGGGCCTCGTCGACGCGCCGCTGGTCGGCGCGCTCGAGGGCTTCATCGCCGAGACCCAGAATCGCGTCACCGGGACGGTGACGATCCGCTTCGAGGGCGGACAGGCTCGCGCGGTTGGCCGCGACAGCGCGTACGCCGCCTACTCCGCCGAGCACGCCTCGTTCAACACGGAGACGGTCGGCAAAATCAGCCAGGAGGACGCGACTGGCGTCGCGAAGTACCACGGCTTCCAGCGTCGTCTCGCAAACGAGTCGATCGCGGCCAACGAAGAGGAAGAAGTCGAACTCGCGACCGACGGAGGCGAGGAGTAAGATGAGCGGAGAGGAAGCTCCCGATACGAGCGAGGTGAACGGCGAATCGGGAGTCGTCCGACGCGACCGCTTCAGCGGCGGCCCCGCCCGGAGCTTCCTCTCCTCGCTTGCGGCCGACGAGCGGATCTTCGAGGCCGACCTCGAGGTCGATCGCGCCCACACCCTCATGCTCGCCGAGCAGGGGATCCTCGCGGACGACACCGCCGGGCAGATCCTGACGGCGCTGGACGCGATCGAGGTTGACGGCCACGACTCGCTTCCCGACGGCGAGGACGTCCACGAGGCCATCGAGACGGCCGTCATCGAACGGATCGGCGAGGAAGGCGGGAAGATGCACACTGCCCGCTCGCGCAACGACGAGGTCGCGACCTGCATCCGCTATCGGCTGCGCGAGGACGTCCTCGAGGCGATCGAGACGACGCTCGCGCTTCGCGAGGCGCTGCTCGAGGTCGCCGAGGAGGGTCGGGAGACGATCATGCCCGGCTACACGCACCTCCAGCCGGCCCAGCCGACGACGGTGGCTCACTGGGCGCTGTCCTACGAGGGGGCGGTCCGTCGCGACACCGAACGCCTGCTCGACGCGTACGGACGGATCAACGAGTCGCCCCTCGGCGGGGCGGCGTTCGCGGGGACGACGTTCGATATCGACCGCGAGCGTACGGCGGAACTGCTCGGTTTCGAGCGCGTGATCGAGAACTCGATGGACGCCTCCTCGAGTCGGGACTTCCTGCTCGAGACGACCCAGGCGCTGTCGACCCACGCGACGACGCTGTCGGGGCTCGCAGAGGACCTGATCGTCTTCGCGAACCGCGGCTTCGTCGACCTCGCGGATGACTACTCTTCGACGTCGTCGATCATGCCCCAAAAAAAGAATCCCGACACGCTCGAGCTCGTTCGGGCGGTCGCAGGCGACGCCGCGGGTGGCGTTCAGGGGTTGACGACGACGCTGAAGGGGCTACCCCGCGCGTACAATCGCGACTTACAGCGCGCGACGACCCACGCCTGGGAGACCGTCGACGCGGTCCGCGAGGCCAGCGAGGTCGCCGCGGGCGCGGTCGCGACGGCCGACTGGAACGCCGGCGCTCTCGCCGCGGAAGCCGGCGAGGGGTTCTCGACGGCGACCGGCGTCGCCGACCTGCTGGCGGCGAACGGGCTGCCGTTTCGCACCGCACACGAGATGGTCGCCCACGCCGCGGAGAGCGGCGGGAATTACGACGCGCTCGAGGCCGCAGCGGGGGACGTCCTCGGCGAACCGCTCGAGTCGTTCGTCGATCCCGCGGCCGTCGAGGACGCCCTCGATCCCGCGGCGAGCGTGGCAAGTCGCGACTCGCGGGGCGGACCCGCCTCCGAGGCAGTCGCCGACCAGCTCGAGTCGGCTCGCGAGTCGCTCGCGGCCGACGAGACGACGCGTGCGGCGACCGACGAGGCGCTCGAGGACGCCCACGCGGCGCTTCGCGAGGAGGTGAACGGGTATGTGTGATCGGTTCGCTCCTCGTGGTTCGGTTCGACCGGGCGCACCGACCCCACCGCCGTCCCCGCCAGGGGACTACATACTACCTAAATGATACGGGGGACAAAATCTGCCGGAAAACGACAGTCACACACCGTTAGTGTGTAGTGCAGTTATTGTAATTCTTCTGTTAGGTTCGAAGGTTTTAAGGGTGCTGCGCTCCCAGTTCGGAGTACAATGACAGAATGCGTCGAGTGTGGGGCGGAAGTGTCCCTGCACGACGATCTGGAAGTGGGAGAGATCGTTGACTGTACGACCTGCGGAGCCGAGCTGGAAGTCGTCGACACCGAGCCGCCAGTCCTCGAGCGAGCCCCGGAGCTCGAAGAGGACTGGGGTGAGTGACCTTGCAGATAGGAATACTCTACTCACGGATCCGCAAGGACGAGAAGCTCCTCCTCTCGGAGCTTCGCGAGCGCGACCACGACGTCGCGAAAATCGACGTCCGCAAGCAGACGTTCGATATCGGCGAGGCACCGGAGGAGTTCGCAGACCTCGACATCGTCGTCGACCGCTGTCTGGCCACGAGCCGCAGCCTCTACGCGACGCAGTTCTTCGAGGCCTACGGCATCCCCGTGGTCAACAGCAACGAGACGGCCGAGATCTGCGCCGACAAGGTCAAAAACAGCCTCACGCTCGAGAAGGCCGGCGTCCCGACGCCCGCGACGAAGGTCGCGTTCACGAAAGAGAGCGCAATGGAGGCGATCGAGGAGTTTGGCTACCCCTGTGTGCTCAAACCCGTCATCGGTTCCTGGGGACGGCTGATGGCCAAGATCGACTCCCGGGACGCCGCGGAGGCGATCCTGGAGCACAAGGCGACACTCGGCCACTACGAGCACAAGGTGTTCTACGTCCAGGAGTTCGTCGAGAAACCCGGCCGCGACATCCGCGTCGTCGCGATCGACGGCGAGCCCGTCGCCGCGATGGTTCGCTCGTCGGACCACTGGATTACCAACGCCGCGAAGGGCGCCGAAACGAACGTCTTCGAGGTCGACGACGAAGCCGCGGAGCTCGTCAAGAAGGCCAGCGACGCCGTCGGCGGCGGCCTTCTCGGTGTGGATCTCATGGAGACCGGTGACTCCTACACCGTCCACGAGGTCAACCATACCGTCGAGTTCAAGGCGCTCAACGACGCCGTCGAGACCGACATCGCGGGGACCGTCGTCGACTGGCTCGAGGAGAAAGCCGCCGAGAACGACTCGCAGGAAGTCGAGGTGACGTTCTGATGGCCGTCGGCACCGACGCCAGCGCCGACGAATCCGCCGAGACCGTCACCGCGACGGTCATCGGCGGCAGCGGATTCACGGGGGGAGAACTCCTACGCTTGCTCGCCGGCCATCCGAACTTCGAGCTCGCGGAGGTCACGAGCCGCTCGAAGGCCGGCAAGAGCGTCGGATCGGTCCACCCACCGTTACGGGGGACGGACCTGCGCTTTACCGAGCCCGACGATCTGGAGAGCGTCGACGTCCTGTTTGCCGCGACGCCACACGGTGTCTCGATGGGACAGGTCGACGAATTCTTCGAGATCGCGGACACGGTCGTCGACCTCTCGGCGGACTTCCGCCTCGACACCGAGGAGCAGTACGACGAGTGGTACGACGGCCACGACGCGCCCGAGTACTTACAGAAGGCCGAGTACGCCCTCCCAGAGATCAACCGCGAGAATCTCGCGGGCGCGGAGCTGATCGCCGGCGGCGGCTGTAACGCCACCGCGACGATCCTGGGGCTGTATCCCCTGTTCGAGCACGGAATCCTCGAGGGCGGCGAGCAGGTCGTCGTCGACGTGAAGGTCGGCTCCTCCGAAGGCGGAGCCGGCGGCGGCGAGGCCTCCTCGCATCCGGAACGGTCCGGCGTCGTTCGTCCCTACGCGCCGACGGGTCACCGCCACGAGGCCGAGATCGAGCAGTTCCTCGACACCTCGGTCGCCTTCACCTGCCACGCCGTGGACATGATCCGCGGCGCCAGCGCGACGGGACACGTCTTCCCGTCCGGACCGGTCTCGAAGGGCGACCTGTGGAAGGCCTACCGCGGCTGCTACGAGGACGAGCCGTTCGTCCGGATGGCCGCCGGCGGCTCCGGCGTCTACCGCTACCCCGAGCCGAAATCGGTGGCGGGCACCAACCTCGCCGAGGTCGGCTTCGAACTCGACCCCTCGAACAAGCGCGTCGTCGTCTTCTCGGCGATCGACAACATGATGAAGGGATCGGCCGGGCAGGCGGTCCACGCCGCCAACATCGCGCTCGGCCTCAAGGAGACGGCCGGACTCGAGTTTACGGGACTTCACCCCGTGGGTGCGCCATGACGACCGTTGTCAAGATCGGCGGTGCCCGCGCCGTCGACCCCGAAGGTGCGCTCGCGGACGTCGCCTCTCTCGTCGACGACGGAGAGGACGTCGTCCTCACTCACGGCGGTTCCACCGCGGTCGACGAGACGCTCGAGGACCTCGGCCAGGAACCTACCTACGTCGAGACACCCGGCGGAGTGGTCGGTCGATTCACCGACGAGGACACCATGGACGTCTTCAAGATGGTGATGCCCGGCAAGCTCAACACCGACCTCGTCGAGAGCCTGCAGAACGAGGGCGTCAACGCCGTCGGCCTCTCGGGTACGGACGGCAAGCTCCTCGAGGGGAAACGCAAGTCCGCAGTCCGGGTCAAGGAAGACGGCAAGAAGAAGATCAAGCGCGGCGACCACTCGGGCAAGATCGAATCCGTGAACGCGGATCTCCTCGAAACGACCCTCGAGGGCGGGTACACGCCCGTCGTCTCCGTCCCGATGCTCGGCAAGGAGAAGTCCGGCGGGTACACCGCCGTCAACGCCGACGCAGACCGCGCCGCGGCGGCGATCGCAGGCGCGCTCGAGGCCGACCTGGTCGTCCTCACCGACGTCTCGGGTATCTACGAGGATCCCGACGACGAGTCGACGCGGATCGGCTCCGCGTCGACACCCGAGGAGTTCGCGGCCGTCGAGGAGGCGGCTGAAGGGTTCATGACCAAGAAAGTGATGGCCGCGACGGAGGCACTCGAGGGCGGCGCATCTTCGGTGGTCGTGGCGTCCGCGAACGCGGACGAGCCGATCTCGAGCGCGCTCGAAGGCGAGGGGACAACCCTCGAGCCGGGCGCGCTCGCCGACGGCGAGGAGGTGGCACAGTGAGCGACCACGACTTCATCTCCGGCAGCAAGCCGATCGGCATCGAGCGCGGCGAGGGACCGACCCTCTACGCGACAGACGGCACGGAGTACTTAGACGCCGGTGCGAGCTACGCCTGTACGCCGCTGGGCCACTCCCATCCTGCGGTCGTCGACGCGGTCCAGGAGCAGGTCGGCGACCTGACGTTCGTCGACTCCTCGTTTCCCGTCCAGTCGCGCGAGGACGCCTACGCCGCGTTCGTCGCGGCGGCGCCCGACGGCCTCGAGTCGGCCTGGTTCTGTAACTCCGGCACCGAGGCCAACGAGGCCGCCCTGAAGTTCGCCCGTTCTGCAACCGGCGAGTCGAAGATCATCGCGGCGACCCGCTCGTTCCACGGCCGGACGATGGGGTCGCTCGCGGCGACCTGGAAGGACAAGTACAAGAAGCCGTTCGAACCCCTGGCCGGCGACGTCGAGTTCGTCCCCTACGGCGATAGCGAGGAGCTCGCGGCCGCCGTCGACGACGAGACCGCAGCCGTCATCCTCGAGCCGATCCAGGGCGAGGGCGGGATCAACGTCCCGCCTGCGGGCTACCTCGAGACCGCCCGCGAACGCACCGACGAGGTCGGTGCGGCGCTGGTCTTCGACGAGGTCCAGACCGGGATGGGTCGCACGGGATCGATGTGGGCCTGCCAGAACGCGGGCGTCACGCCCGACGTGCTCACCGCCGCGAAGGGGCTCGGTAACGGCCTGCCTGTCGGTGCGGTCGCAGTTCGCGACTGGATCGCCGACGGCGCGGCCTCGCACAACGCCACGTTCAGCGGCGGCCCCGTCGTCTCCGCGGCGGTTCACGCGACGATTTCGACGCTGGTCGAGGAGGAGTATCCCGCCCACGCCGCCGAGATCGGTGACTACCTCGTCGACGAACTCGAGGCCGCCCTCGGCGATTCGGTGCGCGAGGTCCGTGGTGAGGGACTGCTTATCGGCGTCGAGCTGAAACGCGGCGCGAACCGCGTCGCCCGCGATCTGGCGATGAACCACCAGATTCTGGCGCTACCGGCGGGTCGGACCGTCCTGCGTCTGCTGCCGCCGCTCGTGATCGACGAGGACGACGCGAATCGACTCGTCGACGCGCTGACGGAAACCATCGCGCCCGAAGCCACACCCGAATCATGACCGCGAGCGTGACCGAATCAGTCGAGGTCTCGTCGGAGGACGCGCGGAACCTGCTGGTCGATCTCGTTGCGATCCCCTCGCCGACGGACGAGGAACGGAGAGCCGCCGAACGGCTCGTCGAGTTCTTCGCGGCCAACGGTCGCGAGGCCTGGATCGACGAGGTCGGAAACGTCCGCGCGCCCGCGGACGACGCGGTTCTGCTGACCTCGCACGTCGATACGGTTCCCGGGGAGATCCCCGTCGAAGTACGCCCGGCAGACGCCGAGGACGTCGAGGCGGAGGTCGCCGACGAGGAGGGCGAGGACGTCCTCTGGGGCCGGGGTAGCGTCGACGCCACGGGCCCGCTGGCTGCGATGGCGGTCGCCGCCGTCCGAACGGGGGTCTCGTTCGTCGGGGTCGTCGGCGAGGAGACCAGCTCCCGGGGCGCCCGACACCTGGTCGTCGACCGCGAGGAGCCCGACGCCGTGATCAACGGCGAACCGAGCGGCACGACCGGGATCACGCTGGGGTACCGGGGCTTTCTCTCCGGCACCTACGTCGCGACGAGTGAGTCGGGCCACACCTCCCGGCCCGAACCTAACGCGATCCAGCACGCCACCGAGTGGTGGACGAACGTCGAGGCTGCGTTCGAACACGACGAGTACACGCCCGTCTTCGAGCGGGTCACCGCCAAGCCGGTCGACATCGATGGCGGAATCAGCGAGGACGGCCTCTCCGTCGAGGCGACCCTCCAGGCCCAGCTGCGGATCCCCCCGTCGCTGGACGCCGAATCGGTCCGCGAGACTGCCGAGGCCGAACTCGAGATCGGGACCGTCTCCTGGGCCGAGCCGATTCCGCCCGTGATGGAGAGCCCCCGAACGGAGGTCGCCCGCGCGTTCCGCGCGGCGATCCGCAAGGAGGGCTGTGACCCGCGGCTGCTCCGGAAGACCGGCACCAGCGACATGAACCTCTACGCCGGCGAGTGGGGCTGTCCGATGGTCACGTACGGCCCGGGTAACTCCGACCTCGATCACGCGCCTGACGAGCGCCTCTCGCTTTCCGAGTTCGACCGCTCGGTTGACGTGCTGACGAGAGTCGCAACGAACCTTCGCGGAGGCGAGGCGTAATGGGCGACCCGCGTCACTTCCTCGAGATCGACGACCTCTCCAAGGAGGAGCTGGCGACGGTGCTCGAGCGCGCGGCGGCGTACAAACGCGCCCAGGAGAACGGCGAGGACCACGCCGACCTCGAGGACCGAACGCTGGGAATGATCTTTCAGAAGCCGAGCACTCGAACTCGAGTCTCCTTCGAAACCGGGATGACTCAGTTGGGCGGGCACGCCATCTTCCTGGGCGCCGACGACATCCAGCTCGGCCGTGGCGAACCCCTCAAAGATACCTCGCGAACGCTGTCTCGCTACGTCGACGTCGTGATGGCGCGGCTGTTCAAACACGAGAACGTCGAGGTACTCGCGAAGTACGCGTCGGTTCCTATCGTCAACGGACTCACGGACGACGCTCACCCCTGCCAGACGCTCGCGGATCTGCTGACGATCCGCGAGGAAATGGGCGGATTCGAGGGCGTCTCGGCGGCCTGGGTCGGGGACGGCAACAACGTCGCCCAGTCGTTCGTGATCGGTGCCGCGTTGACCGACGTCGATCTGACCGTCGCGACGCCGGAGGGGTACGGGATCGACGACGCCGTCCTCGAGCGCGCCCGCGAACTCGGCGGCGATCCGACGACGACGACCGATCCCGTCGACGCGGTCGCGGACGCAGACGTCGTCTACACCGACGTCTGGACCAGCATGGGCCAGGAGGACGAGTACGACGTTCGAATGGACGCCTTCGAGGGGTTCCAGGTCTGCTCGGAGCTACTCGAGGGCGCGAACGACGCCTCGGTGATGCACTGTCTGCCCGCCCACCGCGGCGAGGAGATCACCGACGACGTCATCGAGAGCGAGCGCTCGATCGTCTTCGACCAGGCCGAGAACCGGCTTCACGCCCAAAAGGCGCTGTTGAGTTGGCTGCTCGAGTAGCCAGTGTTCACTCTCTGCTAGCGCTCGAGGAACGCGTACGCCACGCCGAGGACGACACCGTAGACGGCGTGGCCCACGAGACTTCCGACGTCCACGTTCGGCAGCGGCGGTGCCATCGGGAAACCGACGACCGAGAGCCAGATCGGCATGACGATAACCGCGAGGCCGATCCAGACGACGACGCCGTAGGCGAGGCCGAGCACGGTGGTTCGGACGACTCCGCGCTGGGACTGACCCGTGACCGTGAGCACGGTAGCGAAGACGACCCCGAGCACTGCGCCGTGGGAGACGTGGATGATCCAGCCGACGAGTCCGCCTTCGAGACCGTACATCGCCGGGATCCCCATCTCGAGCATCGCGGGCATCTGCACCGCCATCAGTGCGCCGAAAGCGATCGCGCCGGCGATCCCGCCGACGACGCCGGCCTGCCAGGACTCGAGTGCGGTCCCGGTTCGTTCGGTAGTTCGAGTTCGTACTTTGGATGCCATATGGTACCAGTAGACTCGAGGGTGTGTAGCAGTATCTCGGTCTGGCACCAGCGACGCACGGGCGTCGAACCGACCGTGAGGACGGTCGGGACGCGAAGGTTCTTTGACCGTGCTCGTGCAGTTCGTACTAATGACCGATCCGCTTCGTATCGCTGCAGGTGACCTCGAAGCCGACGCGATTCTCGAGGCGATTCAGGACGGTCGGCGGGTCGTCGTCAGCATAACGACTTTGGGTGACGAACACGAGGTCACACTTCGATACGACGGCTCGGTGTACTACTGCGATACGCCGACGCGGCTGCATCGCCACGAGAGCGAACGCGAGATGCGCACCTGCATCACGAACATGGGGTACGATGCGTCGCCGTCCGGAGAGTAAGCGGTTCTTTTACGCACGAGGTCGTAGGGGGCGTATGGCGCCCGATCCCGAACACCGCCTCGGCGAACTGATGGAATCGTCGAACCCGTCGTTCGAGACGGTGATGAGCTGCGTCTTCGGGATCGAGCCCCACGAGACGCGGACCTACCTCGCGCTCGTCGATCGACCCGGGAGTACGATCGACGAACTCGAGGGCCCGCTCGAACGCGACCGGAGCACGATCAACCGTGCGATGACGACGCTGTACGAACGCGGGCTGGTTCGGCGCGATCGGCGCCTCTTGGACGGCGGCGGCTACGTCTACCAGTACACCGCCGTCGCGCTGCCGGAAGTCAAGCTGATGCTTCACGAATCCCTCGATCTCTGGACGGAGATGGTCCACGACGTGATCGACGGTTTCGCCAGCGAGTGATCGCTCGTTCGATCACCTCGATCGGTGGCAGCGTTCACAGCAATCAGCCCACTTTTCTCCGTCGCCTCCCACGTTCCGGTAATGAGTCTCAGCCTCTCCGCGGAGAAGCCGGCCGTTCCTGACGACGCGGCCGACGGCGCCTGGCTCGAGTGTATCGACTGCGGCGAGACGTTCGCCCCCTTCGCGGACGTTCGCTACACCTGCGACGCCTGTGATGGGCTGCTCGAGGTCCGCTACGCCGACCTCCCGACGTTTGACGACTTCGAGGGCCGAGGGGTCTGGCGCTACGCCGACGCCTTGCCGCTCGAGTCGGGAGTCACCACCCAGGAAGGTGCGACGCCGCTGTATGAAGTCCCGCGACTCGAGGACGATCTCGGCCTCGAGGCGCTGCGGATCAAACACGAGGGGATGAACCCCACGGGCTCGTTCAAGGACCGCGGGATGACGGTCGGCGTCGCCGTCGCGAAGGAACTCGGCGTCGACCGACTCGCCTGCGCGTCGACGGGGAACACGAGCGCCGCGCTGGCGGCCTACGGCTCTCGTGGCGGAATGCAGACGCTCGTGCTCCTTCCGGCAGGCAAGGTCGCCGCGGGCAAGGTCGCCCAGGCGAGTCTCCACGGCGCCCGCATCCTCGAGGTCGACGGCAACTTCGACGCTTGTCTCGACATCGTCCAGGAGCTCGCGGCCGAGGGTGAGGCCTACCTGCTGAACTCGCTGAACCCCTTCCGACTCGAGGGTCAGAAGACGATCGGCCTCGAGATCCTCGAGGCGTTCCGCGACGACTACGACGCGTTCCCCGATCGAATCGTCCTCCCGGTGGGCAACGCGGGCAACACCGCGGCGCTGTACAAAGCGTTCCGTGAACTCCTCCAAGCCGGCGCGATCGACCGCGAGGACGTACCGAAGCTCACCGGCGTCCAGGCCGAGGGTGCCGCGCCGATGGTCGAAGCAGTCGAGAACGGCGGGGACGAGGTTCGGCGCTGGGACGACGTCGAGACTCGCGCGACGGCGATCCGGATCGGGAACCCGGTCAACGCTCCCAAGGCTCTGCCCGGCATCCGCGAGACTGGGGGGACGGCAATCGCCGTCTCCGACGAGGAAATTACCGAGGCCCAGCGGGACCTCGCCGGTGAAGGCGTCGGCGTCGAACCGGCCTCCGCGGCCTCGGTCGCCGGCCTGCGGAAACTCCGCACGGAGGGGATCGTCACCGAGGACGAACGGGTCGCCTGTCTCACGACCGGCCATCTGCTCAAAGACCCCGACGCGGCGGCTGCTGCAGGCGACGAACCCGAACCGGTCCCAGCGACGACCGAGGGCGTGCTCGAGCATCTCGCCAGCGAGAGCCGGTCAGGACGGTAGCTCCGCCGTTTTCGATCAGCTGGCAACGGACCGGTTCGAACGGAACCCAGGATTAATTCCATACATTTTTAGAGGATATCTTATATTTTAAGTAGCAGGAAGCGTCATAGTCTCTCCTAGCTGGTGAATATAACCAATGGCTGCAGACGATTCGAACGGGTGCTGTTCCGAGTGCGGCGGACGACTGCGGATGACGGAAACCGAGCGTATCTGCGAGGAATGTGGACTCGTCTCCGGAGAGGACGCGATCGACCGCGGACCCGAGTGGCGAACGTTCGACGACGGCCCCGACCGACGTCGAACCGGCGCACCGTTGACGCGGTCACGACACGACCGCGGGCTCTCGACCGAGATCGGCTACGGAACCGGCTCCCGCTCTCGTCTAACTGGCCGCAAACGGCGCCAGATCGCCCGACTTCGCCGGGAACACAACCGTGCTCGCATCTCCACGAAGGCCGACCGAAACCAGGTGTACGGGTTCACCGAGATCAAACGGGTCAACGCGTTGCTCTCGCTTCCTGACTCCGTTAGAGAACAGGCCTGTTCGCTCTTCAAATCGGCTCAGTCCGAGGGGCTGCTTCAGGGGCGGTCGATCGAGGGGTTCGCCGCGGCCGCGATCTATGCCACCTGTCGGATCAACTCCTTCGCCAGAACGATCGACGAGATCGTCGCGGTCGCCCGGGCCGATGACGCCGAACTCAAGGCCGCCTACGACGCGTTGAACCGCGACCTCGAGCTACCGACTGGACCGATCGACCCGACACAGTACCTGCCGCGGTTCGCCTCGAAGCTCGATCTCGAGACGGCCGTCGAGAATCGAGCCCGCGAGCACGCGACGACGTTGCTCGAGAACGGCGCAGTCGGCGGTCGGAATCCCAGCGGCGTCGCTGCAGCCTGTTTGTACAAGGCCGCCGACGAGCGCGAGGAGTGGCCGTCGGTGACCCAGGTCGACGCGGCCGACGTGGCCGACGTCGCGCCCGCGACGATCCGTTCGACGGCTATCGAGATCGACGAACAAAGGCGGTAGCGTCCGCGGGCGCTACGTCGTTCGAAGCGTATCCGTACTCGGTTCGTAGACCTCGCCCTTCTGTTTGAGCTTGTCGATCTCGTGTTCGGCCTTCGACTCGTCCATGCCGATCTCGTCGGCACGCTCGAGGACGATGTCGACCGGCGCACCCTCGTCGTACTCCTCCTCGATGTCGCTGATCAGCCCCTTGATGTTCTTGATCCGATCCCGTTGGGACTTCGAGGTGCCGGCCTCGACGATGTCGGCGTCGAACTCCCCGGTTTCGGGATCGACGCCGATGTCCTGCAGACACGAACGGACGATCTCGACGACCTGCTCGGCGTCACGCTGCTCGACCGTATCGGAGAGCCGAACGCGGGCGCTAGCCTCGGATAAGCGGACGAGTGCCTCGAGCTTTCGGGCCGTAACCGGTACCGGGGCGTCCTCGTCGGTCCCCTTGGCGCGAAGATCGACGTAGAAGTCCCGGATCGTCTCTCTGGCCTCCTCGGTCATCCGCGGGTGGCAGTTCTGTTTCGCGTAGGCGATATACTTCCGGAGGAGTTCGGCGTCGATGACGGGATCGACCTGCTCGGTCATCTCCTCGATCTCCTCTTCGCTGACCTCGAGGCTAGTCATCTCCTCGCGCTGGGTCGTCAGCTCCCCCGCGTAGTTCGTCGTCAGGATGTGTTCGGCGAGGTTCTTGTCCTTCTCCTCGTCGGGCTGGTCCGTAACGGTGAAGATCAGGTCGAACCGCGAAATGAGGGCCGGCTCGAGGTCGATCTGCTCGCCGATCGGCTCGTACTGGTCGAACCGGCCGTACTTGGGGTTGGCCGCCCCCAGCAGCGAACAGCGGGACTTGAGCGTGGCGTTGATGCCGGCCTTCGAGACCGAGATCCGCTGTTGCTCGAGGGCCTCGTGCATGGCCGAACGGTCCTCCGAGCGCATCTTGTCGAGTTCGTCGACCGCCGCGATCCCCTGGTCGGCGAGGACAAGCGCACCGGCCTCGAGGGTCCACTGCTGGCCGTCGCCGAAGTCGTCGCGAACAGCAGCCGCAGTAAGCCCCGCGCTGGAGCTGCCTTTACCGGATGTATAGACAGAACGGGGAGCGATGTTCTGAATATATCCGAGCATCTGGGAGTTGTGCGAGATAATGCCGTTCGAAACGTAATTGTGCGTTCCCTCGATCTCCAGATCGTACACCCAGTCATAGTCGGAATCGGTCGTCTCGATAGAGCTGACCTGATCAGTTACAGCGCTCGTAGATGCAGCTGTTCCTCCGTCAGTGAGGATGGGCGCTGTGTTCGTCGTCGACTGATCGACTGTGTTCGCACTGCTCGTCGTCACAGCGATCGGATCTCCGACCGAGAGTTCGTCGGTACGGACTGCCCGATAGCCGTCAGTAACACGGACGAACAACGGGTGGGACGGCGTCACCTCGAGCTTGCGCCCGCTCGAAGTCCGAATCCGATACATCTGATCGGGTGCCTCACGCTTCCAGACCTTCGTCGCCCGCTGTGGGGCGATCGAACCGTCGTCCTGCAGCGACGGCACTTCGAGATCGATCTCGTCGTACCACCCGTCGTCGATCGGTTTCGGGTCCTCGAGGTTCGCCTCGACGAGGTCACGGATCGGGACGTCGCGTCCGTCTGCGAGTGTCACCTTCGTGTCTCCGCGGACGCACTTCCCGGTACCCGGGTCCCCGATCAGCAGCATATGCAGGTCACCACGGATCCTCGAGCCGTCGGGCAACTGCTTGGTCACGCCCGAGAACAGTTGCAGGATCATCGCGAGCTTCTCCTGCTCGTAGCCGTAGATCGAGGGCGCGATCGAGCCGATCATCTGCTCGTAGATGTCATCGCTCGAGGAGAGCCGGACGATCTCCGCTTTGTCCTCCTCGGTGATGTCCATGTCCTCGAACTGCTCCTCGTCGATGTCGACGGACATGCCTTCCATGTAGAAGTCGAAGACGGGTGACTTGTCCTGGCCGTCGCCCTGTTGCTCGAGCCGGAGCACGCCGGTCGTGGAGACGTGGTCGCCGGGGGTCACCTCACCGGTGATGTCGTCCTCGACGTGGACGTCGAGCGATTGGGGCGTTTCTCCGCCCCTGAGGCCCTCGGGACTCTCCTGAATGCGAAGCTTCTGGGAGTCGACGAACTCCGACTGGTCGAAGTTCACGCGGAAGGGGCCCTGGCGTTCACAGCCCTGACACTCGTGGGGCTCCTGGAAGTCGCCACTGGACTGGGGGACTCGAGTGAGGGTTCCACACAGTTGGCACTCGAAGGCGGCCTCTTCGATCTTCGGGCGAACGTCGGTTGCCTTTCGGACGATCCCTCGAGCCTGCACGAGGGAGTTCATGTCGCGGGCGCGGATGTCCCGGATCTCGGGCGACTCCGTCTCGGGGAGGTTCCGAACCCGGACGTGGGCCTGGCCGAGGCTGACGTCGATCGGGAGGTCGTACAGCCGCAGGGCCTCCTCGGCGTAGCGCTGAAGCTGTTCGGGCTGGGCGAGGAAGTCGTCTGCCAAGTTCGGATCGTACCGATAGAGGTCCTGCCAGTCGACGTGGAGCGATCGCTGTTCGTTGGGGTACTGCTGCGCAAGCTGCTTGATTTCGTTGTCGTAGTAGTTGCGGAAGAACTGCTCGAAGGAGTCGACGAGTTCAGAATTTCCCGCTTGCGCCATTGCACTCTCGTAGGGTCGCCATCGTGTATAAATGGTCGCAAAGCGGACCGAAACTGATCGCGATCGGCGACTCGAGCGACCGTGGTCTCACCCTCGGCTCGAGCCGAACGGCGTGTCGTCGACCGCCCGCTCGTCCGGGCCGTCTGCCGTCTCCGAGCCGAGTTCGTCTACGGAGACGCCGAGCGTCGCGATCGACCGGACGGCTTCCTCGACGGTGATGTCGACGTCGTAGACGTTTTCGGCCGAGACGTGCATCACGTACCCGTTCGTTGTCGGATTTGGCCCCAGCGGAACCATGATCGTCATCATTTCTCCGTCCCCGACGGTTTCTTCGATCTCCGGCGGGGTGTCTGCCGTCAGAAAGCCAAACATGTACGCGTCGTCGTGGGGGAACTCGACGAGTTTGACCTCTTTGAACTGGTCCGTCTCGTCGTCGACGAGGATGTCACTCGCCCGCCGGACGCTCTCGTAGAGTGTGCTTACGCCGGGAATCGTCTCCATCGTCGCATGAACTCGTTTCGAGAGGTGTTTCCCTGGAGTGTGCTCGGCGATGAACCCGATCACGAGGAAGAACCCGACCAGCGACGCCAGTGTCGTCAACTGGATGACGATTCGGGGTGGTTCGTTCGGCCAGGCGTACTGCACGCCGGCGACGATCGGCGAGAGAATTCCGAGGACGAAATCGGTAACGACGAGCAACACGAGCAGCGTCACGACGAGCGGGATCGTCAGGATAATACCGTTGACGAGCCAGCGTTTCGGCCGTTCGGAGACCGCTACCATACCGGCCAATTTCGGACGGTCGGTAGAAACTGTTCGGGTTGCACACGTCGTCTACGACTTTCGTCGTTCGATCCCTGACTCCGGCCGTAGATGTGCTTTTGTTCGCTGGAAGCGTACCAACCGTATGACCCCCCGATCGGCATCGCATTCGGAAACTACCCGTCAACGGGCGGTAATCAATCGTCTCGAGGCGACCACGAAGCGTCTCGAGGCAGTCGAGGATCGGCAACGTCAACTCGAGCGGACGATCGCCGGGCTGGCCCGGGAAACCGGTCTCTCGGTCGGCTGTCCGTGCACGCGTTGTAGCCGAAGCTTTACGCTTGTGAAGTCCGGCGTGGTCTACTGCCCGGAGTGTGGGTACAGACAAACGCTGTAGGCGGCTCTCGCTTCGAGCCCGCTATCGGGAGCGGTGCCGTCCGCCGTTGCCACTACTCAGTTGAAGTACGTCGACCGAACGACTGCCGTTCGATCGGTGTAGAAATCGGTTCGGCCGCCGTTCGGCGACCGGATACCGGTTTAGTTACTCGCGAACGACGTTCGTCGCGCGCGGACCCTTGGGGGCCTGTTCGATGTCGAATTCGATCTCGGTTCCCTCAGTCAGGTCCTCGCCGCCGACGTCTTCCATGTGGAAGAACACGTCCTCGTCAGCATCCTCAGTCTCGATGAAACCGTAACCGCCTGTGTCGTTGAAGAAGTCAACCGTACCGTTTGCCATTACGATTATTCAGTATCCCGGCATACGGTTAAGGCTTGGCTTTCGTATTTTTGAAGCCGAATCTATGAGACAAACGTCAACCAATCAATCGTAATACCGGCTGAATGTGTTTGACTAGTCGCTTCTGGGAGGAGAGACTGACCGATCCACCGCCTCAGATCGGAACGCTCGCCGGAGCCACAGTTTCCGGTGCGGATCCGTCGACGGCGTCAGCATCGCCTCTCGGGGCACCGACCACCCTCATACACACCCAACCTCGACCGTCCGTCTGCGGGTCGAAGCACTCCTTTTTGCTCTTTTACGACGTCTCTCGCGCATACCAGCCAGATCCTCGGTCTTCTGTTCGGTGTGTAGCGAGACGATCGCGCCCGGGGACTCCCTCGAGCACCATCTGGTCTACGAACACAGACCACGCGAACTTGCCAAGCGGCTCGCGTCAGAGTGGGAGGCCGAAGAACTCGGGGTCGAAGAGTGACGACACTGGGTCGGTTACCGACGACTTATTACTTCGGTCGAACGTGTCTCGAGAACGCGTTCGTCGGAGTGAACGCTTCTCGAGGATTCCTGGTGCTTGTCAGAACTGAGATCGCCCGGATTTGAGCCACGCGAACGGCTCGCGGTGCTCGCCGCAGAAATATGGGATCGCCCGGATTTGAACCGGGGTCACGGGCACCCAAGGCCCGAAGTATACCAAGCTAACCCACGATCCCGTATCACCATTTCCGGGCTCACTGCATAAAGGGTTTCGTTCCGTACCGAACGGTTTTCCCCGCTTCGCTCGCTACCCTCGAGTATGGTTACAGGACTCGAGATTCTCTTACTGGTACTCGTCCTCGCTGCCGTTATGGGCGCGACGACGATCATTCAGACCGTCCGTCCCTTCATCGTCAACGCGGTCGTCGGACTGCTCGTACTGTTTCTGGCTCAGGCGGTCTTCGGCGTCTCGGTCGCGATCACGCCGATCGCGCTCCTGATCGTCGCCATCGGCGGGCTCCCCGGCTCGCTGCTGGTGCTCTTGCTCTCGCTGTTCGGCGTCGCCTTCGTTCCCTAACGAACCAGTTCGATTCGCCGTCGTTTCCGCTCTCTCGCCCTACAGATCGTCGTCTCGAAGCTCGATATCGGCGATGAGATCGTACGGGTGGGCTTCCTTCCGAATGCCGTCGACCAGTGAGAACGCCTCGCCGGGCGAGAGGAAGTGCTGGGTGACGACCTGTCCGAGCGGCGTCGGCTCGAAGCCGTCGATGAAGTCGTACTCGAGCAGCTTCCCGATGGCGTGTTTGGTCGGCACCTCCCCGAGCATCCGGTCATTGAGTCTCTTGGCGGCCTTTCCGCCGACTACGACGTTCGCCAGCGTCTCCTCGACGGCGGCGTCCTCGTCGTAATGGGTCATCACCGACTCCATCTCTCCCTTAAGAAGCTTGAACGCGACCTCGTCCTCTGTCATCTCCATCGAGCCGTGGTACGAACAGTCGGGTTCGACCAGCACGTACACTTTTCCCTCATCGTGGTAGTCGGGGCGACCCGCTCGCCCGAGCATCTGGTGGAACTCCTGGACCGAGAGCCACTCGATCCCCATCGCCAGCGAGTAGAAGATCACCTGTGAGGCCGGGAAGTCCACGCCAGCGGCGAGGGCGGCGGTCGTCACCACCGCGGAGAGCTCCTGCTCGCCGAACTGGCGCTCGACCTGCTTGCGGCGACCGTAGTCGAGTCCGGCGTGGTACGGCGCGGCGGAGTACTCGAGCTTGCGAGAGATCTCGTGACACCGTCTGCGGGAGTTGGTGAAGATGATCGTCTGGCCCCGATACCCTTTCGAGGACTCGGTGTCGAACTCCCGCTTGACGAGCTTGTTCTCGATGCGGACCTTCTCTTGGCCGTCGGCGAATGTGACGTGGCGCTCGATCGGGACTGGGCGCTCCTCGAACTCGATGAGCTTCGACTCGAGGACCTCGGCGAGCTGTTCGGTGTTGCCGACGGTCGCCGACAGGTAGATCCACTGAGCGCCGCCGTAGTCGTCCCGTCGGGCCGCGCGCTGCTCGCAGGTGTATTTCAATCGCGAGATGAGGCCATCGAGTCGATGGCCGCGCTCTTCTTCCTTGAGGGTGTGGACCTCGTCGATGACGACGGTACCGATGTCGCCCATGTCCTTGCCCGTCCGCAGGGCGTGGTCGATCCCCTCGTAGGTGCCGACGATAACGTCGGCGTTGGGATCGAACTGGTTGCCGTTGTCCGAAATCCGGCTCGCACCGACGCGGATCGAGACGTCGACGAGGTGGCCGTACTCGTCCTCGAAGTCCTCGTGTTTCTGATTCGCGAGCGCGACGAGAGGGACGAGAAAGAGCATCTTCCCCTTGCCGTTGAGCACGCGGTTGAGCCCGGCCAGCTCGCCGACGAGGGTCTTCCCGGTCGCGGTCGCGGAGACGACGAGCTGGTCCTGTCCATCGAAAAGGCCGTTCTCGACGGAGAGGCTCTGGACCGGGAGCAAGGTCTCGAAGCGGTCCTCGAGCAGCCCCTGCAGCCCGGGATGGAGGCTCAGCGAGTCGGTCCGGACGGGGTCGACCTCGTCGGTCGTCGCCGAGATGGTGTCGAACTGGGTGAGGTCGGGGTCGAGTTGCCCCTGCAGCAGGTTGACGATCCGCTGGAGATCCTGCACCTCGAGCATCAGTTCTTCGAGTCGTTCCTTCGCGGCCCCGGTGACCGCCCCACCGCCGGAAAAGGAGAGCTGACGCTCGAGCTCCTGGCGGGCGCAGTCTCGGCAGATCCAGTCGTTGTTGTCCTTGACCGCGGTGTCGGTCGTGACCGGCGAGTACCGCCCCGCGGAGGCGCAGTAGCGGCAGGTCCGGACGGCCTTGACCTTGTCTTCGAGCTGGTAGCCGGCGAACATCTCGGTGAGTTCGCGACGCTTCTCGGAGGGAGTCTGCTCGGAGATGCGGATTCGCTTCGCTCGACGGGCGAGTTCGACGAACTCGTCGGGCTGTCGGGGTTCCTCGCTCGAGCCGTCCTTCAGCCGAAACTTCGCGGGGCGGGGACCCGCGGAGGTTTCGGAGAGTCCGAGTTTCGCCCGGAACAGCCGCTTGCCGTCCCGCTGGACGACGACGAGGTAGTCGCCGCCCGTCTCGTGACAAAAGATCGTTTCGACGTCCTGGACCTGCTGCGACACGCGATAGTGTAGTCGGCTGGCGTACTTGAGCGGTTCGGACTCGTCCTCGTTTCGGTGTGATCGAACCTTTGCTCGAGCGTCACAGCAGCCCGACCATCGGAACGACGCCGAACCAGGTGATGTAGCTCAGCGAGGCGATCATCAGCACGTCGATGCGCTGGGCGCCCGCGTCGGGCTCGAGCCGCTCTCGGAGCAGCCAGACGAGCCCCAACGCATGGGCGAGTCCGAGGTAGATCGCGGGGCTATAGCCAGGGACTACGCCCAGGAACTGCCAGAGCGCACCCACCAGCGCGGCGAGAACGGCCGTCGTCGCGGCGACCGCTGCAGCTCCGTCGACGCCGAACCGAGCCGCGACTGTCCGCTTACCCGCGAGTCGGTCGGCGTCGACGTCGGGCACGCCCGCGAGGGTGATCGAGGGCAGCACCGACAGCAGGAAGGGGAGTCCCAATAGCCAGGGCAACGGATCGTACCACGCGCCGCCGAGGACGATGAAGCCGAGCACCAGGACGCCGACGCTGTGGGTAACGGCGACGTCCAGTTCGCCCAGTGTGCGGTAGGCGAGCCGCAGCGGCGAAAGCGTGTACCCGAGCGCCAGCACCGCGAGGGCTCCCATCGTCCCCGCAGTCGCCGTCGTCGATCCCTCCACCGTGAGGAGCGTGGCCCCACCGAACGCAGCCGTCGCTGCCAGGAAGGTGGCGATCCCGGACCGGACTTGCCCGAACGACAGCTCGTCGTCGACCAGCACCCGGGACCCCCCGGTGAACGGTCCGGCGAAGGTGTTGTTCCGGTCGGTCTCGTAATCGGCGTACTCGTTGCTCAACACCGTCGCGGCCTCGAGGAAAAACAGGAAGCCGAGGCCGAGCCAGTACGCGCCCGTTGTGAGGGCGTCCGAGCCGACCGCCGCCAGCGCGCCGATCGTGTAGGCGATCCAGGCCATCGGGTAGAACTGCAGCCGGAGCGCCTTCAGCCAGCTCGTTGCCGTGCGCTTCGCCCGACCCAGCCGCGAGTCGGGCCCCGTCTCGAGGCTTCGACCCAGTTCTCGCACGTCCTCGAGCCACGCCTCGCGCTCCTCGAGATCGGAGCTCTCGATCGGTCCCAGGTTGGTCACCCGGGTCGTCCGAACACCCGCGTAGCCGAGCGTCGCGCGTTTGAGGGCATGGTTTCCTGGCTGGCGCAGGAGCCAGCGGTAGATCCGCGGGGGGACGTCCATCGTGACGATCAGCTCGGCGGTCTTGTCGTCGAGCAACTCCTCTTTGCCCGCACCCTCCCCACCCTCGTAGAACGAGAAGGCGAAGCCGGGCCTGAACAGCCGATCGAAGAAGCCCTTGAGCCGGGCAGGCATCGTCCCCCACCAGTTCGGGTAGACGAAGACGAGATGGTCGGCCCACTCGAGGTCCCGCTCGGCTTCCCGAAGATCGGGCTCGAGGGGCTGGTCGCTCGGACACTCGGCGTGGACGTCGGGATCGAACTCGAGGTCCGCGACGGCGAGTTTGCGCACGTCGACATCGGCCTCGCGAGCGCCCCTGCAGTAGGCGTCGGCCAGTGCGCCACAGAAGCTATCCGTTCGGGGGTGGCCCAGTACGAGGAGGACGTTCACGGCTGTCTGATCGTTCGGCCGTCGGAAGTATATACTCGGTCGTTCACTCGAGCAGTTCGATCTCGTCGTCGCCGTTGGGCACCGCACAGAGGAAGGCGCCGGGCTCGTCGCTCGCGTTGTGGTACCAGTGGACGGTGCCGGCAGGGATCAACAGCGAGTCGCCGGGCTCGACCTCGTACTCCTCGTCTTCGATCCCGACCGTGTACTCGCCTTCGAGGACGTACTGCTCGTGTTCGACCTCGTTCGTGTGTTCGGGAACCTCGGCTCCGGCCTCGAGGACGAATCGACGAATCGCGAAGTTCGGCGCGCCGTGGCTCTCGTCGATCAGGACGCCCTTCTCGAGGCCGTCGGCAGCGCTGACCGGCTCGTACTCGACGTCGTCACCGTCGCGGATCAGTGGCTCGGTCATATCCGTCGGTGTGCGGCGAACTCACTAAACGTTGTCCCGTTTCGGATCAGCGGTCGACGGCACTGCCGCTCAAAAGTGTGAAAATACTGCAGTCAAGAGCCGATACCGTTACGAATCTGCCTTACAGGCGCTCGACGTTCGTCGCGCGCGGGCCCTTAGGGGCCTGCTCGATGTCGAACTCGAGCTCCTGTCCTTCCTCAAGGTCCGGGCCGCCGATGTCTTCCATGTGGAAGAACACGTCGTCGTCCGCGTCCTCAGTCTCGATGAATCCGTAGCCGCCAGTGTCGTTGAAGAAATCAACGGTTCCTTTCGCCATTGCTTTTGA
>PWMF01000173.1 GCA_003559215.1 Natrialbaceae archaeon
CCCCTCACCAGCGCGCGTTCATCAACCTTCAATAACCTTGTCAGACGCTGCCGGTAAGCCTCCCGTTCCACACTGCCCTTGACGTCTTCAATCAGCGGCAGCACCTGGTTGGCGATCTCCTCCTTAGCCTTGGGATCATCAAAATCTTCCCGCTGGGCCAGGGTTTCCATCACATGGATTACCACGGGCTTGGCATCTTTAACCAGCTGTGCCCAGCGATCAGGATCATCCAGGGCGATCTCATCCGGGTCTAACCCGTCGGGGAGTGTTGTGACGCGGATATCGGCCCTGAGGCGGCCCTCAACCTGCATCAGGCCGCGGGCATCAAACAACACCTCACCCTCACGCTCCAGGGACTCCCGGGCGATTTGCAAGCCACGCAGCGTAGCCCGTTGACCGGCAGCATCCGGATCTAGTGCCAGGATGATCTTGCGGGTATAGCGTTTGATCAGTCGGAATTGGTCCTCCGTCAGGGCTGTACCCATGGGAGAAACACAATTCTTAAACCCGGCCTGGTACGGACCAATCACATCCAGGTAGCCCTCTACGATCACCACCTGGTCTTGCGCGCGAATATCCCGGCGGGCCATGTCGAGGCCGTATAACAAACGCCCCTTATCGAAAACTGCTGTTTTGGGCGAGTTGAGGTATTTCGGCACATCATCCGGACGCAGAACACGCCCACCGAAGCCAGACATCCGCCCCTGGTGATCGCGAATAGGGATCACCAGGCGGTGCCTGAAGCGGTCGTACACCCCGCCGTCCTCCCGCTCGGTCACCAGGCCGGTGTTGACCAGGTCTTCCTGAGATACCTGGCGCGAGAACATGTAATTCATCAGGGTGTCCCAAGAATCAGGTGCATAGCCGAGGGCAAAGTCATCGATTGTTTCATCCGTCAGCTTGCGCTTGTGTAAATAATCCAGCGCAGCTTTTCCTGCGGCTGTATTGCGCAATTGGTGTTGGAAAAAGGTCACCGCCATGCTGAGGATTTCACGCAGGCGTTCATTTTCCTCAACCTGTTCCTGCTGCTCGGGGGTGAATTCCTGCAGGGTCACGCCGGCGCGATCCGCCAAAAAGCGCAGGGTCTCAGGGAAATCCCAGCCCTCGCGTTTCATCACGAAATTGAAAACATCGCCGCCCTCATTGCACTGACCAAAACAGCGCCAGGTCTGCGAGTCGGGGAACACAGCGAAGGCCGGCGTTTTCGTGTTGGTATGGAAGGGGCAAAAACCGGAATAGTTTTTCCCGGCATGGCGCAGGTTCACCGTTTCGGAAACGACATCAACAATATCCAGCCTGGCTTTTACTTCATCAACGCTGCTCATGGTAACTGAATTATACGGGAAAAGAGGGGAATTGGTGAATGGTGAATGGTGAAAAGTGAATGGTCTTTAAAGAAGGTTGTAAATTGAGTGGTGCGTAGATGGAAAGGTATGAGGTAATTGGGTATTAGGTATGAGGCGGTTCGTTAAATTGCATCACACATTGAGTACAGAAGCAAGTAACCTGTTAAAGATCTATCCTAAAATTGCGTAGAGCCTGGATGCATCACATCCCGTTATTACCCACCGAGGGCAAGGTCAATCACTTCATCCAGCGAAAGCGCCTGGCCGGCAGACCAGGCCGCCTCAGCCTGGTAGCCCAATGCCTCACGGGCAGGCGCCAGACCTGCATCAAGCTGCTCAACCTCGCTGGGGGTGAGGGGCGCACCGATTTCATCCCGCAATGTGGAGGCCGCCCCAGCCAACTGCAAGGCAAGCTGACCCACTCCCTGCAATGCGGCCAGGCGCCCGGTGTCTTCCAGCAGGTAGGCCAGGGCACTTTTGTCTCCTAACACCCGGTAGATTCCCAGGCTTTCAGCATACAAAGCCGCGGCTTCGTCGTAATTGGACTGATCGCGGGCAACATTCCCCAGGTTGTTGAGCGCATTACCGATCATCCAGCGATCGCCAATTTCCCGCTGTAGCGCTAGGGCTTCTTCCAGTGCCTGCTGGGCTTCATCCATATGTCCCTGCAACGTTGCCAGGAAACCGATGTTATTGAGAGTAACCGCAACGGCCCACCGGTCATTGACGGCGCGCCGCACTACCAGGCTGTCCGCCAGCAGGCTGCTTGCTGTGTCGAAATCGCCCTGTCGGGCCGAGACAATCGCCAGGTTGCTTAACAGCCCGCCAATTGCGGGTTGGTCATCCAATTCACGCCGAATAGCAAGGCTTTCGTTCCACAAAGCACGGGCATTCTCGAAATCACCCTGCTGGTCTGCAACCGTGCCGCCATAATGCAGCACCTGGCCGACGCCCGCTTGGTCGTCCAGGGTTTCAAAACCTAATTTGGCATTTTCCAGCCAGTTTTTTGCCTGGTCAAACTGACCCTGCTTGCGATAGAGTTCACCGATCTCGGCCTGGCACCAGGCCTGGCCTGGTTGATCTCCTGCATCGGTCACCAGGGATAGGGCTTGATGATACTGCTCCGCTGCGGCTTCCCACTGCCCTGTCAGTTCAAACACCTTGCCCAGTTTACGCAACACAGCGCAGCGCTCATCTTCTGGCAGCAGCGGGACGACTTTTTGATAATATTCTATGGCCGCGTCATTGGCATAACTCGCCTGGGCTGCTTCCCCGGCACGTAACAGGTAGCGCTGCTTTTTCTCCTGGTTCTCACTGCGCTCAAAGTGAAATGCTAACAGGTTGACCTGCTGGTCCAGGTGATCAGCAAATATTCGCTCGATTTCCAATCCAATCTGCTCGTGCAGCATCGCCCGGGTAGCATGCAGCAGGCTCTCGTAAGCCACCTCCTGGGTGATGATGTGCTTGAATAGGTAGGTTAATTCAGGTTCAGGGGTATCAAGCGGGGCGATATCCAGGTCGCTGAGCACCTGCAGGTTTGCTTTGACCTGCTGATAAGAGCCAAGCTGCGGGTAAGCGCCCCACACCATGGCTGCCGAGAAAAGACGTCCGATCACGCTGGCCACCTTCATCGTGATCTGCTGGCTCTCGGTCAGCTGATCCATGCGGCTGAGGACCAGGCTGTGCAGGCTGGAAGGCAATTCCAGGGAGGAAATGTCCTCCATTTGAGCGGCATCAACACCCTGATCCCTGAGGTAATTGAGCAGCTCTTCAATATAAAAAGGATTGCCCGCAGCCCGTTCCGTGACCTGTGCTACGAAGGTTTGGGGGACCTCCACCACCTGGTCGGTGAATTGGGCTAACTTGCGCTCGATTAGGCTGCCGGCTTCTTCAGGTGTGAACGCATCCAACAAGATTTCAGTAAAATGCGGGAATTGCGCCACGCGCGGCGCTTGCAAACGCTGGATATCAGGCGGGCGGTAGACCAACAGCAGCAGCACCGG
>PWMF01000079.1 GCA_003559215.1 Natrialbaceae archaeon
GAACGCGGGATAGGAGAGCGTTTCGGGATCGAGTGGTGGAACGAAATCCCGCACACTTACGACAGCGGCCTGTGTACCGCTGACGACAATGACGCCAGTCGCGATACTCGCCGCCTTCTGTGCGACGATGGCTGCCATCGCCGTCTGGCGACTGGCGACCGACGACCGCCGGGACCGGGTCGACGTCGGGTCGGCGCTCACCGTCGTCGGAATTACCGTACTGGCCGTCCTGTGGACCGCCCTCGAGGAAGGGTGGTTGACGGCGGCGGGACGGGGAACGCTGGGCGTCGTCGGTGCCTGTCTCGTCGGCGCTGGCATCGTAATGATGGTCCGCTACTGGGACGACCCCCCGGAGCCCAACTGCTCGTAGCGTCCGATCGTCTCGCCGTCTGAGGCCGGACGGTAACCGACCGTACAGGGCCGACAGTGCGCATCGAGCGACCGAACGGGCTTCAGTCCGCGTTCGCGTCGCATCTCCGTCTCGATTCGATTTCATCCCTCCACGTTTCGTCGTCCGTCGATAGAAATGGTAGACCTTTTACCCCCGTCGAAGAACCGTACAGACGAGATGAGCTACGACAAGATCGAGGTCCCGGAAGACGGGGAGAAGATCACGCTGAAGGACGGTACCGAGAACGAACTCGAGGTGCCTGACAACCCGATTATCCCGATTATCTACGGTGACGGTGTCGGTAGTGACGTCGGTCCTGCCGCACAGAAGGTGCTCGAAGCCGCCGCGGAGGCGACCGGCCGCGACATCAACTGGATGCGCGTCTACGCTGGCGAGTCCGCCCGCGAGAAGTACGACGAGAACCTTCCCGACGAGACAGTCGAGGCCATCAAGGAACACCGCGTCGCGATCAAGGGTCCGCTGACGACGCCCGTCGGCGCCGGCTTCCGCTCGCTGAACGTCGGCCTGCGAAAGCTGCTCGACCTCTACGCGAACGTCCGACCGACCTACCACATGGAGGGTGTGCCGTCGCCCGTCAAGAACCCTGGCGAGATGGACATGGTCACCTTCCGTGAGAACACGGAAGACGTCTACGCCGGCATCGAGTGGGAGGCCGGCACCGACGAAGTCGAGCAGGTCAAAGAGTTCGTCGAAGCGGACATGGGCTTCGACAACACCATCCACGACGGCCCCGTCGGCATCGGCATCAAGCCGATCACGGAGTTCGGAACGAAGCGACTCGTCCGCGAGGCCATCGACTACGCCCTCGAGAACGACCGCGACTCGGTCACGCTGGTCCACAAGGGCAACATCATGAAGTTCACCGAAGGCCAGTTCCGTGACTGGGGCTACGAGGTCGCCGAAGAGGAGTACGGTGACGAGGTCATCACCGAGGACACCCTCTGGGAGGAGCAAGACGGCGAAGTCGACGACGACACGCTCGTCGTCAACGACCGCATCGCGGACAACATGCTCCAGCAGCTCCTGACCCGTACGGACAACTACGATGTCATCGCCACGATGAACCTGAACGGGGACTACATGTCCGACGCCGCCGGCGCACAGATCGGTGGCCTCGGCATCGCCCCCGGTGGGAACTTCGGTGAGGGACGTATGCTCGCCGAACCCGTCCACGGCTCCGCGCCGAAGTACGAGGGTCAGGACAAGGTCAACCCGACCGCGATGATCCTATCGGGCCGCATGATGCTCGAGTACATGGGCTGGAACGACGCCGCCGACCTCGTCGTCGACGCCGTCGAGGAGACCATCTCCTCCGGCAAGGTCACCTACGACCTCGAACGACAGCTCGAGGACGCCGAAAAGCTCGCGACGAGCGAGTACGCCGAGGAAGTCGTCGCGAACATCGAGAAACTCTCGTAGAGAGTTTTTCGTCCTCTGGCGGTGAAACCGCCAGAACATCGAAAAGCTGTCGTAGACAGCTTTTCGGGCAGTCAACGTAGCGCTCGGCCGTCGAACTCGTATTTCTGCATTTTTTTCGACCCCACTCGAGTTGCGACTCACCCACGAAACGGCTCTCGGCCGTGTCGTAACGCTCTCGTCGCGACGGGTCGAACTCGCTCGCATGACTGACGTACGCGCGGTCGAGTCGGCAGACGAACGCGAGGACGCCTTCGCGGTCCGCCGGACGGTGTTTGTCGAGGAACAGGACGTCGATGAGGAACTCGAGTACGACGAGCACGAGGAGGAGTCGATCCACTTCGTCGCCTACGACGGCGACGAGCCGATCGGAGCCGCCCGACTGCGCGAACCCGAACCGGGGCTCGGGAAGGTCGAACGCGTCGCCGTTCTCGAGTCGCGACGCGGGGAGGGGGTCGGTCTGGCAGTGATGAACGCGCTCGAGGAGCGGGCGCGTGGGGAGGGACTCGAGTCGCTGAAACTGCACTCCCAGACGCACGCCGCCCCGTTCTACGGCCGTCTGGGGTACGAACGCTACGGCGAGGAGTTCGAGGAAGCCGGAATTCCGCACGTGAAGATGCGGAAATCGCTCGAGTGACGAATCGTTGGGATTCGGTTTCTCGGGCCATATCTCTCGGAGATGGCGTTCTGGAACACGGTGTTCGCGAACTCATGCGACGCGAGTGGGACGCTCTCGAGACGTATCACTATCGTAGCCGCTGAACGTCACTGCACACCTGATCGCACGACGGCTGTCCGATCAGCGTGTACATCGTTTCAGTTGTTACTATAACAGAGAGGGTGGTATCAAATTATACGGCAGATTCTGACGGCTAGGGGTTTCCACGTCCTCCCCAGCCGATTCGCTCGTTCCTTTCAGTCACTCGCTCATCCCTCGCACGCCTTCGAATCACGGTTCCCTGTCGGTCACCGTGATCCAGCGTGCGCCATCCGCAGGGATGTACTGATCTAAACGACGCGATTAACCGAGTCGGCTCTCCCACGCCTCGGCGTCCATCGACTCGCCGGTGACGCCGTCGGGGTCCTGGGCGGCGAGCAGAACGGCTGCATCGTCCATCACGTCCGGATCGAGAATCTGCTCGCGCTCTTCGTCGGGCAGGTGCGCCCAGATGTCGGTGTCGACCCGGCCACCCGGATCCAGGGCATTGGCGTTGACGCCGTGCTCCTCACCCTCGAGCGCCGTCGTTCGGGTAAGTCCCTCGAGTCCCCACTTCGAACTCACGTAGGGGCCGACGCCAGCCATCGCTCGCCGGCCGAGCCCCGATGAGATGTTGATCACGTTCCCTCGTTCCTGGTCGTACATGTGGGGCAGGGCTTCGCGAGTAAAGCGGAAGACGCCGGTGAGATTGATCTCGAGGACGGCCTCCCACTCCTCGTCGGTGACGTTTACGAGACCGCCGTCAGAGTCCATCGGCGCCACGCCCGCGTTGTTAACGAGCGTGTCGATA
>PWMF01000050.1 GCA_003559215.1 Natrialbaceae archaeon
GATAGATTGAAATGAGTTACTACAATAGTAACAAACATGTCCTCGTTCGCGACGTATCCACAACTCGCTGGCGAACTCTTCGAGCGGGTGCAGCTCTCGGAGGCGTTCGACGACTCGAAGGCGTTCGTCGATACGATTCCCGAGGACGAGGCCGAGGCGATCAGGAACCGCTTTGAGCGCGAACGAACCGAGCCGGAGTTCGACGTCGAGGAGTTCGTCGTCGACGCCTTCGCGCTTCCGGAGGATCCCGTCACCGCCGCCGATCCCTCGAGGATCTCGATGGAGCGCTACATCGACGAACTGTGGAAACACCTCATTCAACAGCCGAGCGAAGAGCCCGAGCGGAGCACGCTGCTCTCGGTACCGGGTCGGTACGTGATCCCCGGCGGACGGTTTCGAGAGAGCTACTACTGGGATACGTACTTTGCCGCGGCCGGACTCGCCGTTACGGGCCGAATCGATCTCATCGACGAACTCGCCGAGAACAACGCGGCGCTCATCGAGGAGTACGGCTGTGTGCCGAACGGGAACCGCCTCTACTACTCGAGCCGATCGAACCCGCCGATGTTCTGTCACCTCCTCGATATCCTCGAGAGCGAGCGCGGACTCGAGGCGGTCGAACCCTATCTCCCGGCGCTCCGACGCGAACACGAGTTCTGGACGGACGGGACGGAGACCGCGACGGCCGACGACCCGGCGACTCGCCGCGTCGTCCGAACCGACGAGGGGGTGCTCAACCGGTACTGGGACGATCGCGCCGCCCCGCGCGAGGAATCGTATCGGGAGGACGTCGCCCTCGCAGAAAGGACCGACAGGGAGGACCGACGGCTCTACCGGGACGTCCGAGCCGCCTGCGAGTCGGGCTGGGACTTCAGCAGCCGGTGGCTCGCTGATGACGACGATCTAACCACGATCCGAACGACGGAGCTGCTCCCGGTCGATCTGAACGCGCTGTGTTACGCGATGGAGGATACGCTCTCGCGGTGGGAGCGAGCTGCCGGAAATCCCGATCGGGCCGACCGGTACGCTCGAGCCGCGTACGAGCGTCGGCAGGCGATCGAGACCTACTGCTGGGACGAAGACGCGGGCTTCTACTTCGACTACTGCTGGACCGAGGAACGCAGAACCGACACCTGGTCGCTCGCGGCGGTCGTCCCGCTGTTTTGCGGGCTGGCGACCGAAGAGCAAGCGACCGCGATCGCGACCCACCTTGAGGAGCGGTTCCTCCATTCGGGCGGGCTGGTGACGACGCTGACGGAGTCGGGTGAGCAGTGGGACTACCCGAACGGGTGGGCGCCGCTGCACTGGATGGCCGCCGTCGGGCTCACCCACTACGGCTACGAGGAGCTGGCGGAGACGATCGCCGGCCGGTGGCTCGACCTCAACCGCGACGTCTTCGACCGCACCGGGCTGATGCTCGAGAAGTACGACGTCACCGGCGGTTCCGGCGCCGGCGGGGGCGGGGAGTACCCGCTGCAGTTCGGCTTCGGCTGGACGAACGGCGTCGCGCTCGCGCTGCCGTCGCTGTTCTACTAGCGCGATCCGCCACCGTGCCCGAGAGAACCGTTCGCAGGCGCCACGACGGTTGACAAGCAAGGCGAACCCCTACCCTCGCTTACCGAGTACCGCCGACCGAGATACGTAGTCGTCGCTACCGAAGTCCTGGTCGCGCTGGTCGTGCTGGCCTTCCTCGGCGGGATCATCGTCGCCACGATCGGCCCCGGCGGGATCCTCATCGTCACCGGGCTCTACCTCACGACGTCGCTTTCGAGCGCCGAGGTCGCGGGTACCTCGAGCGCCGTCTTCACGATCGGTGCGGTGCTCGGCAGTCTCATCTACGCCCGCTCAGGCGAGATCGACTGGTGGATCGCGGGCGTCGTCAGCGCGGCCGCCGCGGGCGGCACCTGGGTCGGCGTGCAGGCCAACGCCTACGTCTCGCGGGCACTGTACGGGCTGATTCTGGCCACGTTGCTCGCCGTCGTCGGCGTGACGATCGTGTATCGGGAGTACCACGATCTCGAGCCCCGCGTCGAACTCGGACGGGGCGGCTGGGACACCGTCGGCTTCGTCGCCGTCGGGCTCGTGATCGGCGTCGCCGGAGGACTACTGGGAATCGGCGGCGCGGCGCTGTCGGCACCGGCGCTGGTGCTGGTCGGCGTGCCGATGCTCGTGACTATCGCGATCACGCAGGTCGTCGTCGTCGCGACGGCGCTGTTTACGACCGTCAACTACCTGCTGCTGGACGCGATCGTCACCTCGCTGTTCGTCCCGATCACGCTCGCCTACCTCGGGGGCGTCGGGATCGGCTGGTGGGTCGCTCACCGAACCGAACCGGGCCGTCTCAAGTTCGCGCTCGGCGTGGCGCTGATCGGGCTGGCGGGCTCGCTGGTGGTCTAGAGGCCGAGCTCCCGGCGGGCGTCCTCGCGGTCCGTCTCGAGACCGATCTGGTGCTCGCCGTAGTAGAGCGCGCCCCCGCCGCTGCCGACGATGTAGCCCAGCGGGCCGACCGCCTCGATGCGGTTGTCGTCGCTCGCGGTGAACCGCATCGAGGTGTCCTCGAATGCGAGGTCGCCGTTGACCCAGTAGCGCATCGCGCCGTCGGCCTCGGCGGTCCCGCCGTCGTAGGAGTTGGTCACGACGTGACACTCGATCTCGTTCCACGCGTCCATCTCGACGACGGCGTCGGTCATCTGGAAGTCGCCGGAGCCGTCCATGTGGTAAGAGTACGAGAAGAACTTGTACCCCTCCGGCGCGGGCGAGTCGTTCCGGTTGGCGAACCCGATCGCGTTCGACCAGCCGTTTTGTCCGTCGGCCGCGCCGCCGCCGGAGGAACCCCCGCCGTTGGTCAGCGGCGCCCAGAACATCCGGACCGTGTCGTCGGCGCCCAGATCGAACCCCTCGGGGTAGACCGTAAAGCGCGTGTAGAGTTCGTCCTGTTGCTCGCCGACGTGCTCGGGGAGGCGGTACTCGCAGTTCGCGATCTTCGAGTCGCCCGTAAACTCCGTTCGCAGCGAGCGCTCGTTGCGCGTCCCTCGATCCGCGACGAACTCCGGGGTGTACGACCCCCGAACGTCGTTGACGTCGTACACCTCTTCCGGGCTCGCGTACTCGTCGTAGTCGACGTCGATCACCCGCGAGTTCGTCTCGGCGGCCGCGGTCGTGGTCGCGCCCCCACCGGCGCCAGCGCCGAGCGCCGCTAGCGCCCCGCCCGCGAGACCGAGGTACGATCGCCGGTCGAGAACCCGGTTGTTACTCCCACGAAATTCGCTGTTACGCGTCTCGTCGGTTCGGTCTCGAGCCGGGTGCTGTCGTTCCATGCGGTCGGGAAAC
>PWMF01000043.1 GCA_003559215.1 Natrialbaceae archaeon
CCTGCTCGACTGGGGGATGGACGAGGAGGATGTGGATGACGCGGATGCGGTGTATGAAGCCTGTGTCTGGCTGATCGGCCCCTGGGTCATCAAGGCCCAGCTCAACTACGATCCGTTGGGGGTACGCCCTTACTTTGCCGCCAGCTACGAGAACATGCCCGGGGAGTTCTGGGGGTTTGGTGTGCCGGACGTGCTGGCTGATGTGCAGAACATCGTCAACGCCGCAGTGCGGGCCCTGGTGAACAACATGGGCATTGCGTCCGGGCCGCAGATCGGGGTCAACGTCGACCGACTGCCGCCTGATGAGGACGTAACCAACATCACCCCACTCAAGGTCTGGCAGATCGTAGAGAGTCAGTTTGGGTCACGGGACGACGCGATCCAATTCTTCCAGCCGGACTCCAATGCACGAGAGTTGCTGGAAGTCATTGAGCACTTCTATCGGTTTGCCGATGACTTCTCACTGGTGCCCAGGTACATGGCCGGGTCTGAGCAGGCTACCGGCGCCGGCCGAACTGCGTCTGGGTTGTCTATGCTGATGGACGCCGCCAACAAGGGCCTCAAGGGGGTGGTGAGCAACGTCGACCAAGATGTGATTCAGCCGCTGCTGGAAAAGCTCTACGCGCACAACATGATTTACGACGAGGACGAGACCTTGAAGGGCGATGCCCAGGTGGTCGCCCGCGGTGCCGTGAGCCTGATGCAGATGGAGACCCTACAGCTGCGCCGCAACGAGTTCCTGAACATCACCAACAACCCGATGGATCAGGAGATCGTCGGTCGCACTGGGCGATCCGAGGTGCTGCGAGAGGTGGCCCGTGATCTGGAGCTGGATGTGAACCGCATCGTGCCGCCGCGTGAGCAGATGGATCAGCAGGAGCAGGCGGAGCAGCAGCAGATGGCCGCTCAGCACCAAGGCGGCCCTGCACCGGACCACGTCAGCGAAGAACAGCTCCAGAACGGTGCTGCGGTCACGGACAACATGAGCCCCAGCTCTATGGTTTAGACTTACCTTCAAAACCTTGACATAACCCATTGTTACGGACACTATTTCACCATGGCTAGACCAGACGCACAGCAGGTAAAGGCCCTCCAGGCGCTACGAACCAACAGCGACGTGGTCAAGTTCTTGGAGGAAAGTCTGGATGAGGCCAAAAATAGGCTAATTGTGCAGGAGGGGTCGGAAGCTATACGGGTCCTGCAAGGGCGGGCTCAGGCTTACCAGGAACTCCTCACCCACATTTTCAAGTAACCAGCGGAAAGCGGCACTGCCGGCACCGCGACAGGAGATAGCATGGCGATTGCACGCAGCGTAAAAGAGAACGCTCAACGGGCCGACGAGATGATTGCTCAGATGAGCCAGCAGGGGCTGCAGGAAGGGGAGCCCACCGAAGGCGCTACCCCGACTCTGGACCAGCAGGCTGACAGTGGCAACGACGACAACGCGGCTCAGCACGACCCGGGCGCCGGAGAGGAGTTTGTCCAAGACTTCGAGGGCGCTCAGGATCAAGGTACCGATGCACCCCGGGATTCGGGCTCGGATGTAGAGGCCCGCCTACAGCAGATGGAGGCGGAGCTGCAGGAGGCCCGGAAGTGGGAGCAGCGGTATCGCAGCCTGGACGGCATGATTAAGTCCCGTGACAACCAGATCGAGTCCCTGCATAGCCTGATCGCGGGCATGCAGCAGGCCCAGGCCACGAGCCCGCAGGACGACTCTGGTGGGGCGGCCCAGGAAAGCCACTTGACCGACGAGGACACCCGAAACTTCGGCAGCGACATGGTAGACATGGCCCGGCGCGCAGCTCGCGAGGAGGGTCAGCAGATGATGTCCGCCATGCGCCAGGAGATCGACAAGCTCCGCAAGGAACTGTCCGGGGTGTCGAAAACGGCTGAGCTGGGCGTCAACGACCGGTTCGAGAGTAAGCTGGAGCAGATCACGGGGGGCCGCTGGCGCGACCTGAACGTGGACCAGGGCTTCATTGACTGGCTCAAATCAGCCCCCGCTCGCTTCAAGGTGTTCCAGGCTGGCGTGCAAGGTAAGGACGCCACCACCGTAGGTGACCTGTTCAACGAGTACCACCGCATTACTGCCGCGCAGCAGCAAGAGCAAGAGCGGCCCCGGCAGGAGCGGAGGGAGAAGTTGCAGAAGCAGGTAGCGCCCGGGAAATCGAAGTCCGTGGGGAACACGGATGCTCGTTCGGGAGAAAAGAAAACTTGGACACGTAGCGAGATCGCGACCGTATACGCCAGCAAAAAGCAGTACGGAGCCAGCGAGTTCAATAAGCTGGAACGCGATATCGCAGCAGCGCAGCGCGAAGGGCGCGTCGACTACTCACGGTAAAATGTAGGAGAGAGCAATGAGCTATCCCGTTGTTGGTGGGCACCCGAACTACTCGGGCACTTTCATCCCCGAAATCTGGTCCAGCAAGCTGGTGGAGAAATACTACGACTCCACGGTTCTGAGCCAGATCAGTAATACCGACTACGAGGGCGAAATCCGGAATCAAGGCGACAAGGTCAAGATCCGGACCGTGCCGACCCTCGAAATCCACGACTACCAGATCGGCCAGACCCTGACCAACCAGCGTCCGGAGTCCCCGATTATCGAGCTGCTGATCGACAAGGGCTTCTACTGGTCCGCGATCATCGACGACGTGGTTGAGCGCCAGCAGGACATCGACCAGATGAACCTGTGGGCCGAAGATGCTGCCGAGCAGATGAAGATCAAGCTCGACAGCCGGGTGCTGGGCAGCATCGTGCCGGACATCGACCCGATGAATGTGGGCCGTACTGCCGGCCGCATTACGCAGGGCATCGACCTGGGCGCTGCGGGTGACCCGGTGGCGATTACTCGCGCCAACATCCTCGACACCATCCTGTACTTGGGTCAGGTGCTGGACGAGCAGAACGTGTCCGAGACCGGCCGGTTCATCATCCTGCCGTACTGGGCCACCACCCTGCTGAAGCTGTCCGACATCAAGGACGCTTCGCTGTCCGGCGACGGTACCAGCCCGCTGCGCAACGGCCGGGTCGGGATGATCGACCGCTTCACGGTCTACAACAGTAACCTGCTGCCGCGGTATCAGGATAATGGCGATGTGACCACTCACATCATCGCCGGCACCGATGCAGGTCTGACCTTCGCCACCCAGCTGACCAATACCGAAAGCCTGCGCGCCGAGAGCACCTTCGGCAACATCATGCGTGGCCTGATGGTCTACGGTCACAAGGTGGTGAAGCCCGAGGCTCTGGCCGCGGCCTATATCAAGCCGGGAACCTGATCTGACGCCCCGGGGGTTGCCCGGGGCTCTATCGAATAGGCAACAGA
>PWMF01000141.1 GCA_003559215.1 Natrialbaceae archaeon
CTCTTCCGATCTCCTGAAGAACTACCAGGGGCTGAAAGTGGGGTTGGCCTATTCAGTGCAGATGAGTGAAGGCTTATTTCCCCGGGAGAGTCATGATGTGCTTATGGATGTGGTGATCACAGAGAAGTTTGTTGTCAAAGTTCGTTCAAAAGAACGCATTGAGGAAGGATAGGGCGCAATGGATGCAGTGCTAGGAATATCAATACTGGTCAGCCTGATTGTGGGATTGGGCGTAGGGGCTGGAGGCTTTGTCTTCTATCGTAAAGTGGTGGATGGAAAAAAGAAGTCTGCCGCCGAGATGGAAGTGGAGAGAATTATCAATCGAGCTAAAAGTCAGGCCTCTAAGTTGGAGAGGGAAGCTCAGCAGAGGGCTAAAGACTTTGAAAGTCGGGCTCGGAGAAATGCAGAAAACGAAATTCGCAAGGAAAAACAGAAGATTCAAAACTTGGAAGGGCAGTTGAAAGACAAGGATCATCGTCTGAATCGGGAGTTTCAGCGCAAGGAGGAGCAGTTAAGAAGTAAAATGAATCAGTTGGACGAACAGGCTGAGAGAACTGAACAAGCTGAAGCTCGAGTGAAGGACATGGAGGGTCAAATTCAATCCCAGATTCAGGATTTGGAGAGGAAATTAGAGTCTGTGGCGCAGATGACCTCAGAGCAGGCCAAAAGTGAATTGGTAGTGGCTCTTGAGGAGGAGGCGCGCAAGGAACTCAACGATAAAATTTCTCAAATGGAGGAGGAAGCCTGCAGAGAGGCCGACAAAAAGGCTCGACGCGCCCTGAGTGTGGCCATCTCCCGATATGCCTCTGAAGTGGCCACGGAAAAAACAGTGAGCTCAATTCCTCTAACGAGCGACGAAATGAAGGGAAAGATTATTGGTCGAGAAGGACGCAACATTCGAGCTCTCGAGGCGGCCTGTGGAGTGGACCTCATCATTGACGAGACTCCTGAGGCGGTGATTATTTCGAGCTTTGATCCTGTTCGTCGGGAGGTCGCCCGTAAGTCCTTGCAGAGATTGATGGAGGATGGTCGAGTCCATCCTGCTCGCATTGAAGAGGTAGTGGAAAAGGTCAAAAGTGAGCTGACTCAGGCCATGAAAGAAGATGGTGAAAAAGCCTGTATGGATTTAGGAGTCCATGGGGTTCATCCCGCACTCATTCAAGTTTTGGGAGGTTTAAAATACCGACACCACGATGCCCAAAACCTCCTGGCTCATAGTGAGGAAGTGGGATTTTTGGCCGGTCTGATGGCCGCTGAAATTGGCTTTGATGTCAAGGTGGCCCGGAGAGCTGGGCTTCTTCACGATATTGGTAGGGCTTTGGATCACACCGCTGAGGGAAGTCATGCTGTGATTGGGGCTGACTTTGCCCGTCGCCATGGAGAGAGAGAGGCCATTGTTCATGCCATTCGAGCTCATGAAGGAGAGGAGCAAAGTGATCAGCTTTTGGCCCACTTGGTCCAGGCGGCTAACAATTTGTCCAAGTCCCGTCCCGGAGCCCGACGGGCGCAGATGGAGAGCTATATTCGTCGACTTCAGGATTTGGAGTCCGTGGCCAATAGTTTTGATGGGGTCGTAAGGACCTTTGCGATTCAATCAGGGAAAGAGATGAGGGTTTTGGTAGACAGTGGGAAGGTGACCGATGAGCAGTCGCAAATGCTGGTGCGGGATATTGCGCGCAAAATTGAGCGAGAGTTAAACTATCCCGGTCAGATCAAAGTGATTGTGGTTCGTGAAACGCGCATTGTGGAGCACGCCAGGTGATGAGTTTTTTAAAGCCTGAGGAGCAGCTGAGAGAGCTAAAAAAGGGGATCGTCGACTTGGTCTCCGAATCTGAGCTGTTGGAAAAGCTTAAAACCAGCTTTAAAGAGGGTCGGCCCTTGAAGGTCAAGGCGGGATTTGACCCCTCCCGGCCGGATTTGCATCTAGGCCATGCCGTCTTGATTAACAAACTGGCTCAATTTCAAAAGCTGGGTCACCAGGCTGTTTTTTTGATTGGGGACTTTACGGCCCGTATTGGAGACCCTACGGGCCGCAACGAAACTCGCCCTGTGCTGTCCGCCGAAGAAGTCAAAGTCAATGCCGAAACCTATGCCCGACAGGTTTTTAAAATTTTGGACTCAAAGAGAACTCAGGTTACTTACAATGGGGAGTGGCTTGATCAGATGAAGCCGGCGGACTTTGTTCAATTGGCCGGTCAGTACACAGTGGCGCGAATGCTGGAAAGAGATGATTTTAAAAAGCGCTTTCACTCCCACCAGGCCATTGGGGTGCATGAATTGCTGTATCCTTTAGTGCAGGGCTACGACTCCGTAGTTTTGAAGTCTGATGTGGAGCTGGGAGGCACAGATCAGTACTTTAATTTAATTGTGGGCAGGGAACTGCAGAAAAGCTATGGACAGCCCCCTCAAGTGGTGATGACTGTGCCCATCTTGGAAGGCTTGGATGGAGTCCAAAAGATGTCCAAGAGTTTTAACAATTACATCGCTCTTGAGGATTCCCCCCGGGATATGTTTGGTAAAACCATGAAGCTGTCTGACGAGCTGATGCTGCGCTACTATGAGCTCTTAAGTGATCTCAGTGTGGATGAGTGGAGCCGAATGAAGGAGCAGCTGACCCAAGGACAACTTCATCCTCGGGACTCTAAGGTTCAGCTGGCCAAATTTTTAGTGGGGCGCTTTCATGGCCCTGAGGCCGCCGAGTCGGCGGAGGCGGAATTTCAGCGGATTTTTGTCAACAAGGGTGTTCCCGATGAAATGCCAGAGTATCAGACTTCCCCCCAAGAGGACCTGTGGATTGCTCATCTTTTGCAGCAGTCAGGCCTCGTAGAGTCGACAAGCCAGGGGCGACGATTGATTGAAGGGGGAGGGGTGGAGCTGGCAGGTCAAAAGGTCAAAGATGCCAAGCTTAAACTGACCTTAAAGCTTGGGGATGAGTTCGTTTTGCGGGCGGGGAAAAAGAAGTTTGCCAAAATTAAGGTGGTGGCTCAGTGAAGGTGAAGTTTTTGCCTCAAAATGTAGAATTTGAAATACAGCCCAATCAGTCGGTGATGAATCTGGCCCATGAGAAGGGGCTCTTTATTAAATCCGTATGCAATGGGATGCCCTCTTGTGCTGAATGTCGAGTCCGACTGGTCGAAGGAGAGAGCAATGTTTTGCCTCCCTCAGTGAAAGAGCTGAGTTTGATTGGAACAGGGTATTTTATTGATCAGCGTCGGCTCAGTTGTCAATTGACCTGCTTTGGAGATGTCACTGTGGACCTCAGTGAACAGGTTGAGAAGGAAAAGCAGGGAGTGGGAGAGATCGGAAGAGCACA
>PWMF01000177.1 GCA_003559215.1 Natrialbaceae archaeon
GAGGCAGCACGGCCTGAAGGCCGTGGCACCCGTTGGGCGTGCACGAGGACTTTTAACCATCCGTATAAGCTGGCTTGCAGCTTCCTAAACCGGGCGACCCCCACGGATTGCAATCCCTGGGCTTGCTGTGGAGCGGGACGTCAGGCGACCTGGTCGCGCAGGATGCGCAGCGAAACGGGCAGGTTGAAGTGCATGCCTTCGTCGACGGCGTCGGACGCTTCGATCACGCCTTCGTAACTCGCCTGGAGTTCGTCGATCAACTCCTGCACGAGATGCTCGGGCGCCGAGGCGCCGGCGGTGACCAGCACCGAGTTCACGCCCACGAACCATGCGGGATCGAGTTCGCTCTTGTCGTCGATCAGGTGCGCGGGCGTGCCGTCGGTCTCGCTGATCTCAGTGAGGCGCACAGAGTTGGAGCTGTTTTTCGAGCCCACTACCAGCACCAGATCCACACCCTTGGCCAAGGCGCGCACGGCGTCCTGGCGGTTGGTCGTGGCGTAACAGATGTCTTCGCTCGGCGGATCCTTGACCTGTGGATACTTCGCCCGGATCGCGCTGATCACGCGGTTGGCGTCGTCCATGCTCAGCGTCGTCTGCGTGAGGTAGGCGAGTTTGTCGTCGGTCGTGAACGGGAGCCGCTCGACGTCCTCGGGGGACTCGACGATGGTGATCGCATCGGGCACTTCGCCGACGGTGCCGACGACTTCGTCGTGGCCGGCGTGGCCGACGAGCAGGATCTTGTAGCCCTGCCGGGCGTATCGCACGGCCTCCATGTGGACCTTGGTGACCAGGGGGCAGGTGGCGTCGATCATGGTGCAGCCGCGGTCCTTGGCGGCCTGGCGCACGGCGGGGCTGACGCCGTGGGCGCTGAAGATGACGGTGGCGTTGGCGGGCACCTCGTCGATGGAGTCCACGAACGTGACGCCCTCGGCCTCAAAGTTCTCGACGACGTGGCGATTGTGCACGATCTCGTGATAGACGTACAGCGGCCGGCCGACGACCTTCAGCGCCTCCTCGACGGTCTGGATCGCCATGTTGACGCCGGCGCAGAACCCCCTCGGACTGGCAAGCAATATCTTCATAACGGGCCATCTTAGCCGGGCGAAGGGGACCGGCCAAGGGGTCGGAGGTCGGCCCCGGGGGCTGGGGCCTCAGGGTCCTTCGCCCCACTACACTACGCTCATGAAGCTCTACACCGGACGCGGCGACAGCGGTTCGACGGACCTGTTCGGCGGGCAGCGCGTGGACAAGGACGCGCTGCGCGTTGAAACGTACGGCGGCATTGATGAGTTGAACGCGCTGAGCAATACGGGTGGAGTGGAGCTGGTCTTTCTGGATATCGATATGCCCGGAAAAGACGGAGTGCGGCTCGCCCAGTGGTGGAATGACCGTCTCGGTGATGAGCGCCCGCTGATCGCCTTTGTGACCGCCTACGAAGAGCACGCCGTCGACGCTTTTTCGCTGGACGCGGTGGACTATTTATTGAAGCCCGTCAGACTCGCCAGGCTTGAGAATACGCTGAAGCGAGCGCGGAGACGACTCAAGGAGGCCTCGCCAGTGAGCGAAGACGGGGCGGGGCTGGGAGATAGTTCCTCGAGTCCGCTGGAGCGAATCTCGGTGGAGGAGTTGGGGGAATATCGGGTCATCGCGGCAGACGAGATCCTCTGGATCGAGGCCGACGAGGGTTTTGCGACGGTGCACACCGAGGAGGGGGAGTATCTCACCGACTTTAGTCTGAAATTTTTGGAAGAAAACCTGGCGGAGGAGCTCTTTTTTCGCTGCCATCGAAGCTATATCGTGCGACTCGACGCCATCAAGCGAATCTCGCCGTGGGGAGCCGGCACCTATCGGTTGATGGTGGGTAAAAAAGAGAGCGAAGGCGTGCCTCTGGCCAGGAGTCGGGCCCCGGAGCTGAAAGCGAGGATTCCGTGGTCGGCAAGTGTGTTGTGAGGGAGTGTTCAGAATTGGATGTTGAGTTCCAGATACCCCGGCGCTCGCACCGGGAAGCGGGCCGGCCAGGGGGTCTGGTCGGTCATGGCTGCGATGTCGCGGCGCATGCCGCTTTCCACGATTCGTTGGGCGTCGCGGTTGAACCGCTGGGCGCCGGCGACGGCCCCGAAGATGGTGCCGCCGTACCAGATCGATTCCAGTAGACCGATGAGGGCGGCCTGGCCGTAGCGTCCGGAGAGGATGGAGTCGACCAGTCCGTAGATGAAGATTCCGTTCCAGGCCATGGCCAGAATGCCGTTGCTATATTCGCCGAGATAAAAGTGTCCCAGGCCGGGGATGATGGAGAGGGTTCCGGCCAGGGCGGGGCTTTTTCGGGGGATGGAGATGCCGTCGACCACGTCGGCGACTTCGGCGGCCTCTGCGGCCCAGGGGCTGTCGGCGGGCACCTGGCGGAGGTGGCCGATGGCGGTGTCGAATTCATGGCGAGAGGCGTAGACGTCGGCCAGGGCCAGTCGGGAGCGGCCGGTGAGTTCCATGCAGGAGACCGCCTCCGGGTCTTGTGCGCCCTCGGAGAGGCGGACGAGTTGGGGTTCGCAGATGTCTAAGATTCCCTCAAAGGCCCGGCTGGCAAGAGGGGTTCGTTCGGCGTCGACGGCGACCTGGCCGAGATAAAATTGGGCCCACCAGGCCTCCACGTCTTCGTCGCTATTTTCGGTGAGGCCGTCCAGGATTCGGGCCGCTTCGCGGTGGTCTCCGGAGATGCGGTAGATCCAGGCTTTCTTCAGGCGAACTCGATTGGCGCGGCGGTCGCCGGGTTTGGCCCAGAGAAATTCTTTATAAGCTGTCAGCGCGCGGTAATAATCGCCTTCGTAGTAGAGGGCGTCACCGCGCAAAAGTTGTTGATTGGCCCCGGAGAAGGGGTCTTCGGGCCCGTCGGCAAATGCCGGGCTTGTAATACCGAGAAAAAGTGCTGCTATAACGATCAAAAGAAGACAAAAACGGGGCATTACGACTTCCGGTACGGCGGGAGGTGGTTGCGCATCTGAAGGTGCGTGGACTACTATTCGGGGCGATAGATACCGTAGAACTCCTGGAAAGGACAAGTAATGAGTGATGGGCAAGTCGATTCAGAGAAGAGAGCGGTTTTGTTGGTGCTCGACAGCGTGGGGGTCGGGGAGTTGCCCGATGCCGCAGACTACGGTGATGTGGGCTCTCACACGCTCGGTCATATCGCGGAGGCTGTCGACGGTTTTTCGATGCCCAACTTGGAGGCTCTGGGGATAGGAAATATCGAGGGAATTCCCCAGATCGACCCGGTGGAGAGTCCCCGGGCCGATTATGGGCGAATGATCGAGGTCGC
>PWMF01000202.1 GCA_003559215.1 Natrialbaceae archaeon
ACCTCCCGTACCCATCCCGAACACGGAAGATAAGCTCGCCTGCGTTTCGGGGAGTACTGGAGTGCGCGAGCCTCTGGGAAATCCGATTCGCCGCCACCACTCATACTCAGTCTTTCAGCCCACACAGCAGCCGCTGTGTGGGCTTTCCACCGTTACTGATGACGAACAGTCATACGTAGAGCACAGTGTATAATATCAACACGTATTCATTGATCAAACATGTTTGGACCCGTTCTTATGCGAGAGCGGTAACAAGACCGTACGTATGTCGAAGTCATCCCACAACGATGTTACCTCAGTTTTTGAGCTGTTGTCGCGGACGCGATGTCGGTACGTTACCTATTACTTCTTGAAGAATCAGCAGACGACCGTCGAGCAATTAAGCCGTCAAATAACCGCCTGGGAGCGGGAGTGTTCGTCGGAGGCGGTGACTGAAGCGGAGCGACGCGCCGTGAAGGCATCCTTGGTGCACCACTACCTTCCGCGACTCGCCGATCAGGGGCTCCTCGAGTACGATCGTCGAAGCGGAGACGTCACGAGCACGGCGACGTTCGAGTCGATGCGCGAGGAGATCAGACGTACTCGCGCGCTCGACGACGGACCAGTTCCAAACGAGGAACCGGTCGATTCGGTCCTCTACACGGAACCGCTGACAGAAGGATCTACAACCCCGAGCAAGTAACCTCTCGGCGATTCGGACCGGTATGATCGCCGAATACAGCGTGTCCTGACGCGTCCGATTCGCTCAGTTCCACCGTTCTCGGTGGTTGCTGCTCGGCGGTGCGGTCGCTCGAGAGAACTGAACTGTCGCCCGGAACACTAACGTCCAGCGTCATTCCGTGGCGGCATGCCGCGTCGGCTGGCTAACCCTCGTGCCGGGCGGGGGACTCTGTCCCCAAGTGTGACGGGTGTCCGTCACGGTCGGAATGTCACGTGCCCGGGTTCGCCGTACTGTCATCGCACCCGAATGGGTTCGCTCGGACGGGGACTAAAGGCACGCGTTCGTAGTAGGTTGGTCGGCCGTTTAAGTCTTGTTTGCGATTCCTTCTGGCGGTTACTGGACAACTCGGTCCCGAAATAGGACGGGGTATATCGAGAGCGCTTACTCGTCTCCCACCTCCGGGATATTGTACGTGCTCGGCTCCGGCGGGATTCCGGACCCATTGCCTGGCTGTTCGGAGTGGTAGGAGAACTCGCCCTTGCTGTCCGGGGCCGCTCCCTGCGTCCACGGCGTTTCCGGATCGGGCTGCGAATCGCGTCTGGTCGACATGAACGCGTAGTTGACCTCCTGGTTCTCCTCTCCTTGCGGGAAACTCGCTGGTACCGGGACCGGCTCGAGGGGACGCAGATACCGGACGGACCGCGCTCGAGGAGGGCATCATAGCCCCTTATCAGCTCGTTCCCGGAGCCGAGCTGACGGTCTCGAACGGGATATCGGATGGCGACCGCAGGGACTCGACTCGTACGACCGGGCGAGCGTGGTTAGCTACGACCACGCCCCGTCGTTGCGAGCGGTGCTGTTGACCGACAGCCCGCTTCGCGCGGACCGATCGGTCGCGTCGGCACCCCTCGAGAAGCGGTGTCAGAGACGACTCGGTCCCTCGTTACCGTCGGTCTCGATCCCCGAGCGTCGGCGGGTTCCGAAACGGAGTGAGCCGCTCGTCCGAGAGCCGTCGCGGTTGCACGGAGTCGACGGTCGGTCGTCGCTCAGTAGAAGTACTCGTCCTCGGAGAGCTGGACGTACCGACCGTCGCGGTAGGAGAACTTGCGTTTCTTGTAGGCTGCGAGCAGTTTCGTCGCGCCGATGCCGGCGGAGTAGGTCTGCTCGAGGATCGCCGTATCCGTTCCGGAGCCCTGCATCCCGTTGATGACATCGAACGCTCGGTCCCAGTCGTCGGGCTCGTACTCGGCGACGATGTCGGCGAAGGCGACGTTGCGGACGATTTCGTCGCCGATCGCACGCTTCCAGACGTCGTTGTAGTTCTCGAGGGAGTCGGTCGCGGCGAGTCGACCGGCGATCTTGCCCGTCCGCACGGCGACGTGGTAGCCGCCCTCGTGGAACGCCGACGTGGTTCCCATCGCGCCGCCGACGACGGCGATGTTCGCGCCGACGGGGGAGTCGATCGGCCGCGTCGAGGAGATCGGATACGTCTCGGTCCCCTTCGATTTCCCACGGTCCTCGACGATCGGGATGTCTGTCTCGATGTCGTACTCGTCGCCGTACTCGCGTTCGAGCAGCCGACGGATGTACTCAGCTCCCGAGGGAAGCTGGTCGTCGGTCGGATCCAGAAGCGCGTAGGCAGCGGGGTCCGGGACGTCATTGAGGTTCATCCCGATCGGCATCGTCAGGCCGACGCGGGCGACGGTGCCGTCGTTGGGGAACACCCACGGGTAGGCGGTCTCGCCCGGCATGTACCCCCACCAGAACTTGAGTCGGTCCTCCTCGAACAGTTCGGGGGGAAACTCCCGGTACTCCTGGTAGGCGATGTGGTTCGCTTCCGGCGGCGAGAGGTGATCCGAAACGCTCCGTCCGGGCGGGGTGAACTGATCTAATGCCTCGAGGGTGATCCGGCGCTGGGGACCGTCCGCGAGGACGACGTACTGGGCCTCGAGCTGGCTCCCGTCCGAGAGGGTCAGCGTGTGGGTCGGCCCCTTCGGACTCGAGGCCCGAAGGTCAGTTTCGAGGGACTTGACTCCCGTTCCGATCCGCAGATCGGCGCCAGCGTCCACGGCTCGCTCGTGGAGCCAGTCGTCCATCCGGGTGCGGTTGAAGGTGTAGCCGAACCGGGGGTAGTCGGCCTCCATCCCCGTCGTCGTCAGCTCGAGCCGACTCGACGGCCCGACGAACTCGGTGGCCTCGAGCTCCTGGTGGATAACGTCGTCGGGAATCTCCCGATAGTCGAAGTCCATGATATCGATCCAGTAGTCGAGCATGCCGGCCGCGTCGGTCGAGTCCGGACCGAGTTCGTCGCGGTCCTCCCGCGGGACACCCTGTTCGAACAGCACCGTCTCGGCGCCGTGTGCGGCGGCTCGTTCCGCCGAACAGGCACCTGCGGGCCCGCCGCCGACGATCGCGACGTCAACGCGTTCCATATGTCGTTGGGACTGGACGGGCCGTATTAAACTGTCTGAAGTTCGGATCGATCACCGGCGGCGGTACTCCCCGCGAACTGAACGCTTTTGAGGACACCGCTCGAGGCACCTGACATGCCCGCCACCGACGAGACGGATCTTCTCGTCCTACGCAAGGGGACTCACGGAACGCCGATCGAACAGTATGCCGAGACGCTTCGGGATCGGCTTCCCGACCGAACCGTCGAACTCGCCCGCACGCCGACCGCCGAGCGGGAGCTGATCGAGGACGCCCGGTTCGTCACTGGGATGACCCTCGAGGAGGAGCTGCTCGAGGCCGCCTCGAGCCTCGAGGTGTTCGCCTGCGCCTACGCGGGGACCGGTCACCTGCCCCTCGACCGGCTTCGAGAACGGGGCGTCGCGGTGACCAACGCCTCGGGCGTCCACGGACCGAACATGGGCGAACACGTCCTCGGCGCGATCCTGCATTTCACCCGTCGGTTCCACGTCGCCGAACGAAGACAGCGCCGTCGCGAGTGGCGTCACTACAAGGCCCACGAGCTCCAAGGGTCGACGGTCACGATCGTCGGCCTGGGCGCAATCGGACGGGCGACCGCCGAGCGCCTCGAGCCGTTCGACGTCGAGACGATCGGTGTCCGCTACAGCCCGGAGAAGGGCGGCCCCACCGACGAAGTCGTCGGCTTCGACGACGAGCCTTTCGAGGACGCCCTCGCCCGGACCGACTACCTCGTGCTCGCCTGCCCGCTTACCGACCTCACTCGGGGGCTGATCGACCGCGACGTCATGATCACGCTCGATCCCGAGGCCGTGATCGTCAACGTCGCCCGGGGGCCGGTGATCGACACCGACGCGTTGCTCGAGGCGCTGCGCTCGAGCTGGATCCGCGGCGCCTCGCTCGACGTTACGGATCCCGAGCCGTTGCCCGAGGACCACCCGCTGTGGAACGTCGGGAACGTTCAGATCACGCCCCACAACGCCGGACAGACGCCCCGATACTACGATCGACTGGCCGACATCGTCGCCGAGAACGTGCGCCGGGTCGACGACGGTGCCGACGAGCTCCGGAACCAGGTCGTTCCTTGATACGGTCCGCTGTAACGAGTACCCGGTGCAACCGCAGGCGGATCGCGGTCGCACCGAAACCGACTTCCAGTAGTCCATGCGAATCGGTTCGCGGACCTCGCGAGTTCCGACTGTACCTTTTTGACTCGCGGGCTCTCAGGTTCGGGTATGGTATCTCGAGCGACCGCTCGATCCGCACGGCCGATTCGATCCACGAGAGATCGTTCGGAACGGGGGAGCCGCCGATGACGCTGACGCTCGACGGGACGGTTATCGTTCCCGCGGCGGATCCGGACGACGGCGAACGAACCGCCCGAGCCCTCGGCGGACACCTCGAGCCGTCTAGCACCGTGATCGCCGTCAACGTCATCGAGAAAGCCGGCGGCGGGATCGACAAGGCTCCGATGGAACAACGCAAGGAGCATGCCGACGAGATTTTCGAACAAGTCAGAGACGCCCTCGACGACGCGCCGGGTGCGGTCGAAACACAGGTGCTGTACGGCACCGACGTGGTCGAGCGGATCTTCGAGGCTGCCCGCGAGGAACGCGCCGACGCCGTCGTCTTCAACGCTCGAGAGGGGAACCGTCTCTCGGAGCTGCTCACCGGCGATGTCGCGCGGCGACTCGTCAAGGAAGCCTCGATTCCGGTCGTTGCGCTTCCGGATCGATCCCCGTAAGCGGCTACAGGTAGCCGTTCTCGAGCAGCAACTCGCCGTTCAGGACGCTCGCACCCGCGGCGCCGCGGATCGTATTGTGCGCGAGGCAGTTGTACTGCAGGCCGAACGACGACTCGCGCAGCCCGCCCGCGGCGACGGCCATCCCGTCGCCCAGCGACCGATCGAGGCGGGGCTGTGGGCGGTCGGGTTCTTCGAAGACGTGGATGAGCTGGTCGGGTGAGGAGCGAAGTTCGAGCGAGGGGTACTCCCGCATCGCGTCGGCCGCGTCCTCGGGCGAGAGGTCCTCGGCGGTTTCGACCCAGACGTTCTCGAGGTGGCCGTCGATCGTCGGGATACGGTTACAGGAGGCGGCGACCTCGACGCCGTTGTGGCTCAGCTCGGCGCCGTCGAACTCGCCGAGCAGCTTGCGGGACTCGGTCTCGAGTTTGTCCTCCTCGCTGCCGATGTACGGAATCGCGTTGTCGATGATCTCCATCGAGGAGACGCCGTCGTAGCCCGCACCGGAGACGGCCTGCAGGGTCGCGACGTGGACCTTCTCGAGGCCGTACTCCGCCAGTGCGGCCAGCGTGGGGACGAAGGTGATGGTCGAGCAGTTCGGGTTCTTGACCATCGCGCCGTCCCAGCCGCGCTCGTCGCGCTGGACCTCGAGTAAGTCGAGGTGGTCGGCGTTGACCTCCGGGATCACGAGGGGGACGTCGTCGGCCATTCGAGCGTTCGAGGAGTTCGAGGACATGACGTAACCCGCCTCGCAGAACGCGGGCTCGACCTTCGCGCCAACGCTCGAGGGGAGCGACGAGAACAGCAGGTCGACGTCGTCGGGGACCTCGTCGGGGTCGGTCGCCGAGACGGTCGTCTCGGCGACGTCCTCCGGAATGGGTCCCTCGACGCGCCACTTCGCGGCCTGCCGATAGCTCTTTCCGGCGCTGTTCTCGCTCGCGGTTAGTGCAGCGATCTCGAACTCCGGGTGGGGGTCGAGAAGCTGAATCAGTCGCTGTCCGACGGCTCCGGTTGCGCCAAGTACGCCTACTCGTACTGCCATTTTCCCGTCTCTCGGAGTCGTGCCCGCAAAACGGTTTGGATTTCCGCGACTGCTGCCGTCCGTTGGAGGCTGTCGGCTCGGAGACGGCCGCATAGAAGAAATTAAGAAAACGGAGTCGCTCGTATCGACCGATGCAGTTCCACCGACGCCGACGCGATGCAGGTACCGCCCCGGTCGAATCCCCGGCGGCCGACGACGCCGCCGGAATCGGCCAGTCCCGATCCCCACACTCGAGGTGGTCGCGGTGACGAACTCGACGGCCGGCCTCGGCGGCCTGTTCGAGACCCGATTCAGTACCGGTGCGACGGTCGTCGCGGTGCTCGCCGTGGTGCTCGGGATCGCCCTCGGCGTGATGGGCTATCAGGAGATGAGCCTCCCGCTCGCCGGAGAGCTCTCGATCGTCACCGGAATGGTCGGGCTGCTGTTCGGGCTTTTCTTCGGGATCGTGGCGTTCGTCGCCGCGGCTTACATGGACTACGGCGACGACCACGGCCACTGAACCGACCTCGAACCGACGACACCTCTTCGACCGACCGACGCGACGCTATCGACGCTCTCTATCGGAGTTTCCGGGTAAGAACTCGAGTTATGCCGGGACTTCGGCGCCTTTCTTCCGCGTGACGTAGCCGGCGATGCGGTTGCGAACGCCCTTGGACTCGACGTTCGTCAGCTTCGTGACGCTGTCTTTGTTCTGTTCGAAGTCGGTCGTGAACGCCTCCGGGTACCGCTCCAGCAGGAGGTTCCCGGTCTTCTTGACGTAGGCCGGTTTGATTGCCATACAGGTGGGTTTTCCGAGCGCGCCCTAAAGCCATTCGTTCTCGGACGGGGTGACGGGTGCGCCGCGAGCGACGGAACCGGACGCGTCGTCACCACTCGGCGTGTTCGCGCACGCGCTCGAGAGCTTCCCGCTCGCGGGGGCTCCCCGCACGATCGACGACCGAGGCGCAGTACTCGAGACGGTCCCCGAGGGCTTCCTGATCGTACGCCGGCACGCCCAGACGGGAGGCGGCGACGGTGGCCTCGATCACGGCGCCGAACCCGCGATCGATCGTCGGCACCGTCTCCGCGACGATTTCGGCCTCGAGGGGGCGAAGCGTCCACTCCTCCCACTCGGTTTCGCCCTCGGTTCCCGACTCGACCCGCTCGACCGCGACGCGTGTCCAGGCGTTTGCCGACTCGAGCACCGGCTCGTCGAACTCGTTGATCGAGAGCGCGGCGTCGGCAAAGGTGACGGGGTCGACGGTGAACTGGACGTACCCCTCGCCCTGGCGGTGGAAGTTCCGTCGGGTGCGGGTGTTCCCCCAGGTCCTCGCGGTGACGGGGTCGTCGTTTTCGCCGCCGTCGCCGGCGAACAGCCCGAGCGGAGCAGCGTTCCACCGCTCGTTCGGTCCCAGCGTCGTCACGACGGACTCCGTGACGCCCTCGAGCGAGACGGGCCACTCCACGGTTTCGGGACCGGTGCTCGCGTTCGTGTCCGCGGTCCGATTCGAGCGGTCTGTCACAGTGGCACCATTTCGTGCTCGAGGGCGATGAACAGTCCGGCCGCGGTCAGATCGGCCGTTGTCCCCGGGTTGATTCCACGGTCGACGAGTTCGTCGGCGAACGCCTCGACCGTCTCACGATCGGTCTCGAGCGCGTCGCGCTCGACCAATGCAGCCGCTCGCTCGGTTACCTCGGCCGCGACGGCCTCGCCGCTCCGATCCGCGACGAGCGTATCGGGTCGCTCCGCGAGCAGGGAGAGGAAGACCGCGGCGGTTCGCTCGAGGATCGGTCCCTCGGCCGCGGCGAGCCGTTCGGCTGCCGCGAAGGAGCGTTCGAACCCGGTTACCCACTCCCGGGCGACGTCGTCCCCGGGGACGCTGCGGTCCATTATGTCGAGTAGCGTGAACCCGCGCTCCTCGAGGGTCGGAATCGCCGCCGCACCGCGTCGGACGTCGAGCGGTGCCATCCCCTCTGGCGGGTCGGCGACGAAGACGTCGACGTGTTCGAACGACCGGTAGAACGCGGCCGCGTCGGCGACGGTCGTCCCCTCGAGAACGTTCTCGACGACGGGCTGGGAGAGGTCGTCGCGGGCCGCCCGCACCAGCGGGACGAGCAACAGCAACGCGCCGAACTGGGTGTTGTCGCCCTCCTGGGCTGCCATCCCTTCGACGGCCCGCTCGAAAGCGGGGCCGACGGCTGCGCCGTTCGCGGCCGACTCGAGCCCGTCGCGGGTGCCGACGGCTCCGGCGAGGAAGTGTTCGAAGCGCAGGTCCTCGAGGTCGCGGTGTCGGTCGACGTTGCCCGGTTTGGGCGTCCCCGCGACCTCGAGTAACAGTGCGAGTTCGGCGGTGCGATCGGGCGCGGCTCCGTACATACCGTCGTCTACGATGTCCGGGGATAGAAGTACGTACGCTTCGTCGCTGCGAGATCGATCTCGGCTCGGAGTTGCGGGCGACTACGACGGCCGAACGGCGGTAAGCTGACCGTCCCTGTCGACGTAGATCGTCTCGCCGTCGACGACGGCGTCGATCGGGAACCTGTCGCTCCAGTGGGTGTCGTCGAACGCGAACGTCCAGCGCTCGCTCCCGTCCTCGAGATCGAAGCCGACGAGTTCGTCGGGCGAAGACCGCCCGCGACGGCTGTGGGCGACGACCACGAGGTCACCGACGATCGTCGGCTTGCCGTAGGCGTGGGTTTCCCGATCGTTCCACGGCGCGTCCGCACCGGTGCTCGAGAGCGTGTATCGGCCGTGAGTGACCGCCGTGTCGCCGACGGCTGCACTGTCGAAGGCGTCGCTGACGGTCTCGACGATCTCCCGAGAGGCGACGTCGAAGACGACGATCCCCTCCTCGCTTGGCGTTTCGACGAACAGGGCGTCTTCGGTGGCCGCCAGCCCGTTCGCGGTCCGACCCGACTCCAGATGGTCCGTCCACAGAACCTCGCCCGTCGTCGGGTCGAGCGCGGCGACTCCGTCCGCACCCGCACCGGACTCGCTCCGGCGCTTGTCGAGCAGCGCCCAGACCGTTCCGTTGGCGACGGCGATCGTTCCGTTCGTCGAGTGGAACCCGTAGGCACCGTCGCCGGCCTCGCTCTCGACGTCGACCGTCTCGTGCTCCCAGCGGAGCGATCCGTCGGCCGCGTCGTACGCGTGGAGAGTGCTCTCGACGCTCACGTAGACCGTCTCGAAGGCGACGACTGGCGAGAAGACGGATTCGGCGTCGCCGAACGCCTCGCTCCAGCGCACCTCGCCGGTTTCGGCCTCGAGCGCCGCGAGCCCCCGCCCGCGACGTAGACACTGTCGCCGGCGACCGCCGGTGTTCCGGACGCCTCGACCGCATCGGCCGTCCACCGGAGACTGCCGTCTGCGGCGTCGAGCGAGTGGATCTCGCCGTCGGTCTGCAAGAAGACGGCGCCCTCGACGACCGAAGCCGGGCCGCTGTGTTCGTACTGCCAGGCGATCGTGTCGGGCCGCTCGAGCCCGTCGCTCGAGGGGATGTGTCGACAGTTTCCGATCGTCCCGCCGTGTGAGGACCAGCCGTCCGGTTCGGCTCGGTCGGGGGTCGCGGGAGCGTCAGGGGATTCGTTCGCGCTACTTGTTCCGGCTGCGGCGAGGGCGGTTCCGGTTGCGAGCGCCGCACTCGAGACCATCACCGATCGTCTATTCCATTCACCCATACACACTTTCATATCTTCTAACCATATGGTCTTTATGGAATTTTGAAATTACAGATTAACTTGATTGTTTGGAAGTTGGTAATATGGTCGTGAGCGCGAGTCCCGTTCGCCCGTGGTTACGGGCTGAACGCGGGCTCAGGAGTCGGAGCCACCGGCCGTCCCGTCATCCCGGTGTCGGACCAGCGCCTCCTCGATCGTCAGTTCACCCGCGGCCACTCGTCGGGCCAGTTCCTCGTCGATCGCTCGGTTCGTCTCGCTGTGCTCGCGGGCCCGATCCTTGATCATCTGTAGCTCGCCCGCGGTCGGCTCGATCTCGCGGCGCTCGACCGGATCGCCCTCGAGACGGGCGATATTTACCGCCGCGAGCACGTCCCCCATCCCGCGCGCGCCGGTGCCGAGGTAGGGAGTCGTCCCCGTCTCGTCGACGAGTTCGACGCGGACGTCCTCGAGGTCGTTTATCAGCGTCGAGCTCTGCAGGCGGGCGCCGTCGCCGATCCGAACGACGGGTGAGGCCGCCTCGGCGACCTCCCGCTGGACGACGTCGACGGCCTCGGAGAGGGGCACCTGGAAGGCGGCAACGACCATCTCGCCCGCCAGCACGGCGATGCCGGGTTTCCGTCCGGGGTCGACGCCGACGATCGTCCGTCCGCCCTCGCCGCGGGCGGTCGTCAGCGCCTGATCGACCGCCCGGCGAGGTGCGTCCGGGTCCGCGACGACCGTCGTCACGTTCGGGAACGTCTCGGCGTAGTCGGCGCCGGTGACGACGACGGCCGTTCCCTCCGGTAGCGGCTCGTCGGGTTCGACGGTCGTGAACGCGGCGCCGCGCTCGCGCAGCTCGTTGACGACGCCGTGGTACACCTCGAAGTCTGACGTGGCGACGACGATCACGGTTTCACTTCGACGCCGATTCGAATAAACGTACGCGAACCCCCGTCGGAACGGGGCGGATTTCAGGAGGTTTTTGCGCGGTGGCGAGCAATATCGCCCGTGAACGACGAGCCGATTTCGACCGGCTGTGGGCCGATCGACGAGCTGCTGGGCGACGGGTTCGAGCGCGGGACCGTCACGCAGCTGTACGGACCGCCGGCCGCCGGCAAGACGAACCTCGCGCTGTCGGCCGCGGTCGAGACCGCCGTCGCGGGCGAGACGGCCGTCTACATCGACACTGAAGGACTCTCGGTCGACCGCTTCGAGCAGTTGCTCTCCGCGCGCGTCGACGGGGCCGAGGACGTCGAACGCGTCGCCTCCCGGATCGTCGTCGAGGAGGCGCTCGATTTCGAACAGCAGGAGGAGGCCGTCCGGGACGCCGAGGAGTTCGCCGATCGGGCCTCGCTGATCGTTCTGGACAGCGCGACCGGCTTCTACCGCCTCGAGCGAACCGGTGAAGGTGACGACGGCGAGGCGCTGCGCGGGGTCGCCCGGCAGATCACCCACCTGCTCTCGCTGGCGCGCAAACACGACCTGGCGGTCGTGCTCACGAACCAGGTCTTCTCGGATCCCGACAGCGACCGAACTCGTCCGCTCGGGGGCAACACCTTAGAGCACTGGACGGGAACCGTGCTCCGGATCGAGCGCTTCCGCGGGGGCAACCGCCGGGCAACCCTCGAGAAACACCGCTCGAAGGCCGCCGGCGACTCGGTCCAGTTCCGAATCACGGAGACGGGCCTCGAGGGAGGCGACGGCGACGGGCTTCGCTGAGCCTACGGAGGCCGCGAGCGGCTCCGTGCCGATCTCGAGCCGCGGCTCGAGGGGATATCGGCTCGAGGCCGCGAACCGGGCCAGTAAGCGTCAGGCACGACTGCGACGGAACCCAGACACGAGGACGCGCGAACTCCTGTAGAGGACGACGACTCTGGCACTCCCGACCAGGAGCCCGAGCGCGACGATACCCCAGCCGAATCCGCCCAGCGCCGCCGACAGACCTGCCCACGTAGCCACCGCCAGCGCGGCGAACGCCAACGCCGTAAACAGCGCGTATCGAGCGAGCGCGACGCGGGGCGACCCCCGTCCGAGCGCCTCGAGGCCGCCCAGCTGAACGGCGGCGGCCTCGACGGCGATCTGGAGTCCGGACTGAGCTGTACCGCACTACTGGGAACGCGCGTCGCCTGTGCCACGAGATCCCGCTCATAGACGGCGAGCGTATCGAAAAAAGGTCCGTGATCGGAACCGCCGCGGTCGGACCGGTTTACAGCTCGTTGAGCTTCCGCAGCAGCTGTCCGCGGTACTCCTCGTCGCTGGTGACGCCCTTCAGCTCGAGGACGTTGCGCTCGAGCTTATCGAGTGCGACGCGGAAGGCGTTCTCGGCGCCGTACCCCTCGCCGGTGCCGGCGACCTGGCCCTTGTTCGTTCGCAGGCGGATCTGACACTGAACGAGCGGGGTTCCCCGAAGTTTCTCCTTGTGTTCGGTGAACCGGACGTGAGCGTGCATCACCTGCATATCGGCGTACTTCTCGGAGACGTCCTGGATGCTCTCGGTGATCCCCTCTCGGGTGATCGTATCGAGCATCGAGATGTTGGTGATCTGGACGTCCATGTGCTCCTCCTCGGTGAAGGTGAGCGCTCGCAACACGTCGGTCTTGGTGATGACGCCGATGACGACGCGGTCGTCGTCCTCGGGGGTGACCATCAGCCCCGCGTAGTCGTCGTCGAGCATGGTCTCGATGGCCTCCTTCGCGGTTTTATCCAGGGAGGTCGTTCGGACGGGACTGTTCATGATGTCGTAGATCGGGACGTCGAGCATCCGATCGGTGTCGCCGACGCGGTCGCCGACCGTCGTCTTGTTGTTCTCCCGGATGACGAAGTCGGCGATGTCGTGAGTCGTGACGACGCCCGTGAGGAAGCCGTTCTCGTTCAGGATGGGAAGCCGCGAGACGCCGTGTTCCCGCAGGTGGTTGATCGCCTTTCCGATCCCGTCTTGCTCCCGGAGCGTCACGGGGTCGGAGGTGTAGACGTCCTCGACGGTGAGCGCGTCGAGGTTTTCGAGGACCGCCTCCAGAATAGCATCGTCGGTGATGACGCCCCACAGCTCCTCGTTTTCGAAGACGGGCGCGACCTTCGAGTTGCTCTCGATGAGCATTCGGGCGGTCTCCCGGACGTCCTCCTGGCGGTCGATCTTCGGCGCCGGCGAGTTACGGCTCGGCTTGATCAACGCCGCTACCTTCGCGTCGTCCTCGACGTGGGACTGGAGCACCTCGCGCTCGCTGAGAACGCCCTCGTACTCTCCGTCGTCAGTAACGATAATCCCCTTCGGGTTGCCGTCCTCGAACGTCGAACGGACCTTACCCATCCGCGTGCCAACGTCGACTTCGATAAACTCCTTCGTCGCGATATCAGCGATATTCATCGTTCGGGTCGTTCTACTCACGCCGGCGTATTTAACGTACTGCACGGTGCTGCCGGCTGGGATCATGGTTACTATTTTTTGATACGGGGTCCGTAGACTGCGTATGGTACCCGATATCAGCGTTTTCGGACGATACACCTACCTCGCGACCGAGCTGTTCTGGGGCGCGATCGCCGTCCTCCTGCTCCGTCGCGCGAACGCGCTCCGGCGGGCGGGCGCGACGATCCTCACACTGTACCCCATCGCCTACGTCTGGGACCGCTACACCCTCGCCGTCGGCGTCTTCGACATCAAGCTTCGGACCGGGATCGACGTCGCCGGCATCCCGCTCGAGGAGCACCTCTTTATGGCGGTCGTGCCGGGACTCGTGATCGCCTTCCACGAGACGCTGTTCGGCTCGGAGTAGGCTCGCCATACGGGGTGTGTGCAACCGCGAAGCTCTTGGTTCCCTACCACTTGAAGAGGAACGATGGGAGACCCCCGCTCCGCGAGTCCGACCGCGGAGCAAGGAGAGACCGACCGAGGGCTGTTGCGCGGACTGGTTAGATTCGCCGTCGTCGCGGCGCTGCTCGGTGCGATCGTGCTGGCCGGCGCCGCGTACGGCCCGGCGCTCGTCGACGACCTCGAGCAGTTCGACGACGTCGACGAGATCGAGGTCGGGAACCAGCCTTCGCCCAGTTCGGAGCCGCCGCCGACGGGCGAACGCGACCCCGAGACGACGGACCCGAACGATCCGAACGAGTCGTCCTACGAGACCGGCGTCGAGACGGTCGCCTCCGATGACGTCGAGGACTTCGTCCACGCCGAGGTCAACGACCGTCGGGCCGAACACGACCTCGAGTCGATCGAGTGGGACGGCACCGTCGCGTCGGTCTCGCGGGCCCACAGCGCTGACATGGCGGATCGGGAGTACTTCTCGCACACGAACCCCGACGGCGACCAGCCCTACGACCGATTCAGCGACGTCGAGGACTACTGCCAGGGGTACGGCGAGAACATCGCGATGACCTGGGTCGACAGACCGGTCGAACAGTCGGGCGGCGACGGCACCGTCGAACACCAGACTGCGGAGGGGCTCGCGGAGGGACTGGTCAACCAGTGGATGAACTCCACCGACCACCGCGAGGCGATCTTAGAGGAGAACGTTCCCTACGGCTGGGACCGCGGCGGTGTCGGCATCTACGTCGCCGACGACGGCCAGGTGTTCGCGACGCACAACTTCTGTCACGAGTGGTAACGCCCGCGGCAAGTCCCACACTCTTGATGCACCCGTCCATAGTACGGGTATGGATACGACGCGGCTCTCGACGGTCCTGCTCTCGATCTACCAGACGGCACAGGACCGTGAAATCACCTTTCTCGCGGCCGGCTTCGCTTACTACGCGTTCGTTTCGCTGATCCCGATGGTCCTGCTCGCGCTGGTCGTCGGCTCGCTGTTCGGCGGCGAGGATGCCGCTGAGCGGTTGGTGCTGGTCACCGGGGACTTCCTCCCGCCGGCCGGTGAGGACCTGGTCGCGGAGGCGCTGACGACGGAGTCGGGGCGCAGCCAGGCGACGGTCGTCGCGCTCGCGGTCGCCGCCTGGGGAGCGCTCAAGGTCTTTCGCGGACTCAGCCGGGCGTTCGACATGGTCTACGACGAGGTCGCGGAGGACACGTTCCTCGACGAGGTTCGAGACGGGTTCACGGTGATTCTGGCCGGGACCGGCGCGATCGTGCTGATGATCGTCATCGGGGCGATGCTGGGGATCGCTGCGGACGTGATCCCGCTGGCGGGTCTCGCGAGCTGGATCACGCTGCTGGCCGGTCTGTTTCTGGTCTTCCTGCCGATCTACTACGTCCTGCCTCCGATCTCGGTTACGGTTCGGGAGATCCTTCCCGGGACGGTCGTCGCCGCCGTCGGCTGGACGATCCTGCAGGTCGGCTTCCAGCTCTACGCCGCCAACGCCGCTCAGTACGCGGCCTACGGCGCCGTCGGCGCGGTCATCCTCTTCGTCACCTGGCTCTACTTCGCCGGGATCTTGATCCTCCTCGGGGCGGTAGTCAACGTCGTCCTCTCGAGCCCGACCCTGGCCGAGGAGGGGGAAGTTCCGAATCCTCTTTGAGCCGGCGGGCCGTGCAGCGAACGGACATCTGGTGCTCTAACCCGGGTCAGCGAGCGCTCACTCAGCCGACCAGCGTGATGAGCACGAACAGGGTGCCGACGGAGGCGACCGTCGTCGCGAAGACGTTCAGCGAGGCGAACTCGGCGTCGCCGCCGAGCTCGTTCGCGTAGACGTACGTCGACACCGCGGTCGGCATCCCGAGCATCACAACGCCCGCGGTGAAGGTGGCGCCGTCGACGGCGAGCAGCGAGAACATCGCCCACGCGAGCAGCGGCATACAGCACAGCTTCAGCGCGACGACCGAGCCAACGGCCTCGAGATCGACCGCGCCGGCGTCGATCTGCAGGGCGGCGCCGACACACAGCAGCGCCAGCGGGAGCGCGAGCGATCCAAGCGCGTCGAGGCCGACAACGATACCCCCTGGAAACGCCACACCGAGCGAACCTACCGCAAGGCCGGCGACCAGCGCGAGCAACACGGGATTCGTCGCGAGGTTCCGGAGTTCGCGACCGATCGCGGCCTCGGCCGCCCCGAACGCGCTGAGCACGACGATCGTCAGCGGAAGCTGAACGAGGGTGACGAATCCCAAAATTACGCTCGCGATAGCGGTGACCTGCGCGTCGAACGTCGCGGCGACGAGCGGAACCCCGAGGTAGCCGAGGTTCGAGTGGTACGATTGGATGATCGCGACGCTCTGTCGGTCGGTCGAGAGTCGGTTCCGGTAGGCGACCCAGGCGATGGCGGCCGTCGCGAAGAGCACGACCAGCGAGCCCACGAACAGCTCCGCCGAGAGCAGGTCGCCGATCGACTGATCGTAGGTCGCGACGAACACGAGCGCCGGGAGGGCGACGTAGTAGGCGGTCGCGTTGAGACGGGCGGTTCTGGCGGCGTCCAATACGCCAGAGGACCGAAGCCCGGTACCGACCAGCAACACCGCGAGCATCGCCAGTAACCGGCCGAGAACCTCCATACGCGCTCGAGTCGATCCCGACTTTTCTACCGTTCGATCCGGATTCAGGTCGTCGCCCGCTCGTCAGTTCGTTCGCAGGAACTGATCCTCGTACGCCGGCTCGTCCGCCCGGAGGAAACACAGCGCGAGCGATCGCGGCGGAAGGTCCGCGAACCGCTCGGCGACCGTCGAGAGTTCTGCGTCCCAGCCGATCTCGTCCTCCCGGACCGCGAGCGTCACCAGCAGGTCCGCGGGATCGGCGCGCGCTTCGAGGGTCGATCCCAGCTCGTCCCACGAGCGGACCGATCGGAACTCGGCGAGGACGTCGATCTCGACGAGATCGAAGAGGGTTCGGTAGTGATCGACGTTCCGTTCGAAGACGTACACCGTGATCGGGAGCTCGAGCTGCGCCGACAGCTGCTTGACGTTGTAGACGGCCTCGTAGAACCCCTCGTGGTGGTCGACGTGTCTGGGGATCACCAGCCGAAGTCGGGCGAGCTCCGAGGGCGGGCGGGAGAGCCGAAACTGGTAGACCGGGAGCGGCGTCCGGGCGACGGCTTCCTCGGCCGTCCCGCGGTCCGTCGTCCCGTCGCCCTTGGGGTTCCACTCGGTCACCAGCAGATCGGTGTTCGGTTCCGGGGCGGCTCGCAGGACCGCGGCGGTAACGTCGTCGGTCTCGACGGTCTCGGTCCGGATCGCGGTGTTCGTCGCGATACCGTGCTCGCCGAGCCGCTCGTCGATCGGCGGTCGGTCGCGTCCGTCGTCGGCCTCGCCGTCGATCGACAGGAGGACGAGCGGTTCGTCCCCGTACCGGTGTTTGAGCGCGCATGCGACGGTCGCGAGCCGAAGGGCGCGCTCGCCGCCGTCGACCACGGGAAGCAGGATCTGCGGGTCGATCGTCCTGTGGTCGCTCTCGTCGGCCAGTTCGAAGAAGGGAAGTCGACCCGAACCGCTGCCGGCGTCGGCGCCGGTTTCCAACTCCGCCGACCCGCTCTCTCGGTCGCGCCGCCGGGACAGCAGCCAGTAGCCGGAGATCGCAGCGAGGACGGCTCCGGCGGTGACGGCGCCGACAACGGCGGACGGTGCTGTCTCTATCATCGGGTACACTCCGGGTGGGGACGGATGGGATCGACCGTTTCGCTCGAGAGTGATTCCTGGCGGCGAATAAGTGTACCCACTCACGGCTCGAGCAGCCGCTGGAACCGTCGCCGATGTGCGAACACCGCGAGAACGCCGAACCCGAGCGGACCGAGCTGGAGGGGCTCGATCCGGACGACGACCGTCGCGACGCCGAGCGGAAGCGCCGGCGTGCTGATCGTCCAGCCGGGAACCCAGGCCGTCCAGAGCAGAAGTCCCCCGCCGAGGGCGAGCAGGAGGCCCGGAACGACCGCGGCCAGTCGATCAGCATCGGCCGACCGGGACTGACATGCGGCCTGCTCGAGGGCGAACTGCGCGGAGAGGACCCCGCCCAGAAGAACCGTCGCGACGATCGGCCCCGACGGCGGATCGAGGGCTTCGGCGAGCAACAGCCAGCAGATCCAGGCGGCGGCGACCGCGAGCGAGAGCCCGATCCACCGCGGTCCGTGGCGGACCCGACGGGTACCGACGACCGCGGCGACGAGACGGGTCCGCAAAAGCGTGCCGCCGACCAGGACGGCGACCCCGAGCAACGCCGTCGGCGTCGTCCGCGAGCCGACCGCGAGGACGAACCAGACGCTGACCGAGACGGTCTCGACCGCGCCGGCCGAGAGGGCGGCGATCGCACCGAGGACGTGTCGGCGTCTGGTTCGTCCGAGCACGCCCGGCTGTCGGAGCACGCTCATACACCTCCGTTCGTCGGCACCCGTTTCGTTATGCGATCGTTATGTTCGGTTTCGGGGGGATCTCTTTTGCCCCCATAGGTTGGGCGAATATGTTCGACACCCTCCCGGAATCACCGGCGAATCCTTCCCCTTGTGGTCCGTTACTCCCCGGCACGATACGTCGATTCGTTGGATAAACCTATGTATCGTGATGTAGTTGACCAGTGTATGGAAGAGACCGAATCTGATAGGACGCTGTCGGAACTCGTCGTCAAGGAACTAGTCGAGCAGGGACTCGACTCCTCGATGCGAGACTCGATCCTCGAGGCAGTCGAGGACTCCGAGGGCGACACCGACGGCTCGCGCAACCTGCCGATCGCGGGCGCGCTGGTCGGCGTCGGCGCCGCGCTCGGCTACCTCGCGGGTCGGGAGTCGACCGACTTCGATGACGTCTCCCTCGACGACGTCGAGGAGCCCGAGATCATCGACGATGTGACGGGTGGCGACGAAGAGGAGGACGAGGACGCCGAAAGCGAGGCCGAGGAGGCCGAGGCCGAAGCGGTCGAGGCCGAGACCGAAACCGACGCTGAGGACGACGGCTCGTCCGGCGTGCTCGGTCGGCTGCTGCTGGCCGCCGGCCTACTCGTCGGCATCGCAGTCCTGCGTCGTCGCTTCGGCGGCGACGCCGACGAGGAGTGGGAGCCGATCGAAGAGTTCGAGCCGGCGACCGAGATCGACGCCGACGAGGACGACGACCTCGAGGGCGTCGACGAGGACGAGGAGCTCGAGGCCGAGACGGGCGACGACTCCGAGGAGTAGCGCCGACGTCCCTTCTTCGCCGTTCTGCTGTTTTCCCTTCCGGTAGCGGCGCCGTCGCCTCCGACGAAGGAGCTAAGGGGGCGACGCCGACACACTCCACTCGATGGAGACGACTCACCGCGTCGTCGTCGGCGATGCTCGCGAGCTCTCGGCGGTCGACGACGACTCCGTCGAACTCGTCGTCACCTCTCCGCCGTATCCGATGATCGAGATGTGGGACGACCTGTTTGCCAACCTCGATCCCGCCGTCGGCGATGCTCTCGAGTCCGGCGACGGCCGGGCGGCGTTCGATGCGATGCACGCCCAGCTCGAACCCGTTTGGGACGAGCTCGAACGCGTCCTCGTCGACGGCGGCATCGCCTGTATCAACGTCGGAGACGCGACTCGGACGGTCGACGGCAGCTTCCGCGTCTACCCCAACCACGCCCGGGTGCTCGAGGCGTTCGAATCCCGCGGGTTCGACCCGCTGCCGGACGTGCTCTGGCGCAAGCCGGCAAACAGCGCGGCCAAGTTCATGGGCAGCGGAATGATCCCGCCCAACGCCTACGTCACGCTCGAGCACGAGTACGTCCTAATCTTCCGCAACGGCGGCGACAGCCGCTCGTTCGAGCCGGGGGCGGACCAACGCTACGAGGCCGCGTACTTCTGGGAGGAGCGCAACCGCTGGTTCAGCGACGTCTGGACCGACGTTCGGGGCGAGCTTCAGACCCTCGAGGACGGCTATGAGGAGCTCCGGGAGCGCTCGGCGGCCTACCCTCTCGAGATTCCTTACCGGCTGATCTGTATGTACTCGACCTACGGCGACACCGTCCTCGACCCGTTCTGGGGGACCGGGACGACCTCGCTGGCGGCGCTGTGTGCCGGACGAAGCTCGATCGGCTACGAACTCGAGGACGCCTTCCGAGAGGTCTTCGCAGACCGGATCGAGGCCGCGCCGGAGCTGTCGCGGACGATCGGCCGGCGACGGCTCGAGCGCCACCGCGAGTTCGTCGAGCGGCGTCGAGCCGAGGGTGACGAACCGGCCTACGACGCCGTCCACTACGAGACGCCCGTGATGACGAAGATGGAACGCGAGATCCGGTTCCGGGAGGTCAGCGGGATCGACGCCCTCGAGTCGGTCGACGGCTACCGGGCCGTCCACGAACCGCTCGCCCTCGAGTAGCTCGCGTCGGGCGGGACGCGCGCGTCGTCGGCAAAGGTGCTTTCAGGTGGAGGGGTGGCGGTCTTGTCCTCGCTTGCCGAACGCCAGCTATGAGCCGACACGTCCTCGTCGCGATCGACGACTCCGAGGCCTCCAGAGCAGCTTTCGAGTACGCCCTCGAGGAATACCCGGCCGCGACGATCACCGCGCTCCACGTCTTCGATTCGACCCATCCCAACATCTACGCCGACGCCACGGGCGGCTCGGCCGACCGGTACGAGGAATACGAGCAGGCCAACCGCGAACGCGGCAGCGAGTTGCTCGCGGACGCGACGGAGTGTGCGGCCGATCGGGGTCGAGGGGTGCGGACCGCCCTCGAGGACGGGCGACCGGTGCGGACGATCGTCGAGTACGCCGCCGACCGCGACGTCGATCACCTCGTCCTCGGCTCCCACGACAGCTCCGTCTCGAGTCGCATCTCCTTCGGGACCGTCTGTCAGCGTGTCGTCAAACGCGCGTCCGTCCCCGTGACGGTCGTCTGACGACACAGCGTGACGTCGCCGACGAACCCGCCAGGATTTTTATCGCAGCCGTCCCGTACACGATCGATGGACACCGACGTCGATCCGGACCGATTCGACTCGAGACGTTCGACGGCCTACGCCAACCGCGGGATGGTCGCGACCAGCCAGCCTCTCGCAGCGGAGGCCGGCGTATCGATCCTCCGCGAGGGCGGGAACGCCTTCGACGCGGCGGTCGCGACGGCAGCCGCGCTCAACGTCGTCGAGCCGACGTCGACGGGGTTGGGCGGCGACGTCTTCGCGCTGTATCGCACCGCCGACGGCGAGGTCGGCGCGATGCGCTCCTGTGGCCCCGCGCCCGCCGACGCGACCATCGAGAACGTGCGAGGTGCCCTCGAGGAAGCTGACGACATCTCGCAGTACTACCCCGAATCCCGCGGGTACGCCGTCGACGGCGACGCCGGCGGCGACGACCTCGAGATGCCGTTTCTCGGCCCCCACGCCGTGACTGTCCCCGGGACGGCCCGCGGGTGGGAGGCGACGGTCGAGGAGCTTGGGACGCTCTCGCTCGCCAAGGCGCTCGAGCCCGCGATTCACTACGCGACGGAGGGGTACCCCGTCTCGCCGATCATCGCGGGTCACTGGGCGGGCGCCGAGGAGCTCTTCACCGACGAGAACGCCCGCGAGGCGTACCTCTTCGACGGCGAGGCGCCCGACGTCGGGCAGACGGTCACGCTGCCGCGGCTGGGCGACTCCCTTCAGCAGATCGCCGACGAGGGCGCGGACGCCTTCTACGAGGGCGAAATTGCCGACGCGATCGTCGAGGAGATCCAGTCCGCGGGCGGCTTCATGACCCACGAGGATCTCGCGGAGTTCTCGCCCGAGTTCGTCGAGCCCGTCAGCACGACCTACAACGGCACCGAGGTGTACGAACTCCCGCCGAACAACCAGGGACTGGTCGCGCTCGAGGCGCTGAACATCGCCGAGGAGATCGACGCGGGCGAGCACGACTACGACTCGCCCGAGCGCGTCCACGCCTTCGCGGAGGCGATGAAGCTCGCGTTCGTCGACGGCCACCACTATATTACGGATCCCGAGTTCGAGGAGACCCCGCCGCTCGCCTCCAAGGAGTACGCCCGCGAGCGGGCCGCGGCGATCGGCGACGCGCCGATCCAGGATCCCGAGGTCGGCGTCCCGACGCGGGCGGCCGAGGACGCCGACACCGTCCTGCTCACGGTGGGCGACGAGGAGGGGAACCTCGTCTCCTACATCAACTCCCGCTTCGCCGGCTTCGGCAGCGGCCTGGTCGCGGGCGACACCGGTATCGCGCTCCAGAACCGGGGCGCATCGTTCTCGCTCGATCCCGACCACCCCAACAGTCTCGAGCCGGGCAAGCGACCGTTTCACACGCTGGTTCCGGCGATCGCGAAACTCGACGAGGACGACTGGCTCGCCTTCGGCGTTATGGGCGGCTACATGCAGCCCCAGGGACACGTACAGGTACTTTCCAACCTCGTCGACTACGACATGGATCTCCAGGAGGCCCTCGACCGACCGCGCTGGCGCTACCGCGAGGACGGCAGCCTGGGAATCGAGGATCGCCTGCCGAACTCCGCGAAGCTCGCCCGGAAGGGCCACGACGTCGGCGTCCTTCCACCCGTGATGTTCGGCGGCGCACAGGCCGTTCGTCGGCGGGGCGAGACGCTTTCGGGTGCGACCGAGCCGCGCAAGGACGGAACGCCGATCGGCTACTGATACGGACCGCCGTCCGTCGGCTCCGGCGCACCTGCGATTCGTCCTGCGGGCGTGTCGGGACGCAGTTCCGGCGGACCGTACGAGCCGTTTTCCGCCGTTCCGGGGCGACCCCGTCGCCCCCTCTCGATTGAACCGTCGCGACGTTTTTACCCGCGCCGACCCCAGCGAGGGTATGGATTCCGGACTCGAGGTCGCCGGGGCGGGGCCGGTCCGCGTGCTCGTCGTCGGCACCGAGACCTGGGCCGAGACCGTGACGACCGCCCTCGAGGATCGGGACGGGCTTCGAACGGTTACCGGGGCTGACTCCGAGCTCGTACCCGCTCGACCAGACGATGTCGACTGTGTCCTGACGAACGATCGAACCGCAGTCCAGGAGATCGACGGACGAGCCCCCGTCGTCTACGTCGCCGCCGACGTCCTCGAGGCCGACGTCGAGGGATTGCTCGCCGACGGCGCGACCGACGTCGTCGGTGCGCGTGCGAGCGAGCGACCGGCGCTGCTCGAGCGACGGCTCCGACTGATCTCGGAGGACTCGCCGGACCGGGTGCCGACCGGCGAGAAGGGTGCGTGGCACCGATCGCTGCTCGAGTGCGCGTCCGATCTGTTGCTCGTTTTCGACCGATCGGGCGAACTCACCGACGCCAGCTCCGATCTCGAGCGCGTCACCGGATTCGAGATTTCCGAGTTCGGGCGCGACCGGCTGTTCGAGGGGATCCATCCCGAGGACAGGGCGGTCGTCAACGACTCATTCGACGCCGTCCGGACCGATCCACCGGGCGAAACGCGAACCGTTACCTACCGCTACCGCGGCGAGGACGGCTGGCGAGTTCACGACGCGATCCTGACGAACCTCCTCGAGGATCCCGTCGTCGGCGGCGTGGTCACGTCGATACGGGAGGTGACCCGCCCCCACCGCGTCGAGCAGGAACTCTCCGAACCGTTCGAACGGGTCAGCGACGCCTTCTACGCGCTCGATACGGACTGGCGGTTCACCTACGTCAACGGCCGGGCTGAGGAGCTGCTGGGCCGGCCGCGATCGGAGCTACTCGGCGCCGACGTTCGGGAGCTGTTCCCCCACGGGTTCCGATCGGAGCTGTTCGACCGGTTCGCCGACGCTATGGAGTGCCAGGAGCGGGTCTCGTGGGAGCGGTACTCCGAGTCGCTCGACATCTGGATGGAGATCCACGTCTACCCCTCCGAAACCGGTCTCTCGGTGTACTTCAGGGACATCACCGCTCGGATCGAGCGGGAGCAGAAACTGGCCGAGCAGACCGAACGGCTGCGGATGGTCGTCGAGAACGCGCCGGTCATCCACTACGTTATCGACGCCGAGGGGACGGTCACGCTCTCGGAGGGGCGGGGACTCGAGAACATCGGTTTCGAACCGAGCGAAGCCGTCGGCGAGTCGTTCTTCGACCTCTTCGAGGAGTACCCCGCGATCCGCGCCGACGCCCGTACGGCTCTCGAGGGCGAGTCCGTCCACGGCCAGCGTCGGATCCTCGATCGGATCTTCGAGTCGTGGTACCGTCCGATCGTCGAGGACGGCGAGGTCACACGGGTGATCGGCGTCGCGATCGACGTCACCGAACGGGTTCAGTATCGGGACGCGCTGAGCGCCCTCCACGAGGCGACCAGTCACTTACTCACCGTTGACTCGAAAGACGACGCCTGCGAATACATCGTTACCGTCGCCGACGACGTGCTCGATCTCGACAGTATCGTCTTCCGGTTCGACGAACAGCGCAACGAGCTCGCGCCGGCCGCGTACTCGAGCGACCTCGAGCGAGCGGTCGGCACTCCCCCGCACTTCGAGCCTGACGAGGGGATCACGTGGGAGACGTTCGTCACCGGCACGCCGTCCGTCTTCGAGGACGTTCGGGACTCCGAACGGGTCTACGACGAGTCGACGAACATCAGAAGCGGGCTCTACATCCCGCTCGGGGAGCACGGCGTCTTCGCCGCGGTGTCGACCGCTCCCGATCAGTACGACGAGGACACCGTCGAGCTGGTGAAGCTGTTTGCGACGACGGCGAAGGCGGCCCTCGACCGGATCGGACGCACCCGTCGGCTCCACGACAGCGAACGGGAGCTGAAACGACAGAACCGGGATCTCGAGCGGGTGAACACCTCGAAACAGATCCGACAGGATATCGAGGAACACCTGCTGCGGGCCGACTCGCGCGAGGAGATCGAACGCGGGGTCTGTACCAGACTCACCGAAACGGAACACTGCTCGTTCGCCTGGATCGGCGAGCCCGATCCGAGCGGCAGCCGGATCCAACCCCGGAGCCACGCCGGCCTCGAGCGGGGCTACCTCGAGGTGATCACGGCAACAGCCGTCGATGACTCCGCCGCGGAGCCAGCCGGTAGAGCGGTCCGAACCCGTCGTCCGGTCGCCGTCGACAACGTCGCCGACAGCGTGGGGGACGGGACGTGGCGAACCGACGCGCTCTCGAGGAGCTTTCAGTCAGTGATATCGGTCCCGCTCATCTACGACGGTCACCTCTACGGTGTCCTCTCGGCGTACGGTGACGACCCGAACGCCTTCGACGATCCGTTCGAGTCGATGCTTGCGGATCTCGGCGAGACTATCGCCTACACGATCGACGCCGTCAAGCGAAAGAACGCGCTGCTCGAGGAGAGCGTTACCGAGATCGAACTCGAACTGGGGGCTGAGTCGCCGCTGTGTCGGTTCGCGGACCGACTCGACCGTCGCGTCGCGTTCAAGGGGGCGACGCTGCAGGACGACAGCGCGCTCGCGTTCGTCTCCCTCGAGCCCCCGATCGACGGCGACGGCATCGAAGCGACCGTCGACGGGATCGACGACCTCGTCGTACTCGCGTCGTCGGATCGGGGGACGCTCATCCAGCTCCGCGTAACGGGGCCGTTTCTCGGCCGCATCGTCGCCGACCACGGCGCCACGCTACGGGAGCTCGTCAGCGACGAGTCGGGCCACCGGGCGGTCGTCGACCTCCCGGCGGGGCTCGAGCTCCGAACCGTCCTGGCCGACATCAACCGTCGCGGCCTCTCAGCGTCGATGCTCGCTCGCCGGAATCGACCGTCCGGAGACGGCGCGCTCGGGGGGCCGGCGCGAAAGGCGATACTCGACCAGCTCACCACTCGACAACAGGAGGTCGTTCGAACGGCGTACCACAGCGGGTTCTTCGAGTGGCCTCGACCGACGACGGGCGAGGCCGTCGCGGACTCGCTTTCGATCTCCCCGCCAGCGTTTCACAAACACGTCCGCTCCGCCGAACGGAAGCTTTTCGCGACGCTGTTCGACGGCGTAACGATCGACGGTTAATCAGTTAACCCCCTCCGATCAGCCGCCGTTACACGGTTAACGAGCAGACTCTTTGCTCCCAGTCGAGAAGGATCGTCGACTACTCACAGTGGGCTACCATGACTGAAACGACACCACAACCGCTCTCCGAATCGACGAACGACTGCTACGTCGTCCAGTACGACCGACTCGGTACCAGCCCGCTCAGCGTCGCGATCGCCGAGGCGGTCGCGACCTACCGCGGGACCGACGCGACGGAACTCGAGCCGCTGCACTACGCCGTCAACGCCGACGCCCTCGAGCGACTGTTCGAACCGCGAGCCGACGGTCTCCGAACCGGCGGCTCGGTAACCTTCGAGTACAGCAATTGTTTGATCACCGTTACGGCCGACGGCGAGATCCGCATCACGAGCGCGTAGCCTCTCACTTCCTGGCTCTTCGGGTACGGATGACACTGCGTACTATGGTGTATAAACACATTATATTGTAATTATCCCTCTCCCGGAAGAGCTATATGTACTCGATCGGAAGGGCCGATACCATGTCAGAACACACCACCCAGACCATGAAAGACGTCAATCACACGCCACCCGCCGGCGAGTCCGTGACGAACGTCTGGAACCGCGGTCGAGACGACGAGTAGTCGATCCCTTCTGGCGGTCGCTCTCAGTCCGTTCGAGTTGCGACGCCTTCTCGAATCGTCTCCTCGAGCGGCGCAACCGCTACCCGATAGGAATCGGTTTCTGAAGTAAACAGGAGGGTCGGAACGAGCGTCGCCTCACACGCCGTGCAGCCCCGACCAGGTGGACGGTTCCGCCGGTTCGATATCTGTTTTGTGGTTCGCAGTCGCTCGAGATCACTACTATTGACTACCGCTACCACATCCTGTGTGCAAAGTGAAACTCGGCCTCCTACCCGTTCGCATACAGGACTGATATGCAAATTAAACGATTCACGCCTACGACCGACGATGACGCTGTCGAGACCGACGAGTGTCCGTCCTTCGACTGTTCGAGGCCGGTTCCAGCCTGACGAGACGATGCACAAGCTATCGCTGGAGAACGGAGCAGTTCCGGAAAACAGCGAGCCGAATCGAATCGGCTGCACCTTTCGTTGTCACACGCTCCCTGCAGAAAATAATGTGGAGGGTTCCGGTATAAGCTTTGTCACTCTGAGACACTGACCGCCTCGGTCCCGACGACACACTGCACGAACCATCGTAGAGCTGGCGTTCGGTGTCGGATATCTCGACCGGCAGTGCTTCGATGTTTTCTTCGGGGAACATCGGCGTGCCGTCGGTATCATGCATATCGTCCTTCCGAGCGGCGTACGGGTCGACAACGAACGGATCGCTGCCGTCGGCGCCGAAGATCGCGGCGAGCCCTCAGCGTTGTTCGTCAGTCCGTCGCCGCCGTCGCCGACGGTAGCTACTCCAGTCTCGGTGCCTTCGCCGCGTTCTTGATCGGTCCGCCAGGTTTCGAGAGTCCCTTCGACTCGGCTTCGATGTACAGCGTGTTCGTCCCCGAGAGCACGAGGGCCGCCGGGTACTCGTCCTCGAGGCGCGAGGAACGATCTGCTTGCACTCGTCTTCCGAGAGGTCGCCATCGGGGGCGATTGCTAGCGGGACCTTACCGACCGCGTCGGGCAGTTCATCACCGTCTCGAGTCGGCAATTCCATCTCGTAGCCGGCGCGGGTTCCCCGCTCGTAGCCGGCGCGGAGCATGTGCCGGTGCTTGCTCTTCCCGCCCGACCCACCCGAGCCAGTCTCGAGGCCGATCTGACTGCGGTCATCCGGCGTGACGGCGATCTCCAGGGCGTCGCTCGTGCTCCGCTGCTCGAGGGCGCCGACCGCCTCGAGACGCTCGCCGGTGTTCGACGCCTGCGTGTACTTAGGACGTGAATCTGAACTGGTCAATTCGTTGCGCAGAGGGTGCATACGTACCTTTTTCGTCGGGTTCGCTCGCAAGACTCGCTCACCGCTCTCTGCTCATGGGCGCGAAGCGCCCGTTCGCGTGGTCAGCGGGACCTTCGGTCCCGATCGACTCCAAAAATCTACATCGAAAAGCCCCCTCGGCGGGCTTCGCCTGCTTCGGCGGGGAGCCGCTCACTTCGCTCGCGGATGCTGGCGGTGAACTCTGCTTCACCTAACGGGTGCTTCATCAAAATCTCGACCGGTACCCTCGCCGTCGGTCACTCTGAATGCTCGTTCTTTTCGACCTCCGTGACGATCACGTCCCAGTCAGGATGTTCGACCCCATTCCGACACTCGAATCCGCCTTCCACATTGATTCCACTCTCGTAGGCCCTCCGAAGGAGGGCTTTCAACTCTGCGTTCAATTCCTCCTTCGACGTAAGCGATGTCTCTTCAGAAGTCATCTTCCCTCGCCCATTTCGTATTTCTCCGCTGTGGGTTCGTGTTCTGGTGTGATGGTGATCACACCGTAGCTGTGTACGGTTATCGCGTGCCCTTCGTGCGTGAACGTGACCTTGGAATCTCCGTTTATCCCGTTTCGAACGCGGACGAGCGCATCTAATTCGTCGGGGTCAACAGTAGAATGGAGCGGATCGAGTTCAACCGGATCAGTCCCCATTAGGTCCGCCAGCGTTGCGATAACAGCCGTGCTCGCGGGTGTCTTCTCTTGATCAAATTGGGTGCGAACAGTCCCAAATTTCTGAAAGTACTCGATCACTTCAACTCCAACCCCAGATACCGTTGTGTCCATCTTGCCCGATTCTAGCCGTCTGAGTTGGTTCAATAGGGGTACTGATTATACAGGGGGTTTAACACAAAGAACCTATCCGAACGATTATACCGAACTACTGAGTGTCGCTCTAATGAGGCGTCGATGCCCGCGTCGAAGGCGTGACGATAGTGATTGCTGGGTGATGTCGAGTTCGTCAGCGATCTCTTCAAGCGACGCCTCGCGTGGGGTGTCGAAGTAGCCCCGCTCGTATGTCAGTATCAGCGCCTCACGTTGGGTCTCGGTCAACTCGTAGCCTTCCCCCTGGATCGGAAGCATGGCATGGACGGCCGTAATCGCTATCGGAATGTCGTTTTCCTGGCAGTACTCTCGAAACTCGGCGATCCCCTCCTGGCTCTCGGCGCGCACCTCGAATCGCCACTCGTCTTTTGTTCCGATTCCAGAGAGCACAACGACGTTGGCCTCGGCAAGCGCACTCAGGATGCCGAAATACTCTTGCTCCCACTCGGCACGCATGAGATACTCGTCTTCGATGCTATCGACCAGCCGGATGTTGCTCACGCCGGCGTGTTGTTCGAACGCAGCTTCGATGTCCTCCGTTTCCGCACCGCGTACCCAGAAGTACGGGATAATCAGCGTCTCGTGTGGGATGAGTCGCTCCAGTTCGACCGCCGCACCCGGCAAGTTCTCGAACACACTCCCCAGTGGAAACTCCGCTACCGGGCTCGTAAACTCCATCACAGTCGCCATGGAGAAGCCTTCGTCTAGCAGACGAATAACTGGAATGGGTGGTGTACCATGGCTTCGAGACGAGCCAACGCACCGTTGATAGCCGGGATAGTGTGTGCTGCGAGCGGGGAATCCGTTTGGCAGCTGAAAACCCATGGTACACCATGCCGCCTCCTTTTGTACGACCGACCAATATAGTCTCACAACCGAGCATGAGTGTAATAACGGAGATTCGTGTCCCACCCGATGATTTCGAACTCGGACAAATCCTCAGTCTAGAGCACGCGTCGGCAGTCGAACTCGAAACGCTCGTTCCGAGTGGGGGCGCGACTGTGCCGCTCTTCTGGGTCTACGAACCGGTCGAAAACGGCTTTCTCGATACCGTCGAACGTTATCCGACTGTCAACAGCGTCACGGAGATGGACGTGTTCGAAGACCGGACGTTGTTCAAACTCGACTGGGATGCGACCCAGGACCACCTTTTTGAGTGCGTCTTGGAAAACGACGGGCAAATACTGGGTGCGACTGGATCAGCGGAAGGGTGGAATTTCGAGATACGATTCTCAGACCGCGAGGAATTGAGTCAGTGCCAGGATTGTTGTGAGGACGCGCGCATCTCCCTGAAAATAACCCGTATATACAATCCAACGGATCCCGAGGCTGGTCCGTGGTACGGCTTGAGTGAGCCCCAACGAGAAGCGCTGACGCTCGCCGTTCAAATGGGATACTACGACATACCACGGGGCTGTACGACCGCGGAGTTAGCTAACGAGTTCGGAATTTCTGATCAGGCAGTAACGGAGCGACTGCGTCGTGCCGTTGGTACGTTCGGGAGGTACGCACTTCTTACTCCCGAGCCAGCGACGCAAATGGACTGACTGTTTCCATTATACACCATGGGGAAGGACCAGGCAGTTGGGCCCGCATTAGGGGAGTATGGATGAAAGTCGAAAGCTGGGGACACGTGATATCCAGTCAATTGATTCGGTTTCCGGTTCTTCGGGGCATGAGAGAGCGATTTCCCCCGATACGATTCTATCGGCAGTAGCGAACGAACACCGACGTGCCATCCTCAACGCAGTGACCAACGCTTCCGGGAAGACACTGGAAGACGATGTGCTCGTAGATCGCGTTGCAGACCGGGTTCGAGACGAGGACGCGAAGCGGGAGTCAGACGAACATCGACAACGCGTCCGGATCGCACTTCACCATACTCATCTTCCAAAACTGGAGGAGGCTCGGATGATCGACTATGAGACTGAAACGGGTCACATCCAGTTTGTTGGCGGTGAACTGGAACAGAAGATCCTGGGGCTGGTCGAGCCGTACGACATCCACGAGTGAGAGATGGGTGTGATTGAGGATGAGTACCTCTCGTTTCAAACTCGTTTCACCCACTCCACGTGATGATGTTATTCACCAAATGAAGAGGTGTAGCACCATTCAGTGAGTCGTTCCGATTCAGGATGGGTGGGTGTTGGGGGTCGTGTTTCCTGACTTTGCAACAACTCGTGGGCTTTTCGAAGGTATCCTGGACCAGACTGTCGGTTTCGATGTTTTCTAGTGGGGAACATCTCTGCTCTGAATGGTGAGTACGAGCGATCTGTTACCCCTTACATCCGATGTACTCCTGTCCGCACCGTCACAAACAATGTGTGGCTTCAGGTTGTAAAAATCCCTCACTCAATTGTGAGGTCACCGGTCTCGGTTGCGTTTTCGTCCCATTCCAATTCGAACTCGAGTTCGATCTCCGGCGAACCCCCCGATCGCGATGTCTCGCGTTCGACCTCAACCTCGAACTCAACGCGTCCCGGTGGAGCGAGTGTTACCGACTCGCTGCCGGACTCAAGAGTGAATTCGTCGCCCGATTCGAGATGTTCTGCGACCGTTCGAAGGTACTGTGCGACTTCCGTTGTGTCCATATCCCGCTCGGACTCAAACAGTGTTTCTTCGGGCATCCCTCTGGTTACGATGTCCAGGCTATTAATGTGAAGGGGATGATAAAACGCCATCAAGACGCTACGCGCCTGAGGCCGCGTCCACGCACGAGCACACGTGTTCCTTGTACTGAGTCTATGCCCCGTCATCGCAACCACAGACTATGAACGTGGGGACAGTCCGGGAAGCACACTCATCACGGTATGAGAAGAGTTCTATGACGCCCTAACTGTTACAATGAACCGTTCAGCGTCACATCCTCTAGCGTCGGCGTTTGGCCGTCAATCACGTCTGTCGGCGATGATCCAGCATCCCAGCCCTCAGCGCGATATCCACGTTCCGAAGCGTTACCGGCGCTGACGTCCCTGAGTAGAAAGCGCCCGCCGATGCCTGAAATGTAATCTGACAGTTCTCGATCGTCGACTCGGTCACCCCCGACTGCGTTCCGATCGCGAAGTTGCCTCCGGGCCCGCCAGCGTCGCCCTCACGTAAAATCATCGTCTCGCAGTCGCGGATCAGGCCCTCGCCCGAGTAGTGCCAGATCGACCGGCCGCTCGAGTACGTCCCCGATGGCTGCCGGTCGACGGTCGCGATCGAGTTCTCGACTGCCGACGTCGGGTACCTCCCGTTCCGAGTCAGCTCGCTATCCTCGTTTTCGTCGAGCTCCGTCGGAACTCCTGGATCATCTTGTACTCCACCTGCGGAAAGACGATCCGCGTGCCGTCCTCCCACGGCATCGACAGCGCGTCGCCTATCGGCTCCTCTCCCGACGGGTCCGCGTTGTACGAATCGTCGGTGACGTCCACCCCGTTGCTGAATCGGTTCTCGTAGGCCGATGGATCCAGCGCCGTCGCGACGTCGGTGTCGATACTCACCGCCCCGCATTGGCCGGGTTCCCCTCACCTAGCGAGGACGAACGTCACGACGTGGGTATGAGGGTCGGATAAGTGTCCATCATGGCTTCGAGAGATATTGTTTCCGGGAATCCAACTGATTTGTGACGCCGGAGATCGCGACGGCCACCTAGCCCGATCCAGCGACTGCGCCTCGAGTCGACTGTCGATGCCGATGACCCGTTGGGGACGCTCATCGGCTCCCGGTCGTTCGTGGCGGAACCATCCACCGGCTCGCTTTGGCTTCGTCGCCCCGGTCAGCTCACGGTTCCGATGACGGGCGGTGGTTCGGACGCCGACGACGGGCAAGGTACGAACGCAACACGGGGTCGGTGTCGATGCGAGGGCGGCACTCGACGAAGTACCGTCGCGCGTCGACAGCAGACCGAGAGCGACTCGAAGCGTCGGTCACCACAGAAGGAGTAAGCCGACGAGAAGGAGTGCCAGCTTCAACGACGAGAACGCCGCCTCGTACCCCTCGAGCAGCGACCGGACGCGGGCCGAGTCGTATTCAACCGCCGTCAGTATCGAAAACTGGATCAAACACGCCGCTGCGAGCCAGTTCGTGGCCGCGACCGAGAGGCCGTACGCGAGTGCCAGCATCGCCACGAACAGGCTGAGAGCGCGACCGAGTTCCATACAACACCTCAGGTCACAGCCGGTATTGGCGGTTCTGATCGGTGGGTCACCCGTGGTGAGTAGTCCGCCTCGGCGGTCGCTCACCGGAAGTAGAGAACGTATATCATGATCGCAAGGCCGAACGCGACGCTTCCGCCAACGACGACGACCAGTGCGATCGACTGATCGACGCGCAGGAGGGCAAGGATGAGTATCGTGTATGCCGCGTATATTATGGTAAGAGCGACGCCAAACCAGAGCCACCGGGTCCGTTCCGAGGCATCCGTCTCCTCCATCTCGTCAGTGCTCATTCGTAGCGTACTGTATTCGCGCCCGACCCTCGTGTAGCTTCCCCACCACAGCGGGTGCCCTGACCCGGCTGTGACGCACGGACTGCGATGCCGCCGCCGCTATATTCCCACACGACGACCGGCTCGAGACGCTCGCGTCGGCCGCGGTCATCAGCAATCGGTTTGAGAGACCACTGACTGCAGCTCTCGTCTTCGACGTCGAGGCCGCGATCGCGGTTGTCGGCGACCGACGTCATGCTTCCACCTCCGCTGCCGCCGCTCGAGGACGGTGAAAACCGCTATCTGTTATAAAATTGGTACTACCGGAATTCGAGGAATGACCGCAAACACCCGTCTCTCGGGGTGTTTTTACGCGAACATACAAAGAATTTTATGAGTGCCCGGGGAGGGCTCCGAACCCTCGATCTCCGCATGTCCCAGGTCCGAGGCTCGGCAGTCCTCTAGAGGGACACGGAGGCTTCCAAGGCGAAACCGCACCGAATCTCTGAACCCTATGAGTGCGGCGCTATGTCCAGCTAAGCCACCCGGGCTCGTTTTCGAGTAGTGCGGTCTGTTTCTTTAACCTTCCCTTTCGCGTCCGCCGTGCAAGCAGAACCCACGCATTTATCACCGAATCTACCCAACGCCGGATATGACCGTTCCCGTCATCGTTCGATCCGCTCTCGGCGACGAGGAGGTCCGGACCCGGGTTTCGCTCGGCGGTGACGACGAGCTCTTCGTCGCGGACTCGAGCAGCATCGTCTACCGCGCGGAGGGGTTACTGACCGACGAGTCGATCGAGGAGCTCACGTACGACGCCGATCGGCTCACCGTCTCGGCGGGGCGCCGGAAGACGTCGCTCGCGCTCGAATATCACCTCTCTGGCACCGCCGAGGTGACCGTTCCCGCGAGCAAGACCGACGACGTCCTCCGACCCGTGCTGGCGGGCGTGTTGCGAACTAACGGGGTCATCGATCCCGACGAGTCGCTCATCGAGGTCTACCGGTTCAGCGAGCTCACCCTCATCCTGACCGAGCGACGGCTGATCGAACACGTCGGCACGGCGGTCTGGGACGATGACTACGAGGCCTACCACTTCCGCGACGTGACGAACCTCGCGTTCGAGGACGGCGACGTCGCGACCCGCATCGTCCTCGAGGTCGACGGGCGGCCCCAGCGGATCAAGGCGCCCAACGACGCGGCCGACGACCTCCGGGAGCGGCTCAAGCGGGCGCTGGTCGACTACTACGAGCGCACGTCGGAAACCGATCCCGACGAGGAACCGGACCCGCTCGAGGAGTCCCAGGAGCGTGGCGAGGAGCAGACCGGACGGGCCTCCCAGTCGAGGCGGGCCGTCCGTTCGGAGCCGACACGAGCCGACGGCCAGCGGGCCGCGGTCGAGTCGCGACCGCCGATGACCGGCACCGTCGACGGCGCGCCGGCCGACGCGACCCAGGACGTCGCGCGGGCGGCAGCTGCCGGCTCCGACGGCGACGACGCGGCGAGTCAGGAGGTCCTCGAGCGGCTCGAGGCTCTCGAGGACGCCATCGAGCGCCAGAACGAACGACTCGAGGCCCAGCAGCAGACGATCGAGCGACTCATCGGCGAACTCCGGCAAGGACGATAGCCGGCTACTCCCGGCCAGTTACCTTTCGGATACAGGAGGAGCCGTACGGGCCGAGCTCGCCGCTGTCGAGGTCGATGAAGTAACCAGTCGAGAGCCCCGAGCCGCAGCGCCGACAGGAGAACTCGCCTTCTTTCGTGATCACGTCCCGATCAAACCGCACGTACTGGCGGCTCTTCGGTCGGACGATCCCGTCCTCGCGCTCGATGATCCCGCGGAGTTCGGCCTGATCGAGGATCGTCCTGGCGACCGTCGGATCCGTAGTGACGGTCTCGATCCGGTCGACGACGTCCGGCAGGGGCAGCGACTCGTGCTCGAGTCGCTCGAGCAGCGCCAGCCCGAGTTCGACGCGGTCGTCGGTCGGGTCGACCGCGCGCTCGTCGCCGTTCATCGACGGAAACTGGTCCGCCGGAGCGAATAAACGTTGTGTTGAGGGACACCTCGACGCCGACGGCCGCGGCCGTCCGACGCGACTGTGGGTACGTTTCGCGGAAGACGCGTTCGCATCAGTGCGCGGAAGATACGTTGGCATCGGTGGTTTTGTCGCCTCGAGCGGACTCGAGGAAGGAGTGTATTACTACCGTGACTGTCGCGGACTAGCGGAACGGATCGCTGCAGTCGATCACCACACCGTGTTGCGGACAGACGTACTTGCAGTGGCGCTTGAACATCGGCGCCTGACAGTGCGGGCAGGTGGGCGCGCCCGCAGCTCCGCTCGTCGGCTCCGGACTCCCGGTGTCGTCGCTCATACGGTTTCGTTCGCTCGACCCCCTCAAGTAGCTCCCGCTCACTCGGAGCAGGCGGCGATCCGGCGTACCCGCTGTGCCATCGCCGGTTTCGTGACTGCCCGGATCAGTGTCGTCGTCGGCCGATACGTGAGCTCTCCCTCGCTGGGTTTGGTCACGGTAAGCGACCACAGTCCGGGCGCGTGAAAGGTAAGCTGACAGCGTCCCGTCTCGTCCGTTCGGACGGCCTTGTGTCGACTGGAGACGGTGACGCCCTCGACCGGGTTCTGCAGTCGGTCCCGAACGCGGACCGTCACGGGTTCGCCGAGCAGTACCTCGTCGGTGTCGACCTCGATAACGAGCGATCGTGTCGTTCTCATGCTGAACGTTCGCACGCCACGATGAAAATGGTATCACCTGAACATGATGGGGCGCAGGTTCGGTTCGCTCGAGCCGCCGAAAAGTCGAAACGGCAACCGCGCTCAGCTACCGACCGTCAGCACTCGCTCCAGCCACAGGATTCGCAGGTCTTGCAGCCTTCGGAGTAGTACAGCGACAGCGAGCCACACTCGGGACACTCGGGGGACTCGCCGGCGTCGATGAGATCCTGAACCGCGTCGTCGTCGCTCGCCGCGCTCGCGGCGGCGGCGCCGCCGTCGGTCTTGGGCCCGTCGACGTTATCCGCGTCCGCGTCGGCCGCGTCCTCTAAGGTCTGCTGGGTCGGGTACGGTTTGTCAATCTCCTCCTCGAGGTACCGACGCATCGCGGTGCCGATAGCGTCGGGGATCGACTGGATCTGCTCGCCCTTATCCCAGGCGACCTTCGGGCTCCGGGTGCCACAGAGTTCGTCGACGATCTCCTCGGGGTCGACGCCCGACCGCAGCGAGGTCGAGATGACCTTCGCCAGCGCCTCGGTAAAGGAGTTCGTGAACCCGCCCGAGTGGCCGATGTTCGCGAACAGTTCGAACGGCTGGCCGGTCTCAGGGTCCTCGTTGATCGTCACGTAGACCTTCCCGTAGCCGGTGTCGATGCGCTGGCTGACACCCTGCAGGGCGTCGGGTCGCTCGCGCTTCTCGGTGAAGTCGACTTGGACGGGTTCGCGGTCGTCCGCTTCATCGGCTAGCGAGTCGAACTCGTCCTCGAGGATCTCCTGGACGTCCTCGCTCTCGAGGAACGCCTCGAGGCCGCCGAAGATCTCGTCGATCTGTTCGACCAGCGCCTCGGCCGCCTCGGTCTCGTCGGCGAAGTCGGCGTTGTCCGCGCGCGTGGTCAGCACCTGCTTCGAGCGGGTACCGTCGCGGTAGTAGGTGACGCCCTTGCCGCCGTGCTCGTAGATGTACTCGAAGACGTCCTTGGCGTCCTCGAGCGTGGAGTCGTTGGGTGCGTTAACCGTCTTCGAGATCGCGGAGTCGACTCCTTCCTGACAGGCGACCTGTACGCCGGCGTGTGCTTTCGCCGAGAGATCGCCGGTCGTGACAAACAGTTCGCCGATCGCGTCGGGCACCGTCGAGAGGCCCTCGACGCCGTTGAACTGGTTGGTCGCCATCTGCTCTTGGGCTTCCTCCTTGACCGCGTCGACGTCGATGTCGTTGTCTTCCAGCACACGCAGGAAGTAGTCGTCGAACTCGACCAACATCTCGTCGCCCTGGACGTCGTCGGAGACGTTCTTGTAGTAGGCGACGTTGTAGATCGGCTCACAGCCGCCGGTGGTGTTGCCGACCATCGAGGTCGTTCCCGTCGGCGCGATGGTCGTCGTGTTGTGGTTCCGGATCGGGAATCCGTCGGCCCAGTCGTCGGCGTCCTCGCCCGTCTGGTGCTCGAACCATTCGCGGTACTCGGTCGGGTTCGCGTACTTCGACTTGTCCCACTCGTCGAAGCTCCCCCGCTGCTCGGCGAGTTCGTGGGAGGTCCACTTCGAGGTGTGGTTGATGTGGGTCATCAGCTGGCGGGCGACCTCGTTGGAGGTCTCGCTGCCGTACTCCATGCCCAGCTGGATGTACAGCTGCGCCAGGCCCATGATACCCAGCCCGATCTTGCGCATCTCCCGGACCTTCTGCTCGATCTTCTCGACCGGGAAGTCGCTCATCGTGACGACGTTCTCCAAAAAGCGCGTGCCCATCTCGATGCGCCGGTCGAACTCCTCGAAGTCGACGGCTTCCTCGAGGAAGGCATCGACGGCCGCCTCGAGGTCGTCGTACTCGTCGCCGTGCTCGTCGTACCAGACGCGCCAGTCGGGGGCCTCGAGATCGGCGAGCGTCGAGAGATTGATGTGGCCGAGGTTACAGGCCTCGTACTCCTCTAGGGGCTGCTCGCCACAGGGATTCGTCGCGAGGATTCGGTGGTCGGGGTGTTTCTCGACGTCGAAGGAGTGTTCCTTGTTGACTCGCTCGAGGTAGATGACGCCTGGTTCGCCGTTCTCGTGGGCGCCCTCGACGATGTCGTCCCAGAGCTCTTCTGCGGGAATCGACAGCTCCTCGCCGACCTCGACGTACTCGCCGAGGCCGAACATCTCGTACAGTTCCTTCGTCTCCGCGGTCGCGATATGCGGTTCGTCCGTCCGGGGGTTCGTGAACGTGAACTCCTCGCCCTCTTGCAGGGCCTCCATGAAGTCGTCGGTGACGCCGACGGAGATGTTGAAGTTCGAGAGGTGGCCCTCGACAGCGTTCCGAAGGTGTTTCGGAACGCGGCCTTCGTCGTCGATGAGTTCGCGGGCCTCCTCGAGAGCCGCCTGGAAGGAGGTGTGGGTGTAGTCGTCGGGGTCGTTCAGCCGGAGCGTCTCGGCCAGCGAGACGTCCTTGTTCTTGGCGTGGATGAACTGGATGACGTCGGGGTGGGAGACGCGCATGACGCCCATCTGGGCGCCCCGTCGGGCGCCGCCCTGGGCGATCGTCTCGCACATCTGGTCGTAGGTCCGCATGAACGTGATCGGGCCGCTGGCGATGCCGCCGGTGCTCCCGACCGCGTCGCCGTAGGGCCGGAGCCGCCAGAAGGCGTAGCCCATGCCGCCGCCGCTCTGGAAGACCTGGGCGGCCTCCTTGGCGGTCTGGTGGATGTCGTCGATGTCGTCCTCGGGGGAGTCGACGAAACACGCCGAGAGCTGCTGGAGCTCGTCGCCCGCGTTCATCAGGGTCGGCGAGTTCGGCATGAAGTCGAGGTTCGCCATCATTCCCTGGAACTCCTCGGCGACGTCCTCGACGTGTGTCCGTACTTCGTCGGGGAGTTCGGGGACGACGGTGTCGTAGGCGAACTTGTTGACGTTGTAGATAGAGAGCGCGGCCTCGCTGTCGTCGTTCGCCGTGGTGCCCGCCCCGAAGACCTCGGCGGCGAGTTCGTCCCGTCGCGGGTGGTCGGGCTTGAGCTGGTCGGGCGTGACCGTGATCTCGAGGTTGCGCTTCTCGGCCTCGAAGACAGCCTCGGCCAGCGCGATGTTCTTGCCGACGCGGTCGAACAGGTCCTCCTGGCTCTCGACGAGCTCGCCGTCGGCGTCCTTGCGGAGGTATCGGGCTGGGAGAATGTTGTGATAGGCGTTGTCGGTCAGGCGCTGCTCGAGGGTCTCCCCCTCGGTGCGCTTGATCGGGAGGGTAAGCTCCTCCGCGGAGAGGTCGGATTCGCTCATGCGCGGGTCACCTCGAGGGTAGCCCGCCGACGCGTGCGGATTCCGTCGCGGGTCCGGGTCCTGGCGTGGGTCATTTGTAGCGAAGAATCGGTATTCATCGGCGCCTCATAATTGTAGTGGTATTCTTCCATTCTTATTGTAATAGTACAACCGTGGTTGCGTAGCTGGTCCTGTACTCAATCAGGGGGTTGTGGTGCGAGGGTGAAACGGCTCTCTTCGCGCTTACCAGAGGGTAGTACGGCAACGGCCTTAATGATTTTCAGAGCAGACTGAAAGTAAACTTGCAGACGATGAGGTTGCTCATCCACGGGTCGAATTGTACGCAATGGAAACTGTTATTCTACCGTGTCTTTCAGAATATCCAGAAAGACTACATAGTTGCCGTGCGGGATGGAACGTATGCTCGATCCACTGACGTCCAGTACGGGCGTGCTGCTCGCTCTGGCCGCCCTCGTCCT
>PWMF01000131.1 GCA_003559215.1 Natrialbaceae archaeon
GCGAGTGCTGAACAACGTGAAGCACTCGCGATAAGTGAGCGTCCTGACGGAGATTTGAACTCCGGTCCCTGGCTCCGCAAGCCAAGAGGATAGTCCACTACCCTATCAGGACTCATCTCTACGTACCGCCGTCGGCATTAAAGCCCTTTCGAAAGTATCCGGCCGCTGGCCCCCGATTTCGAGAGTGTGTGTCACGCGAACCGCGTACGTTTATCCCGGAAGGGACGGCCAACGATCGTATGCACTCCGACCGTCGAACCACCCTCGAGTTACCGTCGTCGTCTCGCCCCGCCGTGTTCGTCATTCGCTCCCGGAGCCGTCGAATGAGCAATTCTTATGCGCGGGCTACTCATGAACGAACATAGAATGAGCGACATCGAGGGCGTGTACGAAGACCTCGAGGCGGACGTTTCTCTCGAGGAGTTTCGCGAGGCCGTCGAAGAGAAAGTCGAGCAGATGGGCGGGCTCGCCGACGAGGAGACGGCGGCGATGCTTATCGCCCACGAGGTCGGCGAGAGCGAGGTCGGCGGGGTCGCCGACGTCGAACCCGGGATGGAGGAGGCCAAGTTCGTTGCCAAGGTGATCGACATCGGCGAGATGCGAACCTTCGAGCGCGACGGCGAGGACGAGGACGGCCGCGTCGTCAACGTCGAGGTCGCCGACGAGACGGGCTCGATCCGGGCGGCGTTCTGGGACGAACACGCCGAGGCGACCCTCGAGGAGCTCGAGGAGGGCCAGGTGCTGCGGATCAAGGGCCGGCCGAAGGAGGGGTTTTCGGGCGTCGAGGTCAGCGTCGACGATGTCGAACCCGATCCGGACACCGAGATCGACGTGCAGGTTTCCGACACCCACACCGTCGAGGCCCTGTCGCTGGGGCTCTCGAGCGTGAATCTCGTCGGCGTCGTCCTCGACACCGACACCGTGCGCACCTTCGACCGCGACGACGGCTCGGAGGGCAAGGTCGCGAACCTCGTCGTCGGCGACTCGACCGGTCGCATCCGGGTGACGATGTGGGACGAGCGGGCCGAGCAGGTAACGGAGTTCGAGGCCGGCGACACCGTCGAGGTCGTCGACGGCTACGTCCGCGAGCGGGACGGCTCGCTCGAGCTCCACGTCGGCAACCGGGGCGCGCTCGAGGCCGTCGACGCCGACGTCGAGTACGTTCCCGAGAACGTACCGATCGAGGACGTCGAGATCGGCCAGACGGTCGACATCGCGGGCGTCGTTCGCTCGGCGGATCCGAAGCGCACCTTCGACCGCGACGACGGCTCGGAGGGCCAGGTTCGAAACGTTCGGGTCCAGGACGCGACCGGCGACATCCGGGTCGCGCTCTGGGGATCGAAGGCCGACACCGACCTCGGGCCGGGCGACGAGGTCGCCCTGGCCGACGTCGAGATCCAGGACGGCTGGCAGGACGACCTCGAGGCGAGCGCGGGCTGGCAGTCGACGGTGACGGTTCTGGACTCGGAGGCCGGCTCGAGCGCAGGGACGGACGATGACGACGCGGACGGTGACGACGGGAACGCGGGCCTGTCGTCGTTCGCAGCAGGAGGCAACGAATCGTCGGCCGCGGAGGACGAATCGTCGGCCGACGACGGTGGCGACGCCGGCTCGGACGAGCCCGAACCCGGCGAGGAAATCGAGTTCACCGGCGTCGTGGTCCAGGCCGGGGACCCGATCGTGCTCGACGACGGCGAGACGACGATGAGCGTCGCCACCGACGCCAGCGTCGGGCTCGGCGAAGAGATCACCGCCCGCGGCGTCGTCCGGGACGGTCGACTCGAGGCGAGTGACGTGTTCTGAGACGGTGAAAAACGCCGAATCGTGAGGAAAAGCGTTAAGGGAGTTAACTCCGGCTATCATGATATGAACGTCGAACTCCCGTTCGCGCCGGTAGATACCATCATCCGGCGGAACGCGGGTGAACTTCGGGTGAGCGCCGACGCATCGGAGGAGCTCGCAAAGCGCATCCAGGAGCGCGGGAGCGAACTCGCGATCGAGGCCGCCGAGCGGGCGAACGCCGACGAGCGCAAGACGCTGATGGCCCAGGACTTTGAGGTCGAAACGGTCGTCGACAAGGACGACCTCGAGCTGCCGGTCGCACCCGTCGACCGCATCGCGCGCCTCGAGATCGACTCCCGGTACCGGGTCTCGATGGACGCCCGGATCGCGCTGGCGGACATCCTCGAGGACTACGCCGACAACGTCGCCCAGGCCGCGGCGGTTCTCGCTCGCCACGCCGACCGGCGAACGATCACCGACGACGACATCGAGACGTACTTCTCGCTGTTCGAGTGAGATGCAGTTTGGTTACAGCGAGGTCTGTCTCGCACACGATCCCGGCGCGCGCCATCCCGAGGCACCGGATCGACTGCGCGCGATCCGTGAACGACTGAAGCGAAAGCATGGCGTCGAGTACGTCGAGGCCGATCCGGTCGACCTCGACGTTATGGAGGGGGTCCACGACCGCGGCTACCTCGAGTCCGTCAGGGAGTTCTGCGCCGACGGCGGGGGCAACTGGGACCCCGACACCACCGCCGTCGAGGCGACCTGGGACGCGGTCAGATACAGCGCCGGTCAGGCCTGCTGGGCCGCCGAGGCGGCGCTCGACGGCGCTGACGGCCGGAAGACGGCGTTTTCGATCGGCCGACCGCCGGGCCATCACGCGGTCTACGACGACGCGATGGGATTCTGTTTCGCCAACAACGTCGCCGTCGCCGCCCAGCACGCCCTCGAGACCCGGGACGTCGATCGAGTCGCGATCGTCGACTGGGACGTTCACCACGGCAACGGCACGCAGGACATCTTCTACGACCGCGAGGACGTCTTCTTCGCGTCCATCCACGAGAAAGGGCTCTACCCCGGTACCGGACAGGTCGGGGAGACGGGTGAGGGCGACGGAGAGGGAGCGACGATGAACGTCCCGATGCCCGCGGGCACGGACGACCGGGACTACCTCGAGGCGGTCGAGGGACCCGTCTCGAGCGCGCTCGAGGCGTACGATCCCGACCTTCTGCTGATCAGCGCCGGGTTCGACGCCCACCGCCACGATCCGATCTCGCGGATCAGGCTCTCGACGGAGGCCTACGCCCTGTTGACCGATCGGTTCCGGAGCGTCGCCGACCGGACCGACGCGGCGCTGGCGTTCGTCCTCGAGGGCGGGTACGGCCTCGACGTGCTCCAGCTCCAGCTCGAGGTCGTGTGCGTCGGCGACCTCCTCGAGCAGTTCGACCGCGTCGGGGCTGCGATCGTCGTCGGGTTCGATCGGCTCCCGCC
>PWMF01000104.1 GCA_003559215.1 Natrialbaceae archaeon
AACTCGGCGCCCGATGCGGTGACGAACAGGAGGGTTCGGTCGCCGCCCGCGTCGGTCCAGTACTCGGGCTCGAGGGTGATCTCGGGCGCGCGCCGCAGGGACGGTCGCAACACCAGGTCCGGGTGCGAGAGGGTGAGCTGAGCCAGAACGCCCCCGTCAGCCTGCGTTCGAACGGCGACGCCGTCGGGATCAGCGGCGAGGTCGAGGCTCATCGATCCATCCGCCGTCCGGAGAGACGACAGCGATAAGATCTCGTTACCGGGTCCGTAGTCATCGAATAGCTGATTCGAGCGCGAACGGATGACCGTGGGGGCTAGCTATCGACACGACCTCCCGAAGCATGGCTATACTGATTCATCGGTCATCGAAGCCGACTGTCGTCCGCGAGAACTCGACCATACGCGTAGCCCGATGCTACCCGTGGTAATACCTGTCTACCCCCGTCTCGAGCTACTCGAGGCCGTCGAACTCCTCGAACAGCACCGAGAGCAGCGTTGCCTGTGCGGCCCTGACGTGGCGACTGAACGTCGGCTGGGAGACCCCGAGCGAGTCGGCGACTTCCTCGCCGGTGCTCTCTCGGGGCCACTCGAAGAAGCCGGCGTAGTAGGCCGCCTCGAGCGTCTGTCGCTGCCGCTCGGAGAGTCGCTCGCGGAGGACCGAATCGAGCGCGAACGCGTCTGCTGGCGATCGCTCGCGCTGGCGGCGGGCCAGCAACTCGAGGTCCCACCCGCGCCCGAGCGCATCGACGAACGCGCGGACGTCGGCCGATCCCGAGAGTTCGAGGACGAGTCGGGTCCGGTCGTCCGTCGGCGTCAGCAACCGGACGACGCCGCCGTGCTCGGCGACGGTTACCGCGACCGATGGCTCGGCGACGACCGCCTCGAGCAGCTGTTCCCCGCCGACCGCCCCGACCGACCGCACCGACTCGATCCCCTCGAGGTCGGCGAGCGAGTCGACACTCGGGAGCGAGCCGTCTGGGATGGTCACGAACACGGTTTCGCCCCCGGCGGAGCGCGGAACGACAGACCGAACCGTCAGCGGGTGACCGATCCGGTGAGCGACCGTCGCCAGGGGTTCGGGTTCGCGGAGGACGAACTCGAGTTCGGTGACGGCCTCGCCGCGAAGCGCCCGCCTCGTCTCGATCGCGTCGACGACGGAGCCGCCGACTTCCCCGAGTCGCTCGATTCCGCGACGGGTCGGTCCGTCGAACGTCCCCGGCTCGGTCGAGTAGACGGTCAGTGTTCCGTACCGGAACGATCCCGACCGAAGCGGAACGCTCAGCACGGATCGGATCCCCCGCTCGAGCGCCCGCTCGTGCCAGGGTTCGTTCGGAGCTTCGGTCAGGTCGCCGACGTGGACCGCCTCCGGGGTCGGGGTTCGTTCGGTCGGCGACGTTCGTGGGATCGCGAGCGGGTCGGGTCGGACGTCGACGTCTCCGGCGACCGCTCGGGGGTCGACGGGTTCGCGGCCGTTCCCGGACGCACCGATCCAGGCGAACTCGCTCGATCCCTCGGCGAACTCGATGGACGTCACTCCCAGGCAGAGCCTTTGGTACACCGCCTCCCGGTCGCTCGCGTCGAGCAGGTTCTGCTCGGTCGTTCCGAGCCGTTCGAGCCGATCGAGGGTCGCCTCGAGGGAAGTGCGGTCCGACCGACACTCGCGCAGTTCGATGGCCGCGTCCCGCTCGTCGAGCGCGAGGGCACCGATCTCGACGAGGCTCTCGAGCGGGCCGAGGTCGATCGGATCGAACCCCATCGGTTCCGTCGTGGTCGCGACCAGCACCGTCGTCCCGACCGAAACCGTGAGCACCTGCTCGGCCCGGAGATCGGCCGCCTCGAGGAACGGCCCGAGCGCTCGGGCGTCGCGAGTCGTTGCACCGGCCCCGTTGCGGACGACGTCGTCCGGGACCGTCGCGCGATCGACTGCGGGAAGCCCGACCGTCCCCGAGTCGCGGCTCGCAGCTCCGATCGGCCGGAGCGTCCGCTCCTCGAGCCGGTAGAGGCCGGCGACGTCGCCGCCGACGAGATCGACCGCGGCCTCGGTGACCGATCGCCCGACGTCGGAGACGGTTTCGGCCCCGCGGATCGACTCGGTCGTGACCTCGAGCGTTCGCAGCGCTCCGGTCGGTGACCGCCGCCGGTCCCGGACCAGACAGAGCGTTCGCTCGCCGTCGGGAAGCGGGATCACGGTGACCTCGACGGGGCGGCGATCCCCAAGCGCGAGGGTTCCGGAAACGGGCTCGGTCCACCTGAACGGCGCCGACCGACCGCGTTCGAGAACCGTTTCCGCCAGCTCCTGATCGAACAGCTCCGAGGGTTTCCGGCCGACGACGTCGGTATCGGTCAGCTCCGCCAGCCGCGCGTTCGCCAGCGCGACGACCCCGTCATCGAGGACGGCGACCCCGTCCGGCAACGCGTCGACGACCGATTCGATCAGCCGAGCCGTGCTTTCGCCCGTCTCCGCCGCGAACCCCGGGTCGCACACCTGAACGACGGTTCCCGACGACGACGGGAAGAGCCAAACCGTAACCTCTCGATCTTGATCGGGTGCCGGGACCTCGACGACGGTCGCCTCTTCGTCTGTCCGAACCGCTCGAAGGGTCTCGAGCAATGGCTCGCACAGCGCTTCGGGGAGCAGCCCGCCGAGCGGGGTTCCTGGAGTCGGATCACCCTCGAGCAGGTCGGTCGCTGCGGCATTAGCGTACCGCAGCTCCCAGCCGTCGCCGACCTCGAAGACCGGATCGGCGATCCGGTCGAGTATCGACGCTTCTCGATTCGACGGCCCGACGTCGCTCATCGGGAGGACGGTCGCTACGACCCCCTCGAGGCGGGGATCCTCGAGCCGGTTCACCGCCCGGAGCTCCGCCGGCCGCCACGTTCGGCCGGGCCGACCGACTCGGACCGTGACGCGTTCCGAGGCGCCGAACGGATGGTCGACAACCGCGGCGATCGCCTCGCGAACGTCACCTCGATCGTCCGGATGGACCGCCCGCGTCATCATCCGTCCTTCGAGCTCGTCCGGGGGAACGCCGAGTTCGGCGTCGGTCGCCGGGTTCGCGTACGCAACCACGCCGTCGGCCTCGAGCACCCATACCACGGCCGGTGCTCCCTCGAGTATCGACCGGTATCTCTCGTTCGATGCGTCGGTGGCCAGTCGGTTTCGCTCGCCCTCGACGATTCGTTCGAGGCGGGCGAGCAGGAGCCGATCCGGATCGGCGGGGTCGAACTGGCAGTTGTCGAGCTTCAGGTCGTTGTGCACGAGCGATGCGCGCGT
>PWMF01000181.1 GCA_003559215.1 Natrialbaceae archaeon
CATCGCGATCGGCCTCACCTTCGCCGCGGTTCTCGTCGGGCTCTGGTCGACCGCCGCCGGCACTGCCGGACCGTCACGCACATGACTCGAGTCGGAGAGCGAACCGCCGAGTCGGTCCCGAGTCGCATCCGAAAAGCGCAGCGACGAATCCGATAGCGGACGAGTAAGCCGAATGCGACTGCAAGGGGCCTCGGAACCGCCCGAACGAGAAATCGTGCGAACTGTCAATAATGTAATTGCATTCCGTGTCGTGTGATCGTGCATGGATGAGGAGGAGCAACGAAGGATGGCAGTCTGTACCGCGTGTGGCTCGGCCTACGCTGCCAGGATCACATCTGACGGAACGGTACAGCCGATCGGATCCACGGACGGCTGTCGCTGCGGATCGAGCGAGTTCGAGGTGGTTGGGGAGTCGACCGACGTCGTTCGCCGGGAGGAGTAGTACGGTCCGTTCGGTTCCGCCACGCCGACCCTCGCCAGTCCGGACGGACGGTCGCACGTCGAGGGGTTCGCCGCTGCCTACTCGAGCAGCCGCCGGACCGTCTCCTCCTCGGCGAGTTCCTCGTCCCGTCCCTCGAGCAGGGCAACGGCGTCGGTCCCGTCCGTCACTTCCGTGTCTGTCCCCGACGAGAGCGAGGAGTCACACAGCTCGCCGTCGGGCTCGATAACGATTCGCTCGACGTCGGTCTCGAGGCGGTAGTACTTCGTCGTCTCCGGAAGCTGCTCGCGCGGGCTGGGTTCGTCCCTGACACAGCGGATCCACGTGCCGTTCTTCCGTTCCAGCACCACGATTTCATCGAACGGAACGCTCCGTCCATCTCGCAGATCGACGGTGAATTTCCCCACCATGTTTTTTTAATGGAACTTCTAGGGTTTTGTTCTATTGGCTACTTTCGTAACTCGAGAGCTTTCACTAATGGTTATATGCCGGCAGAAAATCCGTGCCGACGCCCGGCTCCGCGAGTTCTCGTCATCACCCCTGCGATTCCGGAACTCGGTCGGCTCTGCAGCCTGCTGTTGCACCCGTCCACGAGAGCCGACGAGCGAGCCGCGAGTTGCTGTCTCGAGCTATCCCGACGCAGTTTAACTGAGCTGTTTTAACCCACCAACGGAATTCCCGCCAGGGATGGACCGGCCGAGGCACTCGCGGTGCTCGCCAGTGCCGACCGTCGGCTCGTCGTTCACGAGGTTATCGAACGGGACCAGACGGTGACGCTCGAGGGCCTCTCGCGAAGCGTGGCCGCCTGACGACTCTCTGGGTCACCCGTCCCGAACTTGGTAGTCCCCCTCGATGCCAGCGTTTCCGAGTCAGTGCGGTTTCTCGAAGGACCGCTCGCCGAGAAATCGCTGCTCGAGCACGCGTCCGAGAACGAACGGCGAACCGCTGCCCGCCCACGGCCTCGGATAGAACCAACTACTTTTCCACCAATCAGCCAAGCTCCGTTAAGTACCACTAGTAATTCTAGTACTCCAAGGCCATATGTCCAGTGGAGATATATAGTGGCGTGTGTTGCCATTAAGCACTTATGATCGAGATGACAGTCAGCGGCCTTGAGGTTCGGGCCCCGCCGACCGTGTCGCCCGACCTGTCCGCAACGGAGGCGGCACAGGACCTTCGCCGTCCCGCGGTTCCGGCCCTCGTAGTATGTGTCGACAATTCCGTCGTCGGTATCGTTACCGAGTCCGATATCGTCGCGATGGTCGCGGAAACGACCGAGCAGCCGACCGTCGGGGAGATCATGTCGACCCCGGTGACGACGATCGAACCGACGGCGACGCTGGAAGCGGCGACCGAGACGATGCGAGCCGCCGGCGTCAGACACCTTCCCGTCGTCACCGACGGGAGCTACCGCGGGCTGCTGTCGGCGGACGCCCTCTCACCGTACCTCTCGCGCGGAAAGCTCGAAATCGAGTGGCACGGCGAGCCGCTACACGTCGAATCCACTGACACCGAGGAGTTTTCGATGAGCGGATAGGAGCGGCCGCACAGAATCGAAACGGGAGACTACGGCACGACGTCAAAAAGTCAGTAACCCAACTCGAGCGCCCAGTTCGCGACGAGCGCGGAAAACGTCAGCGCGAACAGGCCGGCGAGAACCAGAAACGACACGCCCCAGCCGAACAGATCGGCGAATAGGCCGACGCCGACCGAGCCGGCGGAGCCGACGACGGTGTAGACGGTGCGAACGAACCCGAAGCCCGCGCCGCGTTCGGTGTCGCCGAACTGGTCGAGAAAGCGCGGATCGAGCGCCGCGAAGAAACTCGAGCCGAGCCCCGCCAGCAACACGGCGATACCAACCGTGACGAGCCCCGGTGCGACGACCATCCCGAAGACGCCGACCGTGCCCGCGAGCATCGCGATCCCGATCGCGAGGTCGCGTCCGTACCGGTCGGAGAACTCGCCGAGGATCGACTGGCCGACGGTCCGGACGACGAAAAACGCCGAGAAGGCGACGCCGGCCAGCGTCGCGGAGTAGGCGTGGTAGTCGATCAGGAACGTCGGAAGGAACGTGAGCAGTCCCTGGACGATGAAGGTGCCGAGCATGGCGATACCGAGCGTGAAGGCGATGGCCGGCCGCGTCACCAGTTCGCGAAGCGCCGCGAGCTCGAACCGGTCGCGCATCGGCTGGTCGGGCCGTCGCGGTTCGGTCGAACGCACCCGCAGGGCGAAGAGAGCGAACACGGGGAGGCCGACGAGGAGCGCGAGCGCGACGGCCGGGCGCCAGCCGTACCGGGTGCCGACCCAGGCCGCCGCGACGGGGGCGACCAGCCCCGCGAGCGGGCCTCCGATCGAGTGGATGCCGACCGCGCGGCCGAGTTCGTCGTATGTCCGCGACAGCAGCGTCGTCGCGACGGCGTAGTGAAGCCCCGCGACCAGTCCCAGGATCACGGCGAACAGGACGAACGCCGGAAACGCGGGCGCGAATGCGAGCAGGAGGCTGGCCAGCGCCGTACCACCGACGGCGACGAGGATAACCGGCTTCTCGCCGTACCGGTCGCCGAGGACGCCGCTTGGGAACTGCGAGACCCCGTATGCGAGCCACATCCCCGACAGGGCGAACCCGATCTGCGTGTTCGTGACGTCGAAGTCCGCGGCGATGAACGGAATCACCGGACTGATCGCCATCCTGGCGAAGTACGTCACGAAGAACGCAAGCAGACAGAGCGCGAGCACCGTCGTTCGATACCGCCAGCGCATGTGGAGACGTCGATCACTTCTCCGGAGCACGCATAAGCCCGCTGAATTCCGGCCGGCTCGCAGCAAC
>PWMF01000134.1 GCA_003559215.1 Natrialbaceae archaeon
AAATAAATCGGCTGCCTAACCACCCCCCTCGATAGGTCAAGAGCTCGATGGTTAGTAGAATATCCTGTGGTCACCCTCACATCTGATTTTTTAAACAAAGATGTATAAAACATTTTTATATGATTTCAAAAATAGAATTGATGACATACAGTGCAAAAAGCCCACCTCCTGAAAAGATAACCCCCTTACAGAAGGCAATTTGCTCTTTGATGTGCTCTGTTTCAACCTCGTAAATATCTTTACGGACAAAACCGTTCTCCATCTTCTTGCACATCTCATCCAGTTTCTTGTTAATCTTGCGGATGTCTTTTTTCATATGCTCTACGTTAGAATTTAGCTTTATCATATTGTTTTGCATTGTATTTATTTTATCTGCTGGCATTATTCAACTTTCTCTCTCGTTTAATTTGGGGTCTTGCATTCTTTCTTAATTAATTTACTTAATTATAACATACGGGTTTTTAAGATAAATCCATTGTCTCGTCTAAATTGTAAAATCAAATTCTTCGTCAAATCTATTTCTGAACACAATTATAGTAGCAGTACACTCAACCTCTGGGTAAGTCCCTATTTGCTCCACCTCCCTCCTCACTGTTAGGGTTACATTTGTTGAGTCGGCATGTATACTGGCATAATAGACTTCAAGCCCTGACTCCCTTGGGACAGCCCTGGAAGAGTCATTTATATTACCATCATCTGCAAAAGTAGACTCCCCCAATGGGTCTATTATAGGGACATAACCCATATTGTGGGCCCTAGCTTCTGTGACAGGAGTTTGGTAAAAAGGTGGCATTGTGAATGTTATTTCGGGTATTGTCGCCACAAGAGTGAAAACATCTTCTATTTGCAGATGCTCATGCCTAAGGTCAAAATCCAAATCCTCTATATTCGCATCCTGGACTGAAACCCCCTCTTTTGTAATCAAAACACCAAAATTACCTGGCACTAACCCACCTGTTCCTCCAGTTGTTCTATTTGCGAAGACAACGCAACGAGTACCTGCGGGTAAAATAACATCTGTTTCCGTTACCCTCACTTCCTTTGTAGACGGTATTATGATAGGTACAAATCCCATCCCATGACTCAATGTCTCCGCACTAGCAGTGTCATTATATAGTTTTTTAGCTATCCTCAAAGTAACAAAACCCTCCCCATAACTCAACTCGTTGTCTGTTGCAGTCTGGACTGGTACCCCTTCTTTTGAAATTCTAAGGCCTACTCCCATACACCTGTTTCTCCCTCAAGTAAAATAAAAAAGAAAAAATAAAAAGTTACATCTTTTGGGGCTACTGCATTAGTGTCTTCATATTTAACCTCAAGTTGTATTGTGTTATTGTTTTTGTGAGCCCAACCGACCCAAGCCTTTTCCTCAAAATAAGGGAAAATGGGTATCTCAATTATAATATCTTCACCTGGGAAAGAGATGAACTCATTTGTTACACTATTTTTTGCCACGCCCAAAACCCTGGGCTTATATCCTAAATTGTGGACAATATCCTTAGTGGCAACCTGACCAGGGCTTGCAGGATTATAAGTGTAGACTATCTCCTCGGAATACTCATTAAGTCTTTTGTATTTCATTGTATTCTTACGGGAGTCAAACAAAATCTCCTCAGGGTCCGCTTCCAGGACATTAACCCCCTTGCGACTTGCTAATAATCCTATATTTGTCATATTTAACTAAGGTCTAAATTACCTAATGCAATCCTATCTGTATTTCCATCATTTATAATAATTGTTGTGTTTATTCCTAATTGACCAGTAGTAAGTTTTTCAACTCCTAACTCATTTATTCTTATAATTCCTGCAACTTTCTGATGGTCTGTCTTCTCTTTCTCTGGTCTTTCGCATTTGATAACTTCTTTCAATCCTCCCTCATAGGTTATTTCAATATCTGTGATTACTAATTGAGATTCGTTATTTGCCAAGTCTTTCACTGTTATAATATCTCCTATTTCAAAATAACCAAGCCCAACTGTATTCGCTTCTGTCTGCGTGAATTTCAAACCCTCTATTTCAGCAAGTAAAGGATCTATCTGATTATAAATATCAGGACTTAAGATTTTATTCCTATTGAAATATAGACCGTGCAAACCAAACTGCTCAACTTTTGCATCATTCTGTCTTAAAATTGCAACTCCAGAATCTGTTGTTACCTTCAAGAAGTTCAACTCGCCCCATTCAGGCTCTATTTTCAACTTCTTCAAGACTTCGGCATCCAAAGTCTCCAATGAAGCACCCTCAACTTTCTTTAAGGTCAATTCATTACTGGTGTTGAAATAGATTATCGTGCCTGTTGCCTCTGCTATTTCTTCAAGAACTTCACGATAGGTCATATTCTTGCCTTCGTATAAATCCTCTGCAACTGCTAAATCATCATTGAAAAAAGTCGCTGTCCCTAAAGTCCAGCCCAAATTATTACAAATCCCCTCTAAAAATCCCTTTAATGTAGTAGGGTATGATGCGACAATAGGTTCATATGTTTTTAGTGCATCGTACATATGGTCATACATTTTCGCTTTGACTTGTTCTGTATCTCTATCCTCCTCAATTTCTACAACTTTAAAACGACCATAATCTATGTATTCAATATTCGTGTCTGCTTTAACAACTCCAATATGTAAACCAAGATATTCGTTTAATAAACTATGGCTTCCTGAAAACTTAATACTTGCCTCTCTTAAAACTGTTCTACACAAACCTCCATTGTTTAGAATCTTTACACCTAGCAAATCATCATCCCCGTCCATAACGACCTCTGATTCTCCAAAACTAACCCACTCAACCTCAATTTCTAAGTTTTCTAATTCTGGACTCTCACCTGTTTCTGTACTCAATTCCTGTCTAGCCCATAGGTATTTTCCTGTAAGGTCTTGGTCTACTGATATGTCTGGGATTGTAGAATCGTTTGTGGCTTCGGTATAATCCTCCTCTGTACTCGGCTCTACCGTATTACTCTCACTTAATGCTGTGTAGATTTTGGGGTCTGTGAAATAAGTCTTTTGGCGGTTGTAGAGGGCGGTTATTTCTTCTGGTGATAATGCTCTGTTTAAAATAAGCGGATGTGATAATGAGCCCTTGTAATATTCATTCCAGATTTGCCCTATTCTTAAATCCTGTGCTGGATTGTTGACTTGAGTAATACTTACGGTTTCAGAGTTATCAAGAACTCCATTTATATATATTTTGGCTGTTACACCATCATAAGTTGCGGTGATTAATTGGTGTTCGGTGGTTGAAAAAGATGTTAACGAAGAGAGG
>PWMF01000021.1 GCA_003559215.1 Natrialbaceae archaeon
ACGGTTCGATTTCAACGGGTGAGACGTGTCCGATCGAACCGTTATGCACAGGCGAAGCTGATACCGCTGCGGTCGGCCATCAAGCACAGCACCCGCGAGCGACCAGCGGGAGCGAGCGGCCTTTTTAGCGTAGATTTTTGGAGTCGAGCGGGACCTTCGGTCCCGCTGACCATGCGAACAGGCGCTTCGCGCCCGTGAGCAGAGAGTGGTGAGCGAGCAACGCGAGCGAACCCGACGAGAAAAAGGGACGTGTGCACTCTCTACATAACACTCGAGAGGCGAACCCTCGTCGGAAACGATGGATACAGCTACCCGGATTGAAATCGCAACACCTCTCGTATACGTAGCGTTCAAGGCGTCTTTTCCCGTAGCCGCGGGCAGTGACACAGGATCTCATTACGGTATTGTTCGGCGACCCGTTCGCCGTCATGAACACGATCGGGCTGGTCGCCTTCGCACTCGTCGGGTCGAGCAAGGCGATCCGGGAGCGGTTCGACCTGTTCGGGATCGCCGTCGTGGGACTGGCGATGGCGTTTGCCGGCGGCGTGACGCGGGATATCTTCGTGGCCCGCGTCCCGTTAGCGCTGCAGTCGCCGATCGAGATCGTGCTCGGCCTGCTCGGCGTGAGTTTGGCGATCGTGCTGAGCATCGTGCTACGTTCACCGGACAGTCACCCGATCACGCTCGTTTCGGACGCGATCGGGCTCGCGGCCTTCGCTACAACCGGTGCCATCGTCGCAACGGAAACCGGCGTTTCGGCGTTCGGCGTCGTCGCGATCGCGACGATCAACGCGGCGGGGGGGGGTGCGGTCGCCGACATCCTCCTCGATCGGTCGCCGTTTATCCTCCTCGAGGACTTCTACGCGAGCTGTGCGGTACTGGGCGGGAGCGTCTACTGGCTCGTGGGCACCCTCGGGGCGACCGGGGGAACCGCTGCCGCGGCGTGTGCGGGGGTAACGCTCGTAACTCGGTTAGTTGCGGTGACGTACGACTGGAGTCTCCCGACGGCACAGCGGTTGGAATCGCTCGGCAAGCAGGTCGGTTTCGCCTCTTCCGCTGTCGTTTGGCGTCGGTCGTCCGGTTCGACCCGTTCCGTCCGTATTCTCGAACCCGGATCGCGTCTTCCCGTCGGACTCCGGTATCCGAACACAACCCTTTTCGACGGCGGGACGTTCCCTCCGGTATGGACGAAGACGCCGTTCGCGACCGCCTCCGGACGGTCGAGGATCCGGAACTCGAGGACGACATCGTCTCGCTCGGGCTCGTCAACGAGCTCTCGGTCGAGGGCGACGAGGTCGACATCGATCTCGCGCTCGGGGCGCCCTACTCCCCGACCGAGACCGACATCGCCGGCGAAGTCCGGAAGCTGCTCCTCGAGGAGGGGCTCGAGCCGAACCTCTCGGCCAGCATCCCTGACCGAGATAGCGGAGGCGACGAACAGGTGCTTCCGGGAGTGAAAAACGTCATCGCGGTCGCCTCCGGGAAGGGTGGGGTCGGCAAGTCGACCGTCGCGACGAACCTCGCGGCCGGGCTCTCGCAACTGGGTGCCCGGGTCGGCCTGTTCGACGCCGACGTCTACGGACCGAACGTGCCGCGGATGTTCGACGCCGACGAGCCGCCGATGGCCACCGAGGACGAAACCCTCGTCCCGCCCGAGAAGTACGGCGTGAAGCTGATGAGCATGGCCTTTCTCACCGGCGAAGACGATCCCGTCATCTGGCGAGGACCGATGGTCCACAAGGTCATCACCCAGCTCACCGAGGACGTCGAATGGGGGAACCTGGATTACCTGATCGTCGACCTGCCGCCGGGCACCGGCGACACCCAGCTGACGATGCTCCAGACGATGCCCGTCACGGGTGCGGTGATCGTCACGACGCCACAGGACGTCGCGCTCGACGACGCCCGGAAGGGGCTGGAGATGTTCGCCAAACACGACACCGTCGTGCTCGGTATCGCCGAGAACATGTCGACGTTTGCCTGCCCCGACTGCGGCGGCGAGCACGACATCTTCGGCTCGGGCGGCGGCGAGGAGTTCGCCGAGACCCACAACATGCCGTTCCTGGGCTCGATCCCGCTCGATCCGACCGTCCGCGAGGGCGGTGACGGCGGGGAGCCGACCGTCGTCTCCGACGACGGCGAGACCGGGGACGCGTTCCGAACGATCACCGAGAACGTCGCGAACAACACGGGGATCGTCCACCGACGCGGCGCTTCGCAGCCGAGCGGGCAGGGAACCCGCGTCTCGGAGCGATGACCGACGCCGACGATTCCGAGTTCGAGCCCGATCCGGAACGGGTCGCCGCACTCCGAGAGATCGCCGACGAGATCCGCGGCGACTCGAGCGAGCGCAAGCAGCTCGCGAACATCCTCTACCGGACTAGTGACCTCTACGACGAGAGCGAAGACACCTCGCCCGAGGAGATCGTCCGCAACGTGAAGTTCATCCTCGAGGTCACCGAACGCGGCGGACTCGATCGCTGACCGTCCGATTTCGGACACTGGCGCCGTCGGAGCCGCCAGGCGCGGCGCTTTTGGTGCCCTACCCCAAGATACCATCGTGGACGCGAACCAGCAAACCCGCGCGAACCCGTACGGGATGGACGAAAACTGCCGGAACTGCCCGGCACTCTGTGAGACGCGCACGCAGGTAGTCCACGGCTACGGCGACGTCGGTGCGGACTTCCTGTTCGTCGGGGAACGACCGACGGCCAGAGCCGACGAGGTCGGCGTCCCCTTCCTCGTCGACGACTCCGAGCACAGTGACGAGGACGGTATCTCCCTGCGACGAATGCTCGAACGGCTGGGCCTCTGTGACGCGACCTCGCCCGCCGACCGCCCCGAGCTCGAGAACGTCTACCTGACGAACCTCACCCGGTGTCGCGACCCCGATCGGAAGCCGACCGACGAGGAGATCGGCAACTGTGAACCCTATCTCAACGCCGAGATCAGGATGATCAACCCCGAGATCATCGTCCCCGTCGGCGAGCGCGCACTCTCGGAGATCGGCGTCGAGTACACCACGACGCCCGTCGAGGAACTCGCGCTCGAATCGGACCACGCGACGACGATCCGCGGGCGCGGATTCGAGCTCGTTCCGATGATCGAGCCCCGGGAACAGACCGACGCCCAGACCCAGGCGTGGCTCGAGCGTTTCGTGGAGCTGATGGCCTCCGATTACAGGCAGACGAAGGGGCGGCGAGAACGGTAGTCGAGCTACCAGTACGGGTTCTCCAGCCGTCGCGTCGATCCGGAGCCGAGAGCGATCAGCGCACCGACGACGACCGCGGCGACGGCCAGCGAGCCGACCGTCGGCGCGAGCCACTCGCCCGGCGAGTTAATGACGTAGCCCGCCAGGAAGCCGCCGACGCCGACCCCGACCAGCAGTGCGATCGCGAGCGTTCCGACCAGACCGGTACTCGAGCGCGCGTCCATACCGGATGAGTGGCGGCCACCTACATAGTTCTACGCCGGCGACGGGACGACCCGACGGGAGCCGCCGCGTTCAAGGCCCGCGGCACCCGAGAACGGGTATGATCGTCGTCGTTCCCGTCTCCCCGCCCCGCGAGGGACTCGTGCTGTCGTCGCTCGCCGATCGAACGATCCTGACCGAGACCGAAGCCCTGGAGCTCTACGAGGCGAGCGTCGTCGACACCCTTCGCTCGGTCGCGGCGAGCGGCGGCGACCTGCTCGTGAACTACCGCGACGAGGCGACCCTGCCGGACTCGTTCTCGGGAGATCCCGAGATCGAGATTCGAGAGCTTGCCACCGCGGCGCTCGGTGACCTCGAGGACGTCCGCTTCGAACGCCAGGTCGGCTCGACACGGGCCGCCCGGATCGGGAACACGGTAACCCACCTGCTCGAGCGCGAGGACGTCGGCAACGTCGGCGTGCTCGAGCCGACGGCGCCGCTGGTCGGACGCACCGAGATCGACGGCGCGGCGATGTCGCTGCGTCGCCACGACGTCGTCCTCGGTCCCTCCTCGGGCGGGCGGACGTACTTCGCCGGATTCGGCGAGCCGATCGATTTCACCGAAGCCGACACGGTGCCCGAACTGGCGACGCTCGCCGAGCGGGCCGACGACGCCGGACTCGGCGTTGGATTCGCGCCGATGCTGCCGACGATCGCGACCGAATCCGGACTCTGTGCGACGATCGCAGGTGGCCGAGCTCGAGCGGTGACGGAGCGCTCCGCGGGAGCGACGACGACGGCGATCGCCGACGATCTGGGGCTGCGCGTCGGCGAGAGGGAGTCGATCGAACGCAAGTAGACCGATAACCCTTTTTGAACGGGTGGAGAAAGTAGGGGTGAGGTGGGGTGGCAGAGCGGCCTAACGCGCCTGCCTTGAGAGCAGGTGGCTGTCAAGCCTCATGGGTTCAAATCCCATCCCCACCGCTTTCTGCGAGAGAACAACGACGAACGGAGTGAGGAGTCTCTCTCGAGCAGAAAGCGAAACGGTGGGATTTGAACGAGAGAAGACCAGCCCGCACAGCGAACGAAGTGAGCGAGCAGGACCGTCTTCGCGTAGTTCGAATCCCATCCCCACCGCTTTTCCCTGAGATCGACGACGAACGCAGCGAGGACGCCGATGTGAACGGATCAGGTGCGTCGTCCGATTCACCGCACCGAGGACGCCGATTCGGAGTGGTGCAACAGCAAGAGCAGCCCAGGCGCAAACAGGATCACCAGCGCGATCACGAACGGCAGGATAGTAAACAGCTGAATCGCGAGGATGACGACGAGCAGTCCGATAATGAGATTCAGTCGAAGTACTACACCCTCGTCGGTCATTGGGCCCGGATTTCGCACGGGACAGCAAGTGCCTTTGGGCCGCCGCGTGGTGACCCGTAGTCCGACCGAAGCGCGGGCGGTTAGCGGTAGACACTCCGATAGCGCTCGCGGTACTCGAGCACGCCGAGACGGGCGCGGCGCCGCGACCGAAAGCCCAGACCGATCGCCAAACATCCGTCTTTTTTGCAGCTCCAGTAGAAGGTGTCCGTCCGCGAATCCTTCCCTACGTCGACGTCCGAATCGCACCGCGGACACCGCCATCCCCAACGGATGTTGCCTGCCGGTGTTCTCGAACCCGTCATGCCAACCCGTATCAAGGGAAGGAGGCGAAACGGAAAGCGATCGGGCTGTACATGGTGTCGCTATTTATTACGATCACGGCCGTAGAGATAACGGAAGGATGAATTTATGAACGTCTTTCCTATTTTGACTGACCCGATTTGAGGAGCGATCAGGTCTGCGGGCGGCAGCTTGAACCACCTCAACGACGCGTTCGTTCCTCGAATGGGCCCAACTAGATAGTGCCGACCTCGGCAACGAACACCCAGTCTGACCGAAGACCTCGTGGAGGACGAAACGGGGATCTCTTTACGTGGGAAAGATGGTGGTTATTCGTATGGCCGCTCGCGTGTTACCAGTCACTCTACCCAGGGGCCGTCCAGATTCAACTGCAGATGAGTGAAATCGACAGACTCACCGCGTTGTTCGTCGAATCACCGCGAAACACGGTTCTCTCGTGGCTGCTGCTCGTCGTACTGGCAGCGAGCTTCGTCGGCGGAGCCTTCCTCGGCCGGTACGAACCGATGCTGTTCAGCGCCGTGGCGATGACCGTCGTCGCTATCCCGGCGCTCAAGTTTCGCGATCCGACGCTGATGCCGCCGTGGTACTTCGTCGCGCTGATCTGTCTGCCCGTCATCTGGGAGGCGTTCGCTCCGCGGCCGCTGGTGACGGCCGTCGTGCCGAGCCTGGCGCTCGCCACGCTCGGCCTGTTGATGGCCGTCGAGCTCCATCGGTTCACGTCGCTTCGGCTGGTTCCGTGGTTCGCCGTCTCCCTCACCGTGCTCTTCACCCTCGCGATGGCCGGTCTGTTGAACATCGTTCGCTGGTCGGCCGACGTCCTGTTCGGGACGGCGCTGCTGCTCGACGGCCGGAGCCAGGACGCGATCAACGCGGCGATGATGGTCGAGTTCATCTACGTCACTGTCGCCGGGCTCCTCGCGGGAGCGATCTTCTACTACTACTTCCGCAGCGCCGGCGAGCGCGAGAATCCGCGAATGGCCGCTACGTCGGTCTCCGATGCCGAAGCCGAAGACGTTGATGGGGTCGTCCTCAGCGAGCGACTAGGGATCTCACTGCATCGGCAGATGCAGCTGGTACGGCTGATGCAAGTCGTTCTCGTCGGCGTTCTCGGTTACGGTGTGTGGACTCTCCAGCTCCCCGTCGCAACCAACGCCGTACTCGCGCTCGTTATTACGTTTATTCCGGCCGTCTTGGACCGCGACTACCACATCGCGGTCGAACCCGGACTCGCACTCTGGGTGACGAGTGCCGTCTTCTTGCACGCGCTCGGAACCGCAGGACTGTACGACGCGATCGGCAGCTGGGACCACCTCACGCACACGCTATCGGCGACGGTCGTCGCGGCTGCGGGCTACGTTACCCTTCGCGCGGTCCATCTTCATGGATGGGAGATCTACCTCCCGCGGTGGGCGCTGTTCGCCTTTACTGTCGTGTTCGTGCTCGCGATGGGTGTTATCTGGGAGATTCTCGAGTTCTTCGTCGATCAGGGTGCCCTCCGCCTGGGAATCGATCCCGTTCTGGCACAACACGGAATCGACGATACGATCGTCGATATGATATTCAACACGCTGGGTGCGATCATCGTCGCGACGTGGGGAACGGTGTACCTCACGGCGGTCTCCGAGAGTCTCGCCGAGCAACTCGAGAAACAGTTCGGTGCTCGCGAGTCGGAGTCGTAGCCGCTCGAGCACCGAGCTTGTGGAGTCGCTTTCGGCGGTGAACGGGCGCCTCGACAGCGAAAACAGCCGAGTTCCTGCGGCCGAGACTACAGAATATCGTACTCGGGGAGGAAGTAAACGGCCTCCAGGAGGCCGTTTGCGACCGCGACGAGGATCACCATGTATATCGAGTTGCCGATCGCCGAGAGAAAAACGAACCGGTGCCGAGAGTAACCATTCAGTCCCGCAACGACCGACATCAGGCCTCGGAAGCCGGGGGTCGCGTTCGAAATACAGATCGCTTTCCCGCCGTACCGGTCGAACTGACGGTTGATAAACGACATGCGCTTGGTACCGATGCGGTGCCTGACGACGGAGGGGAGTCGATCGAGATACGGAACGGTGCGATCGAACCAGCTTCGGTCCCCGCTTTCGTCGCTAAATCCCTGATACAACACTAACTGGCCCGCCGTCGCCGAGACGACACAAAGAGCAGCAACGGCGGTCGTCACCAGCAGACCGGGTTCCGTAACGACGAGGTACAGAATAAGGAGGACGGACGGGTGAAGGAGTTTTCCGACCATCAGTCCCTCGAGAAAGTAGAGGACCACGAGAACCGGCGGACCGACCGTGAGAACCAACTCGGCCAACGTCGCGTCGATAGCCATTCCGTTCGCCCCCTTCTGCTCTTTATCACATAGGTGTTTGGAGACGACGCCGTGAGCGGTCGACGGCCCTCTCGTCGAGACTGCGCTCCTGACTGCTTCGAACCAGCGCCCGATACGTTGAAGAGGTTCTGTCCCTTCAAGTAGGACACTATGATGCTTCCGACCCACGCTCTCAGCGGAATGGCGCTTGCGCTTCCGCTGGTACTCGTGGCTCCGGAGTTTGCACCCCTCGCGCTCGTCGCGGGACTGTTCGGAGGGGTTTTCCCCGACCTCGACATGTACGTCGGCCACCGCAAAACCCTCCACTTCCCGGTGTACTACAGCGCTCTCGCCGTCGTCGCGGCGGCTGTCGCCGTACTGATTCCGTCGGGGGCGACCGTCGCCGTCGCCGTCTTCCTGATCGGAGCCGCCCTCCACTGCGTCTCCGACATCTTCGGCAGCGGACTCGAGCTTCGCCCGTGGGAGGGGACGTCCGATCGAGCCGTGTACGATCATTACCGCGGGACGTGGATCCCACCCCGGCAGCTGGTTCGGTACGACGGGGCGCCTGCGGATCTGCTCCTGTCGCTTTCGCTCTCGGTTCCCCTTCTGTACACGCTCGAGGGCGCGTTTCGATGGATCGTGATCGGGACGCTCGTCGTCGCGGTCACCTACACCGCAGTCAGGCGCCATCTCGCGGATCTCGCTGCAACCGTCGTCCGGTGGCTCCCGATCGGCGTCCGACCGTACGTTCCGGAGCGATACCTCGAAGATCTCGGATCCGAGACGGGCACAACGGCGAGATAGCGGCTGAATCCCATCGATACCGCCTACCCCATTCGGCGAAGTATTAACGTCTAAATAGGTCGTTTCGAAATTTGCGGGTATGGACCTTCGCGTCGTGTTTATGCTGTTTCTCGTTGCACTTCTCGGTGGGATCAGTGCCCTGCTTTTGCTCCCGCTGATGCAGTATATCATCGCAGCCGCGCTGCTGGCCTTCATACTGTTTCCGATACACGAGCGACTCGCCGATCGAACGCTCGAGGTGCGAGGAACCGTACTCACGCTCACACCGCGGGTGTCCGCGGGAATCGTGGCCCTTTTTGGCGTCGTTGCTACCGTGCTCCCGTTGCTTGCGCTGTCTGTCGTCGTTCTTCGAACGGTGTCCTCGTTTATCGAAGAGCTCGACGGGATAGCGATTACCGAGCTGTTTCAGGACACCCTCCATGAACTGGGGGTCGACGACGCGATCGTCAACGAGATAGAGCAGTTCCTGACCGCGGAGGTAGAGGGATTTCTCGAGCAAGGCGCCGAGTTCGTTTTCCAGGAGTTGATCGGACTGCTGGATACGAGCTTCCGCGTCGGATTGGGGCTTCTGGTGCTTGTCTTTCTACTGTACTACTTCCTCGTCGACGGGCGACGGTTAGTCTCCTGGATAGGAACGGTCGCACCGATCGGGGACGAGACGCGAGAGGAACTGGAAACCGAAATAGAAGGCGTCACGTGGGCGGTACTGATTAGCCACGTCCTCGTCGCGCTCGCGGAGGGGATACTTGGCGGGATCGGGTTGTACCTCCTAAACGTTCCAAACGTCGCGTTCTGGACGGTCGCAATGGTCGTCGCTTCCTTCCTTCCCGCGGTCGGTATCTGGCTGGTCTGGGCGCCGATAGTCGGTTATCTTCTCATTATCGGTGAACCGGTCGGTGCACTCTTGCTGTTCGTGTACGGGATCACCGTCCTCTCCGTCGTAGACAACTACTTGCGTGCTTTCCTCGTCGATATTGGCTCCGGCGTGCATCCCGGAATCGTTCTCGTTGGAGTGATAGGCGGACTCTATCTCTTCGGCTTTCTGGGGCTGATACTCGGACCGGTCCTCCTTGCGATGCTCAAGGCCGTTCTGGAGGTTTTCAGCGAAGCATACCGTCCTGGCGGTGAAAGTGGGGACAAGCTGTGACGTCCCGAGAGAACGAGCGGACGGCGGTTGCGTCGGGGCGTTCGCCGTTCGTCCCCATCGGATCGGTCGCTCGCTTCGGAAGCTGACGACGGTTCTCACGGAACGAGGCGCCGAACCCTCTTACAGGGTACTCGAGCGCCACGCAGTACGATACCTCGGCTCGAGCCAGGAATCGGACGAAAATCACGGCGACGAACCGGCCGCTATCGGTAGGAGAGTTCGAGTTCGAGCGCTCGCCTCAACAGCTCGTCGTCGTAGCGTTCCTCGGTCTGGTCGGGCCTGCGGTCGTGGATCGCCCGCACCGTCCGGACTGTATTACGGAAGTTCTTGAACGTCGCCTCGTCAACCATCTGGCCGTCGATCGTCACCGCACCGGTGCCCTCGCGTTTGGCCTCGTTGAAGCGCTCGATCTTGTGGACGTCGCGCTCGAGTTCGTCGGGCGTCGGCATGTGGATCGTGTTGGCCTGGATCGTCTGCTTCGGATACAGCGACCAGGAGCCGTCGAGGCCGAGTCGAGTCTCGTGTTCGACCTGGTCGGCGTAGGCGTCGGCGTTGTAGTAGGTCAGCCCCGCCCGCTCTTTGAACAGGTCGTCGAACGGACCGCCGATCGAGAGCAGCCCGCCCGCGCTGGCCTCGTTCGACAGCGCCTCGAGCAGGCCGTCCCAGCGGGGCATCCCCTCGCCGAGGTCGCGACCGCCCAGCTCGGCCGCGTAGTCGACGGGACCGAAGATCAACGCGGCGAGTCGGGACTCGGCGCCGAACTTCGCGATCTCGCGCAGGTCCGACCGGGCGCGGCCGGTCTCGACGATGATCGAGAGGTCGATCGAGCCGTCGGGGTAGCCGTGCTCGCGTTCGGCTTCCGCGACGACGCCGGCGGCCCGTTCGACGTCCTCGAGGCGGCCCACCTTCGGGACGACTACGCCGTCGATCTCGTCGCCGATCTCGGCGATTAGGCGGTCTATCTGTTCGCGGCCCTTCTCCCGATACCGGTCGTCGTCGTAGGCCCACTCGACGCGCGGGTGGATCTCGCCGGGGAACTCGTACTCAGGGACCCGATCGATGGTGTTCTCGAGTCCCTCGGCTTTCATATCGGGCGCGGTGCCGTCTTCTAGGTCGGGAACGAGCCAGTCCGGCGCCTGAAACCCCTCGGCCTCCAGCGCCGAGACGAGGTACTTCGCCGTCTCCTCCTTGGGAACGGCGGCGGGTGCGGTCTGGAACGTACGACAGAGTCGGATCTCGGTATCGTCGGTCATGCGTGTGGATGTGTCGGCTGTGATCGGAAACGGTCGGCGGGCGGTTCAGCTCGAGCGCTTGCGGATCTCCGCGATTCGAGTGCCGGAGTAAACCGGCTCGTCGTTCTGGTTGAACGCGATGTGTTCGAAACGGACGATTCCCGCCTCGTCGTGGGCGGGGTCGTCCTCGGACCACGTCCGAGAGCTAGTCGAGGTTTCCTCGACGCTGTCCTCGGCCTCGAGCACGCGCGTGAACGCGTAGACGGTGTCTCCGGGGGTGACGAACGTGTGGAACGTCTCGTCGTCGAACCCCACTTCGCGGAACGTTCGCTCGTCGGAGCGGGCGTGACCCAGCGCCGTCGACCGAGTGACGTCGCCGTAAGTGACGATGTCGCCCGACGGCGAGTCGGCCATGACGTCGGCGTTGTGGTGTTGCTTGGCGGTGTTCAGCGTTGCCAGCGGCAGCCCGGCGACGGTCGTGTCGTCCTGGGTGCGCCCCCGCTCGTGGCGGTAGGCGACCGCGGCGTCGCGCCCGTCGGCGCGCTCGAGCGCCTCGAGGAAGTCCTCGAAGGCGCCGCCCTCGGGCGTGACGAACTCGCTCGGGAGCGCGGGTTCGCCGCCGTCGGGTTCCTCGGTCGTCGCCGCGTTTCCACTCCCGTCGGTCGCGACGGGCTCTCGCCGCGGGATCATGTTCGTCCGCTCGTAGGAACACAGCACGTCGTCGGTCTCGGCGTCCATTCCTCGAGTACGCCAGGTGACGATCCCGTACTCGGGGCGGGAGCTCGAGGTCGCCGTGCTGACGACCTCGCTTTCGACGCGCAGCTCGGTGCCGGCGTAGACGGGGGCGCCCGGAAACCGGACGTCAGTTCGCCCGAGAAAGTAGCCGCCCTTCTCGCTCAGGTCCTCGACGGTGATTCCCAGCGTCGCCGCGGTGAGGTAGTCGGGGTGGATCGGCGGCTCCTCGAAGCCACGCTCCCGGGCGGCGTCGGTCCGCCAGTAGGCCGGATCGTGGTTCAGCGTCTGGCTCATCCAGGACTCGTTGCCCCACTGCGTGAGCGTCAGGCCCGGATCGTGTTCGATCAGGTCACCCTCCCCGAACGCTTCGAAGAAGTTCCCCTTCTCGCGGGTGTCGGCGCGCTCGAGCGCGCGGGCGAACGTCTCGGTGTCGGTCCAGTTGATCGAATCGTCGTCAGTCATCGGCCGTCACCTCGTCTGCGTTCGTCGGTCGCTGGGCCCTGTTTCGTCTGGCGACGGTTCGTCGCATCTCGTTCTCAACGATCATGTACCCCTCGTCGAAACCCATCCCGGGCTTTGCCAGCACCTGCGCGGCATCGGTCGCGAGCGCGACGTGTGCGCAGGCGCGCGCGGAGGTTTCCGTCTCGTTGCAGGTGCCGCCGAGGTAGGCGCGGGTATCGGTTCCCTCGCAGTACCTGACCGCCTGTCCACTGCGGTGGATCCCGCCGAGGTCGGGGGTCTTGATCTGGACGACGTCGGCGGCACCCCGGTCGACGAACGCCCGCACGTCCTCGAAGGTGTTACACCACTCGTCCGCGACGATGTCGACGCCGACGCCGGCGTCGGCGAGCCCCATGCGGAGTTCGACCATCGCCTCGATCTGTGCCTCGCGGTCGCCGACGTCCATCGGCCCCTCGATCTGGATCGGGTAGGGGGCGGCGGCTTCCTCGAGCGCCCGGAAGTAATCGACCACTTCGTCGCGGTCGTAGGGAGCGCCGAAGATCTCGCCGATCATCCCGTAGACGTCGATGTGGAGTCGGGGTTCGTACTCCTCGGGGCCGAGTTCCTGCGAGCGCTCGGCGAGCCACTCGACGTACTCGAGCAGCGTTGCCCCGTCCTCGCCGATCTTCTCGACGCTGTTGATCAGCCCGTGGGGCAAGACGGGAACGCCCTTGACGAACATCTTCTCGGTGTTGACGTAGCGATCGTCGCCGGATTGGCCGAAAACGGGCACGGGATCGGTTGCCGGCTCGGTGCCGAGTTCGTCCGCGAGGACGTCGGTCATCGTCGTCCCGTCGGCCCGCGCCCCGGCGGCCAGCAGCGCTTGTGACACGCCGTATCGGATCGCCGTGTGAAGTCGGTCCCCCTCGAGTTGCAGGTTCTCGAGCAGGTCCGCGTTCGCGAGGAAGTCGCTCGCGTCGCGGCCGACCAGCTCCTCGGCGACGGGTCCTTGGACGACAGGGGCGTACTCCGCCGCACGAAACAGCGGGTCGCGCCCGCCAGCCCCGGAGTACTGAACCGCGGCGCAGTCGCCGCGGTGGACGCTGCCGTCCTCGAGTTCGACGTCGACGATGAGCGTTTCGCCCGCCTGGCGGATCTCGTCGAACCCCTCGGTGACGGGAGCGCCATCGTAGGTGAACCCATCCTGGACGGCCCCCTCCTTGATGGCGCGCTGATCGTCGAAAAAGAAACCCGAGTAGCCGGGCGTCGCGTGGATTCCCTCGATCCGCATCAGGCATCACCCTGGGGACGGCCGATGAGCTTCCCGTCGCTGATCGCGTCGACGTCGTCGGCGACCATCCGGAACGACTCCTCGCGGCCCTCCGTGCTGGCGCGTTGCGAGAGCCGAGCCTTGTGGATCTCCTTGATGTCGTCGTCCATCTCGAGGTCGGCCCACTCGAAGATCCGAACCCGCCCGTCGTCGTCGCGAGCCGGCAACACGGCGCCTTTCGCGCTGTCGCTCGGGGCGAAGGGGACGTCGAGCGCCCCCGAATCGAACGCCTCGATCGTTCCCCGAACGACGTCGCCGTCGCCGTGGCTGAAGATCGTGTCCATGAGACACCGCGTTTCTCGCTCTATCAGGTCCTGTTCCTCCGCGATACCGTCGATGTCGATGTTCTGCTCGATCGCCATGTCGATGACCTGTCGCGTCGTACGGAGTCCGGAGGCGTTCGCCTCCTTCGTCGGAACGCCCTGGAACTCCTGGGGCGATTTGGTAATAACCTTGTCCGGCTGTGCGATGGCGGCGGTCATCCCACCCAGGCTGATAACGCCGTTGGCGCGGGCCTCGTCGGGCGGGAACCCCCCCATCCACTCGTGGAATACCGTCGTCACGCAGACATCGTCGGGGAGGTACTCGTCGCCGAGCTTCTGGAGAGCGTTGAGGGCTGCGACGTCCTGGACGACGTTTCCGACCTGGCCGTACCCCAGCGTGATCGAGCGCACGCCCTGGGTGGCGGCGAGCTGGCCCTCGACGATCATGATCGCGATCGCGATCGAGGGCGGCACCAGCGTCCCTGTCAGCGGACCGAACGGCTCGCGGTTGATCCGCACGCCCCGCTCGGTGTAGGCACCGGCCAGCCGATCCACGAACTGCCACTTCTCGATGGTCTCCTCGAGTCCGTGGCGTTTCGTGTAGGGGATGTTGTAGGAGATCGGTCCGCCCTCGAAGCTCTGGAAGCCGCCCGCGAAGGTGATCGCCGCCAGCAGACGGGCATCGGGGGTGCCGTGACGGACCTCGATCGGTGCGTCGATTGCCTCGATCAGCTCTCGACAGCCCTCGATCCCGTGGTTGACCGCGGGAAAGCCGTTGAGGGTGTCCTCGCCGGTCTCGCGGGCCTTCTCGAGGCCCTCCTGGGCCTTCCCGTACTCGTTGTCGCGCGTGTACGAATCGATCGTCGTCGGAAGCAGATCGGCCTTTCCCTCCCCGTGGAGATACTCGAGCAGCTCGATCTGGTCGTCAAGCCGCGGGACTCCGGCGCGGGGTTGCAGGAGGGGGTCGTCGGCGGACTCGAGTACGTCGGCGAAGCGTTTGCTCGCCGGCAGCGACTCGTGGTAGCGAATCGCCTCCTCGAAGTCGGCATCGCTACCGGTGTCCCAGCCGGACCGAATCTCGTCATCGATGCGCCGTAGCTCGTCGGATGGAATGCGTTCGTCTCGTATCATCGAGCCACCAGTTAGGTGCTGACGGTAATCCGCTCGGACTCGGTGGTCGTGACGTGGAGGTCCCGCTCGAGGGCGGCGATGGCCTCCTCGGGGTCGGTCTCGGAGTCGAAGACCCGATCGAACCCGAGCTCCTCGAAGGTCGCGCGGGTCTGATCGAAGTCGTCCTGCCCGACGGCGAGGTTGCCGCCGATGTAGGTGAGGGCGTCGACGTCGGCCTCCTCGAGGACCTCGTGGAATCCCTGACAGTCCTGCTCGGCGTGACCGTAGAGCGAGGAGACGAGTACCGCCTCCGCCGAGTGGGCTACCGCTGCCTCCGCGAACTCCTTCTGGGAGGTCTGGACGCCGAGGTTGACGACGTCGAAGCCAGCTGCACTCAGGGCCTGCTCTAGGATCGTGATGCCAACGACGTGGGCGTCGGAGCCGATCACGCCGAGGACGACCGTTCGGGACATCGTATCCAGAACCATGAGGAATACCCGTATAAAGTTAATGGTTGATCATGATAATACTCCTTAAACAGCCTAGCACCACCCCCTTGAGAGACAACCACACCTTCATGATCTATTGCAAAGGTTTTTGCGCCTGTCCGCAGACAGTCGCCTCCATGGGCGCACTGTCGAATCTGCGCGTGATCGACCTGACGCAGGTGCTGGCCGGCCCGTACTGTACGATGTTGCTCGCGGATATGGGCGCCGACGTGGTAAAGATCGAGCGCCCGGGCGGCGACCTGATCCGGTCAAACCCCCCCTTCGTCGACGACGCCGCCGAGGAAGCCTACGGCGGCTACTTCCAGAGCGTCAACCGCGGCAAGCGAAGCCTCGAGCTCGATTTCAACGACGAGGGCGACCGCGAGGACTTCCTCTCGCTGGTTGAGGAGGCCGACGTCGTCGTCGAGAACTACCGCTCGGGGACGATGGAGAAGTACGATCTGGGCTACGAGACTCTCACCGAGTACAACCCGGAGTTGATCTACTCCTCGATCAGAGGGTTCGGCGATCCGCGCACGGGCGAGACCCACCGACAGGGTCAGCCCTCCTTCGACCTCATCGCACAGGCGCTGGGTGGCGTCATGGAGATCACCGGACAGGCCGAGGGCCCGCCGACGAAGGTCGGCCCCGGCATCGGCGACCTCTTCACCGCGACGCTGAACTGCATCGGTATCCTCGCCGCGGTCAACCACCGCCATCAAACCGGCGAGGGCCAGTACGTCGACACCGCGATGTACGACGCGATGCTCAGCATGACCGAACGAGCGGTCTATCAGCACTCCTACACCGGGGAGGCGCCCTCGAGGCGGGGCAACTCCCACCCGACGCTGTTCCCCTACGACGCCTTCGAGACTCGCGACGGCCACGCCGTGATCGCGGCTTTCGGCACGAACCACTGGAACGAGGTCTGCGCGGCGATGGGGCGGGAGGATCTCGCCGCGGAGTACCCCACTGCCGCGGACCGCCTCGAGCACCGCGAGGAACTCCGCGAGGAGATCGCCGACTGGGCCGCCGGCCTCGAGACCGCCGAGCTCGTCGAGACCCTCGAGGGGCGGGTTCCGGTCGCGCCGGTCCAGAGCACCGACGAGATCTTCGAGGATCCACACGTCCGCGATCGGGAGATGCTCGTGCCGGTCGAACAGCCCGGTTCCGGCGACCGAGTCGAGATCGCGGGCTCGCCGATCAAGATGACCGAGACGCCGCCCGAACCCGGCGGCCGGGCACCGCTGCTCGACGAACACCGCGGGGAACTGCTCGAGGACGACGAACCCGAGCGTACCGACGCCGAGACCGCGGCGGACGACTGATCGCCGCCGAACCCGGTCACAAAGCTCCCTCGCGGTGCGCTCGGACCGGAGGGTAATCCTTTTGCGCCCCCCACACACACCTCGGAGTATGGACTGGCCATTCGACCCCGACGGGGAGCAGGGCAGCGAGGGAATGCGGAAGTTCGACATGCGGATCATCGCCGACAAGGTCGACGAGGAGGAGGACTTCCCGATGGACCGCGACGAGTTCGTCGCCGAACACGGCGACGATCCGATCCGGATCAACTACCAGCGCGTCGTCCCGATGCGGGAGATCTTCGAGTACGTCGAACCCGAGGAGTTCGAGACGATGCTGGACATGCACAAGGCCGTCGGCGCGGCGATGCGGGCCGGCGACTTCTGGGAGTACCACCCCGAGGGAAGCGATCCCGAAAAGAAACCCGCGTAGCATCACGGATCTGGATTACGTACCACTTATACGACGGCGTTCGAAACGTTCGGGTACCGTGACGAACACGCAGGTTACGCTTCTCCAGATCGACAACTACGGTCCCTGGACCGTGACGCCCGAGCCGCGCCGGGAGGCCGATCTCCAGACGCTCCAGTCGCGGCTGTACGCCGACGTCTCCCAGTTCGTCGGCAACCGCGACGGCTACGTCTTTTTTACCCGGTTCGACAACATGATCGCCGTCACGAACGGGCTCGATCACGAGGATCACGCGCTCCTCCAGGAGTCCGTCGGCAACCGGTACCCGGTGACGGTCAGTCTCGGGGTCGCGACCGGAACGACCCCGGTCCAGGCGCTTTCGGACGCGACCAGCTTGCTCCAGGAGGCCGGCAGCGCACAGGACAAGAACCGACGCGAGTGTCTCGAGGGTCGAACCATCGACGACGCCCACCGCACCGGCGAGGACGTCCAGATCGCACACTTCGACGTCATCGACGCGACGGGCGAGTACACCGACGAGCTCAACGCCTTCGATACGTTCATCGAGATCGAGCAGGGGTACGCCTCCCTTATGCGACACATGCGGCGGGCCCACGACAGCCTCGCCTTCTTCGTCGGCGGCGACAACGTCATTGTCGTCTGTCCGGACCTCGGCGAGGCGGAGTACGAGGAGGCGATCTACCACGTCCAGGAGGAAGTCAACGTCGAGCTTCAGGTCGGCGCCGGTCGGGGGAAAAGCGCCCACGAGGCTGGTATCGCCGCCAAACACGCCCTCGAGGACTGCCGCGCCGACGGAACCCGAGTCGAACTCGGCTGGTAAGTGCGCTCGCGCCCGTTCTTCCCAACTGTTTCGACCGCCGTCGAATCCCGTATGTTTGTCACGCGTTCACTTAACCGTGCCGGAGATAGTTTTTAGCCAGTCCGTGGGATGTGTACACATATGGAACCGGAACTGTCCGTCAGGGAGGTCCTGACGACCGAATACGTCGGCGTCAGCGAGTCGGATCCCGTCCTGGGTACCGTCCGGCTGATGCGCGAAGAACGGGCGGGCTGTGTCCTCGTGGTTCGCGGCTCGGAGCCGGTCGGAATCATGACCGAGTGGGACGTGCTCGGCCTCGTCGCCGAGGAGGACGATCCGGCCGAGACGACCGTCGGGGAAGTCATGACCAGCCCGGTGATCTCGATCAACGCGGGCTGGTCGCTGGCCGACGCCGCGACGACGATGAGCCGACAGAACATCCGCAACCTGGTCGTCGAGAACGACGACGAGATCGTCGGTGTGCTCACCCAGCGAGACGTCATCACCGCCGCGGGCTCCTTCCAGGGTGCAACGGGTGGCAGCGCCGACGGCTCGCTCGAGTCGGAACGGCCCCTCGAACAGTCCCGGTCCTCGCGCCCCAGCGACGAACTCGAGACCGAACTGTTGCCAAACGGCGGCGACGAGTTCTCCACGCAGGGCGTCTGCGAGGCCTGCGGTTCGCTCGCCGACTCGCTGTGGGACGCCAACGGGCGACTGGTCTGTTCGGACTGTCGGTCAGTTTGACCTCCTTCTCGTAACGCCCGCTTCGGTCGTTTCGACGGCCGGAGAATAAGAAGACCTTTTGGACGCAGCTGTCGACCGGAGGACAATGGCTCCGGACTCACCGGTCGTCGAACCCGCGACGCAGGGGGATCTGCCGGCGATCACCGAGCTGTGGGTGCGCCTGGCTCGCGACCAGCGCGACCACGGCTCGTTCGTTCGCGGCGAGGCAAACCGGGAAACGATGCGGGAAACGCTCGCCGGACACCTCCATACCGACGGACTTCTCGTCGCACGCGACGGGGAGTCGATCGTCGGCTTCGTCACCTACTCCCTCGAGCGAGGCTCCCTCGAGCTGGACGCGACCCGCGGCCTCCTCTCGAATATCTATGTCGCACCCGCCTACCGCGACCGCGGGGTCGGAACCGCGCTGCTCGAGGCCGCCGAGGAGGCGCTCGCCGGCCGGGGTGCCGAGGTCGTGATCCTCGAGGTGCTGTCGGACAACGAGGCTGCAAAGCGGTTCTACGAGGAACGCGCGTACGAGCCGTACAGGGTGTCGATGCGACGTTCGCTCGAGGACCGATCGGAAAACGATACACACTCAAAGGAGGAACGGTAACTCACTGCTGCGCCAGGGGAGCATGGGCGGTTCATGCACTCGACTTGTAATCGAGACTTCGTGGGTTCAAATCCCACCCCTGGCTTGGCCGTCGCGAGCGATCCCGCGAGCGGCGGACGGCCGCGTAGATTTGAAGGAGAGAACGGCTCCGCCGTGACCGTCGTTCAAATCCCACCCCTGGCTTGGCCGTCGCAAACGGCTTCAGCCGACGAGCGCGCCTCTCCACCGTCGATCGGCTCGAGTTTTCGGTCATTCGTCAGACACATGCATCCGGATCGAGACGGAGTACCGTTCCGCTCGACTTTCATTTTCTTCGAGTTGTCTGTCCGTTGGTCGATCCCTGGGCCGCTTCGAACGTGCGCTCGGGCATCGGAACCGTTCCGATTCATCACGGGCTAATTCGGGACCGATCGGATATAGTTCCGCAATCGGCCCGCTGAACCGGGTGAAAAACCCGTAGGAGGACTGTTTCGACAGGCACAACTTCTTAGTCCGTATAAGTACTTGGCCTGATTTCTCATGAAACTGTTCTTCGCCACGGTTCACCCGGTGTCGCACTCTTATTTCCGCGATAATTTCTGATTTCGCGTTTCTCCCGCTTGAGGACGCCTCAGCCGGGTTCACCGGGATTGAAACTGTTGAGAAGGGTCGTTCGCGAGCTGAGATACTTTCACGTCAAATTACTTCGAGTATATGTATAACCGACCCGTTTGTACGACAAATCGTAATGTCGAACGACTCTGGTAACTGGCTGACAGGTAGACGGACGTATCTGAAGGGATGTCTTGCCGGGCTCGGAACGCTTTCCGCTGCGGGGATGGCGTCCGCGTCTACGGATGCGAGTGCGAGCGAGAGCGACTACAGTAACGTCGTCGATATGGTCGAAGCGGGTGCCGATCCGAACGGCAACGAATCGATCACCTCCGTCGTACAGAACAACATCGCGGACGATACGCTGCTTCGGTTCCCCGAAGGGGAGTACTACATGGACTCCCAGGTTCGGATCACCGGCTTCAACAACGTCGGTATCGTCGGCGACGGTGCGACGATCGTCCCGGCGAACTACAGCTCCTTCGACGGGCCGCAGTACCGCCTGTTCCGACTGGGAACCAGCGGGAGTCCGGGTGGGTCCGTCTGGTTCGAGGGCTTCGACGTCGATCAGACCGCTTCTAACACGGGTATTCGCGTAATCAGCGCGGAGGTCAGCGACGAACTCGTCGTCCGGGACGTCTTCATCCACGGCGTCCACGACAGCGGAACCTGGGGCCCGGGCCTGTTCAACATCACCGACCCCGACGGAGTCGGAATCGTCGACTGCTTCCGTGCGTTCGACGGCGGACAGCACGTCGACGATACGCCCCACGGCGGCCGATGGCGCGGCGCGACCGGGATCATGCTCAACGGCAACCACCAGGGCCACATCACGTTCAAGGACTGTGTACTCGGTGGATTCCCGGACAACGGGCTGTACGCCTCGGGCGAGAACGGCGGGATCGACATCGACGGCGGCTGGTACGAAAACAGCGCGACCGCCTCCGTTCGCCTCAGCGGAAGCGAGGGATCGATCTCGAACGCGATCCTCGTCGTCGACGACAACCCGACGGGCGCGGAGGGACAGCACGCGGTTCGTCTCGACCACGGAAGCTACACACTCTCGAACGTCACGCTCGACACGCCGAACCAGAACGGCGAGTCGATCCGCATCATGAACGGTGTGGACTCAACCACCATCGAGAACACGCTCATCAAGGCCGGTGGACAGAGCTCCGCCGTCCGGATCGACAGCGGCGCCGGCGCGGTCGACTTCCGAAACTCGGAGGTCGAGATCAACGGCAGCGCCTACGCTTTCCGCATCCTCGGTGACAGTCCCGGCGCCGTCTCGCTCGAGGACGTCAACGTCGTCGGCAGCGCCAGCGGTTCCCCGATTCAGCCGGCGATCTTCTGTGAGCGCAACAACTGCCAGTTCGACGGAGTTTCCGTTGAGCAGCTCGGCAGCGGTAACCGGCGCGGGCTCGAGCTCCGCGGCAGCAACTACGAGGTCACGAACAGCGAGTTCGAAACCAGCCACATCCCGATCATCGTTCACAACGCGAACGACGTCGACATCGAGAACACCTACGCGCGAGCCGACGACGGCAGCACGTCGGTTCACGTCCGCAGCGGCTCCAGCGGCGTCAGCTTCCAGGGCAACGACCTGCCCCAGGGCATCGACGACCGCAGCTAACGTGAGTTCGGGAAGGGACTCGAGACCGAATCGGGTGGATCGTTCTTTCGCAGTTTCGACGGCAGAGCGATTTCGCCGCGAATCTACCGCACAGCGTCGGAAAGACTGATTTCTCAGCGTTCTCCAATCGGAAAAAGAGAGTCACAAGTTCGATCTGAATTTAGTGTACTAAACTGGCTAGTATTGTGCTATTTCGCACTACATTGGACACAACTCGACACCAAAAACGAGGTGAGTACAGTGGATTTATATATGCCGGCAGAAAGACTCCGGCCAATGCTACTCTCAGTCGACCGTTCCGATACGGCCTCCGCCGCGTCGTTGAGCTACGAGGTCGTCGCCGCTATTGCCCAACGAGAGGGTGTCGAGCCGACCGACATCGAACCGCCGGAGTACGACGCGCTCTACGAGGTCATCAACCCCGAGGCGCTCGATTCGTTGTTTTCCCCCCGAGAGAACGGAAAGCACAGGGCCAGCGGACGGATCGAGTTCGACTACTGTGGTTACCACGTCGTCGTAACCAGCGAGGGCGACGTCGACGTCAGAGAACTCGAGTGAGTACTGGACCGCTCGAACCGACGTAATCGTACGTTCTCAGCTGTCCCATTCGTACGACGAGCGACGGCTACGCGTCCCGACACGCCGTCTCGAACACCGACTCGTGGAGTCGGTCGGCGACCGTCTCCAGTAGCGGCTTCATATTCTCCGTGTCGGCGCGGTTGTACTCGACGAGTCGTTCGAGGGCGGCGTCGTCACCAGCCTCGTACTCGTGCCAGAGCCGAACTGCGTCCCGACCGCTGAGGTCGGGCATATCGCGACCGATCCCCAACTCGCGTTCGATCGCCTTCAGCCCGCCGTCGAGCCCCACCTTCTTGCAGGGGTACATGAGATCGACGTGGGGAACCGTCACGTCGAGGTCGTAGCAGGTCTCGAGGAAGGGGACGTCGAAGCGCTGCCCGTTGAACGTGACGAGCAACGCCGACCGGTCGAGTTCCGCCTCGAGGCGCCGCGCGGTCAGGTCCCGTCCCTGAACGAACGTCTTCGTCTCGTCGCCGCGGTGGATCGACACCGTCGTTACGTCGTTGCGATCGGCGCTCAGGCCGGTCGTCTCGATGTCCAGGAAGGCGGTCTCCTCGCGGACGTTCTCGTAGAGGCGCCACCGGCTCGCGGCCGGCAGCGCCTCGGCGAACGTCGAGACGTCGCCGCGCTCGAGGTGAGTCCATCCCTCGTCGATGAACGTCTCGATCCGGTCGGCGAGCGTGTCGCCGACGACGCTGCCGTCGAACTCCTCCCAGTGAGTAACCCCGTTCTTCCAGAGCCGCCGCTCGGTGGTCTCCCCGACGCCCCGGACCGGGATGAAGCTGTTCTCGATTCGCACACCAGTGTAGGGGTACCAGTCGGGCAAAAGCGCTTGGTTCCTCGCGAGAGAGAGGTCCGGTTTTCCGACCAGTCCGAACGCCCGGCTTTTGGTTCCGGCCCTCGTAGGACGAGTATGACCGATTCCGACCCTGACGACGACCTCGCGAACGCGATCCGCGAGCTCACGCGGACGATCGAGGAGTTACGGACCGAACTCGAGGAGCCGTCCCGCCGCGGGCCTCGGTTTCCCGCGCCCCGTCCGCCGACCCCGCGCGAGCTGCTCCGGGTCGCCGACGAGGTCGCGATCCCGGCGCTGGTGGCGACGCTGGAATCGAGCGTCCGCACCCTCGAAGCCCTCCAGCGCGGTCTCGAGATCGTCCGCACGGAACGGGAGGTCCGCGACCGCGTCGACGAGAGCACCGGCCGCGCCGGAACGCGCGCGAACGATGTGCGCCGAGCGACGCTCTCGCAGCTCGATACCGTTCTCGCGGAGCTTCAGCGGGCGGCCGCCGACGGTTCGTTGCCCGCCGACGAGGACGCTCGGGAGCTGCTCGTCGAGGCGCGCGAGCTTCGCGACGAGGTCGACGGGCGGCTGCGACGCGCCGTCGAGGGTCGTGACGAATCCGACGAGGACGGACCGATCCGGATCGATATCGATCAGCCCGACGGAACGACGGAGACGGACGAGGACGGCGACGAGTCCGACTCGAGCGTCGACGTGGACGCGGAGCTCGAGACGCTCAAGGATCGGTATTCGGAGGACGAGCGAGCGGACGAAGCAACCGACGAAAACGAGCGGGCGGAGGACGACGAATCCGGAGACGACGATCCTCAGACCGGCTCGAACCGGTAGCCGTCCCAGTCCTGGCTGTCGGGCTCCCTGATGCCGGCGCCGGGCTCGCGGAGTTCCTCGGTGTAGACGGGTTCGACCTCGTCGCCGGTTTCCGCCTCGTCGTCAGTGAGTTGCACGAGCGCCCGAACCGACGTCTCGACGCCTTCGCCGTCGTCGACCGCGTCGCTGACGTCGAACTCGACGATCGCGAGGTGATTCGGCTCCCGGACCCCCGGCGGCGTCGCGGTGCTGGTCGTCCACGTCACGATCTCGGCGGTGTACTCGCTCAAATCAATCGTCTCGACCGGTTCCGCGCCGCTCCGACTGCGCGGGTGACCGGGGTAGCTGATCGTGCCGTCGTCGTACCGCGTTGCTTCCATCGTCATTGTGCTGCCTCCATGATCGTCGTAATAACGCAGTTGCCGAAACCGCCGACGTTGCAACAGAGTCCGACTTCCGCGTCGACCTGTCGATCGCCGGCCTCGCCCATCAGTTGTTCGTAGATCTCGACGCCCTGAGCGACGCCGCTCGCGCCAAGCGGGTGCCCCTTCGATTTGAGCCCGCCGGAGGTGTTGACCGGAAGCTCGCCCGTATCCCGTTCGGTGTACCCTTCCTCGACGAGCTCCCAGGCCTCCCCCTGCTCGGCAAAGCCCAGTCCCTCCATCTGCAGGAACTCGAGGATGGTGAACATATCGTGGAGCTCGGCGACGTCGACGTCCTCGGGCTCCCGCCCGCTCATCTCGTAGGCGCCCTCGCCGCTCTCGACGACTCCGCCCATTACCGTCGGGTCCTCGCGTTCGTGGACGACGTGCGTGTCGGTCGCCCCGTCGATCCCCGAGATGACGACGTAGTCGTCCGTGTACTCCTGGGCGACCGACTCGGGACACAGCATCAGCGCGGCCGACCCGTCAGTGATCGGACAGAAGTCGTACAGTCGCAGCGGGTCGGCGACGATCGGCGACTCGAGGACGGTGTCGACGTCAACCTCCTTCTGGAACTGTGCGTGGGGGTTGTCCACGCCGTTTTTGTGGTTCTTCGAGGCGACTTTCGCCAGACTCTCCCGCGGTGCGTCGAAGCGCTCGAGGTAGTGACGCGCGGTCATCCCGGCAAAGGAGGGCAGCGTCACGCCAGTCTTGTACTCGACGGGGTGAGTGAGGGAGGCGATGACGTCGGTGGCCTCGCCGGTCGTCCGGTGGGTCATCTTCTCGCCGCCGACGAGCAGCGTCATCTCGCTCGCCCCGCTTGCTACCGACTGCCAGGCGGCGTAGATCCCCGCTCCGCCGCTCGAGCTGGTCTGATCGATGCGCTGGGTGTACGCCGGCAGCGCGCCGATGTCGTGGGCCAGTCCGTTCATCACGCCGGTCTGCCCCTCGAACTCGCCGCTGGCCATGTTCGAGACGTACAGGTGTTCGACGTCGTCCGCCTCGACGCCCGCGTCCTCGAGACACTCGAGTCCCGCCTCTGCGAGGAGCTCCTGGATCCACTCCTCACGTTGCCCGAACTTGGTCATCGAGGCACCGATGATTGCAACGCGTTCCATACCGTATGCGACTCAACTCAATGATTTATATTGAAGGGATTGCGGCAGCGTTCGACGGCCGACGGGGACCCGAGTGGGTGTTTGCCGTCGCTCATCCCTCCTCGAGCGCGACCAGGGTGCCGTCGCCGCGGATCGCGTAGACGAGACCGTCCGCGAGCGCCAACCCGCCGTGCGTTCCGATGCCGTCGGTCGGCTCAGTACTCCAGCGAACGGTCTCGTCCGCGACCGACACCGCAAACACCGCGCTCCGATCGTCCTCGGCGACGTACACGGTCTCGTCGGTCGCGATCGGACTCGTTCGACCGAAAGTGACCGTTCGCTCGTACTCGGAGTCAGGGTCGACGTGCCAGCGCTCCTCACCGGTTTCGGCGTCGAACCCGACCAACGGCCCTCCGACGATGTAGACGGTATCGTTGGCTACCGTCGGTGACCCTCGGACGAACAGCTCTGACATCTCGGTTCGCCAGCGCCTCTCGCCGGTTTCGAGATCGATCGCGGAGACGCCGCCGTCTTCGGCCTGATAGATCGCATCGACGTCGACAGCTGGGGTCCCTCGGAGCCGACCAGCTCCCTCGAGGGACCACGCCTCCTCGCCGGTCTCGACGTCGACTGTGTAGAGGATCGATAGCGCCGTGTTGAAGACGACCGTTCCCCGGGCGACCGCCGGCGCACTCGAGACCAGCCAGCCCACGGAGCCGTCGAACCCGTCAGCCGTTTCGGGAAGCGTCTCGGTCTCGAAGTGCCACCGCTCCTCGCCGCTCGCGGCGTCGATCGCGTAGAGGCCGTATCCGCCGGCGTACACCGTTCCGTCGGTGACCACCGCCGGCGTCTCGATTCCGGATCCGGACTCCAGCGCCGTCTCCTCGAACGTCCACAGCTCTTCGCCCGTCGCTGCGTCCACCGCGTACACGCCGTCGCTGACGAGGTACAGCCGATCGCCGGCTGCCGTCACCGCCCGGATCGGAACGTCGTCGGATCGGTGCTCGCCGTCGTTCAGGTCCACGAGCGTCGACCCGTCGCCGGTCTTGGAATCCAGCTCTCGGACCTGGCCGCTCTCGGTTCCGACGTAGGCGGCTCCGTCGGCGACGGCGAGTGCCGGATCGTCGAACTCGAGTGACACGCCGTCGAACGTCCACCGCGGTTCGACGTCGTTCTTCGGTCCGTCGGCTGGCGAGTGTCTCGTGTTCGTTACATCGCGACCGGCAACCGGCCACCCGTCCGGAGATGTCGTGTCGATCGTCGGCTCGTCGTCCGACTCCGAGCCGTTGCTCGCCGACGAACAACCCGCGACGCCGATCGCACCGACCGTCGCGAGCCACTCGCGTCTCGTCCGTTCGCTCATACCGATCGTCCTCACCGCGATACCAAGTGCTTTCTCGCGGGACGGATTCGAGCGGCGAGCTACGCCGACTCCGCCGCGGCCGTCTGCAGCTCGCTCGCTCTCGAGCGCGCCTGCGAGATGACCGCGGGCCGGGCCTCGAAGGCGACGAGGACGTCCTCGTCGCCGTAGGTGACGTCCTCGACGTGGGCGTTGTCGTGGAGCCAAGAGACCACGCTCATCGTGTCGTCGGTCATCGGCAGGACGAGTCGTTCCTCTTCCCAGTCAGGCAGCTCCCGATCGATGCGCTCGAGCAGGTCGTCGACGCTGGTTCCCTCCGCCGCGCTGACGACGACGGGGTTCGGAGCCAGCGCCGAAAGCGCCTCCGTCTTGCGCTCGAGTTCCTCGTCGTCGATCTTGTCGACCTTGTTCAGTACCGTGACGATCGGCGCCTCGTTGCGCTCGTAGAGAGTGTCGTGACAGGTGACGAGCTTCTCGTGGATCTCGTCGACGTCCTCGCTGACGTCGACGACGAGTAAGACCAGATCCGCCCGATAAACCGAGTCAAGCGTCGACTTGAACGACTCGACCAGCCAGTGAGGGAGGTCGCTGATGAAGCCGACGGTGTCGGTGACCAAGACGTCCCGCGGTTCGATGTCCGCTTTCCGGGTCGTCGTCCCCAGCGTCGTGAACAGCCGGTCCTGGGACTCGGCGGTCGCGTCCAAATCGGGGTGGAGGTCCTCGTTCTCCTCGACCTCGAGGTCGGTCGCGAGCCGGCGAAGCAGCGTCGACTTGCCGGCGTTGGTGTAACCGGCGAGAGCGACCAGATCGAACCCGGAGTCGCGCCGCCGCTCTCGGCGGTGCTCCTCGGTCTGCTCGATCTGCTCGAGCTCGTCCTTGATCCGGCTGATCTGGGCTTTGATGTCCCGCTCGCGGCTCTCGTCGTACTCGCCGAGCCCCATGAACCCGGGGTGTTCCTCGCGCTTGGCGAGGCTCGTTTTCGCCTCGGCTCGCGGGAGCTCGTAGCGGAGTTCGGCGAGTTCGACCTGGAGCTGGGCCTTCCGGGTCTGGGCACGCTGACCGAAGATCTCGAGGATCAGGGTAAAGCGGTCGATGACCTCGACGCCCTCGGGAAGCAACTGGCCGAGATTGTACGTTTGGTAGGGGCCCAGCCGGTTGTCGAAGATGACCGTCGTCGCCTCGGTCCGGTCGGCGACCTCGGCGAGCTCCTCGGCTTTCCCCTCACCGAGCTGGAGCGCCGCGTCGGCGGTTCGGGACTGGGTCACTTCGCCGACGACGGTGTAACCGGCCGCCGCCGCGAGCTCGCGGATCTCGGTAGTGTCTGGTGTGCCGGAGTCGACTCGTTTGGCGATGATCGCGTTCATGCGGGTCCTCGTGTGTAGGTCGGGCGGTGGTCGCTCGAGACGGATCGCTCGTCGTCGGTGCGGTCGACCGCAGTCGTTCCGGGGCCGTCGCTCGAGCGACGAGCGCGTCCGGAGACGCTACTGATGGCGGTCGAACACCTCCGTTGAACGGTCGCGGAGCATACCCCGTGATACGCGGCGGATCGTCTTGAATCCAGTGCACGACCGAAAAACGTGGATGGAGCTCGCATCGGAACGAAGAACGGCGACGCGGCCTACCGCGTGTTGAGGTCGTCCTTGTCCTTGATGAGCTCGGTCTCGGCCTCGCCGCTCGAGTGCTCGTTGACGGTGTCGTAGAACTCGTTCTGTAGTCCGGCAGGGAAGGTTAGCACGCCGATCCAGGAGCCGTCAGCTTGCCACTCCTCGCGCTCGAGGTCGCCGAACTCGCGGATCTTCGACTGCGCGCTGCCGGCGTGCTCGGCGGGGATCTGGACCGCCATCGTCACCTCCTCGAACCGGATCGGAATCACGGGTCGCAGGTCGTCGAGTGCGTCGTCGACCTGCTGCTGGGCGGGTTCCATCGGGTCGACGGTGAAGCCGGCCTCCTCAAGGGCGTTGTCGATCCGTTCCGGAGGGTGGGGCGCGTTGTCCATCTGCGGGTTGACCGCGTTGCGCGTGATCGTGTCGATCAATTGTTTGCGCTTTCGCTCCTGCATCTCGCGGCGCTGGTCGGCCGTGATCTGGATCTCCCCTTCCTTGATCACCTCGGGGATGATCTCGAGGGGATCGGTCGTATCGAAGACCTTCTCGAGGTCGTCCTCGGCGGGTCGGTCCCCGCGGGAGGCGTTCTCGAAGACGTCCTCGGCGGCGATAACGTCCTCGAGGTCGCCCTCGAAGTCGCCGCGTTTGATCGCTAGCGCCGCGTCCGGGTCGACAAGCACTTCGAACCGCGCCCCGTGTGACTCGAGTCGCGCCGTCACCGCCTCGTCGAGCGATATCATACCCGAGCATACCTCCGGCCGGGTAAAAGAGCTTTTCCTGCCGGCGTTTCAGCGATTACTCGTCTGCTTCGTCGTCCTCGCCGTCGTCGAGCAGGTCGTTCTCCTCGAGATGGGTCTCGATCTTGTCGTGGTCGAACTGCTCGAAGGACTCGCTCTCGACGTCGATCGTCGCGAGTCCGACCTCGCTGGGCAGCAAGGAGCCGTCGTTGACCGACGCGAGCGCGTCGAGCGCGAGGGCGATGCCGCCGTCGAGATCGGCCTCGTCGTCGTAGTTGTCCTCGAGATACTCCTGGAGCTCGCCCCGGTCGGAACCGACGGCCAGTGCCTTCCACTCGTAGGGCGTCCCCGAGGGGTCGGTCTCGAACAGTCGCGGCTCGCCGTTGTCGATGCCGCCGACGATCAGGGCGACGCCGAACGGTCGCGCCCCGCCGACCTGGGTGTACTGCTGGATGTGGTCGGTGACTTCCTTCGTCAGCGTCTCGACGCCGATCGGCTCGCCGTAGCGGAGGTGGTTGACCTGCGCCTGTCGACGGGCGAAGTCGATCAGCTGGCGGGCGTCGGCCACGTGGCCGGCGCTCGCGATGCCGACGTGGTCGTCGGCCTTGTGAATCTTCTCGACGCTCGAGTCCTCCAGCAGCGGGGAGGGGACTCGCTTGTCGACGGCGAGAACGACGCCGTCGCTGGTTCGCACGCCGATGCTTGCTGTGCCCCGCTTGACCGCCTCGCGAGCGTACTCGACCTGGTAGAGTCGGCCGTCGGGCGAGAAGATCGTGATGCCGCGGTCGTACGCCTGCTGTTGTTGTTGTCCCTGCATAGTATCACGCGAAATCGCAATCGAGGTCTGTCGCGCCCACGAACGCATCATCGAGTCGCACGTCTGCAGACCCGTCGCGCACGACGGCGACTCGCTCCTCGTTCCGGAACACGACGTTTCTCTCCTTCGATTCTTGCCGGCGGCGTCCTAAATAGTTTTCTTCACCGGCACGGATCGTGCCACTGATACCGCGGACTCGAATTCCGACCGCATCGCCGTCTATCTCGTCGATACAGGCGATCGCCGCTCTCGCGGGTTCGGTCTCGCCGCGGTGGACTCGCACGATCGCGGAGCCGTTTCCGTCGTCGAACTCGAAGCGAACGACCGTCAGATCGGCCGCGGCGCTTCCCGGATCGCCCAGCAGGTTCTGACCCGCGTACCAACACTCCCGCTGGAACGCCCGCCGACCGATCTCGGCGTCGGGCCAGCCCTCGAGCTCGAGGACGAGGTACCGCCACCGGGGCTGGAGATGTTTCGGGAGGTGTTTCATTCGCCGGAGTCCGCGTCGGGAGCCTCGGTCTCGGCGACCGGACTCCGCTCGGCGACCAGCACGCCGACCTGGTCGTGGACCCGCTCGACGGCCGTCAGCGAAAAACCCGCGCTCGTGAAGGCGTCCGCGAGGGTGCCGACGGTCGCCGGGTCGTCGACATCGGGCGAGTAAAACGGCGCCTCGGGGTCAGGCTCGCCGAAGAACATCACGTCACCGAGGACGAACCGGTCGGGCTCGAGGCCGGCGATCACCTCGATCGCCTCCCGTTTCTCCTCGTCCGAGAGGTGGTGCATCGCGAAGTTCGACGTGACGACGTCGACGGGCCCGTCGTACTCGGGCTTGCGGAAGGTACCGCGGTCGAATTCGACGTTCACGGACTCGAGAGTCCGTGAGCCAGCTGTATCGTCTTGCGATCCAGCGCTGTTCTCGAGGCCCTTCTCCTGTGCTTTCGCTCGCGCCTCGTCCATCATCCCCTCGCTGATGTCCCGGCCGACGACCCGCTCGGCGTCGGGCGCGAGCGCGAGCGCGATGGCGCCCGTTCCGGTTCCCAGATCGAGGACGACGTCCTCGGCGTCGGGCGCGGCGTGTTCGATTACCAGGTTCGCGCAGGCGCGGTACTCGTCGGATTTCGACTCGTCGTACTCGCTCGCTTTCTCGTCGAAGCGGGCGGCGTGTTCCTCAGGACTCTTCTTCATACGTTCCCCGTTCGACCCCCGGCTCAATGAACGACTCGGACTGGACGTGACGATTGCGCTCGGCCAGTCGCCCCCACTCGGCTAAACCTTCCTCGACGAACTCGCTCGAGAGACCGATCTCTTCACTCAGCGCCTCGAGTTCCCGCGGGGCGCGAAGCTCGAGGTGCGAGTGCGGGTCGGCGCTGACGACGTAGGGCGCGTCGTAGTAGCTGACGATCTCCTCGAGTTTCCGCAGCGACTGGATCGCCCGCACCCGGCGACCGCCGCTCGCTCGAAGGACCCCCGAGAGATCGAACTCGATGCGGACGCCGTTCTCGACGGCCGCCTTCGCCAGCACGTGGTTGACGTCGCCGTTCCCGGCCATCGGGCCCGCCAGCACGTCGACCTTCGCTTGCTCGACGGCAAAGCGGTTCAGAGCGTTCGTCCCGCCTTCGAGTGCGACGATCGTCCGCGTCGATCGGTAGTTCCCGACTGAGCCACTGGCCTCCTGTGGGTCGTCAGCCCGGATCTCGACGCCGTCGACGACGTCGATCCCGTACTCGTCGGCGATCGCGTCGGCGTCGTAGTCGGCTCGAGTCCCGGAGTGGTTGCGAACGACCACGCCCTCGTAGCCGTAGTCGGCCGCCCGCTTCGCGAGCCGGGCGACCGTGCTTGCTCCCTCGGGGTGGGCGCGGACGGCCTCGTACATACTCGATCTCTCTCTCGGCCCGACTTGGGGTTTGCGTCACGCGCTCGCCCGCCCAACCCTCGAGCAACAGATTACGGCCGGGAGCGTGCTCGCCGAACTTCGGCGAGCGCGCGACTCGGGGAAGGACAGGTGGTCACACCGTAACCGACCGCGAGCGAACCCGGAGGGTGAGCGAGCGGGCCGACGACCGATGTGAACGAGCGACGATGCGGCGCGAAGCGCCGCTACGGAGCGAGGGAACGGAGGGAGGAGTGCTTTTGATCGAAATGTTATCGAGGGACATCGCGGTCGCGACGGTTCGCGACCGCGATAGACCGTGGTTCGAAAGACGCCTTTGGCGTCTTTCGTCACTGAGCGGGATCTTCGATCCCGCGAGGTCCGCGAACCCGAAGGGTTCGCTTGATCACGAGAGAGCGAAGCTCTCTCGAACGACAGAGTAAAAGGTTGTTAGTTGAGGATCGACTGTGCAACCGTCGCGAGCTGGCCGTTGTCGGCCTCGGTGAGTCGCTCGTCGCCGATCTTCAGGCGCAGGCGCGGGCGACCGACGTCGATGGGAACCTTCTCGGTGTCGATCAGGCCCATATCCTCGAGCTTGGTCTTCGTGCGGCTGAACGTCGCTTTGCTGGCGATGCCGACGTCCTCGCCCCACTTGCTGATGTCGTACAGCAGCGCCTCGTTTTTCGCGGCCACGAGCAGCGAGATCGTGACCTCGTCGAGGCCGTCGCCGTCGCCGCGGGCGGTCTCGAGCGAGTCGAGGATCGCCGAGAAGTCCTCCTCGGCGCCGGCGCTGATCTCATCGGAGAGAGTGTTTCGAACGTCGGTGATCGGCGGCGTCCGGAGGTTGAACTGCGAGGCGTCCTCCCAGCGGGTCGCGTAGGCGTCGTGGGTGTCGGCGACGAAGCTCTCGTCGTCGGTGACGAGCCCGCCGACGCGGTCGTTAGCGTGGACGATAGCGACAACGCTGTCCTCGGTAACGAGCAGCGAGTTCTCGGGGGCCTCCTCGAGGGTACGCAGCGAGAGCGCGCCCTGGCTGACGAGGTCCGCGGCGTTGGAGGCGACGATGAAGTCGTCCATGACGTCTTTGAGCGTTCGCTCGTCGGCGAGCATGTGCACCGACGGGAGTTCCCCGTCGAAGTTCGTCGCAACCGAGACGAACTGCTCGATGGCGTCTCGAGATGGGTTTACCATGTACACATCGCCGCTGGCGTCTTCGAGCACCGATTCGAGGATATCGTCAATCTGGTGATTGAGTAAATTCGAGGTCATGCCAATACAGAAGTAAACGAGGTACAGTTACTTAATTTTGGTGGCCGTTTTCACGGCAGAACCGACGGGTTCCGTCGAGACTGAGCGCGGTGATGGCGGGGCCGTCGTCGGATTAGGACGCGTAGTAGACGTCCGACCCCTAATTCATTTTTATAATATATGGCAGCAAATTATTATTATCGGTCGCACCATCTATACTTATATCTGAAATTACGACAAAACTTATGTTCACCTTCTGTTATTGTAGGGCTGCATGGGTGCAATTGGTGACCTAATCGATGCGGTGCAGGCGTGTGTCGAACAACGACTACGAAACGACGGCGACAATCATCCGCTCCTTCGAGCGAGCGGCGTCAGTACGTACAGCGGCCCGTAACCGCTAAACGAACTGCGACCACAGTTCTCCGGACCAGTAGATATCGCCGTCGTAAATAACCGATGATTCAGTATCCTTCAGTAGTGACACGAGTTCGGACCGGTCCAGCGTGAAACTGGATTCGTTTCCACAGAGGTAGGCGTACTCGCTGTCGGTCGCGTGGGGCACGTAGTACGATCCCGTCGCGCGCGTCGAGTAACAGTCGAACGTTGCCAGGTATCGATCGCTCTCGAGTTCCTCGAGGATGATCGTCGTCGGGAGCCGGCTGTCGCTCTGGGTGAGCGAGTGCGTGCCGTCGCCGACGACGGCGTAGTCCTTGCCCATCATGATCCGACGGCGGGCGAGTCGAAGCGCGCGCTCGATGCTGAACCCGTGAACGAGGAGTTTGGCGAACGTCGATCCGACCTTGATCGCGTGGTCGTTCAGTACCTTCCGGAACGTCACCGCGCCCGCCACGCTCCCCTTCTCGATCAGCTCCATCCCCTCGTAGTAGGAGCAACAGGCGTTGAGGAAGAACGTCTGGGCCGAACACTGTTCCAGACTCGAGGCCGAGAGCGTCCCGTCGGTACAGCGGAGACCGTCGGTCTCGCAGTGGCCGATGTAGTGGACGAAGTCGTACTCGCTTTCGAACACCGTCGCGAGTTCGTTTCGCGTCAACCCCTCCTCGACGGTGACGTCCATCCGGACCTCGTCCGATCGCCGCCGGTAGATTTCGGCGACGTCGTCGTGTTCGCCGGCCATATCGGGATCGTTCAGGATGACGCAGATCGAGGTCGATTCGCTCGAGCGCTCGAGGTACGACAGCCGGTTGTGGTAGGCCGCGGCCGTCGACTTGAAGACGTCGATCGGGACGCCGTCGGCGAGCCAGCCGTGGACTCGCGCGTCCCGGAGATCGGGTTTGACGATGTCGACGGACGCGACCTGTCCGGAGTGGGCTCCGCCCGGCGAGCCGCTTCCGCCGCGGTAGAAGTCGGTCAGGGAGCGCTCGATCAGCTCCTGGCCCTCGAGCTCGGAGGTGCGGGGCGTGTACAGCAGGCTCATCCGATCGAGCAGGAACGGCAGCGTCTCGGCGGTTTCGTACTCGGGAGCGACGTACGTCGCGAGGTGCCACTCCGGAAGGCGGTGTTCGACCGCCTCGTAGGGGACGTCGAGGTAGGTCGCGAGCCGCGTCGCGGGCGTCGCATCGTAGAGCCGTTCGGCGTCGAGTTCGAGGACATCGAGCAGGCTGGATTCGGCGAGTTGGGTGCCGTACGGGCCGACGTTGCGGGCCAGACAGTCCAGAAAGAACGTCTTCCGGAGGAGCCGTTCGACGTCTCGCTCGAGGCCCGGCATGGGCGACAGTTCCCGTTCGACGCCCTGATCGGGAACACGAAGCTGCGGGCGCGTTCCGACGATGTCGTCGCTGTTCGTCGTTCGCACCGTCGCCTGGAGGTAGTAGGCGAGCGATGCGGTGCCGTACAACGCCTCGTAGCTGGGCGGAACGACGAGTTCGATGCCGCTCTCCCGGCGCTCGGATCGGATCCCCTCGGGGATCTCCAGCTCGTCGCCGAACTCGATCAGCGGCGGGTGACCGCGCAGCGTCGGATACGTTCGGTCGGGACTTGTGGTCTTGTACGACGATGCGAGATGGGAGATCGCCGTCGCGATCTCGGCCGGAGAGTCGGGGACGGTAATCGTCCCGGCGGGACGTTCGTGACGGCTCCGAAGACCAACGATGACGCGAATCGGCTCGGGAAAAGACACCACAATCGACTCGAAGTCGTCGGTCTTTCGGATGGTCGCGCGTCCGGAAAAGCGGAGGTAGCTCTTGATCTCCGTATCGACGTCGATCACGTACTCGTCGGGCGGCAACGAGAGGGGCTCGCCGCCGGGATCGAGTTCGTACCGCGCGCTCGAGCCGAGCGCGAACGCGTAGACGACCGCGTTCGGGAACCGGAGCTCGTCGGTCGTGACGGTGATCGTCTCGTCGACCGGGCGCGGTATCTCGCGGCCCGATCCGACGACGGAGAGATCGCTCCCGACAACGGTGAGTTCGGCGTTATCCGTGTCCATCACGTGGAGCGTTCCCCCGGCCGTCGCCCACTCTATCATTCGGTATGCTCAATACCCGCCCGATTAGTTAGGTGTATCGGACGTTGCCTCACATCCGAAACGTCCCCCTCGGCTGAAAGTACGGGTGACCGAGACAACCGTCTCGATGTCGAGCGTCGGGACGGTTCGGTGGCTCGACTTGCCGTAGACGGGTACACTTATCCCCTCACCGGACCGCACACCAGACATGGATCACGAGCACGTCCGGGACGTCGACCCCGCCGTCGCCGACGCACTCGAGGGAGAGATCGATCGGCAGCGGGAGTCGCTTCAGATGATCGCCAGCGAGAACCACGTCAGTCGCGCTGTCGTCGACGCGCAGGGAAGCGTCCTGACGAACAAGTACGCCGAGGGCTACCCCGGCGAGCGCTACTACGGCGGCTGCGAGTACGCCGACGAGGTCGAGGAGTTAGCGATCGACCGCGCCACGGAGCTGTTCGGCGCCGAGCACGTCAACGTCCAGCCCCACTCGGGGACCCAGGCCAACCAGGCCGTCTACTTCGCGATGCTCGAGCCCGGCGACAAGATCCTCTCGCTGGATCTGAACCACGGCGGCCACCTGAGCCACGGCCACCCCGCGAACTTCGTCGGGCAGCTCTACGACGTCGAGCAGTACGAGGTCGACCCCGAAACCGGCTACCTCGACTACGAGGGGCTGGCCGAGCACGCCGCCGAGTTCGAACCCGACGTCATCGTCTCGGGGTACTCGGCGTACCCCCGGGAGGTCGAGTGGGAGCGCATCCAGGAGGCGGCCGACGAGGTCGGCGCCTACCACCTCGCGGACATCGCACACATCACCGGACTCGTCGCCGCCGGCGTCCACGCCTCGCCGGTCGGCGTCGCCGACTTCGTCACCGGCAGCACCCACAAGACGATCCGTGCGGGACGGGGCGGCATCGTCATGTGCGACGAGGAGTACGCCGACGACATCGACGCCGCCGTCTTCCCCGGCGGACAGGGCGGCCCGCTGATGCACAACGTCGCCGGCAAGGCCGTCGGATTCAAGGAGGCCCTCGAGCCCGAGTTCGAAGACTACGCCGAGCAGACGGTCGCGAACGCGAAGGCGCTCGGCGACCAGCTTTCGGAACACGGCTTCTCGCTGGTTTCGGAGGGAACCGACAACCACCTCGTGCTCGTCGACCTCCGCGAGAGCCACCCCGATACCTCTGGCGGCGACGCCGAAGAAGCGCTCGAGGACGCCGGTATCGTCCTCAACGGGAACACGGTCCCCGGCGAGACCCGCTCGCCGTTCGATCCCTCGGGCATCCGCGCCGGCACGCCCGGGCTGACGACGCGGGGCTTCGACGAGGACGACTGTCGGACGGTCGCTGACCTGATCGCCCGCGTGATCGACGCCCCCGACGACGAGGACGTCATCGCTGCGGTTCGCGAGGACGTCGAGGAGCTGTGTGCGGAGAACCCACTGTACGAGTAGTCGGCCCGATTCGGACCGATCGCGCCCGCTGATTGCGTTCGACTTTTCGCGTTCGTTTCCACCGGTGACCCGTGTCCGAATATGCACTCGGAACGGTCACATGTGGCGGCGGTATCGTCCTAGTCGTCGTTGCCGCCGGTGTTTCCGTCGATGGCCTCGTGTTTGTGGAGCAGGGTCATCTTCTCGCGGAGGTCTTCGCCTTCCTCGCCGTAGGTTCGCACACGGTAGACGTACAACAGCGACACCAGTCCGATCCAGATGGCCTGTAGTACGAGCGCCGAGGGAGCACCGAGGGCGACGAAGAACATGAACGCGCCCGAGACGACGACGTTGCCGACGGCGACGACCTTCAGCAGCCACAGCGGGAGCTTGTAGAACGAGTACTGGTAGCGCTGGGGGAACGTCTTCGGCAGGTTCCACAGCGCGACGCCGGTGATCATGAAGCTGATGAAGATGCCAGTGACCGTCACGGTGACGAGCCAGTCGAGGACGTCGACCGCGAGGATCCCGTCTAGAGGCCCCATCAGCGGTGCGGCGAGCAGCGGCGGGAGACTGAGCAACAGGAGCGCGCGATGGGGCGTATTGAACCGATCGTGGATTCCCGCGAAGAACCCGGGGACGACATCGTCACGGGCTGCGCGCATGATCGTTCGCGAGTAGGAGGTGTACAGCGTATTGGTCGTCGTCGCCGCGGCGACGAGCGCGCCGAGCGCGACGAACGCGATCGCCCACCCGGGTATGATACCGTCGGCAACGGCCGCGAGACCGCCCTCGACGGCCTGTCCGTCCTCACCGACGATCGACTCCCACGGGACCGCACCGACGAGCGCCACGACGGTTCCGATCGTTAGGACGGCGACGAGCCCCATCCCGACGGCTAGCACGCGCGGGATGTTCTTCGCCGGGTTCTCGAGTTCCTCGCCGATTTCGATGATCATGGCGAAGCCCTGGAAGGGGATATACAGCGTCACGGCAGCCAGGAAGAAGGGTGCGTAGCCGTCGGCGAACGGTTCGCCCTCGCCCGCCGGGAACAGCGGCGTGACGTTCGACGCCTCGAAGGAAGTGAGTCCGCCGGCGATGAACGTCAGCATCGCCGCCATCAGGAAACAGACCAGAAGGATCTGAACGTTCGCGGCCAGTCGCACGCCGACGTAGTTGAACGTCAGGAAGGCGCCCAACAGCAAGTAGACCGAGACCAGCGTCGGAAACTCGACGAACACAGGGACGTACTCGGCGAATCCGAGCGCGGCGAACAGCAGATACGCCCAGACCGCCATCACTGGTACCGCGACTCCCAGGAACCCCCAGTACGGACCGACCAGCCGTGAGGCGTAGACGTACGTTCCGCCGGCGACCGGTATCGCCCCGCCGAGTTGCAACAGTAGGAGGATTCCCAGGACCATCGGGATCACCGATAGCAGGATCGCGACGACGATGCTCGGCCCCGCGACGGCCGCCATCTGCGTCGGTACGATGAAGATGCTCATTCCCACTGCCGTCCCGATGAGCAACGCCACTGCGGCGATCGGGCCGACCCGTTCGTTGATCAGCTTGAATTCGTCTCCCGACATCGATACTGTGCAAGTCAATACCAGACAGGTAGGTATTAACATTGTTGTTTATGTATCGGTTTATATTGGCGGACGGAAGGATGCGATTGCGCTAGCCTGATACTGTACAGAAAGTGTCCCGGTGACGGATACTGATTGACTCTGCTGTGAGAGTATCTCGTCAACTTCGATGAACGGTATCGATCGGTGACGGATCGGCGACTACCCCTCGACTGTCCGGCTATCGGTCGCAAAATCGGCCGATTTCACGAAAATAGTCTCGCGGCCGCCCGCTCGAGTGGGGCTCGAACGACGCAACGAGTCGTTGCATGCAGATGACTTATAGACGAGCGTGATGGTCGGGAACACATGCCATTCGATAGAACGGCTGTCGGTCGTCGAACCGTGCTCTCGGCCGTCGGAACTGCGGGTATCGCCGGTCTCACGGGAAAGGGTGGAGCGACACGACGATCGCTGGCTCGCGGCGACGAGTCCGGACGGGAAAGCGGTGAGCCCGCCGTCGTTCCGGACGGCCTCGAGCGGATCGACCGGACCTTCGAGTACCACCTCGAGTTGGGACTACACCAC
>PWMF01000023.1 GCA_003559215.1 Natrialbaceae archaeon
CGCGAGACCGAGGTACGATCGCCGGTCGAGAACCCGGTTGTTACTCCCACGAAATTCGCTGTTACGCGTCTCGTCGGTTCGGTCTCGAGCCGGGTGCTGTCGTTCCATGCGGTCGGGAAACAGAAGACTACGGTTATCAATTTTCCCTTTCCACAGACTGTAATAAAATCCGAAACTGATTCTGCCTGATCGGATCCTGTGTTACGTTTGACCGAATCCGGGGGCACAGATAGTCCGGACGCAACATTCCGTTACAGCGAGCAACAGATGGTTCACCGCGACCAATCGCAGGTTAGACGCAGCGAGACGCGTCACCCCGGCCGCTCGTCGGGCGAGAAAAACGGGATTACTCGCCGACCGTGGACGAGACGATCGGGTTCGCTTTCCGTTCGCCCGTCGCCGTCGACCTATGTCACCGGGGCCGCGAGTGCTGGTTCTCGACGGCGACTACCCGACCTCGCTGACGATCGCCCGCGAACTCTCGGCGGATCCCGAGGCGACGATCGTCGGCGCCGGGACCTCCCGGTACAGCCGCCTCTGCCGCTCGAGCTACTGCGACGTTGCGGTGACGATCCCGCCGCCGGACGATTCCGACTACCTCGACGCGCTGTGGGCCGTTCTCGAGGCGACCCGTCCGCAGCTCGTGCTCCCGGTCGGGTATCGTTCGGCCGCCGCCCTCCAGTCCGTCCGCGACGAACTCCCCGACTCCGTAGCGGTGTGTCTCCCAAATCCCGACGCCTTCGAGACCGCGGCGGACAAGGCGGCGACGATGGAGCTGGCCGAACGGGTCGGGATCGACGTCCCGGCCGACTACTCGAGTCTCGTCGAGACGCTTGACGCCGAGGGACGGGAACGGGGCGCGCTCGAGGCCCTCGAGTTCCCGGTCTTTTGCAAAGCGCGGCGGGAGGCCGGCGGCGGCCACGAGACGACCGCCCGTGTCGTCGATCCCGCTCGATTCTGGACCGTCTACGACCGCCTCGAGGACGCGTCGCCGGCCGGCGAGGTGCTCGTCCAGGAGTCGATCGATAGCTCGAGCGCGACCTACGGCTGCGGGCTGTTCTGCAGGGACGGCGCGGTCGAACTCGGGATGGCGCACGAGGAGCTCCGATCGGTTCCCCGTCGGGGCGGCAGCGGAACCTTCCTCCGGCTCCGCCGCGATCCCGACCTCGAGTCCGCGGCGACCGCGCTGCTCCGGGAGCTCAAGTGGGACGGCGTCGCCCTCGTCGAGTGCAAGCGCCGCGCGGACGGCGAACTCGTCCTCATGGAGATCAACCCGAAGTTCTGGGCCTCCTACGCGCTGGCCAGCGCCCACGGCTACCGGTTCGCCTCGCGGCTGGCCGCGACGACTCTGGGGCTCGAGGATCGACTCCCCGACCGGTCGCCCGAGCGGACGGGGGAGATGGTGTTCCCCCTGCGGGAGCTTTACTACTACGCACGAAACCGAGAAGAGGAGCGACTGCTCGAGTGCGTGCGCGCGGTCGCGAGGCCGGGGGTCCCCTGGAACGTCGATCGCTCGGACCTCCGCGCGTGGCTGACGCCGCCGGCCGCGCTCCTCGAGCGGCTTCCAAATGGGATCGCGGGGCCAGGCGGAGCCGCCGACCGCGAGGCGGTCGCGTTCACGCGTCGGTAGGCGAATCGGGGTAGTCGTCAGGGTCAACCTCGTCGCCCCCGACCCACAGCTCGTCGGGTTCGGGTTCGGCCTCGAGGGCGACGACCTCGCCGTCGAAGAGGTAGCCGTCGACCGTTCCCGGCTCCGCGGTCGCCTCGGCCGTCGCGTACCCGTGCTCGGACTCCTCCGCGGGCGTGATCTCGACGGTCGCGTTGTAGCTCGCCTGGTGGCCGTCGGCGTTGCTCCAGTCGGTGTGGACGAGGCTCCCGTCGACGAACAGCCGGTAGGTCGCGCGCTCCTCGCCGTTAGCGTAGGTCACTCGGCCGTCGTAGGCGTCCATGTTCGCCGGATCCTCGAAGTACGGATGCTGGTCGTAGGGCGGAATCTCGGGAATCCCGGACGCGAGCAGTTCGTGTTCGTCGTAGTAGATCGCCAGATCCGCGGGCGCGGTCTCGCTCCCACCGTAGCGCACCAGCGGGCCGGCGTACTCGACGGCCTGCTCCTCGACCGTCGTCCAGCGGAAGTCGGTTCGCTCGTAGGCGAGTTCGCCGTCGATCCAGCACCGCGCCTCGCCGTCGGCCCGCGCCTCGCCGTCTTCGACCGCGTTCATCGCGACCTCGGTCTCGAGGGCGATCCACTCCCCGGCCGGCAGTCGGGCGTCGGTCAGTTCGAACTCGCCGCTCGTCGAGGGCTGGTCGAGGTGGTAGGTGTAGGCCGCGAGCTTGTACTCGTCGGTCGACCTCCCCTCCCGGTTCGTGATCGCGAGCATGCTCGACCAGCCGTCGGCGCCCGAGGGCCGCCCGCGACCCCCCGACCCCAGCTCTCCCGCCTCGGTGTTCAACCCGAGCGTCCAGAACCGACAGACGTCGCCCGCCTCCATCGTCCAGCCCTCGCCCAGCCGGATCATCGCCCGCTGGCGTACCTCGAGGGGCTGGCCGTAGCCGTTCGCGGGGAACCAGTAGGCGGCGTTGCTCCCGTTGCTCTCGCCGCGAGGGATCTCGCAGCGAAGCGCCCGCTCGCCGTCGAAGGTGTGGTTGTCGACGAACGAGAACGCCGTCGGCTCGCCCGACCACACCCGGTAGGCGTCGGTCGGCTCCTCGAGCGCGTCGTACTCGACTCCGACGAACTCGACGCTTCCGTCGTCCTCGTCGATGCGGTCCGCGAGCGAGTCCTCGAACCCGACGGCCTCGTCCGGCTCCTCGTCCTCGGGGGGCTCGTCCGGCTCGTCGGGATCCTCGGGGTCGTCGGTCGGACACCCCGCCAGCAGCGCCGTCGCGGTGACGGCCCCGCTTGCCTTCAGGACGGTTCGCCGATCCATCGCCGGAGGGACGCGTCGGCGGCCCTATAGCGTTCGACACCGTCCCGCCGGGAAGCACGATATTGTCGCCGCTCGAGGGCGGTAACCTCGAGTTATCGGCCGACTGCACCGAGACGGTGTCCGTCTTCGTCTCGCGTCGACGGTTCCGACGGCAAGGCCGGATTACGTCCGCTCGAGCTGTCGCCTCCGGTGAACGTGCTGTACCGTTTTTCGCGCTGGTTCGCGTAGCCGAGCCTCGATCGTGCAACACCGTCAGACGGGATCGGTCAGTCCGGCTTCCGGCCGGGGCAGGAGGGCGGTATGAGCC
>PWMF01000010.1 GCA_003559215.1 Natrialbaceae archaeon
GCGACGTTCTACTGGGTCGGCTCGCCGAATCGGGACGATATCGCGACCGTCGCCGGCGTCTGGCTCGCGGGTATGGGGTTGTACAAGGGATTGAAGGAAATCTTCGAGTTTCCCAGGCCGGACGAGCCGCTGCTCGAGCCGGGGCTCCTCCCGATCGTCGTCCAGCAGCTATACGAGGCAACGGCCTTCGCGACCGGCTACGGGTTCCCGAGCGGCCACGCGGTCAACACGACGATCGTCTATCTCGGACTGGCCCACGTTCTTACCACGAGTACCCGCCGACGGCGATTCGCGGTCGCCGCGGCGCTGATCGCGACCGTCAGCTTCTCCCGCGTCGCGCTGGGCCTTCACTACCTGGTCGACGTCGTCGTTGGCGTCGGCGTCGGACTCGCACTGCTGGCGACTGTCAAGGCGATTCTAGACCGGCAGCTGACCGATCAGGCGACGATCACGTTCGGCCTCGCGATCGGATTTGCCGGGTTCTTTGTCGCCACGAGCGACGCAGATACCGAGGCGATCCTGATCCTTGCGGTGTCGCTCGGCGCGTTCGCCGGCTGGCAGCTGATCGTTCTCGGACGCGGGCTCACCGCTGTCGAGTGGCCCTCACAAGCGGTCCGCCCGCTCGCGATCAGGGGTGGGCTCGCCGTGCTCGCGCTCGCTCCGCTGGTTGGGGCGCTCGAGTTCTTCCCGATGCTGTCGGTGTACGCTACCGCCGGTCTCGCCGGTCTCGGAACCGCGGCGGTCGTGACGGTCCCGATTCTGCGCCACTCCCGGCGTGCCCGCCGCGTCGGCGTCGCGGTCGCGTTCTGGCTCCGGATGGCGGGGGCCGGCGTTCGGTACCTGCTTTCGCCTCGTACCTGGCGCCGAGGGCTCGCCGCCGTCCGTGACCACGCGAATCGGCTGCGGGATCGGGACAGGTAGCGCGTTCGGGACGCGGGACCGCCGGTCCACCCGAACTGGTTCGGTGGACGGTGACTGCCGCGACGAAAGTCGGAACAATTTCGATAAACGATCGGTAACTCGAGCGGACGATCGGCCGGTTCAATACGCCCGCCTCGAGTAGCGAGTCACGCCGGGAGGAACACCCCGGTGACACACCACCGACCGCCGACCACCACCCGACCCGGCGCTTCGACGATGACAACGGAAAACCGAGAGAAGCGAGCTGCCGTGTGCGAGAACTGTAATGCGGTCTGTGCCGTGTGGTGCCGTCCCGACGGCGAGATTGTCCCGATCAGTTCGACGACCGGCTGCGACTGCGAGGAGCGGGCGTTGCGCGTCGTCGACGCGCTGGAAACGCCGGACGGGGATTAGTCGTCCAGCTCTCCGCCGAGAAACCGAAACTCGGTTCCGTCGCATCTCGGACACGCATCCTGTCGTTTCGGAATCGGATCGGTACCACCTGCCGCCAGAAGGACGAACTCGCAGTTATCACATTCGACGAACTCGCGCACTACCAGACGGTTGTGGCTCGATGGACGAGTACCCTTTACCCAGTTGTGTAGGTGTGATCCCCATCTCGGTCCGAGCAGGGAGCGAGCAACATTCGATCGCGTCCGCCTCAGGTCGCAAACGTAGGGTTCCCGTGTCGCCGTTCGTGTGGGTTGGGCCTCAGGTAGGGGTAGACGGCCGTGTACGACCGTGCGATCGGCGGCTTTATCGGTGTTCGTTGCGGAGAAGTCGGCTATGACGGTCGTTCTCGCCGGTATCGGCGCCGACAGCACGAACCTCGGAGCACTCGGGCCGCTGTACGACGACGGACGCTTCGAGTACGTTCCGATCCCGGAGAAGACCAGAGAGACCGCGGAGACCGAAACGCTCGGCTCCTGGACGCTCCGCGGGGACGATGGCATCGCGGCCGATCTCACAACCCGAATCGAGCCCCAGCCGGTCCGTGGCGGCCGCGAACCCGTCTCCGGCGACGACCTCGAGTCCTGGCCGCTCCACCGGGATCCCAACTTCGAGGCGCTGACCTACGGCGAACACCGCACCAGCGGCTACGTCTCACGGCTGCGCGCCCTCGAGCCCGGCGATGTCGTCGGCTTCTACGCCGGACTCCGGCGACCGGGCGGCGACCGCGCTCACCGCTACCTGATCGGCTACTTCACCGTCGACTCGGTCGCGGTCGTCACTCCCGAGCAGTCGGGCGAGAAGCGGCGAGCGGTCCTCGAGGCCCACCCCGAGAACGCCCACGCAAAGCGCGCGCGGGGCGACGACCTCTACCTCGAGAAGCCGGTCGTGATCGTCGACGGCCGCGAGCCGGGCGGACTGTTCGACCGGGATCCGATCCGGATTAGCGACTACTACGTCAGAGAGGGCAACGTCCAAGCCCAGTACTACCTGCGCGAAGAGATCGAATCCGCGTGGAACGTCCGGGAGGGCGGCGCAAACATGATGTTCAAACCCGCCTACCGCTGTGAGCTCTCCGGGGAGCGCTTCCGCGAGGAAGTCGGTCTTCCCGGGGAGCGATCGAGCGCGGACGCCGCCCTCGAGGCGGAATGATCCGGGCAAGGACCGCAAAACCGATCGGTTTCATGTGTCGACGACCCGAACGCTTCCCGTAGTGACCGACGAGACGCCCTCCCGCCACGACCGCGTGCGCAGCCACCGGACTCCCGGTGTCGCCAACTCCCTCGCCCACTGGACTCGAGCGCGCAATCCGCTCCGAGTCGCGCTCAACTACGTCGTCGTCTGGCTCGTCCGAATCTCGCCGAGCCTGCGGCTCAAGCGCTGGCTGTTACGACGGATCGGCGTCACCGTCGGCACCGGCGTCTCCTGGGGGCTCGAGGCTACTCCCGACGTGTTCTGGCCGGACCTGATCACCGTCGAGGACCACGCGATCGTCGGCTACGACGCGACGCTGCTGTGTCACGAGTTCCTGCAGGAGGAGTACCGAACGGGCGAAGTCGTCGTCGGCGAACGGGCGATGATCGGCGCGGGTGCGATCGTGCTGCCTGGCGTCGAGATCGGTGCAGGTGCGAGCGTCGCGGCGAACTCCCTAGTTACGCGGGACGTCGAACCGGGAGCGACCGTCGCGGGCGTGCCGGCCCGGCCGATGGACGCGGAGTCGCTCGAGGACGGCTAACGGAGGCGGCTACAGGGAGGACCAGGCCTTCCGGGCGCGGTTCGCCGAGGAGACGTCGGCGATCCAGCGAGCGGCGATCGCCTTCTTCAGGTTCTTCGCAGGGACACCGCCGAAGGTGTCGACGGGGAGCGCGAGACCGAACGCCGGCTTGACACCGTGGGCGACGGCCTTGTCGCCGACGGAGACGACCGTCCCCTTGTCCTTGTGTTCCCAGGTCTTCAGCGGTCGGTTCTGGATGGCGCGGTTGATGTTCTCGGCGGCGACGTCCGCGGCCTGCCAGGCGGCCTGCGCAGTCGGCGGTGCGGGCCGGTCGCCCTGGTCGACGATGGCCGAGTCGCCGATCGCGAAGACACGCTCGTTCGACGTCTGGAAGTTCGCACCGGCGTTGACGCGGTTGTGTTCCTTCTCGAGGTCGGCGCTCTCGAGGGCGTCCCGACCCGTGATCCCGCCGGTCCAGACGAGCACGTCGTGGGAAAGTGGCTCGCCCTCGTCGAAGTGGATGACGTCGCCGTCGGCCTCGGTGATCGGGTCGTCCGTGTGGATCTGGACGCCGGCGTCCTGGAGCAGGTCCCGCAGGGCCTGCTGGATCTCCGGGTCGTTACCGGGGAAGATTTCCTCGAGGGCCTCGACGAGATGGATCTCGAGGGGGGCACGGTGGTTGTCGCGGAACTCCGCGATCTCGCCGGCCGTCTGGATGCCAGAGAGGCCGGCGCCACCGATAACGATCTGGGCGGGATCGCCCCGGGTCGCGTTGCGGCTCGCTTCTACGACGGTCTCGTGGATCTCGAGGGCGTCGTCGAGGCTCTTGAGCGTCAGCGAGTGGTCCTCGAGACCGGGGATGCCGTAATAGGCGGTCTGACTCCCCAGCGCGACGAGGACGTAGTCGTAGTCGACGTCCTCGCCGTCGGCGAGCTCGACGACCCGGTCGTCGGTGTCGAGGCCGGTGACCTCGTCCTGGACGAATCGGGTCGAGGGCGCCGCAATCTCCTCGACCGGGATCGTGATATCCTCCTGGACGTCGGGGTCGCGGATCACGCGGTGGGACTCGTGGAGGACGAGGTGGTAGTCGACGTCGGCGATCCAGGTCAGGCGCGCGCTGTCATCGAGTTCCGATTGGAGCGTTTTGACCGCACCGGCCCCGGCGTAGCCGGCACCGAGCACGACGATGTTCTCTGTCATACCTGTCATTCCGAATCACTCCGATACAAAGGTGTTGAAAGAGAAATCACCACGGGAGTGGTTCGCACGCTCGAAAGCGAAGCGACCCGACCCCGCTCAGAGGATACGCTTGCCGAACGCGCTCGCCGTGAGATCGGCCGCGAGCGTCGCCGTCTCGTTTCGCTCGTCGAGGATCGGGTTCACCTCGACGACGTCCATCGAGCGAAGGACACCCTCGCGCTGGTTTCGCGTCGAAACCCGCTCGAGCGCCGAGTGGGCCTCCCGGTAGGTGACGCCGCCTCGAACCGGGGTCCCGACGCCGGGCGCTGCCTTCGGGTCGAGCCAGTCGAGGTCGAGGCTGACGTGGATCCCGCCGGTTCCGTCGGTCGCGATGTCGAGGGCGTCCTCGACGACGGCGGTCATTCCGCGTTCGTCGATATCGGCCATCGTAAACGCGGTCATCTCGCTTTCACGAATCCACTCGCGTTCCTGCTCGTCGATACTCCGGAGGCCGACGTACGCGACCGACTCCTCGCGGAGGTTCGGGGCGCTGGCCCAGTCCATCTCGTCGAACGCGCCTCGCCCGAGCGCCGCGGCGAGTGGCATTCCGTGGACGTTCCCGCTGGGCGAGGATTCGGGCGTGTTGAGGTCGGCGTGGGCGTCGAACCAGATCGCACCCAGCTCCGCGGTTCGGGAAGCGCCCGTCATCGAACCGATCGCGACCGAGTGATCGCCGCCCAGCACTAGCGGGAACGCACCGTCGGCCAGCGTTTCCGCGACTTCTTCGGAGAGCCGCGAGCAGACGTCGCCGACCTCTCGAAGGAACTTCGCGTTCCCCTCGCGGGGCTGATCGGCGTCGGGATCGCGCTCCTCGGCCCGCGGAATATGCAGGTCGCCGGCGTCGACCGGTTCGACGCCGGCCCCCTCGAGCTCGTTGGCAAGTCCGGCGTACCTGATCGCTGACGGCCCCATGTCGACCCCGCGTCGGTTCGCCCCGTAGTCCATCGGCGCGCCGATGATTCGCACTGTCTGTCCCATACGATCCTTTTCGGGAGCACCGTTTTGTTCGTGCCGGTTTACCGCGAATCTCGAGGGCGATAGCTTTAGGGTTAGACGGCTCGAAAACCGATCGAAATGATGCTGAGCGACGTGATGGAAGACTATCTCAAGGCGATCTACCAGCTCCAGCAGAGCACCGACGATCGGATCAAGACGTCGGCGATCGCCGAGGAACTGGACGTTACGTCGCCGACCGTCACCAGCATGCTCGAGAAACTCGAGGAGCGCGGCCTCGTCGACCGCGAGAAGTACCGCGGGGTCACCCTCACCGACGAGGGCGAGACCGTTGCCCTCGAGGTCGTCCGCCACCACCGACTGCTCGAGTCCTACCTCACCGAGCACCTGGACTACGACTGGGCGGAGGTCCACGAGGAGGCCGACCGGCTCGAACACCACATCAGCGAGGACTTCGAGGCCCGCGTCGCGGCCGCGCTCGACGAGCCGACGGTCGATCCCCACGGCTCGCCGATCCCTAGCGCGGACCTCGAACCGCCCGAACGGTCCGACGGCGAGTCCGTCACCGAGTTCGAGGAGGGCGACGTGGTCGTCGTCGAGGAGGTCGCCGACCGCGACCCCGAGATCCTCTCCTATCTGGCCGACCACGGCATCGAGCCGGGCGTCGAACTCGAGATCCTCGAGGTCGCACCCTTCGGCATGGTGACGGCTCGCTCGAGTACGCACGACGAATCGGTGTCGATTCCCGAGACGGTCGCTCACCACGTCCGCGTCGCTCGGCCGGTCGAGGCCGAACGCTGACCGAATCGGTCGGTCCAGTACCGAAACGTCGCTGCAGCACCACATTCGATTAGTCTCAGTCGAAAGATGCATGAGAAAGATGTATGATTAGACGCGCCTAAAGAGTCGTAATGAACCAGCGAAGCGGTCTCTTCGAGGTGGGGTTGGATGGATAGCGAGTTGCCCATACACGAGCGAGTTCCTCACTGGGTTCTCGCTATCGCTCCGCTCGGCGTTCTGGCGTTCGTAATCGGCCTCCTGGTCGTCACCTCTCCGTTCGGCGATATCGAGTCGATGGCGGGAGCCAGCACCGTCGATATCGTGTGGATGCTCACGATCATCGGCTTCCTGGCCGGGATCGTTCCGGTAGCGATCGGAATGCTCTGGTTCCCGTTTATCCGCGCGCTGGACTACCGACTCATCCACGGGTTTCTCGCGCTCTCCGCCGGCGTCCTCGCGTTTATCGCCTTCGAGATGACCGAGGAGGTCTTCGATTACGGGGCCGAACTCGAGAGCGCGTCCCTCGCGGCGGTCGCCGCAGTCGGGGGCGTAGCCGCGACGTTCGGGATCATGTACGCGCTCAGCCGGTGGCGCCAGCGGACGGCGGCGACGGGCGCCGAGAAGAGCGGACTCCACGTCGCGTACCTGGTCGCCGTCGCGCTCGGTCTCCACAGCATCGGTGAGGGGCTGGCTATCGGGACGGCGTTCGTCCTCGGCCAGGGCGAGCTCGTCATGCTCCTGGTGATCGGATTCGTCATGCACAACATCATGGAGGGGCCGACCGTCGTCGCCGCCGTTGCCCGGGACACGACGAGCCCGCCGCTTCATCACTTTGCGATCATGGGCGTGCTGGCCGGCGGCCCGGTGATCCTGGGCGGCTGGATCGGCAGTTTCGCGGACTCGGCGTTGCTCGCGGTCGTCTTCTACGCGATCGCGATCGGCGCGATCCTGCAGGTGCTGGTCGAACTCGCCGAACTCATCCGCTTCGATGCCGACACGATCGTAACGCGTCTCAACGCCGTGACGTTCGTCGCCGGCATCGCGCTCATGTTCGTCCTCGAGGACGTCATCGTGGGAGGATGGATCCTCCCCGGCTGAGCAGTTCGTGGGGACGCGGCTGCAGCCCCGAATTCCACAGCGGGCGGAAAGGAAACTGATTACTGCGTCGGGCAGCTATCTCCTAATCGAGCGAACTGCCCGGCCCACCCGTCGGGTTTAAGGAAATCAATCACGAAGATTACAGCATGTCATCAATCGAACTCACTCCCAGTCAGAAGAAAATTCTCCGCGCGTTGACGAACCTGCACAAGGAATCGGAGGACGCGATCAAGGGCGAGGATATCGCCGAACAGGTAGACCGTAATCCCGGTACCATCCGCAACCAGATGCAGAGCCTGAAAGCGCTCCAGCTCGTCGAGGGCGTGCCCGGTCCGAAAGGCGGCTATAAGCCGACCGCGGCGGCGTTCGAGGCCCTCGAGATCCAGCAGATGGACGACCCCGCCTCAGTCCCCGTCGAACACGAGGGCGAGCCCCTCGAGGGCATCATCGTCGAGGAGATCGACCTCTCGAGCGTCCACCACCCCGAACTCTGCCGGGCCGAGATCCACATGCAGGGCACCTCGGACGGGATCGAGGAAGGTGACTCGGTCACGGTCGGCCCGACGCCGCTGTCGAAGCTCGTCATCGAGGGGACCCTCGACGGACGGGACGATACGAACAACATCCTCATCCTGCGCATCGACGATATGATCGCGCCGGCCGAGGAGCCGAACCACTAGCTGACTGGGATCGGTTCTCTCGATTCCTCGCTCTCTGTCTCGCTTTCGGAAAACTGAGCCGCGGCGCCGTCAGTTCGCGTCAGCGCGCTCGTTCTCGTCGGCCACGGAGGCCGCCGGCAGGACGTCGACGCTCGCGACGGCGTCGCCGTCCTCGACGTCCATGACGATCACGCCCATCGTGTTCCGGCCGACGGTCGAGACTTCGTCGACCCGCGTCCGGACGATCTGGCCGCGCTCGCTCATCATGACGAGGTGGTCGTCGGCGTCGACGGCCTTGACGGTCGCGACGGGACCGTTTCGGTCGTCGGTCTTGATGTCGATCAGGCCCTTCCCGTAGCGGGACTGGGTGCGGTACTCCGAGAGGGGTGTTCGCTTCCCGTACCCGTTTCGGGTAACGGTCAGCAGCGCGCGCTCGTCGGCCTCGTCGGTCGCAACCAGCCCGGCGACGGCGTCGCCGTCGGTGAGCTTGATTCCGTTGACGCCGCGGGCGTTTCGTCCCATCGCGCGGACCTCGCCTTCGTCGAAGCGAATCGTCATTCCGCCTTCCGTGGCGATCACCAGATCCGTCGAGCCGTCGGTGACCTCGACGTCGACGAGCTCGTCGCCCTCCTCCAGATCGGCGGCGATGATCCCCGTCGAGCGGATGTTGTCGAACTCCTCGCCGGCGGTCCGTTTGACGTAGCCGTTCCGGGTGACCATCGTCACGTACTCCTCGTCGCTGAAGGCGTCGGTGTCGACGATCGCCGTGATGTCCTCGCCGGCGTCCAGATCGAGGATGTTGACCGCGGACTTGCCGCGAGCCGTTCGGCCCATCTCGGGGATTTCGTAGGTCTTCAGCTGGTAGACCTTCCCCTGGTTGGTAAAGCAAAGCAAGAAGTCGTGGGTGTTCGCGCGGAACACCGTCGAGACGCCGTCGTCGTCCTTGACGTCCGCGCCGATGATCCCTTTCCCGCCTCGACCCTGGGGGTCGAAGTCGTCGATCGGCATCCGCTTGACGTAGTCGTCCTCGGTCATCACGACGACAACCTCCTCTTCCGGAATGAGGTCCTCGTGGGTGACCGTCCCCTGGTCCTCGATTATCGAGGTTCGGCGCTCTTCGCCGTACTCGTCCTTGATTTCGCGGAGTTCCGTCTTAATGACCGAGAGCAGTTCGGCCTCGCTCTCTAAGATTTCCGTGAGCCGGTCGATCTCGGTCTGGATTTCCTCGTACTCCTCGTCGATCTCGGCGGCCTCCATCGAGGTGAGGCTTCCGAGTTGCATCCGAACGATGTGTTCGGCCTGCTCTTCCGAGAACTCGTAGGTCTCCTGAAGTCTCGCCTTGGCCGCGGAGCGATCCTCGCTGTTGCGGATCAGCTCGACGACGTCCTCGGCGTTCTCGACGGCCTTCAGCCGACCCTCGAGGATGTGTGCTCGGTCCTCGGCCTCCGCGAGGTCGTACTCGCTGCGCCGGCGGACGACCTCGCGGCGGTGGTCGACGTACTCTTGTAAGGTTTCTCTGAGCGAGAGAACCCGTGGCTGGCCGTCGACCAGCGCAAGGTTGATAATGCCGAACGTCTTCTCGAGGTGGCTCTCGAGCAGCCTGTTTTTCACCACGTCGACGTTCGCACCGCGCTTGAGTTCGATGACGATCCGGACGCCGTCGCGGTCGGACTCGTCGCGCAGGTCGGTGATCCCCTCGAGGTCGCCCTCGGTGACGTCCTCGGCGATGCGCTCGACGAGGCGGGCCTTGTTCTCCTGGAAGGGGAGTTCGGTGACGACGATCCGCTCGCGGCCGGCCTTCCACTCCTCGACCTCGAACTCGGCCCGTACCCGGACCCGCCCACGGCCGGTCTTGTACGCCGAGTAGACGGCGTCGCGACCGACGATGTTCGCCCCAGTCGGGAAATCGGGGCCCTTGACGTGGTCCATTAGCTCCTCGACCGTCGCGTCGGGGTTGTCGATCAGCTCGATCGTGGCGTCGATCACCTCGCCCATGTTGTGCGGCGGGATGTTCGTCGACATCCCGACGGCGATCCCCGAGGAGCCGTTGACCAGCAGGTTCGGGAACGCCGCCGGCAAGACGTCGGGCTCCTGCAGGCGGTCGTCGTAGTTCGCCGAGAAGTCGACCGTGTCCTTCTCGATGTCCTCGAGGAGTTCCTCGGCGACGGAGGCCATCCGGGCCTCCGTGTACCGGGGTGCGGCGGCCGGATCGCCGTCCATCGAGCCGAAGTTCCCCTGACCGTCCACCAGCGGGTAGCGCATCGAGAAGTCCTGGGCCATCCGGACCAGGGTGTCGTAGATCGCGCTGTCGCCGTGGGGGTGGTAGTCACCCATCGTCTCCCCGACGATCGAGGACGACTTCCGGTGGCTCGATCCCGACGAGACGCCCAGTTCGTGCATCGCATACAGGATGCGCCGGTGAACCGGCTTGAGGCCGTCCCGGACGTCGGGCAGGGCCCGGCCCGCGATGACGCTCATCGCGTAGTCGATGTAGCTCTGCTCCATCTCGTCTTCGATCCGGACGGACTCGATCGATGCCGCCTCGATATCCGTCGGATCGGGTACTTCCGAACTCATGCGTGCGTACTCACCGCGTCTCGTTCTCGTCTTCGTGTATTCTCGTGCATTCGATTACCTCAGATATCGATCCACTCGGCCTCGGGAGCGTGGTCCTTGATGAACTGTTTTCGCGGTTCGACGGCGTCGCCCATCAGTACGGAGAACATCTTGTCCGCCGCGGCCGCGTCCTCGACCGTGATCTGCTTTAAGATGCGGTTCTCGGGGTTCATCGTCGTCTCCCAGAGCTGTTCGGGGTTCATCTCGCCAAGCCCCTTGAACCGCTGGACCTGGGTCGGAGACCCGTCGCACTTCTCCTCGACGATCTCGTCGCGTTCGGCCTCGGTCATCGCGTCGTAGGTCTCGCCGCGGTAGCGGATGCGGTACAGCGGCGGCTGGGTCGCGTAGACGTAGCCGCCCTCGAGCAGCGGTCGCATGTGCCGGTAAAAGAACGTGAGCATCAGAGTGCGGATGTGGGCGCCGTCGACGTCGGCGTCCGTCGCCATGATGATCTTCTTGTACCGGACCTCGTCGATGTCGAACTCGTCGCCGATTCCCGCACCGATCGCCGTGATCATGTTGCGGATCTCGTCGTTCTCGAGGATCCGATCCAGGCGGTGTTTCTCGACGTTCAGGATCTTCCCCTTGATCGGAAGGACGGCCTGGAACTCGGGGTTCCGGGCCTGCTTCGCGCTGCCGCCGGCGGAGTCACCCTCCGCGATGAACAGCTCGGCCTCCTCGGGGTCTTTCGTCTGACAGTCCGCAAGCTTGCCGGGGAGGGAGGTCGACTCGAGTGCGGACTTCCGGCGGGTGAGCTCCTCTGCCTTCTGGGCGGCCTTGCGGGCCTTCGCGGCTTCGACGGCCTTGACGACGATCGCCGAGGCGGTATCGGGGTGTTCCTCGAAGTAGGTGCCCAGCTGCTCGTGCATCGCGCCCTCGACGATTCCCCGAACCTCGCTGTTGCCGAGTTTCGTCTTCGTCTGGCCCTCGAACTGCGGGTCGGGATGTTTGATCGAGATTACTGCGGTCAATCCCTCGCGGATGTCCTCGCCCTTGAGGTTGCCCTCGATGTCACCGAGCAGGTTGTTCTCGTTGCCGTAGTCGTTGACGACCCGGGTCAGCGCGGTCTTGAACCCGGTGAGGTGGGTCCCGCCCTCGCGGGTATTGATGTTGTTCGCGAAGGCGTGGATCGACCCCTGCAGGTCCTCGGTGGCCTGCATCGCGACCTCGACCTGGATGTTCTGTTCCTCGTCCTCGAAGTAGATGACGTCCTCGTGCATCACCGAGCGCGTCTCGTTTAGGTACTCGACGAACTCGCGGATGCCACCCTCGTACTCGTAGGTCTCCTCGATGGCCTCGCCGTCCTCGGTCTCCTGGCGCTCGTCGCGGAGAATGATGCGAACGCCGGAGTTGAGGAAGGCGAGCTCCCGAAGGCGGTTCGACAGCGTCGAGAACGAAAAGTCCCCGGTCTCGAAGACGCCCGTGTCGGGCCAGAACGTGATCTCCGTCCCGGTCTCTTCGTCGTCGTCCATGTCGCGAACCCGCTCCATGTCGCCGACGGGTTCGCCCGCCTCGAACGCGTGCCGAAAGACCGCGCCGTCGCGTTTAACCTCGGCCTCGAGCCGCTCCGAAAGAGCGTTGACGACGCTGACGCCGACGCCGTGGAGGCCGCCCGACACCTGGTAGGATTTGTTGTCGAACTTCCCGCCGGCGTGAAGCACCGTCAGGATGACCTCGAGTGCGGGCCGGTCGTACTCGTCGTGGGTGTCGACGGGGATCCCGCGGCCGTCGTCCGAGACGGTCACCGAACCGTCGGCGTTGATGGCGACGGTGATGTCGTCGCAGTGACCGGCGAGGGCTTCGTCGATCGAGTTGTCCACCACCTCGTAGACGAGGTGGTGAAGCCCCCGCGCGTCGGTAGAGCCGATATACATCGCTGGTCGCTTTCGCACAGCCTCCAGGCCCTCGAGGACCTGGATCTGTCCGGCGCCGTACTCGCTTTCCTGGGACATGAGAAACCTGTTTTCGGGTAGCGCCCGACTGGGTATAAAAGTTCGCGTACGCGCGCGAGCGCGATGGCGGGGCCACACAAGCGGTGTGTGACGACCACCACTGGGCCGCGAGCGAGAGTGCACTCGCTCGAGGTGGTGTAGCGGGTCACTCTCGGCGTGGGTTCCAC
>PWMF01000157.1 GCA_003559215.1 Natrialbaceae archaeon
CCCGTCTCGCTCGAGCGGTAGATCGCGTCGATGACCCGCTGGACGGTCAGGGCCTCCTCGATCGTGTTCGTCTCGGGCTCGACGCCTGCGGCGATCGTCTCGAGGAACCGAGCGTCCTGCTCCTGGTGGCCTGTCAGCGAGGCGTCGCCGGTGAGGCTGACGTCGGCGTAGTGGTCACAGGCCGCCGTCCCGGCCTCGAGGATCTCCATGTCGGTCGAGCCGATGTCGAACTGGGCGCCCGCGTCGGTTCCCCGCACGCGGAAGTCCATGCTCGGCTCCCGGTTCGTCGCCCAGGCGGCCTCGAGTGAGATCGTTCGGCCGTCCGCACAGCGGATGAAGGCGCTGACGGAGTCGTCGACCTCGTAGGTCTCGGTGGTTCCGTCCCAGGCGTCGCCGAAGCCGTCGGGGTCGGCGTAGTCGTCGTCCATGCCGAACGTCGAGCGGGCGACGCCGCTGACCTCGACGACCTCGGGAAACTCCATCGCGTACAGCGCGAGGTCGATCGCGTGGACGCCGATGTCGAGCAGGGAGCCACCTCCGGCCAGATCGGGATCGGTGAACCACGAGCCGGGTCCGGGAACCCCGCGCCGTCGAACGTAGTTCGCCTCGACGTGGGTGAGCTCGCCGAAGCGGTCGCGTTGCTCGTCGAACATCGCCATCGAGGCGGCGTGGCGGTTGTGGAAGCCGACCATGCAGATCCCCGCCGCCTCGAGCGCGGCGTCGGCGATCCGCTCCGCACTCTCTACGGTGTGGGCGAGCGGTTTCTCGACGAGAACGTGGTTACCACCCTCGAGCGCGTCGACGGTGATCGGTTCGTGGAACCGATTGGGGGTCGTCACGATGACGGCGTCAACGTCCTCGTCGACGACCAGTCCCTCGTGTGTTTCGTACGTTTTCGCCCCGAACTCGGCGGCGAACGCCTCGCGCTGATTCTCGACGAGGTCGGCGCCGGCGACGACGTCGGCGCCGAACTCCTCGACGTTTCGGGCGTGGAGATTCCCCATTCCGCCCAGGCCGACGATACCGACGCCGATGTCGGCGTCGATCACCAGGAAACCCCCCGTTTCTCACCCTTCGGTTCCGTTTCTTCCTCGAAAACCCCGAATTTCGCTGTCGTTTGCGTGCGATCCCGGTTCATATCGGAACGCGGGCAGCGATCGAGATAAGTATTGTGTCCCGAAAATGTGTACAATACGGAGTCATATACATTGCGCTACAGTATTCGGGCGTGTGACCACCGACAAATACGGGAAGAACACCGAGGTTACCGCCGTCGGTGTCGCGGTCGCGGAAAGAAACCACCAGTTGTCGCGGAAGCGAACCGGGGCTGATCGGTCCAGCTAAGGACGTCGGGACGGGAGCTTCCGCCGATGGTCGCAGTCACGATCTGGAACGAGTTCCGACACGAGCAGGAGGACGAGGACGCCGCCGCGGTCTACCCCGACGGGATCCACGAGGCCCTCTCGGGCGTCCTCACGGACGATCACGAGGTGCGAACGGCCACCCTCGACGAGCCCGAACACGGGCTTACCGAGGACGTCCTCGAGTCGACCGACGTCCTGTTCTGGTGGGGCCACATCGCCCACGACGAGGTAGACGACGAGATCGTCGACCGCGTCCAGGAGCGGGTTCTCGAGGGGATGGGGCTGATCGTCCTCCACTCGGGCCACTTCTCGAAGATCTTCAAGCGCCTGATGGGGACGACGTGTAACCTCCAGTGGCGCGAGGACGGCGGTCGGGAGCGATTGTGGGTCGTGGATCCGGGTCACCCGATCGCCGACGGGCTCGAGGAGTCGATCGAGCTCCCGACGACGGAGATGTATGGCGAGCCGTTCGACGTCCCCGAGCCCGACCGACTCGTCTTCACGAGCTGGTTCGAGGGCGGCGAGGTGTTCCGCAGCGGCTGCTGTTACCGGCGCGGGAACGGTCGAATCTTCTACTTCCGTCCGGGTCACGAGACGTATCCGATCTACGAGAACGAGGAGATCCAGCGGGTCCTGCACAACGCGGTCGACTGGGCGAGTCCGCGTGCGGGGTCGCCGCGGACGTTCGGTGAACGGGACTGAATCGACGGCGCTCCTAAAGCTCCCGACGTCCCTCGTCGGTGATCACGCTCTCGAGCAGTTCGACCGGCGTCGCGTCGTAGGAGGGGTTCTCGATCGCGAACCCTTCTGCCGGTTCGGACATGACCTCGCTTCCCGGTCGGTGCTCGTTCTCGAAGACGAATCCCTCCTCGACGATCTTCGAGGCCGAGCCGACGACGGTGACCGGAACCTCGAGTTGGGCCGCCGTCGCGGCGATGGGGAAGGTACCGACCCGGTTGTACAGCGTTTCGTCGACGATACAGTCCATTCCGACGAGCACCCGGTCGCAGTCCTCGAGGTAGATCCCGTGGGCGCTGTCGGTGATCAGCGTCGGGTCGACACCCTCGAGATCGGCGAGCGTTCGGGCGGTCTTCCGGCCGATGTAGCGCGGGCGGGCCTCGGTGATGTAGACGTCGAACTCCTTGCCGGCCTCGACGGCCCGCTCTAAGGCCTCGAGCACCGTCGAGGAGTAGTCGTGTGTCAGCAGGGTCGCGCCGTCGGTGAGGTGAGGAACGGCGTTCTCGGCGGCCAGATCCTTGCCGGCCTCGACCCTGGAGACGACCGCGTCGATCCGCTCCTGAGTGAGCCGCTTCGCTTCGTCGACGGTGTCGACGTCGGCCTCGGTGACGTCGCCGACGACCTCGCGGACGGCGTTCTGGAGCGAGGCGTGGGAGGGGTTCGCCCGACGAAGCACCGACCCGTTCTGCTCGAGGGCGCGCTCGTACTCCTCGAGCGTGGCGAACTCCCGCTCGAGCAGCTCCTCGAGCGCTCGAGTCGCGTTTACGGCAACCACCGAGGAGCTGTGCGTCTGCAGGTCCTTGATCTCCTCGACCGTCTCGTCGATCATACTTCTACGGATTCCCGTAACGGCAAAAGGTGTTCCGGGTGTCTCGCGGGCCGACGGCGGGACGGAGTGGCCGCTCGTCAGTCGAACTCGAAGATCCGAACCAGTTCGTTCGCGATGCGCTCGCGGAACTCCTCGAGGACGACGTCGAACTGTTCGGGATCGCCGACCGCGGTCCGAACCTCCTCGACGCGTTCCTCGGGGAGATCGATCCGGAACTCCCCCTCACCGAGGTAGGCGGGCTCGCTCTCGCTCAGTACCTTCCGGTCGA
>PWMF01000150.1 GCA_003559215.1 Natrialbaceae archaeon
GCCCGGGCAGGATTATAGCAAGAATCCTTTACTGGCTATCCAAGGCCAGACCGGTACGACCCCCGTGTCATTCGCTATCTGGGACGATGGGCGGGATAGAGCGGTAGGGTCGGCAGGCGGGGCGGTCACCACTGTGATGGATCAGTTGAAATATCTCGGATTGCATAATTATGGAGGTGGGTCCGATTTCTTTTTTGACGGCAAAATCGGCACAAAATACAAGATGACCATGTATCGGGAGATCGAGAAGGCAAAACTCGACCCGTACGTGCCATACGACCTGGACACAGGCGACCCTGATGACATCATCGCAGGTGACAGAGGTCTGTGGCACACGCAAGAATGTGTCATCGTCTCGCTCTATATGCCGTACCTGGAACCCGGGATGTGGAATTTTGTGAAGGGGTGCCGAATGGAAATCCAACTCGGGAGGCCGTTCTGATTGACGAGAGAATATAAGCTCCAGCACTGGGACGGGGCGGCATGGGTGGATATGGACCACCTGGCATGGAGGATAGAGCGGGGGATCGGCAGGAACCTCCTGGCACCGTTGATGAAGTTTGCCGTGGACATCGACGAGAAGGTGGATGCGAACACACTGGTACGGTTGCGGGTGATACGCCCAGGCACGACAGATGTCACACTGTTCGAGGGTCACACCGTCAGCGGGGGCGAGATCAGCCGCAGCGGTGAGGTCAAGTACGAGGCCAGGCATCCGAGGTGGAGGGACATGGACCGGGTGTTCAACCTGATCGACCCCATCAACGCAATCAGACTGGAGGGTACCCCAGACCTCGCAGTCATGACGGATGAGAATCTGATAACCACGGACAAGGGCGGCATTTCGTTTTGGTTCCGGACATCGGCCCAGGGCAGCAATCCCGGGCTGGATGCGGGCCCTCTGCTGGTGTTTGCGGATGCGACAGAGCGGGGGCTGTTTGTGGGTATCGAAGATAATGGTAACATCTACTTCCGACTCGTGGACAGTGACGACACTGCCCTGGACATAAGGGTCACGGCGGCCGATTACGCCGATGGCGAATGGCATTTCTGCATGATTCTATGGGACTTTGTCGATGATGATCTATACAACCTTATCGTGGACGGCGATTCAAACGGTGGCACGACGACCGGGTCCGCTCTGCGCCACAACGCAAACTGTGAGCTGAACTTCGGCCGTGACCCCATATCTGACGAGTATCAAGATATGCTCCTAGACGATGTACGACTATTCGATTCATACCTGACGATAGCGGAGGAGGATGAGGTACGCCAGGCCCATGGGTCATATGCCACGACAGATCACGAGACCCATCTCTGGAGGCTGAATGAGGGCACTGGGACCGAGGCGAGGGACGCTTACGACAATATCCTGATGAGCAACCCCGAGGCAAAATGGACCGGTCTGACATCTACCCTGCATACACTCCTCGGGCATGTGTTCGATGCGCTGGATATACCCTATGAGATATGGGCTGGGACCCCGAATCCAGAAATCGACGGGGTGGATCTGACGAATGTCAAGCTCAAAGAATTTTTGCAGGACATGATGGACCGGACGGGGACGGTGTTTTTCCCAGGCATATTCGGTGACTACCGCATGAGGTGGATGCCGGAGGCGTTTGCCGACATCGGGGTCCAGGATGTCACGGCGGTGGACACATCCCTCGACAAATTTGAGGAGGGGGAGCTGGACACTATAATAAACCGGGTGATAATATATACACCCAATGCACCCAGTGACTTTCAGGAGGCTTCGGATGCCGGCAGCATAGCGGCCTACGGTGAGCGCACAAAAATCTACAATGTCGAATACATCACCGAGGACGCAGAGGCACTGGCGATGGCTTCCGCCCTCGTGGACCGGTGGAAGGACCCCGAGAGCGAGGCCACGATAATCGTCGGCGGTGGATTATATATCGACACCATGATGTATGTAAATCAGACCGTGACTATCGTCCATCCCGCCCTGGGCATCGATGAGTTAATGCTGATCGAGGAGCAGATAATGAGCGAGGGGCGGTCAGAGCTGCGGCTCGGCAAGGCGTCCAGTTGGGGCCGGCAGAATGAAGCGAGAGAGATGAGAAGCAATCGGTGGAAGACATGATTGGCGAAATGAATGGCAACAATATAATCAAGCGAAAGGATTTGAACGAACCGTGCACCAAGGGCGAGGCACTGGCGATAATCGGAGAGGTGCGAAAAATCCGGCAGGCTATCAAGACTGATATGGGTGATGTGATCGACGAGAAAATCAAGACGCACCAGGTCTCATGCCCCTCGTCTCAGATCATGGATTTGCAGGAGAGAGGGCTCATCGACGATGCCGGGGAGTTCGCTCGTGACCACCCGCTGTTTACCCTGTCGAGCCTGAGCACTGTCGTGGCTGCCGTGTTCACGCTGATGCGGGGGTTCGTTTGATCCACTGCCCTCTGTGTGGGGACCTGGTCACGGATATGTCTGCCCTGGTGCTGCATCTGCACCAGCGGCACGAGGGCTGGAGGCAGAGCATAGTCTTTCCCTGTCCCTACTGCACCTATCACAGTGACCGAGGGCTGCGGGGAGTCCAGAAGCACATCGTCCATACGCATCCCCACAGGCAAGCCCGGGCGAATGACGTGCTGTGGATCCTCTCGTCTCAGATGGGATAGGCCACAGATCGGCAAAAAATAACTGCAGAGGGTAGCCTCTGCATCTACGATTTTGAGAGAATTAGTGGGGGCTGGCCATGGAAAGGAACCGCTTGATGGAACGGATGGTGTACCAGCCCCCGAAAACACACGGAGGGAATTATCGTGAGGCTTCCTGGTGGATATGTACCACCAGGGAGCCGTGCTCTACACCTACACGGGAGGCATGAGATATAAACCTATCGCTCCGACACCACCGTCTTGAGCACCCGGCTTCCGCACATCGGGCAGACGGGATCACCGTTCTGCCTGTCCATCTCCGCCACGGGCCACCGGCAGCAGAACTCGGGGTAGGTCTTCTCGGCCGCCCGCCATGCTTCCAGTCGTTCGGCCTCCTTGCGACGGTTATTTTCCCACCATTCCTCTTCCTCCCGCTGACGGCGGAGCAGCTCCTCATGAGGCGGGGCACTGATGTACTCTCCCCGGAGGGCACACCAGCGGTCCTGTGGCATCTGCTCAGAGGACATCAGAGGGCCTCCTGGACGTCCTGGCATAC
>PWMF01000120.1 GCA_003559215.1 Natrialbaceae archaeon
CAGCCGGTCCACCTGATCGGCCCGACCGGCTGCGGGAAGACGGCGCTCGCGCTGTCGGCCGCCGCCGAGCGCGGCCGCCCGGTCGTCTGGCTCAACGGCGACGAGGCCGTCGGCACCGCCGAACTCGTCGGTACCCACTCCGGTGGCGAGCGCTACGAGGAGCGCGACCAGTTCGTCAGCGGCGTCAGCAAGAAGACCGAAGTCGTCCGCGAGCGGTGGGTCGACAACCCGCTCTCGGTCGCGGTCAAGGAGGGCGCGACGCTCGTCTACAACGAGTTCTCGCGGAGCGATCCCTCGGCCCACAACGTCTTGTTGTCGGTGCTCGAGGAGGGGATCCTCGAGCGGCCGGGCAAGCACGGTGAAGATCGGACGATCGACGTCCACCCCGAGTTCCGACTGCTCGTGACCTCGAACGACGTCGAGTACGCGGGCGTTCACGAACAGCAGGACGCCCTGCTCGACCGGTTCGTCGGCGTCAACGTCGACTACTACGACGCCGAAACCGAACGCGAAATCGTCGCCGCCCACGTGGACGTACCCGAGGAGACGATCGAACAGGTGGTCGACGCGATCCGGACGCTCCGCGACGAGCTCGACGTTGTCGTCGGCACCCGCGCGGCGATCACCGCGGCGGAGGGACTGTCGGTCTTCGCCGAGGACGGCGCCGAGGAGTTCGACGACGAACTGCTCGTCGACGTGTTCACCGACGTGCTCGCGCCGAAGATAGCCGGCGAAGGCGACGGAATCGACGACCTCCGCGACGCAATCAGCGACGCGCTCTAAGACGATGGCCGAAGCCGAAACGAACACAGCGGACCAGTGCCGGGCGAAAACTGGGGACGGGGAGCGATGCTCCCGTCCGGCCCAGGACGACGGGTTCTGTTATCAACACGACGAGAGTGATCCAACCGTGAGCGACAGCCAATCAGCCGACGAACAGGAGCAAGAGGACCAGGACGACGACCAAGATCAGGCGGAGGCCGAGAACGAGGAGCAAGAGGACGTCCAGTCGGCCGAGATGGCCGACGAGGAGGCGACCGATCCCGAGGACGTCGACACGGGTGACGTCGACGAGGGCGACCAGATCGCCGGCGTGCTCGCGATTCGGAAGACCGTCCAGTCGACGGCCGGCAAACTCATCGGTCACGAGTTCGACGGCGTCAGCGAAATCTCGCCGATGGACGAGGGCTGGCGGGCCGTCGTCGAAGTCATCGAACGGTCGGCCGTCCCCGACACCCAGGACATCATCGGCCGCTACGAGATCGAACTCGACGAGGACGGCGTTGTCCAGGGGTACCGACGGCTCGGCCGTTACCGCCGCGGCGACACGAAGGTCTTCGAGTAACCCGCCCATCGCCTCGAGCCGGCTCTCCTTCGTCGATCACTCTCCAGTCCACCGTTTTCGACGGGTCCCGTCCGAAACTGTCAACTCTCACCTCTCCCTCGAGACGACCGTGCAACTCGTCGACGAGACGCCGGTGTACGGACTCGGAGTCGGTCCCGAGACTCGCTGCAAGCACTACCGTAGCGATCGGGATATCGTCGCGTTCCGGTTCGGCTGCTGCGAGCGGTACTACCCCTGTTTTCGCTGCCACGAGGCCGTTGCCGACCACGAGGCGGTCGTCTGGCCCCGCAACCGGTTCGACGACCCCTCGGTTCTCTGTGGCGCCTGCGGTACGGCGATGACGGCGCAGGAGTACCTAGAATGCGACTCGCGGTGTCCGAACTGCGAAACGGCGTTCAACCCTGGCTGCGAGAATCACCTCGAGCGCTACCTCGAGCGCTAATCCAGCAAGCTATTTCCCCGTCGAGCGGCCGAGTGCGGGTATGGATCCGGCGCTTGGCCCGCCAGACGCGATGGCCGAGAAACGCGACGAGCTGACGCCGATGATGCGTCAGTACCACGACCTCTGTGCGCGCTACGACGACGCGCTCGTGCTCTTTCAGGTGGGGGACTTCTACGAGACGTTCTGCGGCGCCGCCGAGCGCACCGCCCGCTTGCTCGAGGTGACCCTGACCAGTCGGGAGGACAGCACGGGGGAGTATCCGATGACGGGGATCCCGGTCGACAACGCCGAGTCGTACATCGAGGAGCTGCTCGAGGCCGGCTACCGGGTCGCCGTCGCCGACCAGATCGAGGAGCCCGGCGAGTCCCCGGGCGTCGTCGAACGCGCGGTCACCCGGGTCATCACGCCCGGGACGCTCACCGAGGACGAACTACTGGCAAGCGACGACAACAACTTCGTGGCCGCACTCGCAAGCGCCGAGGGAGCCGAGCGGACGCTGGCGCTGGCCCTGCTCGACGTCTCGACGGGCGACTTTCTCGCGACGAGTTCGACCTCGAGCGAGGCGATCGCCGACGAGGTGAGTCGGTTCGCCCCCTCCGAGGCGGTCGTCGCCCCCGACGCCTCCGGGGACCCTCTCCCGGAGGACTGCATGGTGACGCCGTTCGACCCCGACGCGTTCGCCCTCGAGCGCGCGACCGAGACCGTCTCGACGTACTTCGGCGAGCCCGACGCCCTGCTGGCCGGCGACGCGGAGATCCGGGCCTGCGGCGCTCTGCTCGAGTACGCGGAGTACGCCCGCGGCGGCACGAGTGAGAACGAAGACACGACCGACGAGGAGGTCGAGAGGGCCGACCGCGACGCCGGACGGCTCGAGTATCTCACTCACCTCACGCGGTACGATCCCCGCGAGTACCTCCTGCTCGACGCCGTCGCCCTGCGGAGCCTCGAGCTGTTCGAACCCCGAGCGGTCCGCGCTCGGGAGGACGCGACGCTGGTCGGAGTTCTCGACGAAACCGCGAGCGCGCTCGGCGGGCGGGCGCTTCGGGATTGGATTCGACGCCCGCTGCTCGAGCCCGACCGGATCGAGGCCCGCCTCGATGCCGTCGAGGAGCTGACGGGGTCGGTCCAGACCCGCGAACACCTCCACGAGCTGCTGCGGGACGTCTACGACCTCGAGCGCCTGATCGGGCGGATCTCCCGCGAGCGGGCCAACGCCCGTGACCTGCGCTCGCTTCGGGACACGCTGGCGGTCGTTCCGGAGATCCGAGACCGGCTGGCCGATGCCGACTGCGAGCGACTCCGGGGATTGCGCGACGAGCTCGACCCTCTCGCGGACGTCCGCGGGCTGATCGACGACGCGGTCGTCTCGGATCCCCCCATCGAGATCACCGAGGGCGGGATCGTCGCGGAGGGGTACGACGCGAACCTGGACGAGCTCCGGGGAACCGCGCGGGACGGCAAGCAGTGGATCGACGACCTCGAGGCTTGCGAGCGCGAACGGACCGGGATCGACTCGCTGAAGGTCGGCTACAACTCGGTTCACGGCTACTACATCGAGGTGACGAACCCGAACCTCGATGCGGTTCCCGAAAACTACCAGCGCCGCCAGACCCTGAAGAACTCCGAGCGGTTCGTCACGCCGGCGCTCAAGGAGCGCGAGGACGAGATCGTCGGCGCCGAGGAGCGAGCGGACGAACTCGAGTACGAGCTGTTCTGCGACGTTCGAAGCGAGGTCGCCGACGAGGTCGAGCGCGTCCAGGCGCTGGCCGACGCCCTGGCGACGGTCGACGCCCTGGTCTCGCTTGCGACCGTCGCGGCCCAGTACGACTACTGCCGGCCGGAGATCGCAGAGCGCGACGGAGATGAGGCGATCGACGGACTCGAGATCGATATCGAAGGCGGGCGACATCCCGTCGTCGAGCGCACCCAGGAGTCGTTCGTCCCCAACGGAGCCGACCTCTCGCCGGAGCGGCGGCTGGCGGTGATCACGGGACCGAACATGTCCGGGAAGTCGACGTACATGCGGCAGGTCGCCCAGATCGTCCTGCTGGCACAGGTCGGCAGCTTCGTCCCCGCGGAGTCAGCTCGCATCTCGCCCGTCGACCGGATCTTCACTCGAGTGGGTGCCAGCGACGACATCGCGGGCGGTCGCTCGACGTTCATGGTCGAGATGGACGAGCTCGCGACCATCCTGCGGGAGGCCGACGAGCGCTCGCTGGTCCTGCTGGACGAGGTCGGTCGGGGAACCTCGACGGCCGACGGCCTGGCCATCGCGCAGGCGATCACCGAACACCTCCACGACGAGGTCGGCGCGACGACGCTGTTCGCGACCCACCACCATCCGCTGACCGAGCTGGCCGAGGAGCTCCCGGCCGCGTTCACGCTGCACTTCGAGGTCGAGCAACGCGAGGGGGAGGTCGTCTTCCACCACGAGATCGCCCCCGGCGCGGCGACCGGCTCCTACGGCGTCGAGGTCGCGCCCGCGGCAGGAGTCCCGGAGGACGTAGTCGAGCGCTCGCGGGAACTCGTCGCGGAAAACGCCGACGAGCCGGCGATCGACGAGTCTGACCCACGGGCCGATCCGCAGGGACGAGCGGACGAGCCCCGCGTTCCGGCGTCGACCGACGGCGGGTGTCAGGGGCTCCCCGACGACGTCGCGGCCGAGCTCCGAGAACTCGAGCTGGCCCATCTCACGCCAGTTGAGGCGCTGACGGAGCTCGATCGGCTACAGCGGCTGCTCGAAGAGTAGGCGAACGAACGGTGGAAAAAGCGCTTCGCGGACGTTACTTGGAACGGCGGGCGACCCGCGCGAACGCGAGCGCGGCGCCGAACAGCGCGGTGTTTTTCAGGAACTGGATCTGCTCCTGCTGTTTCGACTCCTCGTCGTCCTGGTTCCAGAAGTCGTGCATTACGGGCGTCGTGCCGGCCAGGAAGCCCGCGATTCCCAGCGCGGCCGCGGCCGGGAGTTTCCAGAAGACGACGCCGAGCCCGCCGAGTAGCAGGCCGACGCTCGCCGCGGGGACGGTGCGATCGGGTTCGGGTGCGCCTTTGAACTCGGCGTAGCCGATGCGTTCCTCGAGGTTCCGCAGGTTGTCGATCGCGTTGAACGCGAGGACGCCTCCGAAGAGGACGCGCCCGAGGCGGAAGGTGTGGGTGTCGGTTACCGACTCGTCGTCGGCCGGCTTCTCGACTCCCTCGAGCGTACCGAGGGAGTCGTCATCGCTATCGCTGTGGCTCGTGAGTCGAGAGGCAAGTGGCATCAACTGCGATAGGAGATCGATCGGGATAAGTCCGCGCTGACACCGACGTCACCGGGTTCCGGTGTAACCTACTTCGTGGACGGGGTGGGAGAGCCGAGGTGATGGCGACGCTCACCCTTACGAGTCCTGCGTTCGACAACGGCGAACGCATCCCCGAGCGGTACGGCTACGGCGAAACGAACGTCAACCCGCCCCTCGAGATAGACGGCGTACCCGACGAGGCCGAGTCGCTCGCGCTGATCGTGGACGATCCCGAGGCGGTCGAACCTGCCGGAAAGATCTGGGACCACTGGGTCGTCTGGAACGTTCCCCCGGAGACCGAAACGATCCCCGAGGACTGGGACGCCCACGACGCGGCGGAGGGGACGAACGACTTCGGCGACGTCGGCTACGGCGGCCCGAGTCCGCCGGATCGGGAGCACGGCTACCGGTTCGCGCTGTTCGCCCTCGATACGACCCTCGAGCTCGACCCCGAGACGGACGCCGACGGCCTCAGGTCGGCGATGAGCGGCCACGTCCTCGCACAGGGGCAACTCGAGGGGACCTACGCGCCGTAGGTTATGCAGTCGGCTCGAGCGCGACGAACTCGAGGTCGTGGCGGGCCAGTAGCCGCTCGGCCCGATCCGTGACGGACGGAGCGACGAGGATCCCTCGAACCGAGGCGTCGGCGTGGAGATCCCGCTCTAAGGCGTCGACGTAGCGGCGCAGCTGGCTCACTGCGTCGGGACCGACGCGTCGGCGCTTGAGTTCGACGACGACGGATCGACCCGCCGAATCCTCGCCGTAGATGTCGACCGCACCGGCGGGCGTGTCCCGCTCGGTCGCCAGGGGGGTGAAGCCGGCCTCGAGCAGGGTCGGCTCCTCGAGGATCCGCTGGCGGAGGTCCTCCTCGGTGCCGACGACCGAGAGCTCGGTCGGATCCGAGCCCGCGAACGTCGAGACCTGTAGCACCTCCTCGAAGCTGACCAGCAGCTGCTCGTCCGGCGAGGAGCGCAGGCTCTCGATAACGAGCGCACCGTCCTCGCAGCGAACCGCGTGCTCGCAGCCGGGGGGCTGCCAGTTGACGGGCTGTTGGCCCTCGTCGGTGTGGACCAGCGCCGCGCCGTCCGGTTTGAGCATGAGGTGACGGTCGCCGGCGTCGAGCTGGCTCGAGGCGCGGCCGTCGTAGTCGACGGTGCAGCGGCCGAACACGGTGATCATCGCCTCCCGGTCGATGCCGTCGGCGACCGCCTCCCGTGCGTCCTCGAGGGCGGGGTGCTCGAGCGTCGTCGCCTGCGGGGGCCGGATGCCGGATGTCACTGCTCCCTGGTAGCCGGCTGACGAACAAAAGGGATCCGGACTGCAGGTGTGGGGGTGATCGAAAACCCTTATTTTCGTGGGGAGATGCGTTCGAACCACCAATGACTACCGAACACGACCGCCGTCGATTTCTCCAGCTCACCGGAACGGGGACCGCCGCGGCGCTAGCCGGCTGCAGCGACCTCAATCCGCTGAGCGACGACGGCGGCGAGTACGACGACGTCCTGACGGCCGTCATCGGGCCGGACTCCGCGGAGATCGAGGAACTCCAGGAGCAGGTCGAAAACGAGGAGATCGACATGATGGAGGCCCAGCAGCGCCAGCAGGAGCTCGTCGAGGAGTCGATCGACGACTTCGAGTCCCGGGCCGAGGAGGACGACGATATCACGGTCGAGGACTCGAGTCCCGAGTACGGACTCTACCGGATCGACGGCGAGGCAGAAGCGATCGTCGACGAACTCAAAGGAGGACCGATCGCATCGCTCTCCGAGGGCGCGGCCTACGACCGGATTCTCGAGGAGCAGGAACAGCAGCCCGATCCGACCGATCCCGAGGAGGACATCGACGTCGAGGAGGAGCCCGAGGACGACGAAGCCGGCGACGAGGAACTCGAAGAAGCCGACGGCGATGACGACGAAAACGGCGCGGACGACGGCGAGGAGGCGGTCGACGACGAGAGCGAGGCTGCCGACGACCTCGAGGGGGACGACGAGGACGAGAACGGCGATCCCGAGGCCGGGGACGAAGACGAAGACGAGAACACCGACGACTGACCGCTCCTCAAGGAGCTACCCTACGCCGAAGGGGCTCTCCCGTTCGGTCCAGTTCCAGCCCGGCAGGCGCTCCTGAAAGCCCGCAGCCAGGGCGGCCTCGCAGTCGTCGACGCCCGCGTTCTCCTCGGCGTCGCCGTGAACCTGCAGGTCGGCGTAGTGGAAGGTCGCCTCGCCGAGGGTTCGCAGCGGTTGGGTCCCGGCGATCGTCGCCGCAAGCTCCCGACCGAGGATCTCATCGACGATAAAGCCGGGGTAGTCGTCTTCGACGTCGAGCTCGCGTAGGATCGCGACCATCGCAGCGACGTTGACCGCGAGGTCGCCGTCGGCGAAGACGGCGTCGACCTCCCCACGGTAGGCGTCCTCGGTGACGGGGTCGACGTCGGTCTCGAAGATCGATCCCAGATCGTCGCGCACGCCGTTGATAATCGGCACGACGGTGTCGGCTCGTTCGGTAACCCACTCGTACTCGGCAGCGACGCGGTCCGGCGTGAGGTGCATACGGTCGCTTTGGGCCGAACCACCCTGGGTTTTGCGAAGGCTTTTATACCACGCAAAGAATAGCCACGGGTAAGCGGGTTCTCCCTGGAATCTTCCCGCACGGACCAGGATAACCGACCTGGGTACGTCTTCGTCGGACGAACCATCATACAATGATTTGGGACACCGGACGGAACGGAGCCTCCGTTGTCCGATCGTACCGTCGCTCGAGGTCGTCGGCAGTATCACTGCAGCGGCCGACGACCGGCGACCGGCGGTCCATCGATGGTCCCCGCGGTGGTGCGTTCGCTTCGGCGACTTCGACGTCCCCTCGTCGGCGAGTTCACGCAATCGACAACTGGCGATTATGAGCACTGTAGAGCAGCAACTCGACGATTTGAAAGCAGAGATCACCAGCGAGTTACCGAACGATATCTCGGTTTCCTCGGTGAAGTACGAAGGCCCGGAGCTGGTCGTGTACACGCGCGACCCCAAGGAGTTCGCCCAGCAGGGCGACCTCATCCGCAAGCTCGCGAGCAAGCTCCGCAAGCGGATCACCGTCCGCCCGGATCCGAGCGTTCTTTCGCGGCCCAACGAGGCCCGCGAGCAGATTATGAACGTCATCCCGGAGGAGGCCGGCGTCACCGATCTCGACTTCCACGCCGACACCGGCGAGGTCGTCATTGAGGCCGAAAAACCCGGAATGGTCATCGGTCGCCACGGCTCGACGCTTCGTGACATCACGAAAAGCGTCGGCTGGACGCCCGAAGTCGTCCGCACGCCGCCGATCGAGTCTTCGACCGTCTCGAACGTTCGGAGCTTCCTCAAGCAGGAACGGGACGACCGCCGAGACATCTTAGAGCGAGTGGGACGGCAGATCCACCGTGAGGAGATGTCCGACGACGAGTACGTCCGGATCACGACGCTGGGCTGTTGCCGCGAGGTCGGTCGCGCCTCCTTCATCCTCTCGACGTCCGAAACCCGGATCCTCATCGACTGTGGCGACAAGCCCGGCGCCGAGGGCGAGGTGCCGTACCTCCACGCTCCGGAGGCACTGGGCGCGGGCGCCCAGACCATCGACGCCGTCGTCCTGACTCACGCCCACCTCGACCACTCCGCGCTGATCCCGCTGCTGTTCAAGTACGGCTACGACGGCCCGATCTACTGCACCGAACCCACGCGGGATCTGATGGGCCTGCTCACGCTGGACTACCTCGACGTCGCGGCCAAGGAAGGCCGCGCACCGCCCTACGAGTCCGAGATGGTTCGCGAGGCGATCAAGCACACTATCCCGCTCGAGTACGGCGACGTCACCGACATCGCACCCGACGTCAAGCTCACCTTCCACAACGCGGGCCACATTCTCGGCTCCGCGGTGAGCCACTTCCACATCGGCGACGGCCTCTACAACGTCGCGTTCTCGGGCGACATCCACTACGACGACACGCGCCTGTTCAACGGCGCCGTCAACGACTTCCCGAGAGTCGAGACGCTCGTCCTCGAGTCGACCTACGGCGGTCGCAACGACTACCAGACCGACCAGGAGGACTCCGAGCAGAAACTCGTCGACGTCATCAACGAGGCCCACGACCGCGACGGGAAGGTCCTCATTCCGGCGTTCGCCGTGGGTCGCTCCCAGGAGATCATGCTGGTCCTCGAGGAGGCGATGCGATCGGGCAAGATCCCCGAAATGCCGGTTCACCTCGACGGGATGATCTGGGAAGCGACGGCGATCCACACGACCTACCCCGAGTACCTCCGCGACGACCTGCGGGATCGGATCTTCCACGAGGACGAGAACCCGTTCCTCGCCGAGGAGTTCAATCACATCGACGGCGGAGAGGAGGAACGGCAGGATGTGGCCGACGGCGAACCCTGCATCATCCTCTCGACGTCGGGGATGGTCACCGGCGGCCCGATCATGTCCTGGCTGAGCCACCTCGGCCCGGACCCGGACTCCTCGCTCGTGTTTGTCGGCTACCAGGCCCAGGGGACGCTCGGCCGTCGCATCCAGAACGGCTGGGACGAGATTCCGACCAGCGAGGTCGGCGCGATGGGCAACGGCGGCGGTCGCGGCACCCTCTCGCTGAACATGAACGTCGAGACCGTCGACGGCTTCTCCGGCCACGCCGACCGGGCCGGCCTCGAGAACTTCGTCAAGACGATGAACCCGCGCCCCGAGAAGGTGCTCTGTGTCCACGGCGACGAACGATCCACGCAGGACCTCTCCTCGGCGCTGTACCACGACTACAACATGCGGACGTTCGCGCCGAAGAACCTCGAGACGTTCCGTTTCCTCTAAGGGACCGTCGGAGCGCAGGTCGGCGACGCGAGAACTGTACCCACTTCCTGGTTCGACCCGTCACTCGTTGGTCGAAAACAGGGTGTAATCCTTCTCCGAGGCCGCAAAGGGCATCACGGTCGCGTTTCGCTGTGCGACCCACGACAGCCGGAGGACGAACGATGCCAGCACGGAAAGCGGCGCGAAGCAGGCAACCATAGCGACGAGCGTCGCAGCGACGATTCCCGCTGCCGGGAGCGCCTCGATCGCCGCGAGATCGTACACCGCGAGCGTCGCGGCGAGAAACAGCTGTGCCGGGAGGCCGACGATCAGCAGTACCCGCGAGAGAAAGGAGAGCTCCTTGGTGATGTAGACCGTCCGGAAGTACTTCCGGGCGACGTCGATGTGCAGCAGGTGCTCGCGGATCGACGTGAACAGCTCGCGCTGCTCGTCGGTCAGTTGCGCGTCGTACTCCGTCTCGATCCGGGTAAGGTCGTACAGCTGCTCGGCCTGGGTCGTCCCCAGCGTCGCCGCGATCGCACCGAATATCTGCTCGTCGGCACCGGGCGTGTCGACCGCCCTCGTGACGGTTCTGACGTCGCCTCGGAGCGCGCCCACGAGTTCGTCGATCTCCGCAGAGAGATCGCCGTCGAGGGAATCCGTCACCGTCTCGCGCAGCGACTGGGCCCGCTTGCCGAGGTTCTCGTGAAGGACGAGCAGGAACGATCCCGGCATCACCGGACTCACCGCCCGGTCCATCACGTCCTGGACCTGATCGCGGTACTCGACGGCGTTTCGGGTTCGCCGTTCCAGATCGCCCGGCGAACCGAGTTCTCGAGAGAACACGAGCTGGTTGATCGCAATGACGACCGTTATAAGCGTAAGGTTTCCGCCGAGAAACGAGCTAAACAGGAGGTACAGCGGTTCACCGGGCGCCCGCGGAAACAGGTTTACGACGAGCAAGGCGAACAATAGCAACGCGATCCCGCCGAGGAGCACGCCGGCGACGGTGAGCCGGTTGCCCTCGATGACTGTCCACCGAAACACCGAGTGACGCCAGCTGGTGTCGTCGGTCATAGCCCGCCTACAGGGATCACCTACCTGTAGCTTCTCCCCTCGTTCGTACACAGTCTCGGTCGCCAACGTGTGCGCGTGGATCGGCCGTCGGACGGACGATCGGCTTCGCCGATCGTGCTCGCGGTGCTCTCGCCCGCGTCCGCTCCCGCGGTTCGAGTGCTCGTTCGCACCGTTGCCGGTGGGGCCTGACCCGATGACGAACCCGTCACTGAGAGGGCGTGACGAGCTCCACTCCATTACAGGACACTCTTGGGACTCGAGCCACTCCGTCGAAAACGATGGAACGCGACGAGAGCGGTCGCCGCCTTGAGGATCGCGACGCCGATGGGAGTCGGGCGAACGACGCCGTTCCGGGGGGGAGCCGCCCGTGATGTCGACCTGGTTCCTCTACGCCTTCCTGACCGCGGGGATCTACGCCGTGATCGCGCTGTTGTCGAAGGTCGTCAGCGGTGTCGAGATCGACGACCCGCTGACGCTGGCGATCTACAACTGCATCCCCTTCTACGCCGTCTACGTCCTCGTCGGGCTCGCGTTCGAGTGGCCGGCGATTCGAAACAGCCTCACCGGGGCGGGCGGCGGAGCGGTTCCGGGAGCCGAGCCCGCGCCGGTCGCGGTCGCACTGGGGTTCGGCATCGTCTCGACGGTCGCCTACGGCATCTACTACTGGGGGCTGGTCAACGGCGACGTCTCGCGGTTCGTCCCTGCGCTGTCGCTCGAGATCGTCTTCGTGCTCGTGCTGGGGTTTCTGATCCTCGACGAGGCCTTCCCCTCCGGCGTCTACGCCGGGGTCGGACTGGTCGTCTTCGGCGCGCTGTTCATCTCCTACGACCGGGAGGCCGGCTCGATCCGTGAGAGCCTGACGTTCTCGACGGTCGGGGTCGCCGTCCTCGCCGCGATCGCCTTTGCGGTGTTCAACACGGGGATGAAGGTGCTCACGGACGGCTTCGGCACCGTCGAGATCCTGTTCTGGATCAGCCTCGGCGGGCTGGCCTCGATCGCCGCTGTCGTCCCGTTTCGCGGCGGAGGAGTCGAACCGAATCCCGCTGATCTGCTGGCCGGGCGCGTGCGACTCACGAAGGGGACGCGCCTACTGCTCGTCGGCGGCCTGCTAAACGCCGTCGGACTCTTTACGTTCATCCGGGCACTCGAGCACGGGCCCGTCTCGCTGGCGACCGCGATCACCAAACTCGACGTGATGATGGTGTTCGTCGGCGCGCTCGCGCTCACGAAGCTCGCGCCCGCGCTGCTCGAGGAGCAGTTCGATCCGTTCACGCTGGCCCAGAAGGCGTCGGCGTCGATGATCGTCCTCGCGGGCTCGGCGCTGATCCAGTTCAGCTACTGAACCGGAGGATCGCTAGCAGTAGTTGATAACACGGTTTTGTTGTTCGGTCAGGACCGGGAATCTGAACCGGCCGAATCGTTACGCAACGAGTGCTTATTGAACGTTGGACGGCCTATCAGGACTGAGAGATATTCGGAATAGTGTGCTGA
>PWMF01000105.1 GCA_003559215.1 Natrialbaceae archaeon
GCTGGTCGCGTCGTAGCGCCCGCCGATCCCGACCTCGAGGACGGCGACGTCGACGTCGGCGCGGTCGAACTCCCGGATCGCCATCGCGGTCAGCACTTCGAAGAACGTCGGCGACTCGCCGTCGGCGGCCCGCTCGGTGACGTGTCCGCGAACCTCCTCCACGAACGATCGGACCGACGACTTCGGAATCTTCCGTCCGTCGATCCGGATTCGCTCGCGGAGGTCCTCGAGGTGCGGCGAGGTGTAGAGGCCGACCGACAGCCCCGCCTCCCGCAGCGTTCGCTCGACCATCCGCGCCGTGCTCCCCTTCCCGTTCGACCCCGCGATCTGTACGAACTCGACGCTCTTCTGGGGGTCCTCGAGGTGGGCGAGCAGCCGGGCCGTCGACTCCGTCCCCGGTTTCGGACGGAACCGACGCAGCCCGAATAAAAAGTCCGCCGCCTCGTGATACTCCATACTCGACTCACAGAGTCCGCGCGCTTAGGGGTGTCGGACTCGAGGATCGTACGACGGACGAGCCCCGGTCAGCGCGGCCGTTCGCCGGCGATCCGCTCGAGGTTTCGATACCTGTTCGCGAGGTAGACGACAGTTGTCAGCCACAGCGCCACGAGAAAGCCAACGGCCGCGGGTGCGGACGGACGCGGGGATCCGTAGAGGGCGGCGCCGACGTACGTACCCGCGAACCCGAGGGCCGGGAGGCCGACGTACACCCGGACGTTCGGGAGCCACGCCGACTCGCGTCGGGGAACGGTCGCGTCGACGAACACGCCGAGGGCGGCGGGCACCGAGAGGAGGGTGGTGCCGATCAGCAACAGCGCGACGGCAAAACCCGCGCCGCCGTCAGGTTCGGCCACGCCCTCCGCGAGTGTAACCGCCGGCATCAGCAGGACGTACGCGACGACGGGCAGCCACCACCCCGACTCGAGCGTGCTCCGGCTCCCGTCCCCGTTCGCGTCCCGACGTCGAGACGCTCGAGCGGTCCGCCTTCGCATCCAGCCGACGACGACTGCGGTTGCCGTCGTCACCAACACGGTGAGTCCCGCACCGATCGCGACGGCGACCGGGGTCAGGACGACGGCGACTGCGGCCGTCGTCGTCGACGCGGTTCCGATCGTCGAGATCGCCATAGCGACGTACAGTAACGCCGTCGCGACCGAGGCGGCGAGCCCCGCCCAGATTCCGGCGCGGCGGGTCTGACTCGCGCAGTCCCCGTAGCGGTAGCCGACGAGCGCGCCGGCCACCAGCAGCGGAACACCAGAGACGGTCCCGCCGACGACGGTCACCTCCTCGGGTGTCGGCTCCCAGGAGAGCGCGACCGTAGCGGGAACCGTCGCGAGGCCGACGAGAACGGCGAACCGTAAGGGGTCGCCGGCGACCCCCTCGCGGTACTCTCGAAGCGCGTCCATACCGCCCTATATTCCCTACAGCATGAATACATTTTGTTATAAACCAATCACGAACTGTGAACAATAGCGAACGGTAGAGACGAGCGATCCCAATCGCCCACCCACTCGAACGACGGAGCCGGCGAGTGACCGACCGCCTCGAGTGTCTCCCGGGTGATCTCGAGGTGGGCGAGCAGCCGAGCCGTCGACTCCGTCCCTGGCTTCGAACGGAAGTGCCCAGAGACCCTCAGTCCGTTGACCGAGGGTGAGCTGACGGCGGGTCGAAGTAGCGGTACCGGTTCGCGAGGTAGTAGAGAACGGTCACCCAGAGCGCGACGAGAAAGGCGAACGTCGCGGGTCCCGACGGACCCGGATACGACCGAACGGCGGCCCCGGCGTAGACGAGTCCGTACGTCGCGAGCGGAACACCGACGTAGCGCCACACGTTCGGGAGCCAGGTCGACGCGTCTCGCGGCGCGGTCGCGTCGACGAACAGGGCGAGAAACGCGGGAAGCGAGAGGAGCGCGAGCCCGATCATCGAGAGCACGAAGACCAGCAGCAACGCCCCGTTCGGCTCGAGCGTGAACCCGACGAACACCGGCGGTGCCAGTACGACGTACGCGACGACGGGGAGCCACCACCACGCCTCGAGCCCGCTTCGCTCGACGTCGGTCGATTCGCGGATCCGATACTCCCGACTCGCCCGTTTCGTCGCCCAGCCGGCGACCGTCGCGGCGACTGCCGTCACGAGCACGGTGAGCCCGACGCCGAACGCGAGTGCGAACGGTGTCGCGACGACCGCGAGGGTGGCGACCGTCGTCGAGGAAGTGCCGAGCGTCGCGACCGTGTTCGCGACGGCCAGGACGACCGTCGCGAGCGAACCGGCGAGACCGGTCCAGACTCCGGCTCGACGGACGGACGTCGCAGTTTCGCGGCGGCTGTAGACGTATCCAACGACCAGCGCCGCCATCAGCAGGGGCGTCCCGGAGAGGGAGACACCGGCGATCGTAGAGCCGTCAGCGACGGGTTCCCAGGAAAGCGCGACCGTCAGCGGCACCGTCGCGAGGCCGACAAGTACCGCGAACCGCAGCGACTCGTCGGTTATCCCGTCTCGAAACGCTCGAAGCCGATCCATACTGGAACGTGTCTCCGTGTAATAGTAAACATGCTGTTCAATACGGTCGGTCCGCTACTCCGCCGGTACGTTCGTCGCCTCGGTCGGCGTCTCCCGGGTGATCTCGAGGAATGCGTCCTCGAGGCTCCGGGTCTCGCCCGTCTCGGCGCGGGACTTGAGCGTCTCGGGGTCGCCCCGGGCGACCAGTTCTCCCTCGTGGATCACGCCGATCTCGTCGGCCAGTTCGTCGACGACCGGCAGGATGTGCGTCGAGAGGACGATCGTCATCTCTCGATCGGCGAGATCGGCGATCGTCTCCCGCATCGTCCGTGCGGCACGGGGATCGAGCCCGCTGGTGGGCTCGTCGAGGAAGGCGACGACGGGCTCGTGGAGTACCGCCTGGATGACGCCGACCTTCTGGCGCATCCCCTTCGAGTAGCCCTCGATCCGCCTATCGGCGTCGTCGAGTAGGTCGAAGCGCTCGAGCAGCGACTCGATCCGTTCGGCGGACTCGTCCTCGGGAAGATCCCGGAGCCCGGCGGCGTACTCGAGTTGCTCGCGGCCGGTCAGCTCGTCGTAGACCGGCGGCTCCTCGGGCAGGTAGCCGATGTGGGGGGTGACGGCCTCCCGGTCCGCGATCGAGCGTCCCGCGACCCGGGCGGTCCCCGAGGTCGGCTTCGTCAGCGTCGTTAGCATCCGCATCGTCGTCGTCTTGCCTGCGCCGTTGGGGCCCAGAAAGCCGTACACCGTCCCCCGGTCGACGGCCATCGTCAGCCCGGCGACGGCCGTCGTCTCCCCGTAGCGTTTCGTCAGCGAGTCGGTCTCGATCGCGGGGCCGTCGCCAGCGTGCATACCCGTCTTTACGTCCGACTGCACGTAAAACCGACACGTTTCGGTTCGCCAACCGCTCCGGCCGACCGCTCGAGCCCCCCTCCGAGCGAGCACCGCCTTCGAGTTCCCAGTACTGACAGTCTCGAGCGCTGATCAGATCCGAACCGTTTACTGGGTGGGGGTTCCGGTATCGGCTATGATCCTGACGACGGCGCGCGGGCTCCCGGTTTCCGGCGGTGATCGCCGGTGAGGCATGCAGCGTTCCTCGTCGCCCGTACGGAGTTCCGGCGGACGGTCCGCGCGGTGACGAGCGAGCGAACGAAACTCCTCCTGCTGGCCCTGCTCGGTGCGCTGGTGTTCGGCTCGCTGACGGTCGCCGGCGGCTACCTGCTGCCCTCCCTCGGCGAACACTACGCCGGGACGCCGAGCCCGGAGCGCGTCGCGCTCGCGACCGAGGCTGCCGCGGGGGGTGTCGCGGTCGGCTGGCTGTTTCTGGTCGGAATGAGCGCGATCCGGGCGTTTACCGCAGCGGCGAACCCCGACGAGCCCGCGTTCCTGCTCGTCTCGACGTCGACGCAAAACGCCGCGGTCGGAATCGTCGTCGCCGAAATCCTGCTGTTCGCCGTCTGGGTACTTCCACCGGCGATCCTGCTGGCGAGTGCGTTCGCAGTCGGCGCCGGCACGGCCGCCCCCGTCGGAGCCGCAGCCGCGACCGCCGCGCTCGCGTTGCTCACCGCCGTTCCGGTCGGTTTCGTGGTCGGGATCTGGTTCCGACACCTGGTGACCGTGTACGAGCCGATCGCCCGCTACCGGTGGGTGCTGTTCGTCGGGTTCTGGGCGCTGTACTTCGGGGCGATCGCGACCGGTCGGCTCGACCTGGTCGTGAGCGAACTGTTCGTCGCCCTGCAGGACGGGCCGCTCGGCTGGCTCGGTCACCTCCTGCTGGTCGGCGTGCCCAACGTCCCCGCATCGACGACGTCGATCCTCGGAGCGATCGTCGGTACGGCCGTGCTGGGTTCGGTCGCGGTCGCGGTCGGCGTCGCCTCAGCGCAACGTCACTGGTTCGCCGACCCCGCACGGTTCGAGGACGAACGCCCGTCCGACGACTCCTCGAACCGGCTCGCCGCTGCGCTCGCGCGCGGCTTCGACCGCCCGACCCGAACCGTGACGATCGCCGCGATCCGGCGGACCCGACGGGCGCCGATCCGACTGGCGTACGTCGGCTACCCCCTCTTCGGCGCGGTCGGGTTCGTCCAGGTGATCCTCGAGACCGGGACGGTCCCCGCCTACGTCGCCGCGATCCTGTCGCTGTATCTGGTCTGGGCCGCCGGCGCCCTCTTCACGCTGAACCCGCTGGGCGACCTGGGATCGGCGCTGCCGGCCGTCGTGACCTCGCCGCTGTCGGGTCGCCGGGCGATCACCGGCCTCGTCGTCGCGGGCGTCCTCGTCGCGGCACCGATCGGGCTGGTCGGCTCGCTCGCGCTCGGCCTCGTCAGTCCGCTCTCGCTCGAGCAGACGGCGGGGCTGGCCGCGGCGACCGTCGTCGGTACCGTCGCGACGCCCGCGCTGGCGACCGGGATCGGCGCGGCGCTACCCCGTTTCGGCAGTATCAACGTCACGAACAGCCGCGAGGCGGTGATGCCGAGCAAGGCGGCGTTCGTCGCCTACTCGATTGCGGTCGTCCTGCCGACGGCCGCCGCGGCCGTACTCTACGCAGACGCGGCGGGCCCGATCGCCGATTTCCTCACGATGACGTCGGCCTGGGCGCCGACGCCCGAACTCTCGGTGACCGGCACTCAGCTTACCGTCGTCGCCTGGGTCGTCCTGGCGATCGGCGTTCTCGCACCGCCGGTGTCGTTCCGCTACGCCTGCGAGACGTTCGATCTGTACACGCTTGATTAGCAAACGCCTTGATGGCTCTGCTAAACTCCTCAGTTGGTGACAGGCTTCAGAAGTCGTGGTGAATACAGGGCGTGCATGTTGCACGGTACTCCACTGAAATTGTGACGGGCCGGATCGTTCAGTACAGCCGACAGAGGTATCGAGACCCAATCCATCCGAATAAAATTCAAGGAGGCTACAAAATATCGCTTAAGATGAGGCGACGAAATGTGATCGCCATCGGCGGGCTCGGCGTACTCGGTGGCAGTGGCGTGATTGTCGGCACAGCCCTGTATGGGTCGTCTGATCTCAATCTGGAACGTACAGACGATGGTACTATCGTCCGCAAGGATAATGATCAGATCTATTCTTTCCCGCACCCTATCACACCGGTTGAGAGTGACGACGCACTTCTCGGGATTTCGATGCCCGACCGGGCAGATGTGACTGGAGTGGTTGTCGAGGTCGTCTGGGCGATAAAACGCGACGGAATCTGGTCAGATATCTCCGTCGAACTCGTCTCGAACGGCGATACCTATGCACCGTTTTCTGGCGGCGCCGAAACTGAGATTTATCATTCAGCCTATGGTAAGTCTCCTTCGGAGACGGATGAATCGACATCCTCCCATCTCCAATACGCATATCCACGTGGAACCACAGCAGGACGCCTCGCAGCTATGCTCTCGATTCAACCCGGCGCTTCGGGCACTGATACGGAAAAAGAGGTCGAAGTAGCAGCTCGACTGTCGGCACGCTCGCTCGGCGGTGCTCGGATCGAGTTAGACGCACCAGCTGAAATGATCTACAGCCCCGAACACTAAGTGTAGTGAGCAGATGGTTCACCGCTTTCCGAATGAAACAAACGGGGTCGTTGTGCTGCACACATCCTCTCTATTCAGCAGGCTGACCGTGACAACGGCTCGGGGATTCTATCAGGCTTGCTGAATCAACCGCAGCAGGAAGTCCTTCAACTGAACGGAAGATGATCGGCCGTCTGGTTGTAGTCGAATCGACCAGACCGATCAGTCCGAGCGGCCCCACTCGGCGGTCCGCTTCGGACGCTCGGTGATCGGCTGGACGTCGATCGGCTCGTCTTTCGCCTCGAGCGCCTCGAGGGCGGCCTTCGCGCTCGCGGGGGTCGAGAAGTAGGTGATCTCCTCCTCGACGGCGACCTCGAGCAGGTCGCGGTCCCGCGAGATGATCAGGTCGACCTCCCCCTTCTTGACGGCGTCGACAAGGTCGACGGCCTCGCAGGGGTCGAAGTGCTTCGTGAAGCCCTCGACCAGTTCGTCACCGGCCTCGGTGTCCGGGTCGGGGAACTTGTCGGCCGAGAGGTCGACGATCGCCGTCCCGCCCTCGGGGATCGGTTTGCCGGTCGCGTCCTGGGCCTTGTCGTAGGCGCGGCCGAAGGAATCGGCGCTGCCCATGACCTCCCCCGTGGACTTCATCTCCGGGCCGAGACGCGGATCCGAGCCCGGCAGGCGGTCGAACGGCAGGACGACCTCCTTGATCGAGGTCTGCTCGGGGATCTGCTCGTCGATCTCGAGATCCGCGAGGGACTCGCCGGACATCACTCTGGCCGCGAGCTTGGCGATCGGGACGCCCGTCGCCTTCGAGATGAACGGCACCGTACGCGAGGAGCGAGGGTTCGCCTCGAGCACGTACACCTCGCCGTCTCTGACCGCGAGCTGGACGTTCAGCAGGCCGACCGTCTCGAGGGCCTCCGCGATGTCCTCGGTGACCTCGCGGACGCGGGCCAGCGTCTCTTCGTCGAGCGAGCGCGGCGGGATCATACATGCCGAGTCCCCGGAGTGGACCCCGGCGGTCTCGACGTGTTCCATCACGCCGCCGATGAGGACGTCCTCGCCGTCCGCGACGGCGTCGACGTCGAGCTCGATCGCGTCGGCGAGGAAGTCGTCGACGAGGATCGGCTTGTCGGGCGAAACGCGAACGGCTTCCTCGATGTAGCGCTCGAGCTCCTCGTCGTCGTAGACGACCTCCATCGCGCGGCCGCCGAGCACGTAGGAGGGGCGGACGAGGACGGGGTAGCCGATCTCGTGGGCGAGCTCCATCGCCTCCGGCTTGCTGTGGGCGGCGCCGCCCTCGGGCTGGGCGATGCCCAGTTCGTCCATCAGGGCGTTGAACCGGTCGCGGTCCTCCGCGAGGTCCATCGCCTCGACGCTCGTCCCCATGACCTCGCAGCCGAGCCCGCGGCGGTCGATCTCGTCCTGGAGCGGGTCGCCGATGTTGACCGGGGTCTGGCCGCCGAACTGGACCATCACGCCGTCGGCGTCGGCCGCCTCGGCGACGTCCGCGACCTCCTCGGCGGTGATGGGCTCGAAGAACAGTCCATCGGAGGTGTCGTAGTCCGTCGAGACGGTCTCGGGGTTGTTGTTGACGACGTGGGCGTCGATCCCCTGCTCGCGAAGCGCCTGGACGGCGTGGACCGAACAGTAGTCGAACTCGACTCCCTGGCCGATCCGGATCGGGCCGCCGCCGACGACGATCACGCTCTCGACGTCGCGGTCGACCTCGAGCTCGCCCGCTGCGGCCGCCCCCTCGAGCGGGCCGGAGTCGAACTCGGACTTGCGCGCGGAGTAGTAGTACGGCGTCTGGGCCTCGAACTCGCCGGCGCAGGTGTCGACCTGCTTGTAGGTGCGGCCGGGGACCGCCTGTTCGACGGTGTCGACGTCGACGTCGCCGCCCGCGGTCGCGGCGATCGTCGCGTTGGTGTGGCCGGCGATGGCTGCCTCGGTGAAGTCGCCCTCCTGGGCGGCGCGGGTCGACTCCGCGATGCGGGCGAAGCGCTCGGTGTACCACTCGAAGATGCCGGTTAGCTCGACGACCTCCTCGACGTCGTAACCGCGTTCGAAGGCCTCGAACATCGCGTACGGCCTGTCGGGGGATGGACGCTCGAGGTAGTGGTCCTCGAGTTCCGGGTCGCTCACGTCGGCCCAGTCGACGTCGGGCTCGTACTCGCTCGAGCGAAGCGCCTTCAGCAGCGACTCCTCGAACGTGCGACCGATGGCCATCGCCTCGCCGGTCGATTTCATCGCCGTCGTCAGCTCGAAGTCGACGTCGTCGAACTTGTCCTTTGGCCACCGGGGAACCTTCGTGACGACGTAGTCGATCGCGGGCTCGAACGCCGCGGTCGTCTCGCCGGTGATTTCGTTGGTGATCTCGTGGAGGCGCTTGCCCAGCGCGACCTTCGCCGTGACCCGAGCGATCGGGTACCCCGTCGCCTTGGAGGCGAGCGCGGAGGACCGGGAGACCCGCGGGTTGACCTCGACGACGCGGTACTCGCCGCCCGGCGTGCCGTCGTCGCGCCAGGCGAACTGGATGTTACAGCCGCCCTGGATGCCGAGTTCGCGGATGACGTCCAGCGCCGCGGTGCGCATCTCCTGGTGGCCCTCGTCGGGGACGATCTGGGAGGGCGTGACGACCGTCGACTCCCCCGTGTGGATCCCCATCGGGTCGATGTTCTCCATGTTACAGATGATGATACAGGAGTCGTCGGCGTCCCGCATCACCTCGTACTCGTACTCGACCCAGCCGGCGATCGATTCCGTGATGAGAACCTCGCTGTTGCGCGAGAGGCGCAGTCCCTTGCGGACGCGCTGCAGGAGTTCGTCGAACTCGTGGACGACACCCGAGCCGCTCCCGCCGAGCGTGTAGGTCGTGCGAGCGATCACCGGGAGGCCACCGACCTCGTCGACGGCCGCTTTGACGCGCTCCTCGAGGTCGTCTTCGGTCAGCTCCGAGACCGTCTCGCCCTCGTCGAGCGAGATGGTGGTCGAGGCGGGCACGGGCTGGCCGATCTTCTCCATACGCTGACGGAAGAGGTCGCGGTCCTCCGTCGCGTAGATCGTATCGAGGGGGGTGCCCATGATTTCGACGTCGTGTTCCTCGAGCACGCCCTCCTCGGCGAGTTCGGCGGTGACGTTCAGCCCGGTCTGTCCGCCGAGGCCCGCGATAACGCCGTCGGGCTGTTCCTTCCGGATGATCTCCGCGATGGCCTCCGTCGTGATGGGCTCGATGTAGACCCGGTCGGCCATCTCCGGATCCGTCATGATCGTCGCGGGGTTGGAGTTGACGAGGACGACTCGAGCGCCCTCCTCCTGGAGCGCTCGGCAGGCCTGCGCGCCAGAATAGTCGAACTCGGCGGCCTGTCCGATCTGGATCGGTCCGCTGCCGATCAGCAGGATCGTGCGTCCGTCCCCTGTGGCGGCGTCCCCGCCGCTCTGGTGGTCCGTGCTCATTGGTCCTATCCGTCCGGAGTTCGTACATCGTAATAAGCCCCACGAAACGATACGATTCTCGTAACTCGATTTCGAATTTCGAATATTGCCGGGGAACCGCGCCACGGTCGAGCCCGGCGGTCGGCTCAGCCCCTCGGTGGGACGGGACAGCTCGTGTCGACGTCGTCCGCGCGGGCGACCTCGAGTAGTCGCTCGACGAACGCCGACTTCCCCTCGGAGTAGGCGACGAGGTCGTCGTGCTCGGCGGCCGGTTCGCGTTTCAGCCGTTCGTACTCCTCGCGGCGGTCGGGACGCGTCGCGAGGACGTCGCGCGTGATCACGCTGACCTTCCAGCCGTCGCTCGAGGCCGCGAACACGTGGTCGTTGAACCGCTGGCCGTCGTGCTCGCGGAAGACGGGGTGCCACTCCCCGGAGTTCTCGACGCGGGTCCCGCCGAGTTCGTCGGCGAGCACTTGCGACACCTCGCCCACGGCGTCGTCCGCGACGACGATGTCGAGGTCGACGCTGTCCTTCGCGGCGAGCTCCGGGACGGCAGTCGAGCCGACGTGTGCGATTCGCTCGCAGTCGTCCTCGAGTCCGGCCCTCGAGAGCGCATCGCGAACGCGGTCGCGCTCGGCGATGAACCGTTCGCGCCACGTCTCGTGGTCGGCGGGAACGAGTTCGATCGGGTCCTGGTCGGCGTTGACCATTGTTTTGTCAACTCGAGACATCCGTTTATGCTCCTTGGACTATGACAGTGGCTGCCAAGATACCAGAACAGGTCGTTACGCTCGGTGACGGCACGATACCCACAGGTATGATACTCTCAAGTATGATTATTCAGAGTATTTTTCTTGCCGGCGTGCCTAACAGAGGCCATGACCGAGTTCGTAGATCGGAACGAGGAACTGAGACTTCTCCGGGAGCTTTTCGACGCCGAGAGCGCGGAACTCGGCGTCGTATTCGGACGTCGTCGACTCGGAAAAACCCGACTCGTGAAGCAGGCGCTCGAGGGGTACGACGGGACCGTCTTCTATCAGGCTCGACAGAAGACCCGAACGCTACAGCTCGAGCAGTTCGTGGAAACGGCAGCAAAGACGTTCTCCGGTATCGAGCGGATACGTCCCGACTGGGAGCAGCTCTTCGGATATCTCGGTGAACAGGATGCGATCGTCGTCCTCGACGAGTTCCCGTACCTGATCGAAGAGGACAACAGTCTGCCCTCGGTGTTGCAGGCTCTGTTCGATCACGAGTTCGACGACTCCGAGACGACGTTCGTTCTCGTGGGTTCGTCGATCAGTATGATGGAGGAGGCGACGCTACTCGGCGATAGTCCGCTATACGGCCGCTCCTCGTTGAAACTCGACGTTCGGCAGCTTCCGTTCGATGCCGCGACGCGTTTCCTCCCGGAGGACGCCGCTCCGGACGATGCCGTGCGGGCGTGGAGCGTGTTCGGTGGCGTTCCCTACTACCTCGAGGAACTCGATACCGACCGGTCGCTCGGTGAGAACATCCAGCGGACGGTTCTCACTCGCCACGGATCGCTTCACGATGAACCGGAGTACGTGCTCAGGATGGAGCTACAGCAGCCGACTCGTTACTTTTCGATACTCGAAGCGATCGCTGGCGGTGCGACCGGTCGGAACGAGATCGCAGGTGCGACCGGAATCGATTACAATCAGCTCTCGAAGTATCTCGACCGACTCTCCCGGCTTCGACTGATCGAACGACAGGTACCGATAACCGAGCAACCCGAGCGCTCCAAACGAAGCCAGTACCGCCTTCGTGATCCGTTCTTCCGATTCTGGTTCCGGTTTCTGTACGGAAGCTCGGAACGGTACGATCGGGTCGGCGACGGTGCCTACGAACGGCTGATCGAGCCGAAGATGACCGATTTCGTAGCGCCGGCTTTCGAACAGCTCTGTTGTTCCGCGCTGTGGACGTTGTACGACGATACTCCGCTCGTCGATGTGGGACAATGGTGGTATCAGGAACACGAAGTCGACGTCGTCGGTCTCACGGACGAGCGGACGCTGATCGCGGGCGAATGCAAGTATCAGAACTCGCCCGCTGACTACAGTGCTCTTTCCTCGCTCGAGGATCACGTCCGAGAGCTTCGGTGGACCCCACCGGACGGGGGCGAGCGAGACGTCGAGTACGCGCTCTTCTCACGGAGCGGATTTACCGAATCCGTAAACAAAGCCGCGGAGGATCGCGAGAATCTTCGTCTCCATACGGTAAACGATGTGACGGCTGCGCTCACGGACTAATACTTCCGTTCGTCGCTCGGAGTACGCGCTTCGCGTCAGAGCGCCCGGTCGTGCTCGCTCTCGAACTCCCGCTGGCGCCGGTACTGCTCGACGAACTCGCTCACGTCGAACTCGAGCATCTGCGTCTCGAACTCCGTGATCGCCGCGTCGTCCTCGGCGTGGCTGATCGCGTGCTCCATCAGCTCGACGACGAGTTCGACGACGATCTCGTGGAGCCGTCGTGCGTCGAAGTCGGTGACCCACAGCATCGAGTAGCCGACCGCGCCGTCGTCGCTCGCGTCGTGGGTGACGACGGCTTCGGGAAACTCCTCCATGACGACGCCGAGCAGGTGGGGCGTGCCGAACTCGTCGAACTCGTCGTCGGTCTCGACGAGCTCCTGAAGCACGACCACGAACGACTCGGGGAAAAAGCGCGAGGGTGGGTGAACGTCGGTGACGACGGCGTGGGTCTCGCCGCAGGTACAGGCGTACTCGCGCATGCCGAGGTCGATCTCGTGGGGATCGAGCGACTCCCCACAGGGAAGCTCGAGCTGATCGTCGGGCTCGGGGCCGGGGACGCGGGGCTCTGCCATTGTGCGCAGTTAGGGCGTCGACAGTAAAAGGTCGACGACTCTGCTCTCA
>PWMF01000048.1 GCA_003559215.1 Natrialbaceae archaeon
CGGACGAGGACGCCGAATCGGACGAGGACGCCGAATCGGACGAGGACGCCGAATCGGACGAGGACGAGGGCGACGAGGACGTCGAGGAACCACAGGAGGAATCCGAGGTTCAGGATTCCGAAGAGGACGACGAGGACGCCGACGCTGACGCGGACGAGGACGATGAGTCGGCCGACGAAGCCGACGAGGCTGGCGAAGCCGACGAAGCCGACGACTCCGACGACTCCGACGACGAGTCGGCCGAGGAAACCGATGACGACGACGATGACGACTCCGACGAAGTCGACGACTCCGCTGACGACACCAGTGGCGGAAGTTCGGACGGCAGCATCGGTGCCGGCGAGGACTACGACCTCAGCGACGACCGCACGATCGACGACATTCCGGTCGACTGCTAACCCGCGCCCCGTCGAGACGACTCGCCGTTCGTCGCTCGGATTTTACTGACGATCGCCGAACGCCGTGCTGTCGCCCGCGGTATCGGTCGCGACCGTTATCTCGTTCTCCCCGCCGCATCGAGTCAGTCGGCCGGTAGTCGATCCGCCTCGAGCGCGCTCGTGACGTGTTCGAGTAGCGACTCGAGCGTGCCGCGCTCGAGTTCCCACCAGTCCGTCGACCGCTGATAGCTGGCGAGAGTCGTCTGAAGCGCCTCGAGTTGCGGATCGGTGAACCGGACCGCTCCGTCATCGATCGTCTCGAACGCCTGAAACAGCTCGAGCGGGGGCGATTCGACGTCGGTCGGGTCTGTGGCGGTCTCTTCCTGTTCGATTCGGTGGAGCAACACGTGGTGGAGCGTCCAGCGTTCGTCGTGTGATAGCGAGAGGGTGGTCGATCGGGGCGGTCGGGACCTGGATGGCATATCGGTGTGTACGCTGGGCTATGGGCCCACTCGCCATAAGCCTTGCTAGCAGTTCGCATACGGAGAACGAGGGGCCGACGGATGAATCCGATAGAAACCGTGTCTCAGGGACGAGATCCGTTCGAGGACGACTCGAGCCGATCGACCAGGGACTCGTAAGCGTAGCCGATCGTCACGGCGACGCCGTAACAGCCCGCCAGAAACGGGATCCAGTAGACCCAGAGCTCGAGCCGCGGTGAGACGAGATTGCCGATCGCCGAACCGATCGTGTAGATCAGGTATCCCGGCAGCGCGAGCGGCGATAGCAACGACGTTCTGAGCCAGCCCAGTGCGAGCGGGACGACCAACAAGAGAAACGTTGCGATCGTGGCGGGTGCGGTCAGAGCGCGGCGAAGCGACGGCACCATCACTGACCCCCCGTCTCGAGTAGTCCGTGTCGTTCGAGCACCGCTGCGGTTGCGATTCGTGTCATCTCGTTTTTCGCCTCGCGATCGAGTAGAAAGTTGGTCGTCTCGAAGAGATACGACGCGGCGCCGAGTTCCCGAGCCGTCTCGTGGAACAGTAGTGGTCCGGAGAGGTGGCTCTCGTGGGCGACGAACCGGTGCATCGGGAGGTACCACGGGACGGCCTCGTCGTTGAGCGTCGCGGCGATGGACTCACCATCGGCCCCCGGGGAGTAGAACAGCGCCTGGCCAACGTACTCCTGATGGACGCCGTAGACGCCGAGCGACCGGTGGAGGTCCAGTACGACGTCGGGATCGTGACGTTCGACGGCGTCCCAGATCCCAGTCGCGAGTTCGCTCGCCGGCCCCTCCTCGGCCGGAAAGTGGCGGTTCAGATCGCCGTCAAGTCCCTCTCGTTCGTCGTTTTCGACCGCGATACGATCGGTTTCGGGGATGGTGACGAGCGTCCCGGCATCGGGAGTCCAGTCGATTACCTCGCGTGCGACGTCGATCCCGTTGTACTCGTCGCCGTGGACGCCGCCGAAGATCATCGCCGTCGGCCCGTCGGCCGGAGCGTCGACCTCGTACAGCGTCGTCTCGTGGACCGTGTCGGATAGAAGCGTTTCAGTGTTCGTTTCGGGGGCGCCTCCCTCGCTCGAGTCGCGGGCTCTCCCTACCAACTCCCCGTGGTCCACCGGTCGGCTTGCCGCGCCAGCGGCGGCCGCTCCGACGAGCACTCCGCCGGCGGCCAGGATGCGACGTCGCCTCATCGCCTAACGAGAGTGGATCCTCCCTAAAGCACCTTCCTATTCTTGAGCCCGGTAGCGAAACCGTAGTCGCGTTCACCACGCCGTTCGAACCGAGCGGTGATCAGTCCTGTCGGGATCCGACCGCCGGCAGCGTAAACGAAAACGTCGCCCCCGAACTCGAGTCGGAGTCGACCCAGATTCGCCCGGCGTGGCGCTCGACGATCCGTTTACAGAGCGCGAGTCCGATCCCGCTTCCCGCGTGTTCCTCGTGGCTGTGCAGTCGCTGGAACAGCTCGAAGATCTGGTCCTGATTCTCGGGATCGATTCCGACGCCCTCGTCGGAGACGGCGATCCGCCACTTCCTGCCCTGTCGCTGTGCGCTGACCTGTATCCGAGGTGGCTCGTCACCACTGTACTCGATCGCGTTGTTCAGCAGGTTCTGGAACACCTGTCGGACCTGATCGTCGTCGCCCAGGACGGTCGGGAGCGGCTCCGCTTCGATCTCGGCGTCGTGCTCCTCGATCTTCATCCTGAGATCCGCGATCGCCTCGTCGAGAACCCCCTCGAGATCCGTTGGCTCGAGCGGACTACCGCGGGTGTCGACCCGAGAGTACTCGAGCAGCCCCTCGATCATGTCCCGCATCCGATTGGCGCCGTCGATGGCGTAGCCGAGGAACTCCTTTCCCTCCTCGTCGAGCTCGTCCTCGTAGCGCTGATCGATGAGTTGGAGGTAGCTCGAGACCATCCGTAACGGCTCCTGGAGGTCGTGAGAGGCGGCGTAGGCGAACTGCTCGAGAGAGCGGTTCGACTCCTCGAGCTTCGAGATGTAGTGCATCAGCTCCTGGGATTGATTGCGTCGGACGAGCAGCGTGTTCAGTCGCCGGAAGAGCAGCGTCCGATCGATTGGCGCCTCGACGATGTCGTCGACGAGCAGCGGCGGATCGCGTTCGTCCGGGTTCGGGAGCGTGACCCTGCGGCGGTCGTCGTCGCGACGGACGAGGACGACGGGACAGAACACCGGATCGCTCTCGTTGACGCGCTCGCGGAGCGCCTCGTGGTAGTCGTGAAAGGAGTAGTCGTCGACGAGATAGAGGTCGGCTTCGACGAGCGACGGTTCGGTCTCGAGCTCGTAGTGGTCGGTGAGAAGCTTCTGTACCGCAGCACGATTCCCCTCCTCGTTGATGAGCAGTTGGATCGTGTTTCGCTGATCGTTCCTGCTCATGCGCGGGTTCGGAAGATCGACATACTGCGGTATGATGTGGTCATTCGTTCTCTGCGGGTTCGATCGTTCTTCCCCTCGGAGACCCCTGCAAGATGCCGTGAAGACCGGTCAGTGGCTCGCCGACGCGGATGCCGTCGCTGGTGATCTCGAACTCTCGAAGCGTCTTTTCGAAGTTTCCGGTACGTTTCTTGAGCACGCCGATGACCTTCCGCAAGCTCCCGTCCATCTCGACGTAGCTGACGAACGCGATGTTGTCCGCGATGTAGCTGAGCTGATTGTCCGTCGCCTCTGAGATCCCGGTGACCTCGGAGATCTCGTTCGTGATCAATAACGTGACACCCTTGTTCTTCAGATAGCGCGCCAGCGCGTGAAGCTCTCTGACGAGTTCCGACTGCTGGCCCTGTATCGAGATCGTGTAGCCGTCGATCCCGTCGATCATCACGATGTCGGTCTCCTCCTCCTCGACTTGTTCGATGACCATGTGAGCGAACTCCTCGCTCGAGAGCGCGAGCGGCTCGACCTCGGTCACCGAGAGGGCTCCTTCCTTTCGGAGCTCCGTGACGGGGATATCGATCGCCTCCGAGCGGTGGGTGAACGTCTCCATGTTCTCCTCGAACAGGTAGATCGCGGAGTTGAGCCCCTCCCTGGCGGCCTGGGTCAGCAGCTGCGTTCCCGTCGAGGTCTTGCCGGCACCCGTCGGTCCGCTGATGAACGTCACGGTACGCTGGTCGAACCCGCCGCCGAGTAGTTCGTCGAGTTCGTCGACCCCCGAGTGGATCCGCTTGGGCGTGAACGTGTGCTGGTGGGACTCCGGAACGAGGCGCGGGAAGATTTCGAGCCCGTTCTCTCGGATTTCCATCCCGTGATCGCCGCCCATCTGACCGAGCGCGCGGTGTTTCGTCGCCTCGACGCGTCGTCCCTCCTTGCCGCGGGTGAGCTTGATGATTCCGTCGCTGAGCGAGCGCAACTCGGTGTCGTACTCGGGTTTGGAGGACAGCGTCGCCGTCACGAGGACGGTAATTTCGTGTTGCTTGAGAAACCGCATGAACGAGAGGATCCGCTTGCGGAACTGGTACTCGTTGGCTTCGACGTACCTGAGCTGCGAGATCGGGTCGAGGACGACCCGCGACGGGTTGATCTCCTTGATCGCCTCGTGGATTCGTTTCGTGTAGCGATCGCGCTCGATGTCGCTCGGCTCGACCAGGTCGTAGGAGTCGTCGTCGGTGAAGAAATCCGACTCAGGTCCGAGATCGAGAAACTCGGCGTCGCTGACATCAATGTTGACCGCGGCGCCGTTGGCCAGAATCTCTTGTCTGGACTCTTCTCCGTGGATGAACAGCACCGTCTCGTCGTTTTGCAGCCCCCCCTCCAGGAAGTGCATCCCGAGTAGCGTCTTCCCAGTGCCGGGTTGACCGTGGACGAGATACATCCGTCCCTTCGCGAGCCCTCCGTTGAGGATCTCGTCCAGGCCGTTGATCCCGCTGTTCATCAGGGTAATATCGGATGCCACACCCATATCAAACGAAATTGGAGGGTATTAATCAATTGATTCCTGGTAAGGAAATCTGGATGAATGTCACCACGACCGACTCAATCCCGAACGCGAGCGGGTCAAAGCGAATCGATCGGCGCGGAACCGCGCGCTCGAGTCAGGTTGCATACAGTTTTGTACGCGGTGTGTGTACTCCCAACATATGAGAGCCGCAGTGCTCGCGGAGTACGGCGAACCGCTCGAGATCCAGTCCGTCGACTACCCGGAGCCCGAACCCGATCAGGTCGTCGTCGAGACCGAAGCCTGCGGGGTCTGTCGGAGCGACTGGCACGCCTGGCAAGGCGACTGGGGGTGGGTCGGTGCGCAGGCCCAGCCGGGACAGGTCCTGGGCCACGAGCCGGCCGGCGTCGTGTCGGCGGTCGGTGAGGACGTCGAGACGCTCGCGGAGGGCGACCGCGTTACCGTTCCCTTTCACCTCGCCGACGGAAGCTGTCGACACTGCCGAACCGGGCGGGCGAACGTCTGCGAGACGGTCGTTCCGCTCGGGTTTACGAGCATCGCCCCCGGCGCGTTCGCGGAGGCGTTCCCGGTCCGGGAGGCGGATTTCAACTGCGTGAAACTCCCCGAGGACGTCGAGTTCGCCGAGATGGCGGGGCTCGGCTGTCGGTTCATGACCGCCTACCACGCGCTGGCCGACCGGGCCGACCTCCGGCCCGGCGACAGGGTCGCTGTCCACGGTTGCGGGGGTGTCGGGCTCTCCGCGATCCACATCGCGAGCGCGCTCGGCGCCCACCCGATCGCCGTCGACGTCCGCGAGGACAAACTCGAGCGAGCCCGCGAGCTTGGCGCGGTCGACGCCGTCAACGCCGCCGAGGCCGACAACCCCGCCAGCGAGGTGAAGGCGCTTGCCGACGGCGGCGCCGACGTCTCGATCGATGCGCTTGGGATCGCCGAGACCTGCCGCAACTCGATCGGCAGCCTGGGTAAGCGCGGCCGCCACGTTCAGGTCGGACTCACCACCGGCGAGGAGGGCGGCGAGGTCTCGCTGCCGGTCGACGCGATGACGATGCAGGAGATCGACTTTCGGGGCTCGTTCGGCATGCCACTCGTTCGCTACGAGGAACTGTTCCGATTGATCGCAGAGGGGACCCTCGAGCCGAGCAAGATTATCGGCGAGCGGCTGTCGCTCGAGGAACTGCCCGAGACCCTGGCCGCGATGGACGACTACGGCACGATCGGCATTCCGGTCGTCACCGACTTCTGAGGGCGTGGCTCTCGAGCGTATGGGAGCCGGGTGGGGGCGGGAACCCACCCTGGCGTGAGAGACATGAGCGTACTCGAAGCGGGGGCGAGTCCACGTCCGAGCGTTCCGGGCACGATCGCACGCAGTCGGCTGTCAGCGCATCCGTGTCTGTGCCGAGCGCGTACCCGACGGGGGTATCCCCGCGGATGAACACTCGAGCGAGAGCGACATTGTTATGGGGCGGCTTGTCACGTGCTAGTACGGCCGAACTCTCGACAGGGAGTGGATACCACCTACGTAGCGCGTGGCTACGCGGACGAACGGCGGTGCAACGTTGTTTTCACATCGTCGGTGGACGAGCCGACGCGCAACTCGTCCCGTTGCCGAAGGCCGATCTCGATCGTGAACCGCGTTCCGTCGACCGCGTCGTCGACCGGTTCGAACCGGAATCGGCGGGTTCGTTCCGCCGGCAGTTTCGGATGCCTGTCGTCGACCGATCGTTCAGAACGACGTCAGTACTCCCTCGTTCGCGTCCGGCGTACCGACGGTTGTTCGGTCACTAATTCGGATCTCGCTACCCGAACGATTCCGCCTCAGTCTTGCGATTATGACTCGTTTACTCGGATTTCACCCCGCTTCGCAACCGCTCGAGAGGAAGGGTGCCCAGCCCGACCGTCGACCCGTCGGCGCCTGACAGGTAAGACTTCCATAGGACGCCCCGGTCCCCCGGTTACAAGCCGGATAACTACAACCGATCACGGCTACCTCACCGATATGATTACCTGTGCCAACTGCGAGACGCCGCAGTTCCTGCAGATCGTCCAGAGCCGCGTCTACTTCGAGGATGGCGAGATGATCAACGAGATCTCCGAGAACTACGAGTGTACGCTCTGTGGGGGCTCCGGACAGTACGTCTACGACGAGGATCGCGACGAGGAGACCGTCTCCGGCGACGTGGAACTGACCACCGAGCGGCCGACGTTCGCCTGACCGGTCGCCTCCGCTATCGGGGGCTCCGGTCGGCCGGTTCCGTCACTCGAGTTCGTCTCGCTCCCGGCCGTTGACGGTGATCGACTCGCGATCGTCGTTGTTCTCCCGGCCGTACTGCCGGCGTTCGACCGCCCTGGCCCGGCGATCGACGTCCCACTTCTGGAATAGGCCGTACTCGGTCATCGTCTCCATTCCGGCGATCGCCGCCGAGAGCTTGATCCCGACCAGCGGCACGTCCGCGACCGAGATGATCACGTCGGCTCGAAGGATCGCTCCGTCCCTGAGCACGACGTCGAGCACGTCTACCAGTGCGTCTTCGTCCTTTCGCGGTCTCATGGCTGTCGCTCCGAGTTGGTCGTTTCCTCGCCGTTGCCGAGTTCCGGTGCGAACGTGTACGGTGGCCACGGCCCCGTAAACCGGACCTCGAGCCCGTCGGTCGCCGCCACGTCGTCGAGTATCGAGCCGATGGCCCCCTCGTCGTCCTCGTGGGCCAGCAGCGTGAGTCGACACAGCGTCTCTCCCTCACCGTCGTCCTCGTCTGCGACCTCGTCGGAGAGCGAGGCCGAGGGCGAGCGCTCGAGGGAGTGGACTTCGCGGGCCTCGGCGGCGAGGCGCTCCTCGAGGTCGTCGGTTGCCGACTCCCGGCGGTTCGCCCGCACCGCGGCCAGGCGCTGGTCGAGTTTCTTCTCGAGTAAGAACGCCGTCCCCTCCTCGGAGTCGTCGATCTTCGCGCGGAGCTCGCGGAGTCGATCGTCCCGTTCGATCAGCGTCTCGTCGTCGACGGGATCGACCTCGACGACCTCGACGCGGTACTCCCAGTGGTCGGCCAGTTCCGACAGTGCCCGCTCGAGGGTCTCTTTCTCGTCGTCGATCCACTCCCGGACGCGCTCGTCGTCGCCCCGGAGGATCGTGTCGAACTGGAACGGGATCGGCGTCCCGAACCGCTCGCTGGCCTCGTCGATAACCGTCTGATGGCGGACGAGCCAGCGTCTGACCTGGGCAAGGTCAGCCGAGTCGTAGATCCCCTCGCAGGCGTGGACGACCGCACCGATCCCGTCCTCAACGACGATCGAGACCGGCTCGTCGTCGATCCCCGTTAGCTCGATGGCCGCGTCCTCGTCGGCCCGGACGAGACAGTAGAGGTACCGACCCTCGTCGATCTCGGGAATCTCGTCGGCGTCGACGCCCGGTTCCCGGTCTGTGCGTTCGGACTGGTCGTCGCGATCGTCGGAGCTCACTGCTCTTCACCTCCGAACACGGAGTATCCCGGCTTGTTCGAGCCGGTCGTCTCCCCCTGGAGCTGTTCGATCGCGTCGGTGACCAGCCCGTCCAGCTCGCCCCGGAGGTCGTCGACGCCGTCCTCGATCCCCTCGTCGTTTTTGAGCTGTTCGATCTCGGCCTCGATCGTCGCGAGCTGGCCGCCGAGCCGTTCGATCTCCTCGTCGGTGAGGTCTCCCGACTCCATGCGTCTGACGGCCTCGCCCTCGAGGGCTTCGATCAGGATCTCGACGACGGCGATGACGAGCGTCAACAGCCCGTCGCGCGCGTTCTCGCCGTCGCCGACGTCGATCGTCGACACGGGTCAGTCCTCCTCCGTTTCCTCGGGTTCCTCTGGTTCCTCGTCCGTCGATTCGTCCGCCGACTCGTCGCCGGAGTCGTCGCTGAGCAGGTCGAACCCGCCGCTGGTCGGCCGGTCGGGATCGGGACTCAGCCCGGGGTGGTCGGCCGCCACGACGTCGTCCCCCCCGTCGGACTCGGTCTCGCCCTCGCTGTTCGATCCGTCTTCCTCCTCGTCGGGTTCGGCCGTCACGTTGACGCCGCGGGTCGGATCAACCGGGGCGGTCGCCTGTCGCTCCTCGGCGAGTTCGGGGTCGTCGACGGCCTCAGCGAGGCGTTGCATGTCCGTCCCCTCGGGGAACTCGAGGCCGTACTTCGCTGCGGTCTCGAAGGAGGCGATCGCGGCCCGGAGCTGGATGCCGAGCAGCTGGGTGTCCCCGATCGAGACGGCGATGTCGGCGTTGATGACGATCCCCTTGTCGAGCAGCATCTAGACTACTTCCGCGAGGTCGGCCTTCTGTCGGCTGGGCTGGAACTCATCGACCACGACGATCACCTCGAGAACGGGCGCTCGATCCGTACGCGCTGTCGATCGAGGATCGGCCGGCGATACTCGTTCGCTTCGTCCGGCTGCTGAGTATGGTGTCAATCATTGTTCTGTTGGCGTCGTTTCCGCTCGAGTTCGAGTTCGAACCGACGGCCGTAGATACGCCTGCGGGTCGGCGCCGTCGAGAGCTTTACCTGCTGTGGCACCGTCGAGTGGCGCGTGTCGCTGGTCCCGATATCCCGTCGCTCCGTCGGGAGCGTCGAGGCTGCGGTCGGGTTCCGAGAGGACGGGCTCGTCTCTTCCCGTCGCATCTTCTCCCGGTTGGTCTCGTAGAGCCCCTGGAACGTCTCGTGGGTCTCGAGCAAGGCGTCGCGGAAGGCGTCGATCCCGCGCATCGCCTGCTGCTGGATGAACACCTGGTAGGCCTCCGGATCGTCCTCGATGTCGGGCTTCTCGAAGGCCTCCATCGCCGCCTCCCTCGGGTCGATCTCGTCGAAGAGACCGTCCTCGTCCTCGTCGCCGACCAGGTCTGTCCCCTCGTCGACGACGGTTTCTGCGGCGTCCTCGAGGCTGCCCTCCTCGTCGTCGTCGAGCGCGTCCGTCGCGTCGTCGAGCTCGCGCTTCTGTTCCCAGATCTCGGTCAGGTCCGATGCGTCCCACATGCTCAGCAGGTCCAGCGCCGAGAATAGCTGGGTGAGGTCGACGACGTCGGTCGCGCCGGTCTCCTCCTCGGCCAGCGCGTCCGGAATCTCGCCGGTTTCGATCGCCTCGAGCAGCTCGTCGACGTCGACGGCCTCGGGAAGCTCCGTCAGGTCGAGCGACTCGATCAGCTCGCCCGTCTCCTCGGCGACCCGCACCAGCGTGTCGACGTCGCCGAGCAGCTCATCGAGGTCCCCGTCGCCGAGCTCGTCGGGGGCGTCGACTCCCTCTAGCGACGACTCGAGGTTCTCGAGGCTCGACTCGGCCTCCGAGAGCAGCTCCTCGAACGTCTCGTCGTCCTCGTCCTCGCTCATCGTCGTTCCTCCGCCGGTTCGACGACGACCGTGAGCACGCCGTTTTTGAACGACGCCCTCGAGGTCCGATCCTCCCAGGGGACGTCGACCCGATCGAGTTCGTTCTCGGAGACGGCGACGACGAGTTCGCTCCCGTCGAAGCCGACCGTGACGTCGTCCGTGTCGGCGCCGGCGACGTCGGCCGTGACCAGCAGCTCCTCGTCGTGCAGCCGAGAGGTTACGTGGCCGTCCGGCGAGGGCGAGCGGCGGCGCCAGGGCCGGTCCCGACTTCGAGTCCCGTCGGTCGGCGCTCGAACCCTGTCGATCGCACGATCGAGCCCGGAGCCGACTGAAATGTCGTAGTTGAGGTTCATCGAACTCCGTCGCCGACGACCGGTCGCCCGCGTTCCGTCACGCTCGAGTCGCTCGAGCGTCGACAGCAGGCTCGTCAGCCAGTGGCCGGAGCGGTCGTTTCGGTCGTCGTTCGGTTCGGTCGGATGGTCGGTGTGGTCGGACATTTATCGTTTCACCTCTACGCGGCCGCTCGAGAACCGCTCGTGGACCTCGCGAGCGATCTCGATCTCCGCCTCCAGCTCCTCCTTGCGTTCGCGGTACTCCGCCTCGGGCCGTTCGCCGAGTTCGTACAGGAGTTGGTTCTCCTTCAGTTGGTCCTCGAGTTCGTTCAGGTCGTACAGTTCGTCGAGCGCGATCGAGTGTAACGCGTCGACGATGCCGATGAACGGCCGGAACAGGAGATCGTCGAGCACGAACATGGTTACTGGGCCCCGATCTTGACGTCAACGAAGCTGTACGGCGCGAACGGCCCGGTGTACTGGACGAGGAGTCGATCCTCGTACTCCTCTTCGAGCTCGCCGACCGCGTCGCCGAACGCCTCCTGATCGTCCTTTTCGACCAGATACGACCGGTTGAACACCAGCCGGTCGCTGAACAGGTCGTTCGGAACCGACTGCTCGGCGATCGGCTCGAAGCGGTCGGCGACGTCGTCCTCGACCGTTTCGCGGTCGACGTCAGCGTCTTCCTCCTCGACGAGTTTGAGGCCGAGTTCGATCTTCCCGTCGATATCTCGCAGGGCGCGGCGAAACGCCGGCTGTGCGTTCCGGAGGACGTTTTTCAGCTCTCGGTCCCCCTCGAACGCCATCCCGAACCGCATCGGAACGATCGTCTGGCCGCCCTCGTACTCCATGATCTCCCGGAGCACGTCGTCGTGGCGCTGGGCGTCCTCGTCGGTCTCCTCGGGCTCGGTCGTGTCGATGTCCGAGACAACTGCCCCGTAGCGACGGTGGGTGATCGTGTAGACGCGGTCCGCGTCGCCGACCGCATCCGTCTCGAACTCGACGTCGTCGCTCGCCTCGACGACGCCGTAGACGTACCTGTGACTCACGACCGCATCACCGTCCGTCGCTGCGATCGGTCGTACCGTCCGAACGAGGTGTGTGTCCGTACCATAAGATAAGACCTACTGAATCGACAACTCGTTGTATCGTAGGGTTCCCGCGCGCGTTATGGTGATGCTTGCAGACGCAGCGTCGGCGAATACACCCTCCGGAGCGAGGGTCAGCTTGCATGCGCAGCGACAGTACTTGTACGGGTCGCACGAGAACGGCGGGTTACAATGGCATCCCAGCAAAGACCAAATGCCTCGAGTCTCGCGGAAGTACTGGACCGTGTTCTCGACAAAGGCGTCGTCATCGACGTCTGGGCACGCGTCTCGGTCGTCGGGATCGAACTCCTGACGATCGAAGCCCGCGTCGTCGTCGCCTCCGTCGACACCTTCCTCCACTACGCGGAGGAGATCTCAAAAATTGAACAAGCGACCGCAGAGGGCGATCTCGAGGACCTCGAGGAACTCGAGATCGAAGAGCGACCGGAGTCCTCGCCACAGTCCGCCTCCGAATAATCCACATGGGGGATTCGTCTTCGCGGGACCGCAAGGTTCGTGGCCGGAAGATCAGGTCGGATCGAAGCAAGAAGAAGCGTCGGAAGGCGAAGAAGATGGCCAAGAAGGAGCGCAAGCGCGCGTCGAACGGGACGAGCGGCGGCTCCGGTGGATCCAACGGCTCCGGCAGCGCCAGCGGATCTCCCCTGTCGAGTCCCGAGGAAGTCGCCCCCGATCCGTTCGTCGAGACCGACGCAGTCGCGTCGGTTCGAGACCGGGTCGCCGGCTGGCTCGAGGCC
>PWMF01000135.1 GCA_003559215.1 Natrialbaceae archaeon
CGCGCCGGCGCGTTTGAGCTTCCGGGTGTTCTCCCGATCCGTCGCGGCCGTGACGATGCGAACGTCGGGCCGGAGCTCGCGGGCGGTCAACACCGCCATCGCGTCCTGGGCGTCGTCGTCGGTCGCGACGAGAACCGCACGGGCGTTCTCGATCTTCGCCCGCCGGAGGGGTTCCTCGTCGCTCGGGTTGGCCGTCAACACGCGAATGTCGCGGTCGGAGAGGTCACTCGCCGCGTTTTGGTCCTGCGTGACCACCAGGAACTGACGATCGGCCTCGTGGAGTTCGTTGACGATCGGTTCGGTCAGGTCCCCGTAGCCGAGCACGAGGATGTGGTCTTCCAGCAGGTCGAGTTCGGAGTCAGTCATAATTCCCAGCGTTTTCGAGATGCGGGCCTGGATCGCGGGCCCGACGAGCGCTCCGATTGCGATACCGAAGCTAGCGACGCCCAGTACGACGACGGACATCGTAAAGAGCATTGCGACCTCGGTTTCGGGTCCGATGTCGCCGTAGCCGACCGTACTCGAGGTGATCAGCGTAAAGTAGAAGGCGTCGAGCAGGTGGTCGATCCCGTCGAACTGCTCGCGCAGGGCGTACGAGCCGAACGTGCCGTAGGCCTGCACCCCGACGAGCGCGCCGCCGGCGGCGAGCTGGGTCGTCGACAGCTCGAGCGATCGATCGAACCGTCGTCGGCTGAGCAGCAGCGTCGGGAGGGCACACATAGAGAGGACGACCAGCGGCAGCGAGTACGGGCTCGCCTGCAGCAGTCCCTGCACCGCCGTCAGCGGTAACAGGAGGAACGTTGCCCACCAGCCGGCGCGTAACCGTCGCCTGAGCGCGAGCGCGCTCGCGAGCATCAGAAACCCGGTCAGCGCCCCCGTGAATCCAACCGCGTTCTGGACGACGATCGGCACGTGGGGTGCAACGGGGCCGAAGTCGGCGGCCTGCTGGTCGATCCTGAGGATCCCGGTCGCGACCGAGAGCAAGGCGACGAGCATGGCGAGGACGACCGCCGCCCGCGTCGTCACGGCCCAGCGCCAGTTCTCGGGCAACCGCTCCACGATGCGTTCGCCGACCATACCCGGGTTCGGTCGCGTGGCCGATTAAACCTCTTCGTTTGCGGTCGCGTCCCGGTCGTCGAGGAACTCCCCGGCGGCCTCCTCGCCGTCGGCGAACAGCTCCTCGAGGAACTCCGGGCTCCGGTCGAGTTTCGTCCGCCAGCCCAGATCGGGCCGACGAAAGCGGAGTCGTTCGATCTCGGTGTGCGTGAACTTCTCGGGAAGGTAGCCCGCTTCGATCCAGTCGTTGAGCTGTTCGATGAAGTCGATCTCGGCGTTCAGCGACTTGTTTCCCGAGAGTTCGTTCCGGCGATCGGCGATCCCCTCCGTCGACTTCGGAATACGGGGTCGCGCCTGCGGGTTGATCTTGATCACCCAGATCTCGTCGGGGTCGGGCGTCTCCCGGTTGCTCACGAACTCCTTGATCGGCGGGTTCTTCGAGAACAGCCCGTCCCAGTAGTAGTTGCCGTCGACCTCTTCGGCCGGAAAGACGTACGGGATCGCGGCCGACGCCAGAACCGCTTCCGGGGAGAGTTCGTCCTCGCGAAAGAGCTTGAAACTCCCCGTGAGAACGTTGGCGGCACTGATCAGCAGCGCCGGCTCGCTTCCGTCCAGTAGTTCGGGGATGGCCTCGAAATCGACGTGGCGCTCGAGCAGGTCGAGGAACTCACGCCGGCCCCAGAGCGCGGCGGGCGACTGATAGGGGCTGATCTCGGGGGTTGGAACACCCATCCGCTGGAGTCGCCCGGTCCAGCGGACCGTCTCGTTGGCCAGCCGGTCGATAGGCCCGCGGGCCGCCATGTCGGCCCAGTAGTCGGCGAGCAACTGCCCGGGCTCGTGGTCGGGGTGTTCGTGGCCGTACCACGCGAGCAGCGCGCAGACGGCCCCGCCGGAGGTCCCGCTGAAGCCGACGATCTCGACGTCTCGATTTAGCCGATCGTCCTCGAGCAGCCGAGAGAGCACGCCGGCGGTAAACGCCGTGTGACTTCCCCCACCCTGACACGCGATCGCGACGCGCTGTGGATCTGAACTCATCGTCTTCCTCGTTCGTTCCCGGCCGCGGACCAAGTTCGTTCGGGCTGCAGCTCTGCGAGCCGGTAGCTGTTTAACGGTCCCGGCCGATCGGCCGATAATGACGCTGCCGGTCGAAGTACTGCTGGGTCTCTACCTCGGTCTCCTGACCGGAATCGTGCCCGCGTTCGTCTCCGGTGCGCTTGGCTTTCTCGTTCGGTACGTGACCGGCGTTACGCTGCCCGGTTTCGGTGTGGTCGTGCTGGCGCTCTCGATCGCCAGCGTCCAGGGCGGCCTGCTCGGGCTCGTCGAACCCGATATCGCGCAGTCACCCCGGTTGCTGGTCGCCGTGCTGGTCGTCCTGATGCTCGCGCTGTACGCCCACAACGAGGGCGACAAACTCGGCGCCGAGTTGCCGCGGCGGCTCTCGCTGTCCGGGCTGCGCCAGCGAACCCTCTCGGCCGACGTGATCGAGTTCGTCGGCGCTGCCGGACAGGTTCCGATCCGACCCACCGGCGAGATCCGCGATATGGAGGGGTATCCGCCGCTGCCGGCCGACCTCCGCAGGACGCTCCGGACCGGTTCCTGGCGGCTCCCGGCCGACCTTCCGCTCTCGGAGCTCGAGGTGCGTCTCGAAGAACGTCTGCGAACCGACCACGAGCTCACGGACGTCGTCGTCTCGATCGACGAGCGAGGGCGCGCGACCATCGCCGCGGCGCCGTCGCCCGGTGGGCTCTCGCGGCGCGTGCCGGAGGGAAAGCGGGCGGTGTCGATCGCGACGCTGGTGCCGACCGGGCTGGCACGCGGGGACCGGGTAACCGTGCAAGGGGACTCCCGATCGATCGCCGGGACGGTCCTGAGCGCACGGACCGACCGGGACGACGGCCGAGAGCCACGGGGAGGCCGAGAGCCGTCGGGAGGATCCGACGCGAACCGGACCGAGCCGGCTGCATCGGACGCGGCGACGGACCCCCCGACCTCAGCCCCATCCCCTCCCCCGGGCGGATCGAGCGTCGCGAGCCCCGGCGGCGTCGGTCTCGTCACGGTCGCCGTCGACCGGTCGGCCGTGAAGCCGCTGCTCGAGGCGGAGACCCCGCGGCTGATCGTCCGATCGCGGGGAACCAACCGGGACTTCGAGGCGTTCGCGCTGGTCAAACGCGCCGGGTACGCGATCCGTCGGCTGATCGTGGGCGCGACCGCGGAGTCGGCGCCCGTCGACCCGCCGTCCGACGTGCGAGTGCTCGCGGTTCGCAGACAGGACGCCGATCCCGGCGACCGTCGCCAGGGGTGGCGGTTCGTTCCGGGGGGCGAGGACCGCCTCGAAGCCGGCGACGAGGTGTTCGTCGCCGGTCCCGAAGGGACGACCGACGCCTTCGCGGAGGCGGTCGGGAGATGAGCCGCCCGCCGCTCGACCGTCGGCGGGGTGATCGCGCGTGATCGAGCTGTTCGTCACGCAACTCGCCCAGACCGAGCCCGTCGTCGACTCGCTGCTCGACGTCCTCGGCAGGATACTTGGTTTCACCGTCCTCGCGGCCGGAACTGCGGCAGCCGCGGCCGTGACCTTCCGGTGGTACAGCGCCGACGAACTCCCGGAGGGGGTCGGTATCCTCGCCGGTATCACGGCCGTCGCAATCTGGCTGAACACGAAGACCGCCCTCCAGGACGCGATCATCGGTACGACGCCGCTGCTCGAGATCGAGACCGCGGTGTACACTGTCGTCGTCTTCGCCACGAGCGCGATCGCCGCCGACGGCGGGCGACGGGTCGGGGATTACCTCGGCCGGGACGTGTTCTCACTCGCCGCGCCGCGGACGATCGACGACGTGGGACAGCTCGTCCGCTCGGCCGGCCGCGTGACCGCGGTGGAACTCCCGGAGACGATCGAGGACGTCGACGGCTACGATCCCGTCGACGCGGAGACGAAGGCGGATCTCGCCGGCGAGACGTTTCTCTTCCCGCGACACCTGCCCGTGGGACAGTTTCGCGACCGGCTGACCGCGCGCCTCGAGCGCGACTACGGGATCGGCCACGTCGACGTCGAGCTCGGAGCCGACGGCGAGATCGAGTACCTCGGACTGGGGAGCCGACCGGCGGGAATCGGGCCGACGCTGGCTCCCGGCACCGTCGCCCTCTCGATTCGTGCGGATCCCGCGGCGGACGCTAGCCCGGGCGACGCCGTCCAGATCTGGACCAGCGACGACGGAACCCGACCGCTCGCGGTCGGCGAACTGCGGGGAACGGCCGCCGACGCGGCGACCGTCGCCGTCGACGCCGACGAAGTTGACGCGTTCGATGCCGACCGTCCGTACCGACTCGTGACGCTCCCGGGAACGCCCGACGCGGAACGGGAGCTGGTGTCCGCGCTCCGTGCGGCCGACGAGACGGTCACCGCGCTGGCCGTCGACGCCGGGGGCTCCCTCGACGGGGCGAGCGTCGACTCGCTGCCGGCGCTGGTGCTCGCGATCGACCGAAACGAGGACGACGCCGTCGCACTCCCGTCCGGCGAGCTCCGTCTCGCGGCCGGCGACGTCGCGTACGCCCTCGGCCGGCCGGAGGCCCTGCGCCGGCTCCCGGAGCGGTAGCTACTTGCCCCCGGCACGGATAGCGCCATCCATGACCGAGTGGAAGCTGTTCGCGGATCTCGCCGAGCGCGCAGGTGACAAACACGTCGCGGTCGACGCCGACGCCGGCGACACCGTCGGCGACGCCCTCGAGGAGCTCCTCCAGGGTCGGCCCGAACTCGAGGACCGCGTCCTCGAAGACGGCGAGTTGCGCTCCCAGATCAACGTGTTGCGAAACGGAACGAACGTCTTAGTCGAGGAGGAGGGACTCGAGACCGAACTCGAGGACGGCGACGAGCTGGCGCTGTTCCCGCCCGTCAGCGGCGGCTGTTGTAATCCCAACTGAAACCGTTCTCACACCGACCGCACCGCTCACGAGCCACTCCGTTTCCCGTTCGCTATGCCGCGGCTCTCGCTCACGCTGTTCGCTTCGAACCGCGCTTCCGCCGTACAACCGGGTGTGTACTGTCTGTCAGTTACTACCATAGCCGTCGAACCGCTCGCTCAAGGATCATCAGTTCCCGGTTCCGTCCGTCGAGAGGTCGATCCCCAGCACGAAGTCCGGCTCTTCGGAAATGTCGGCGCCCGCGTAGGAGGCGTCGCTGACGTCGCTGGCGGTCTCGGGGATCAGGACCCGCGTTCGGTCCGCGCCGACGCTCGCGGCGTCCCGTGCGATCGCCCCGAACAGCGACCGCGCGGCGTCGACGTCGTCCCAGGCGCCGACGCCGTACTCGGCCCACGTCTCGGTCTCGCCGTCGTCACCCTCGCGGTCGTACGTTCGAACGCGGTACGACGCCCCGGCCAGTCTCGACTCCCGTTCGACGGCGAAGGTCGCCGTCTCGTCGGCGAGGCGCTCGAAGTCCGTGCGCGTGAGTTCGCGCACCGCCCACGACTCCTCGGGAGCAAAGCCCAGTCCCCGGAGGTGCTCGCGGGCGTCGCTGTGGGTCCAGTAGCGCCAGGCCGCCGCAGGGTCGCTCGAAACCGAGTCCGGAGCCGAGACGTCCGGCTCCGGCTCGGGGTGGGCGAAGCGAAACTCCGTCAGCGGCTCGAGTCCGCCCTTACGCGCGGCGCCCAGCGAGGCCGCGTTCCACGAGAAGATCATGATCCGTCCGACAGTCGCCCCCTGCTGGCGGGCCCACTCGAAACAGGCCTCGTTGAGCCGCCCGCTCACTCCCTGGCGCTGATACGCAGGGTTGACCCGCATTCCCTGGAACCAGGCCTCGTCGTCCGAGACCATTACGGCCTGGACGATCCCCGCGACGTCGTCGCCGGCGTCGGCCAGGAACGTCTTCTTTCGCTCGTCGCCGTCCTCGAGCCAGTCGTGGTAGATCTCGGGGATGTAGTCGCCGCCCCGATCCTCCCAGAGGTCCTCGGTGAACGCCTTCACGCCCTCGTAGTCGTCGTGCGTCGCTCGTCGGATGTTGATACCCACCGACATCCGATCACTCCCAGGGGGTCGACCGCTCCTGTAGTTCGCCGGCCAGCGATGTCTCCATCGCCTCCGGGACCGAGTCGGCGTTCTCGAGCGCCCACATCAGCTTCACCTTCGCCGTTCCGGGCAGGGTGTCGCCGGCTTCGATCACGCCGGCCTCGAGGAGGTCCCGACCGGTATCGTAGACACGGTCGCAGATCCGCCCCTCCAGGCACTGACTGGTCATGACGACGGTCGTCCCGTCCTCGATCAGCTCCTCGATTCGGGGGATCAGATCGGTGTGGACGTGGCCCAGGCCCGTTCCCTCGAGGACCAACCCCTCGCTTCCCTCCGCGACGTCGAGGAAGGCGGGATCCATTCCCGGCGTGAACTTCAGGAGTTCGACCTCGGTCTCGAGAGCGTCCTCGAGCGCGAGCTCCGCCTCACCCCGTTGCTGGTAGTCCCCGCGGATCGTCACGCTCTCGGAGCTATAGTCGACCTCTCCCAGCGGCTCGGCGCCGACCGTCTCGAAGGCGTCCCGCCGGGAGGTGTGGTTCTTCCGAACCCGAGTGCCGCGATGGAGCGCGCAGACGTCGTCGCTCTCGGAGGCGTGCATACAGACCGTGACCTCCGCGCAGTCGCTCTTGGCGGCTTCGACTGCACAGACGGCGTTCATCACGTTGTCCGAGGACGGCCGATCCGCCGAGCGCTGGCTGCCAGTAAAGACGATCGGCACCGGCGTCTCGAGCATAAAGGCGAGCGCGGAGGCGGAGTACTGCATCGTGTCGGTGCCGTGCATGACGACGACGCCGTCGGCGCCCGCTTCGATCTCCTCGCGGACCGCCTCGGCGAGCTCTACCCAGATCGGGGGCTCCATGTTCTCCGAGAGGATGTTGGCGACGACCCGTCCGCGGTAGTTGGCGCGGCCCGCGAGGTCGGGGACGGCCCGCAGAACGTCTTCGGCGTCGAACTGTGCCGTCACGGCGCCCGTGCGGTAGTCGACCGTCGAGGCGATCGTGCCACCCGTCGATATCAGCGCAATCGTCGGCAGCTCCTCGTCGAATTCGACGCTCGAGCCACCCTCCTTGTCGTCGCTCTCGTCGACCGAGGCCGAGCCGCCGATCTCGTAGACGTCCTCCTCGAGCACGTCGACCGCTGCGCCCTCGCGGTCGATTCCGACGTTGTAGCCGCCCTCGAGTTTTACCACGAGCTGCTCGTCCGTACTGGAGGGCAACAGGACGCCCTCGTAGCTGCGGTCCGCGCGATCGACGCGAACGCGGTCGCCTGGATTCATACCTCTTCGTTGCGCGGCGCCGGACTTGAAGGCACTCTTTCGGCGTCGAGCCGCGTTACGTGACGAGGCCGACGACGACGAGTCCGACCCCCATCAGGAGGAGCACGCCGGCGATGACCGCCGTCAGCAGGCGGACGGTACTCAAGGCGTCGCGGGTGAGATCGAGCCGCGGGTAGAGGTGGCGACCGACGTACAGCAACCCTCCCCCGAGAGCGATCGAGATCACCCCGAAGACGATCAGCTCGGTAGTCACTGTCAGCCAGTACGCCGGGGAGGGTAAAAAGAACGCCCGTCGACCATGGGAAACGTCGACCGTGGGAAAAGGCCATGGTGTCGGGGCGCTTGCACTCGCATATGGGCGATCGTTCGGACGAGTTCGTCGAGACGGAGCGCGAGGAGCGTTCGACCGACGAGCTCCTCGAGGAGACGGAGCGGCTGCTCTCCGGCTCGGACGTAGAGGCCGACGCGGGCTCGAGCGCGGACGCGTCCGCTGCGACGTCGACGGACGCGGGCTCGTCGGAACGGACCTCGCTACGGTCGCGGCTGCCGTCGCTCTCCCTTCCCTCCCTCGAGACGGCGTTCTCTCCGAAAGCCTTTCTCGCGCTCGTCGTCGCGCTCGGGATCGGCTTCTTCGCCGGCGAACTGGTGATCCCCATCGCTGGCCAGATCGTCGGCATGCTCGCCGTCGCCTTCGCCATCGGGCTCGCCACGTCGAAACGGCGCTACCTCGAGGTGGGTGCGGCCGGCGCCGCCGTCGGCGGGGTCGCTGCGGTAGTAAGCAACGCGGTGCTCGCGGTCGCCGGCTCGGGACGGGCGGTGCTCGCGGTCGGCGTGACCGCCGGACTGGTCGCCTGTCTCGTCGGCTACTACTTCGGACGCGATCTCCGGAACGGGCTGTTTCAGGAAATCGAGTAAGCGGAGTCGGTGAGGCGGATGCTGTAGTCGATTCGAACTCGAGTCGCCCGAATCGCTCGATGGGGAAGCGAACTTGTTGCTGTTGACTCTCTCAGCTACTGTGGCCCCGTTCGAGTAGCCCTAAACCTATTTGAGTGCTCGTGTGGTTCGATAGTCACCTCAGGAACTGAAATCGACACGTACTGCGTGAACCGAAGTTCGAAGACAGACGACTAACTCGCGATACGAGACCGATCACTGAAGCCGGACAAATGACCGACACAGGCCGACCCAAAAAGATGCTGTCGGCCAGCCATACTGCTCCCCCGACCCCTCGACGACGTGTATTGAAACAGCTTGCGATCGGCGGAGTACTCGGTGTTGCTGGCCGTCTCGAGGCGGGACACAACCGTCCCAATACTGACCGTCAGCGCGACGAGGCGGGAGCCGAAAGCCGGGACGAGAAGCGACAGGTGACGAGCGTCGGCGAGGCTCGGGACGCGGTCGTGCGGATCGCTACGGAACGAACGGGCGGAGAGTACGGTGACGAACCGATACCGGTTGTCGGCTCCGGCTTCGTCATCGATGCTTCGGGTATCGTCGTAACGAACAGTCATGTCGTGACCGGCGTCGATTCGCTCGAACTGTTCGTCGGCCGAGAGCAGACCTCGCCCACTGCGATCGTGCTCGGTGCCTCGGAGTGTGCCGACTTGGCGGTGCTCGGGATCGCGGGCGAAGGCTATACAGCCCTTACGTGGGACGACGACGAGCCCGAACGCGGACTCGACGTGTGGGCGCTTGGATTTCCGAACGGCGAGTCGTACGCGACGACCGACGGCTCGATTTCGGGAACCACCGAGACGGCGAATAGATGGATTGCCGTCGATTCCGAGATCGAACACACGGCCCGGCTTCGTGGCGGACACTCCGGCGGTCCGCTGGTCACCGCGGACGGGCGCGCCGTAGGCGTCAACTACGCGGTCAGCAATCCCTTCACTCCGGTCGACGAGACGGAGCAGTTCGCGATCGGTGCGACAGTCGCGAGCACGGTTGTCGAGGAAGTCCGAACTGGGGCAGCCACGTCATCGATCGGTATCCACGGTACCGCCGTTCCCGCCGACGACTGTTTCCCGGCCGGAATCCACGTGTTGGCAGTGGCGTCCAACAGCCCAGCCAGCGACGTCACCATCCAGCCCGGCGATGTGCTCACCGCGATTGCGAACACACACGTCGGAGAAGGCGGAACCGTTCGTGAGTACTGTACCGTATTAGACGTACACGACCCCGCCGACGGGCTGCCGGTTCAGGTCTACCGCAGCGGCATCCTCCTCACCGGAACGCTCGACGGGCGTCCGCTCGAGCCAGTCCTCGGACGCCCTGCGTCAGCGCACGCACGAACGGGCGACCCGTATACGGCGTACACGACGATAACCGACGAGACGGGGACGATCTGGACCGACGTGCCGACCGAGTGGACCGACCGAAATTATCAGCGGACCGATCTCGGTCCAACCTTGATCGCTGCACCCGATATCGAGCGATTTCAGGAGACACTCGAAGCGCCAGGACTCCTGATCCTCCGTTCCTCGGCCCTCGAATACGAGACTGACAGGATCTTCGACGAACTTCGGTATCAGGACTGTCCGGTCACTAAACTGGATCCATACGACGACGGGCTCTATCGAGGTGACTCTCGATTGTCGACCGGCTGTGGTGATACCCGGTCAGCGAGCTTCTTTGTCGTCGCTGAACCGCGGGATCAGTCGTTCGCGCTCGTAGTTTCTGTCCAACTCGCTGCCGAGCGCGACCGAACCGCCCTCGAGCGCATTCTGGCATCGCTTCACCACAGAGAAGACGGTCACCCACGGCTACTCCCAGCCGAAGCACGCGCCGTGTTCTGATGGGGGATACGCGCCTGCGGGTCTCGTAACTGTGGGAGACACGCATCATGGAAAAGGCTTCGAGTCACGTTACGGAACTTCTCGAGCAAGGGGACCGTGCGACCGAACGCCGGTCAGCTACGATTCTTCAGGATCGGAAACGAGCTCCCAGCCGCGTCTCGTCCGCCGGACCATCCCCTCGTCGGCCATCAGCTCGAGGATCTCGGCGACGACCTCGCGGGGTGCGTCGACGTCCTCGCCCAGCTCGGAGACGGACTTGGGCTCGGAGCGGATGCTCGCGAGGACGTCGGCGTAGATTCGACTCTCGGGCCCGGTACCGACCGTCTCGGAGATGTGATCGAGCACGTCACAGACGTGGCGCTGGACCCACCGCTGGGCCAGTGACAGCTCGTTCTCGAGCTGTTCGAGCTGCTCTAAGGTCGCCAGTAGCTCCTCTAAGTCGTCGGTGTCGTCCCAGGAGACGTCGATCTCGAGGTGGCGACAGGTCGCGATGTCGAAGCTGCTGTTTGCCGGGTAGGCGCTCTTGCTCACGTAGCCGTACGGCGAGAGGCTCACTTCAAGGCGAAGGTTGCGGGCGATGTGGAAGTACTTCCGGCGCTGGTCGTCGATCCGGCTCTCGATCAGGACGGCTTCCTCGAGCTTGCGCAGGTGTTCGATCACCGCCTTGGGACTCACGCCGAGGTACTCCGAGATCTCGGTCACGTAGCAGGGTTTTCGCGCGAGCAGTCGGAGGATCCGTCTCCGGTTTTCGTTCCCGAGGAGGTCCAACAGGGCGGCGGAGTCCATTCGTACGGTGGGTTAGGTGCCGTCGCTGAAAAGCGTGTCTTCTCGGTGGGGGGCGCTTCGAACGCCGTCGCCGCTATTCGCTCGAGGAGCCGTCGTTACCGCCGTCCTCCTCGGACGGCTCGCCCTCGAGGTAGCCCTCGAAGCCCAGCAGCTCCGTCGCGACGGCCGCGATCTGTTCGCCCCCGAGGTCGGCGACGTTCTCCTCGAGTGACTCGAGGCGGTCGACGCCGACTCCGTTGTCGGCGGCGAACGGCTTGGTCTGCTCGATCGCCCGCTCCAGGGCCACGATCTCGACGGTCAGCCGGGTCATCCGGGCCTGGTACTGCGGCGTCGAGAGCTCCTCGCCGCCCTCGCGGAGTTCGTCGCGCTCGTGCTCGAGGCTCTCGAGCTGTGCGGCCAGGCCGTCCGCTCGCTCGTCGACGAGTCGTTCCCGGGCGTCGTCGTCGGCGGTTTTGTACTTCGCTTCGAACATCTCGGACTCGACCGTGCTCGAGGTGTCGGCTGCGCTCGACTGCATGAACGTGGTGACACCGCGTTCGACGTCCGAGTCGGGTCGATCGTCGTCCTGTTCGTCCGACCGATCGTCGGCGCTGACGCTCGCGAAGGTCCCGCTGGCGACGGGGGCGACCGTCAGCCCGACGAGGAGGACCGCAACGAGGAGGGCGGCCGACCGGGTGGAGTTCATTACTCTGTTCGACCGTCGACCGGCCTAAAAAGTCGGGCCTTCGTTCGGAACCGTTTACGCCCTCGGCTCGGCCGTTCGGAAGAGCCGGAGGGTTTACACTGGCTTTAGCTGCCACGTTGCAGCGCTCGTACGTGGCGGGTGACCCGTCACGACGGTTCGAAACGGTCCGGCTTCGGCCGGACCGTTCAAACCGTTCATCCTCGGAGCAGTCGGCTGTTACCGCCATCAGACGGCGTTTTCGCCGCGTTTATCGTCGGCGTTATGAACTGTTGTGGTCGCGCGACGGACCGTCCGATCGCCCGAAACGGTCGGTTGACGATTGCGCTGCGAACACGGTGAGGTCAGCCCACAGAAAAGTTATACCGCTTCGGTCCATGGTATCTAGTGACATGTTCGAAGTGTTCTCCGGAAGCTACTATCTCGGTCGTCTCTACGTGACTCCGACCGACCGGCAACACGCCCTCATACACGACGAACAGCACGAACGGCTCAACGAGGAAGTGTATACGACCGGCGAGGGCGTCGAACGACTCGACGCCCCGCTGGTGATGAAACTCGAGTCCCAGCACTTCCCGGTCCACGGCGATTCGGCGGTCCCGACGAACACCCTCGCCCTCCCACAGTCGATGCTCGAGGACACCGACGTCCGGAGCCCGCCCTCGTTGCAGGAAGTGTTGCTCGCACGCCGCGAACGGGCCGAACAGCTGCTTTCCTTCGCCGGCTGGGAGCCGTCCGGCCCCGACACCGACGACCACCCCGGCGCCGGAACCTAAAAGTACTCCCGCTTCGCGTGTTCGGTCAGATGCTCGACGAGTTGCTCGGCCGCGCCACCCTGAAGGCGCGCATCGACGAACTCGAGGAGGAAAACGAGCGGCTGCGGGAGCGATACGAGGCCGAATCGGAGCGCCGGGCCGACGCGGCGACGGCTCGCCAGGAAGCCGAGGAGCAACAGAACCGGCTCGAGGACCGCATCGCCCAGCTCGAGGGCGAACTCGAGCGCGTCGAGGCCGACGACGGCGGGCCGACCGTTCGCCGACGCGTCGACCTGCGTGGCGCCCGCCTCGAGGACGTCCTCGAGCGACTGCGGTCGATCCGAACGGCTCCGGAGGGTGCACTCACCGCGAGTCTCGAGGACGAGATACCGGGCTCCGTCCGGGAGGACCTCTCGGACGTCCTCGGCGAACGAGTCGCGCTGCTCGAGGACGCCGCGCCCGGTCTGTGCTGTATCGACGACGCGGGGCTCGTCTCGGTCGCGCTGGACTCGCCCGTCCGACCCGACGTCGAGCCGACCTGGGACGACCGCTTCGAACTCGAGCGAGAGTGGTTCCTGCCGACCGGCCGCCACGCCCTCGCGCTCGTGCGCGCGGATCTGTTCGCGCTCGGAACCTACGAGGACGACGAGCGCGTCGACTACCGCGGCTTCGACAGCGACGTCAAGGGCAACCACTCGAAGGGCGGCTTCTCGCAGGCCCGCTTCGAACGGATCCGCGACGACCAGATCGACGACCACCTCGAGCGCTGCCGGGAGGCGCTCGCGGAGCGCGACGCCGACCGCCTCTACGTCGTCGGCCAGCGCGGCGTCGTCGACGCCCTCGTCGAGGAGGCCGATCTCGAGCCCGCCGCGACCGCCGCCGTCGACGCGACGGGCGACCCGAAGCCGGCGCTCGAGGACGCCTACCGGTCGTTCTGGACGACGACGCTGACGGTGATCTGACAGTCGTTGGTACTGCGGTTCTGTCGTGCAGTCTGGATTGTGGCTCTGGATAGCCCGAACCCTACGTAGAGACGCGAACGTACCGTCATCTATCGACTCACCCACCGTTCGGTACGGTTAGAGGAAAAACAACATAGAACACGAATGCAAGAGCGATTCCGTTTCCAACGGCGGAGAAAATCGCCTCCTGCCAAGGCTGCCCAAATCCACCGATCCCGACGATAAACCCCACACCGAAGCCAAGGAACAGTCCCAGAGCGGCTCTCCGAAACGGAGATTGAAAGACATCAACCATATATAAATATACACCTCTTATTCTATAAATTATAGCAATTGTACGGCATATTCCGACTCCTCACTATTTTACCTGTATGGAACGCGAGTTTTACACGACTCAGAACAGAGAACGACTCTCTCCTGTCGAGCCTGCGAACGTGCGAACATCAGGGCATTCATTACTGCTCCGTCCGAGACTCGAGTGATGAGTATCCCGTCGTTCGTCATCGGTATCGCCGGCGGCACGGGGGCCGGCAAGACGACGGTCTCTCGGACCGTCGCCGAGACGGTCGGCGAGGCCGTCACGCGGATCCCGCTGGACAACTACTACGAGGATCTCTCCCATCTCGACTACGAGGAGCGCGCCGAGGTCAACTACGACCACCCCGACGCCTTCGAGTGGGAACTGCTTCGCGACCAGCTCGACAGCCTGCTGATGGGCCAGCCCGTCGAGATGCCCCAGTACGACTTCGAGGTCCACAACCGAAAGGACGAGCGCGTCACCGTCGAACCCTCCGACGTGATCGTCCTCGAGGGGATCCTCTCGCTGTTCGACGAGCAGGTCCTCGAGATGCTCGATCTGAAGGTGTACGTGATGACCGACGCCGACGTCCGCATCCTCCGGCGGATCGAGCGCGACGTCATCGACCGGGGCCGCGGGCTCGAGGGCGTCATCGACCAGTACCTCGAGACGGTCAAGCCAATGCACGAGCAGTTCGTCGCGCCGACGAAGAAGAATGCCGACGTTATCATCCCAGAGGGGGCGAACCGGATGGCCGTCGATCTGCTGGTCGAGAAGGTCGAGGCCGAACTTGCGCCCGGCGACCCCGAGGAGGACGACCGCACGTTTCCCCTCGAGGTCGGTGAGGAGCGCCCGACCCGGGTCGACCTCGAGTCGACGAACCGGTCCGACGACTGACACTACGACGGTCCGGACGCGCGGGCTGCCGTAATTCTCTATCGTTAAGTAGCCGGTCGACCGATGGCCCGGTATGCAGATCGCGATTCTCGCCCACGAGAAGTTCCCGGACCGGGCCAAGACGGCCCTGGGAGTGCTGCGCTACGCCGACTACGACGTCGAGGCGGTGCTCGACCGCGACAGCGCCGGCAGTCGAGTGCAAGACCACGTGCCGGACGTTCAGGACGCCCCCGTCGTCGCGGGGATGGACGACGTCGGGGACGTCGACGCCCTACTGATCGGGATCGCCCCCATCGGTGGCGGCTTCGACGAGAGCTGGCGCGGGGACGTCCGAACCGCCCTCGAGAACGGCTGTGACGTCATCTCGGGGCTGCACTTTTTCCTCGCCGAGGACGAGGAGTTCGCCGAACTGGCCGACGAGAACGACTGCGAGCTCTGGGACGTCCGCAAACCTCACGACGAGCTGACGGTCAGCGAGGGCGTCGCCGGCGACGTCGACGCCGAAGTCATTCTGACCGTCGGCACCGACTGCTCGGTCGGCAAGATGACCGTCTCGATGGAGCTCGCCCGGGACGCCCGCGAGGCCGGCTACGACGCGGCCGTCATCCCGACGGGCCAGACCGGGATCATGATCGAGGGCTGGGGGAACCCGATCGACCGCGTGGTGTCGGACTTCACGGCGGGCGCCGTCGAGGAGATGATCCTCGAGAAGGGCGACGAGCACGATTACCTCTTCGTCGAGGGCCAGGGGAGCATCGTCCACCCGGCGTACTCGGCGGTCACCTGCGGCATCCTCCACGGCTCGATGGCCGACCAGCTCGTGCTCTGTCACGAGGCCGGCAAGGAGGCGATCCACGGCTACGAGTCCTTCGAGATCCCCTCGATTCAGGCGTACGTCGACCTCTACGAGGACCTCGCCGAGCCGGTCTCCGACGCGACGATCACCGCGGGCGCGCTCAACACGAGCCACCTTGCGGACGACGAGGCGGCCCGACGGGCCGTCGACGAGTACGTCGAAGAGCTCGGCGCGCCCGCGAGCGACGTGATTCGCTTCGGTACCGACGACCTGCTGGAGGCGCTGCTCGAATGAGCCTCGAGACCGCGTTCGAACGCCACGCCCTTCCGCTCGAGTTCCCGTTCGGCATCTCACGGGGGACAGCGACGGAGGCCGAGGTCGTCACCGTCCGGATCGAGGACGACGAGGGGACCGTCGGCGTCGGCGGCGCCGGCCCCTCGCCCCACTACGGCGAGACGCCCGACACCGTCGCCGCGGTCCTGCCCGAGCTACTCGCGGTCGTCGAGGAGGTCGGCGACCCCCACGCCCTCGAGCGGATCGAGCGCCGCATGCGCGAGACCGTCAACCGGAATCCGTCGGCCCGCTGTGCGGTCAGCATCGCCCTCCACGACCTCGCCGCCAAACGCCTGGGTGTGCCCCTCTACCGATACTGGGGGCTCGATCCCGATCGGACGCTCGAGACCTCTTACACGATCGGGCTCGACGATCCCGAGACGATGCGCGAGAAGACCGAAACCGCCCTCGAGCGAGGCCACTCCAGGCTGAAGGTCAAGCTCGGCACCGATCGCGACGTCGAGATCGTTCGGACGATCCGCTCGGCCGCGCCCGACGTCGACCTGTTCGTCGACGCCAACGAGGCCTGGACGCCCCGCGAGGCCGTCCGCAAGATCGATCGTCTCGCGGAGTTCGACCTCGAGTTCGTCGAACAGCCAGTCGCCGCCGAGGACCCCGAGGGGCTGCGGTTCGTCTACGAGCGCTCGTCGCTGCCGATCGCGGCCGACGAGTCCTGTATTACCGTCGAGGACGTCCCGCAGATCGCCGACCGCTGTGACATCGCGAACCTGAAGCTGATGAAGTGTGGCGGCCTGCTGGAGGCGAAACGGATAATTCACACCGCCCGCGCCCACGGTCTCGAGGTGATGTGTGGCTGCATGACCGAGTCGAACGCCTCCATCGCGGCGGCCTGTCACCTCGCGCCGCTGCTGGACTACGCCGATCTGGACGGTTCCCTGCTGCTCGACGAGGATCCGTACTCCGGCGTGGCAATGCCCGGGGGCGAGATCGATCTGGCAGGACTCGAACGGGCGGGTACCGGCGCCGTTCTCGAAGAGTAGGCGCTAGAGGATCAGGTAGATCCCTGTCGGAATCAGCAGGAAGCCGAGAGCGATCTCGAGCCGGACCGGATCGACCCGGTGGGCGACCAGCCAGCCGGCGACGGCGCCGACGACGATCGGCACCGCGAGCAGGCCCGCGAGTGCGACCGAGACGGCGTCCTGCAGGTAGTATCCGCCGACGGCGAAGCCGGAGATGAAGATCGCCTGGAGCTGTGCGACCCCCAGCGCCACCAGCATCGGGACGCCCAGCACGACCAGCGTCGGCACCGCGAGGACGGGGCCGCCGACGCCGACCAGCCCGGCGACGGTCCCCAGGGCGAGCCCGGTCCCCGCGAAGACGAGCCGTCCGCCCCTCGATTCCGGGTCGACGTCGGCCAGCGACGGCAGTCCCCGCAGTCGTCGGTACGCCAGCAGGATACCGGTACAGACGATGAGGATACCCAGGAGGACGCCGAACAGTCGCCGCGAGACGAACGCGTTCAGGAAGGCGCCGGCCAGCGCGCCGGGCACGCTCGAGCCCGCGAGAACCGTCGCCAGCGCCCGTCCCTCAGGTCCGACCAGTTCGCCCGAGCGCGCGTAGCCGACGACGCCGATCACCCCCACGAGGACGAACAGCACGTGGGCGGTCCCCGCGACCTCCGTCGAGGACAGCGGCGTCAGCAGGTAGAGTGCGATCGTCACGAAGATCCCGCCCGCGCCGACCGTCGTGCAGCCGATCCCCGACAGCAGGGCGACGACGAGCAACGCGAGGAGGATCTCGAGCGGGACGGGTATCATCGCGTCCGGAGACTACACTCGTCCGCGTGAAGTGTTCGGGGTCAGGGATCGATCGCGGTGTCGGCGGGCCCGAATATACGTCGAGTGCCACTCGAGCGGTTCGACGCGACGACAGTCGTCACGACCGCCAAAATCGCTTAACAGGACGTGACCCGTGCGACGTATTGCCATGAGTGACAGCGACGGCGACGCGAGACTCACACGGCGAGCACTGCTGGGAGCCGGCGCCGGTACGGTCGCGCTCTCGACGGTCGGGACCGTACAGGCTGACGGGGAGCGCGAGCGCGGGCTGCTCTCCGGGCGGTGTCCCGAGGCGACGCTCCGCCCGAGCATGGGCCACTGCGCGGGTGCGAGCATGGAGGGCTGTGCCGACGACCACCCCGTCACGATTGAGCTTCGGGCGGCCGTCGAGGACGTCCTCGAGGACCGATACCCCGATGCGGGCGCCCTGCTCGAGGCCGGTTTCAAGCCGTACTTCGACACGCTCGACGGCGACGACGACGGCTGGTCCCACTGGCTCCACCCCGAGTACATCGGCGACGACGCCGTCCTCGACCCGGAGCGGCCGGAGTCGGTGCTGGTCGACAACGACTCCTGGCGCTCGATCGGCGTCATGTTCATCGCGACCCGCGACGGCGAGCCGATCTCTCCGCCGCCGGCGGTGTACGAGGCCGACGATGACGGCTGGGACGGTCCGTCGGAGGACGACGACTCCGACGCGAACGGGCACGGCGACCACGATCATCACCCGGACGGCGGTGACGACTACCCGCACGACGATCACCCACACGACGACGATCATCATCCGCACGACGACCACGATCACCACCCCGATGGCGATCCGGACCGCTGCTCGCCCTGGCACTACCACGCCGGAGCGCCGGGGCGGCTCGCCTGGTGGTACTACCGGACGGTCTACGAGGGATCCTACCGCGAGGGCGAGCTGGCGCCTCCCTGCCGGACACCCTGCATGATGCACGTCTGGACCGTCGATCACCCCGAAGGCGTCTACGCCCACGGTGGACCGCCGCCGGAGTACCGCGAGCGCGAGCCGGCCGACGACCCGGGGTTCGAGACCGACTCCGAGCCTGGCGAGGACGAACTCGGCTGGGACGCGCTTCCGGACGAGGAGGTTCCGGATCGGCTCCCCGAGTCGTTCTCGCTGGCCGACGGGTTCGGACTGTAGCCGTCCCGATCGCTACGTCGAGCGCCACTGTTCGAGCGCCTCGAGCACCCGTTCGGTCGCTGCCGCGGCCGAGAGCTCGTCGGTGTCGATCACGAGGTCGGCTTCGGGTTCGTCGAACTCCCGGGAGACGACGTAGACCCCCTGCTCGTCGATCGCGTCCTCGCGCCGGCGGTTTCGCTCGAGGCAGGTCTCCAGACTCGCGGTCACGAGGACGAACCGGACGTCACCGAGCGTTCGGAACTGTTCTTGCCACTCGTGGCGGTAGAAGGTGCCGTCGACCAGCCAAGTGACGTCGTCGGGTCCGTCGGCGACCCGTTCGGAGAGGCGCTCGTAGGTCCGCCTCGAGAAGTCGTCGGAGTGCAGTAGCCGGACCGACTCGCCGCGAGCTTCGAGTCGGTCGGCGACGCGGGTCGCGAGAGTCGTCTTGCCCGCGCCGGGTGGACCGCAGATGACGACGATCACGGGCTCGGAGAGGTGCCGAACGGACTTCCGCGTTCGGGTCGTCAGGCGTGCCGAAATCGACGGCCGGTAGATCGTCTCAGTCCCACTCGATCTCCTCGTCTCGGTTCGACTCCCGGAGGATGAACGGACCGATCGCCAGCGTCCGCTTGGCCATCGTCCCCAGTCGAAGGACGAACGAGACGAGCAACAGGAACGGAACGATCGACACCGTCGCGGCCGCCGCGACGATCCAGACGACGGTCTCGACCCCGAAGACGGTGCCCGTCACCGCGTCGGCGTCGAAGAACGCGATCATCGACATCGCCACGACTAGCGCGGGCACCGAGACGTACATGATCCCCCGGGAGAGGTTGATCAGCTCCCACTGGAAGTACAGCGTCTTGAAGTGTTCGCGGGCGAGCCCGAACAGCTTCAGCGACTCGAGCAACTGGTCGTGGATCTCGCGGGCTTCGTCGGTAAACGAATCGCCGTAGACGTTTCGAAGCCGCCGTGCGCGGAAGATCTTCCAAGAGTAGTTGTAGTCCAGCGCGAACCTGATGACGGCGTAGGTGCCGAACTGCGCGCCGTCTAATCGCTCCTGGACGGCGTCGGCGTGACCCGCAACGTTGTCGACGAACTCGTCGACGCGATCCTCGAACTCCTCGTCGTGGCCGTCGGCGGCGGCCTCCCGGAACTCGATCGCCCGATCCTGCGAGGCGTCGATGATCGCCTGCAGGAACGACGCGGGGTCGGGCGGGCTGATCGGGGCGTCGATCACGTCCTCGACGTCCTCGTGGAACTCGAGCGACCCCTCGAGGCGTCCGCGCTGGTCGTCGACGGCGCCGAGCTCCTGGGAGAGGACCAGCTGGTTGATAGTCAGGACGAGCGTGACGCCGGTGATCAGCGAGGTGACGAGCGCCTGAAAGAGGAAGTGGACGGGTTCCTTCTCGCCCATAAGCGCCCGCAGGGAGACCGGGCTCACCTGACTGATCGCGAGCAGCCCGACGAACGCGAACGCGGCGAGCAGGACCGTGACGAGCCACCGGTTGCCGTTCAGCAGTAGCCACAGCTTCCACCTCGAGTTCGAACTCCGTTCCACCATCGTATCGGCGGGCTGGGGGTCGTCGCTACTCATCGGCGTAGCCGTCGTACGAACAGCCGTCAAAAGTACGTGCTGCCGGCCACCGACAGGCTGGTCTCAGTCCGACTGCGACGACATCGCTCCCGTATCGGAATCATCGCCGTAGGCCACATCGAACGGCCCCTCGCCGGGTTCCTTCTGGGGCACCATCGGCCCGGTCGAGGCCGTCCGTCGGGTTACCGTCGCCGTCCGGAGGATAAACGCCGTCATCAACGCCAGCGGCGAGACGACGACCGCGAGCAAAACGGCGACGACGTACGGCAGGTAGACGATACTGATCGACGGCCCGGCGAGATCGGCGTAGACGAACCCGAGCAGCATCGCCGACAGGATCGCGGGCACGCCGCAGTAGATCGTCAGCTGCGAAAAGCGGGTGAGCTCGCGCTGGAGGTACGTCGTCTTGAAGTGTTCGCGGGCGACGTCGAACATCTTCAGCGTCTCGATCAGCCCGTCGAGCGCCTCGAGGGCCTCTTCCGAGAACTCGTCCTCGTGACGGTCCTGGAGGTGTCTGGCGACGTAGAGGTGCCAGGACTCGTCGTAGCTGATCGTCGCCGAAACGGTCCGGAACGTGCCGAACGACTCCGCTTCTAGCGTCTCGTTGATCTCTTCGGTACTTTTGGTGACATCGTTCGTGTACTGCGTTATTCGCTGGCTCACTTTCTCGTCGTCGTGCTCGGCAACCGCGTCGGCGAGATTATCGGCGTGGTCGTGCATTGCGTGGATCAAGAGGCGAATGATCCGTGTCGGCGCTGCCGGGCTCGCCGGCACTGCCGCCACGTCGGCGACCTCCTCGCGAAACGACATGACTTCCTCGAGCTTCTCCTTGGACTCGCCGGCTGCGGTGAACTCTCGCGAGAGGATGAGCTGGTTGATCGAGACGACGAGCGTGACCAGCGAGAACGTCCCCGCGATCATGCCGCCGGCCAGTCGCGTGATCGAGTCGTCGTTGGCCACGCCGATGAACCCGATTTCGGCCAGCACTAGAAAGCCAAGCGCCACCGCAACCGAGATGACGAGTGCGACGAACAGCCGGTCGGCCTCGACCAGAAACCAGTCTCGAACCCGCGCCCACGAATTGGTCCACATTCCGACCTCTGCACCGTAAGATTCGAGCGTCTCGTCGCTCCCCGACGAACTCATATCCAGTGATTCGCCGCACCCGACAATAAGGGCCGTCGTTGCAAACGTCTGCCCGCACGAGACCGCTTGAGAAGCGTTATCGCGGCGTCGTAGCCGCCAGACGGAACCGTCAGGGTCCAGACTGAAATACGCTCGTCTCGTCCTTCCGTCTATGATCGATTCGAACAACCGCGCTTGGTGTCGTCGGGGGCTATGAGTCCGGCACGCTCGAGCCGTCGTCGACTGCTCGGCGCGGTCGGCGTCGGCGCGGCGGCGGTGCTGGCCGGCTGTAACGACGTCACCGGGAGCGACGCACCCGAGTACGAGTCGGGCGAGGTCGACGAGGTCGACGGCGAACCCCGGTCAGCCGAGGAGATGACGGCGGCGGAGTCGCTCGCGGAGGTCGAGCCGAACGAGGGGGTAACGACCCTCGAGGCGCTCTCGCTCGAGTCCCACGAGTTCGTCCTCGAGGACGACTACCGGGGGTCGACCGTTCAGGGTGTCATCGAGAACACCGGCGAAAACCGGATTCAGATGGTCGAAGTTCGAGCCCGCGTCTACGACGACGAGGGCGAACAACTCGGCCGGTATATCGACGTTGGCGGCGACCTCGACGCCGGTGGCAGGTGGTCGTTTCAGGTGATCCTCCTCGAGTCGCCCGACGACATCGCCGACTACGACGTGGCCGTGATCGGGACACCGTCCTGACGAGGGACCGACCTCCGTCGCGTTGCTCGGGCTAACTGTGCGCGTCCGCAAGGATATCCCGCACGCGCTCGTTCTGTTCCTCGAGGGCCTCGCTCGCGGCGTCGGGGAACTCCTCGGAGGGGTGCTCCAGTCCCGGCTGCTCCTCGGGCGCCGGCAACCCGACGAGGACGGTACCGGCCATTCCGCGGTCCTCGTGAGCTGTACACGAGTAGTCGTACACCCCCTCTCCCTCGAAGATTCGGTCGAACGGGCTCGAGGGAGTGACTTCGCTCGCCCAGGGCTCGGTGTCGTCGGGGATCCGCCGCTGATTCCCGTGGGTCGCCGGGTGGTAGGCGGTCGTATCGTGGGCGCCGCTTTCCGTGGCCCATTCGACGGTACCGCCGTCGACGAGGTGAGCGATCGGCGGATCGATGCGGGGCCCGTCGGTCCCGTCGATCAGTTCGACCTCCAGGTGCGCTTCCGGATCACCCAGCAGGGGGTCGTCCGTTCCGAGTTCGTCGTCGACGCAGCCGGCGAGACCGGTGGCGGAAAGCGTGCCGACTGCCGTTAGCAACCGCCGACGACTCGACTGCGGTCCGCTCATTGTCACGTCTTTGCACTCGAAGCGATAAAGCACGTGGTCTCGCGAGGCGAACGCTGGCGCTTCGTTTGACCGTCCGACTCGAACCGTTCCCCGTGGTATCTGGTGAAAATAACTGCAGAGTGAGTCCTTTTAGTGGTCCGTTGCGTTGTTTGCCTACGTTGCTGGGGTTTAGCTTCGATCCAGACGACCCTGACTACGTCCTGAACCTCAAGGACGAGTACAGCGCAACCGTCAACGTCTTCTTGCACTTTACGGTCCTCGGCATGATCGCGCTGGTGACGGGTCGTCCGTTCCTGTTCCCGAGTCTCGGCCCGTCGGCGTATCTGATCGCGACCGGCGAACAGCCCCGGGCGGAGGGCGCTTATCACGTCATCGGCGGTCACACGGTCGCGGTCGCCGGCGGGCTGATCGCCTACGCGCTGTTCGGCAACGAGGTCAGCGCGTACGTGGTGTTCGCCCGCCCCGACCCCGCCTTCAGCATGGCGGTCGTCTACCTCTGGGCCAGCGGAACGGTCGCGATGATCCTGACGACGACGGCGATGCTGGTGACGAAGACGAACCACGCCGCCGCGTGTGCGACGACCCTGATCGTCGCGCTGGGGCTGATGGGGGGACTCGAGGACGGCGTCATCATCGTGGTAGCCGTCGCCATCCTCTGGTACTTCCACGACAAGGTGATCTCGCCGCTGGCCAACCGGTACGGCTTCGTCCCCCGGGACGCCCGGGCCGAGTGATCTCCGCCGGGATCCGCTCGGGTGCGCCTCGAGAACGGGTCGAGCAAGGCCCACGTTAAAATGCGGTCGCGTCCTCCGTTCTGCCATGAGTAGCCGTCGCAACTGTGGAGAGCGCTTTTGCCACCGGAGGCCGTCTCGATGACCGAGCGAGATCGACCGGGTCGGCGCACCGTGCTCGCGTCGCTCGGAACCGGGGTCACGCTGTCGCTCGCCGGCTGTGCCGATGCCGTCGACGAGATCGAGGACGGCGACGTCGGTGGCGTCGACCTCGTGGACGGCGTTGGGTTAGGGAGCACCGATCCTGACTACCAGAGCGGAACGGTCGACGTCGACGGCGAGGAACGAACCGACGAGGAGATAGCTATCGCCGAGCAGTTCGCAGAGCAGGAGATCGACGAGGGCGTGACGCCGCGAGACAACCTCGTCGTCGCGGACCACGAGTTCGTCCTCGAGGACGACTACCGGGGGTCGACCGTACAGGGGACCGTCGAGAACAACCGTGACAACCGCATCGAGACCATCGAAGTTCGGGTTCGAGTCTACAACGACGAGGGAGGACGAATCGGCCACTACCTCGACAGCACCGTCGACCTCGACGACGGCTCGGAGTGGGAGTTCGAGGTGATCGTTCTCGAGTCGCCCGAGGACGTCGCCGAGTACGATATCGCGGTGCTGGGGACGCCCTCGTAGCTGAGAGGCGACCCCGCGTCGAAACGCGCACTTACAACAACCGGTCCGAAACGTCCTCGTAAACCGTCTCCCTCGATTCGGAGAGCGCGTAGCTCGGCCGTCCCTTCCCCGTCGGTGACCGTTCCCCGGTCCCGACCTCCTCGACGATCCCCTCGTCCTCGAGGCGGTACAACGATCGCATGACGTCGGCCTCCGTGACCGTTCCGACGACCTCTGACTCGAGGTCGTCGAGCCGCGTTCGGCAGGTCCGACGGACCTCGTGGGTCTGTGCGGGGATCTCGTCGTTTCGATGGGCGTCGGCGACGGCGAGCAGTACCAGCTGTTCGGTCAGCGAGAGCGAGTCGATCGCTTCTGATGCCACCATACGCGGCCGTAGGACCTGCCGGATGGTAGCAGTTACCCTCGCTCTACGATCGTGAAAACACGGCTATCTTCACCGGTACTCCGCTCGAAACCCGTCGATCAGGCGTTCTCCTCTTCCTGGAGCTCCTCGAGCTCTGCATCGATCTCGGTGTTGTCGACGTCGGCCTCGAGGTCCTCGAGTTCCTCCTCGTCGACCGACTCGGGCTCGGGTTCGGCGTCCGCCTCGGAGCCGCCGCCGACCTCCGATCTGAGCGTCTCGAGTTCGGCCTCGACGCCGCTGTCGGTCGAGAGCTCCTCGAGTTCGCGGTCGATATTGTCCTTGTCCGAGAGAACGTCCTCGAATGCACCCGACTCCTGGAGTTCGTCGAGGGCTGCTGCGCGGGCCTCCATGTCCTCGGTCTGCTCTTCGGCACGCTCGATGGCGCGGCCGACGTCCTCGAACTCCTCTCCGGTAGCCGTCATCGCCTCCGAGACCGTCGAGCTCGCCTTGGCGGCCTCGTGGCGGGCCTTCATCGTCTCCTTTTTCGTGCGGAACTCCTCGATGCGGTTCTGGAGCTCGTCTTTCTGGTCGATCAGGCTGTCCTGCTGGCTCTGGAGCTTCGAGATCTGGCGTTCCAGATCCTCGATCTGGTTCATCTTCGTCTTCTTTTTCTCCAGGGCGCGCCGGGCCAGATCCTCCCGGTCCTGCTGGACGGCCGTCCGGGCCTGGTCGTTGTGTTTCTCGACGTTCTCCTCGAGGCGTTTCTTCTGCATCTCGAGGCGTTTCTTCTGGGTCGTCAGATCCGCGATCCCGCGTTTGACCTGCTGGAGCTGATCGCGCATCTGCTCGTAGGAGTAGTCGAGCGTCTCGGTCGGGTCCTCGGCCCGGTTGAGCACCGAGTTGATCTTCGAGCGGATGACGTAGGAGGTCCGAGAGAGGATGCCCATACGCCTACGTATGGTTCCCCGCCCTTAAAAACATCACATCAGCGACAGTCGTGCCGAGATCGGTGCCGTGTGTGGTTCCTCGCCGCAGATTTCTCGCGGCTCGCGGCTCGCTCGGACGCCCGGAGCTCGGCCGGAGGAGAAGTCAAGCCGACTGCGGTACCTACTACTGGGTCGGAACGCAACCCACGGCCATGACCGACATACTCGTTCCCGGCGCTCGCGACGTCCGGGGAACGCTCGAGGTGCCCGACGACGAACCCGAGGCCGTCGTCGTCGCCTGCCCGCCCCATCCCCAACACGGCGGCTCCCGCAGCGACGGGCGACTGCTGGCGGTGAGCGAAGCGCTTCGCGAGGCGGGAGTCGCTTGCTTGCGGTTCGACTACGGTCCGTGGGACGACGGCTACGGCGAGCGCGAGGACGTTCGCAACGCGATCCGGTGGGCCGACGACCGATACGACCGGGTCGGGGTCTTCGGCTACAGCTTCGGCGCGTCCCAGGCGCTGCTGGCGGCCGCGGACGTCGATCGACCGCTCCTCGGCGTCGCCGCGCTCGCGCCCACCGCGTCGCTGGGGACGGGCGACCACGGGAGCGAAGACGATCTCGACGCGGTCGCCGCGCTGTCGACCCTCGAGGTGCCGACTCTGATCCTCTACGGCGAGCGCGACACCACCGTCGACTGGGACCCCGTCGTCGAACTGGCCCGCGAGCGGGACGACGAAACGGTGGCGCTGCCGGCCGATCACTTCTTCCTCGGAACTCGCGAGGAGATCGCACGGAGCGTCGGCGAGTTCTTCGACCGGCTGTTCGCCGAATCCTGAGCGACTCGGACTCGGCGCGGGAGAAACCACCGACTACGTCCGAGTAATCGCTGTCTGTGTCGCCGCCGTTTGCCGGCTCGGCACTTGTCGGGGCGAAAATTCGCCCAAACACTCGCGTCCCACGTTACGGTGTCCCATCCCTCGAGGAGCGAGTCTTCCTTGAGCGCTTAACAATAGTTCCGGGACTGTTCCGATTGCCTGGAGTATCAATGAAACTGAAGACGTTTCGGGACCGTCGCCCGGTCGGACTCGACGCCCGTCGAGCGGACGGGGTCGTCCCGAGGAGGGAACGGTGGGGTGGTGTGTCGTGAGCGAATCGTTCGATCGGTCGTCGACCGCGTCCGAGTCAGGTGCGACGGGGTCGGCTGCCGACGAGCGAGGCCGTACCGTTGCGATCCACCAGCCGAACTACCTGCCCTGGCTCGGTTACTTCGAGAAGATCAAGCAGAGCGACGTCTTCGTCCTTCTCGACGACGCCGAGTACAGCTCCGGATCCTGGATCAACCGAAACAAGATCAAGACGCCACACGGCTGGACGTGGCTCACCGTCCCGGTCCGAGGGACGAGCGGGCCGATCGCGGACGTCGAGATCGTCGACGACGGGTGGCGCGAAACCCACCGGAAGAGCCTGCAGGCGAGCTACGGCGGCGCGGCCCACTACGAGGAGTTCGGGGCCTTCTTCGCGGCGACCTACGCGCGCTCGTGGGAGTCGCTGTGCGAGCTGAACGTCCACCTGCTCCGGCAGCTCGCCGACCGACTCGAGCTCGACTGCGAGTTCGTCCGCGCGTCGACCCTCGAGGTCGCCGCCTCGGGGTGCGAGCGGATCGTCCGGCTCTGTGCGGAGCTCGGCGCCGATCGGTACTACTCGGGAGAGGGGGCTCGGTCCTACAACGACCCGGCGCTGTTCGAGGACGCGGGGATCACACTCGAGTACCAGTCGTTCGACCCGCCCCGATACGAGCAGCGCTTCGGTGAGTTCCTGCCGACCCTCTCGGTCGTCGACCCGCTGCTGAACGTCGGGGTCGAAGGGACCCGGGATCTACTCGAGACGGTGACCGACGATGCGTAGCGCCGACCTCGAGGGGTGGGCGGAGGACTTCAGCTACGACTACTACCGGACGCTGCTGGAGACGCTGCGGACGACCTTCGAACTCCGGACGCTCTCGGAGTACCGGCCCGACCGCTCGCCGGACGAACGGGTCGCGTTCGTCCGCCACGACGTCGACGTCTGCCTCGAGCGGGCCGTCGAGATGGCCGAGCTCGAACACGAACTCGGCGTCCGCTCGACGTACATGGTCCTGCCGGACACGCCGCTGTACGACCTCGAGGAGGAGCGGGACCTGCTCCACCTCATCCACGAGTTCGGCCACGAGATCGCCCTCCACTGCGATCTCTCCGATGTCGAGCCCGACGAGCCCGTCGACCGCGACGGACTAGCGCCGAGCGAGCGCCGGCGGGTCGACGCCGCCGGACGGTACCTGGAGGAGCTGGGAATCGACCCGGTCGCCTCCGTCTCCTTTCACCGTCCGTCCGAGCGGGTCCTCGAGGGGTCCCGGACGATCGCCGGGATGGTAAACGCCTACAACCCGGACCTACTGTCGGCGTACATTTCCGACTCGAGCGGCCGGTGGCGCGAGGGAGAGCCCCTCGGGTCGGTCATCGCCAACGCCGATGCTGATCGGCTGCAGGTGTTGACCCACCCCGTCTGGTGGGGGGCGGAGCACGAACCGCCGCTCGAGCGCTTCGCCGCGGTCGCCGACCGGTTCGACGCGACCGACCCGCAAACGTACGAGGAGCTCGTCTCGATCTACGCGCCCTACAGCGAACGGGTCGACGCGGATCGGATCCTCGCCTGACGCGAGATCGTCCTCGTTTTCGGCGTGTTCGACGCCGCAGCCGAGGCGATCAGTCCCGACCGTGTCGCGTGACGCACTTCGGGAGGCCGATCAGTTCGACGGGTTCCGAATTATCCGGCGAGTAGACGACCATCTGGCCCTTCTCCATGTAGGGGACCTTCGACTCGAGGTTCGAGGGGATGTTGACGCTCTTGATCGCGTCCTCGTCGCCGAGGTTGAGCACGACGGTGGTGTTGATCTGCTTGAAGACGGCGTCGTCGATGTCCTGGGGATCCTGCGTGATCAGGAAGAGCCCGAGCCGTTCCTTGCGGCCCTGCTTTGCGGCCTCGGTGAACTTCGTGATGACCTTCCGGGCCTGGACGCTGTCGGCGTCGGTGAGGAAGTTGTGGGCCTCGTCCATCCCCAGTACGAGTGGCGTCTCCTTGATCCGGTCGTACGTCGGATCGTTCGAGAGCTTCTCGTCGATCAGCAGCGAGGACAGCGCGAGGACGACGGCCTCCGTCGCACGGGTGTTCGAGACGTGGTAGGTTGGGACGACGGTGAGGCCACCGGGACGGACGAACTCGTGGATCAGCTCCGTGATCGGACGGGCGTCCTGATCGAAGACGTCCTCGAAGCCGAACACCCGCCGTCGAACGGCGTCGTAGGTTGCCTCGTGGACCCGGCCGGACTCGTCTAACTCCTCGCGCAACGCGGGATCGTCGAGGAACGACTTGAACCCCGCGTAGGAGCCGTCGTTCCCGGCCTCTGTAAAGAAGCGATCGAGGAGGTACGTCAGGGCGCCGTACTGGTTGTCGTTGAGCGAACCGCCCGAGACGAGCCAGGGACGGCTCCGACACATCGAGAAGGGGATCGTGAACTCCACGCACTCGGCGCGGTGGTGGCCCGCCGAGTAGCTGGCGTCGCCGACCTTCGGCACGAACGCCGTAGTGTCCGAGACGCCGCCGTGGGCGACCCCCTCCCGCTCGAGCCGGCGGGCGAACTCGTCGCCCAACTCGGGGTTGTCGTCGTGCATCTGGGCGTACTCGTCTTGGGGGTCGAACTGAACGACGGCCGGGCCGACGGTGCGCCCGTCCTCCATGGGGTACTGGCGCTCGTCGGCGAGGTACTGGCGGAGGACGTTCTTCGCGGCGTGGGTCTTCCCCGATCCCGTCCCGCCGGCGACCAGGGTGTGTCGGAACACGAGCGGATCGCCGGCCTCGTAATCGTCCTTCAGCCGGTAGTCGATCGTCGGTGGGGAGGCCGCCGTCCGAACCTTCTCGCCGCCGACCGAGAGGTGGCCGAGGAAGACCCCGTCCTCGGGCATCTTCAGCCCGGTCTTGATCTCGGTCGTGTCGTTGGCCTGCCGGACGACCGTCTGTGGCTTGGGGACGCGGTCGGTCATCCGCCGTTTGAGTTCGCCGTCTTCTTCGTAGAGGACGGCGACGGGCTCGAGGGAGGCGACGAACTTGTAGTCGGCCTCGTCGACGTCGCTTCGGCGCATCGCGCGGCGGGCGTGGATCTCCGTCGCGTCGTCGGCGTGGTACTGCTGGGCGTACTCGAGCCCGGTGATCCGACAGAACAGGGTCTCGCCGTCGGGATAGGGCGCGACTAGATAGCTGCCGATCCGGACCGACGAACGGTTGCCGCTGGTGACGTACGCCCGCAGTGACGTTTCCTCTTCGTCCTCGGCGATGCGAAGGCCCTGGGAGACACAGATCGTTCCGATGCCGACGTCCTCGCCCCGCGGTTCGACGTTCGCGGGTTCGAACCCGCTCGAATCCGTCGGCTCCTCGGTCGCCGACGCCGACGTCGACGCGCTCGATTCGGCCGTCGAATCGGCGTCCGCGTCGGCGTCGAACTCGCTGAAATCACCCAGATCCGTCATATCGGCTCCATGAGGGGCCGCCTACAAACGCGTTTCCCTCCGGTCGCGGATGGGCGTGAAGAAGTCGGACGCAGGTAGTCGCTCAGTTCGTCGACGGCGTTGATCGGTTCGGCCCCCGTACCATCCCGGATCGGGGATCGAACTCGATCGCGCCGACGTCTGCCATCGCCGGGAGGTGGACGTGGTAAAGCGCGAGGCGAGCCTCGGAGCCCTCCGAGAGCGAGTCGACGTCCCGCTCGATCAGTTCGGCAGCGAGGGTGTCGACCGAAACCGGCCGATCCAGCTCCGCGAGCATCGCGTACAGCTGGGTCCGAACCGGGTGGACGAGCGTTTCGAGCGTCCGTCCATCAGCCCGATTCCGGTCCTCGAGCAGCCTCGAGAGGTCGGCGACCGGGAGTGACCGCTCGATCGGCAGGGAGGCGGTCTCGCCGTCCCACTCGAGAATCCCGTGGTCGGCCAGTCGTGGCAGATGGTTGTGGACGAGCTCGATCCGGATCTCCTCCCGGTCGGCCGACTCCCGAGCCGCGATGGCGTCGGCGAGATCCTCGAGGGTGCATGACCCGTTCTCGAGGGCCGCCAGCAGGTGAATCCGTCTCGGATGTCGAAGGGCATCGTACCACTCACGCGAGACGGCTGCCAGTCCACCCTGTGACCCATCGTCACTGGTCCGTGCGTCCGAACTCATTATCCAAACGCAGTACTGCTACGGGAATAAACCCGGTCCCGAAACAGTTTGGGTTAGAAATATTATATGTGTGCGACGATCGGGCGAAACCCGTCCGTTGGCCGCCGACGGGCGGCGACTTCGCCGATGGGGACCGGTCATCCGAACGTCGTCGATCGGACGCGCCCGAGTTTCGAGCGATTCGAACGCGGAGCGACTTGAGTGCGGGTATTTTTTGCATCTGGGGGACGTAGCTGAACGCATGTTCATCGTACGCGGTTGCGCGGGCGGAACCGAACTCACCGGAACGGTGTACGAGCGGGGGGAGCGACCGCCGTCGTTCCGGGGTGCACCCGACGAGGACGCCGCGTACGTCTGGATCTGCGACGAGTTCTACGAGGTCGACAGCGGCGGCAGCGTGCAGGTCGTCGACGGCCGTGAGGTCAACCTCGCCTTCGAGTCGCCGATGCCCCGCGGGTTCGACACCCGCGAGCAGGCCCTCGAGGCCGCGAAAGAACACGTCCGCACGCAGTTCGCCAGGATCGGCGTCGACCCGGAGTCGGTCGAGCTCGAGGTCGAACGGGACCCATAGGACGCGTCCTCGAATCGTGTTGAACCCCAGTTCATCGAATCGCTGCCCAGGCGTAGTGACCGAACGTCAGTCTGTTTGCTTCTCCTTTGGAGGTGTACTGACCGATTCTTCGATGATCTCAAACTCAGTCGATCCGCATTCGCAGGACTGTTTTCCAATTGGTTGAATCGCACCACCCGGCCAGATCTCCCCGGCATAGACGGTACCGCAGGAGATACAGGTAATAGCGCCCCGTTCGCTCTCTCCATCAGGCATTGGATCACCTATTCTTCGGTGGCTCATTATACTTTGTGTGATAGTTTGAGTGAATCAATCCAGCTGTTGTGTTGACTACCTGCATCTAGTATCGCTCGAGGGAACTCCCGAGGATTCGAGGAGTCCGGCCGGTTCGAAACGGCCTGCTCCCGGTGACACCTGAAGGGGTTATCCCGCTTGACTACCGAGGTCCGATATGCAGTGGTGCGACCAGCCGACGGGATCGCCCGGGAGCGAGAGTTCGGGGATCGAAGCCGAAGCCCGGAGGGAGGGAGCGTGACCGACGACACTCTCCCGGCCGAACACCTCTCGCCGCTCGCCGCGCTCGTCGACGAGGTGCTGGCGGGTGTCGGCTACGAGGTGGCGGCCGCCACCGACGCCGTCAACGACGCCGTCCCCGGCTACGGCGGTCTCTTCGACCCCGCGACCACCCCGGACGAGTTACGTCCCGCACTCGAGGAGTTACTAGCATCGGGACTTACCCGGCCGCCCGCTCCCGAGCCGACGGGCGACGCCTTCGTCCTCTACGTCGACGGCAGTTCGCGCGGCAACCCCGGCCCCGCGGGTGCGGGCGCCGTCATCGTGGACGCTGCGGGGGACCAACTCGCCCGTCTCGGCCGACCCGTCGGCTCCCGGGCGGGGAACAACACCGCCGAGTACGTCGCCCTCCAGCTGGGACTCTCCGAACTACTGGCACGCTACGAGCCGCGCAGGCTCGAGGTGCGCATCGACTCGATGACGGTCATCCGGGACGTCTGGGGCGGCGAGGACCCGACGGAACCGGGCGTCGAGACGTACAGCGAGGCCGTCGCAACGGCGCTGTCGAGCGTCCCGGACCACCGGTACACGCACCTGGCCGACAGCGACCCGAACCCCGCCGACGCGCTGGCGACGGTGGGAGCCGACATTGCGACCTTCGGACCGGGATAGCAACCAGTGAATTCGATTGTCTAGACGTCCTCGAGCCAGCGGTGCTCGTCGTAGCTGCGGTCCTGACTCGTCTCGAAGCGTGTCTCGAGCGTCTCGCGCAGCGAGCGCTTCTCGGGGGCGCTGATCCGGGCGAGTTCGTCGGCCTTGCCGACAATCGTGGGCGGCCCGTGGGCGACGGCGACGTCCTGGAGGAGCTGGATCGCGAGCCGTTCGCGGGTCTCCCGGTCGCGGGTGACGGCGTAGGGGGCCTCGATTCGGTACAGCAGATCGTCCCGAGGGTCGTAGACGACGAAGAAGGTGACTTCGTACGCCTCCGGCGGCAGTTCGCGGTCGATTCCGAGCGCGTCGCCGTCGACCGAGAGCGGTCGGTCGACGCCGGCCCGGGAGCGAAACCAGTTCGTGTAGGTTAGCGCCGAGGTGTCTCGCTCCCAGCGCTCGCCGTCGACGTCGTCGACGTACTCCCCGCGCTCGAGCAGCCGGGTGAACATCGCCGCGTCGTTCGTCCAGGGGGCGCTCGCGTCGGTCGTTTCCCGAACCGCGCGAGTGATCGCCTTCGTCGCCGGGTTCTTGACGAACCCGACGAGGGGGACATCGCGCTCGACGAACCGTTCGACCAGCCGGACGTAGTTCTCGAGCACCGTCGTCGGGCGGGGGTCCTCGAGCAGGAAGTCCGCGAGGTCGGGGTGTTGATCGGCCCAGCGCAGCAGGCCGCGCGGGTAGAGGGGCCCGTCGAGGACGAGCAGATCCGACACCGTGTCGGCGTGTTCGTGGGCGTGTTCGCTCTCGGCGAGATAGAGTGCCAGCGCGTGGACGACGCCCTCGGCGAACCGGTCGAGGCGCCCGATCCGAATCACCCGGCGTTTGCTCGTCTCCTCGTCGAAGCGGTCCCAATCCTCGTTCTCGACGCTGGCGGTCGCGTCGCTCGAGTGAACCGTCATCACCGCGGTTCGCGAGCGGTGGAGCTCGAGGTCGCTCGGCGTCGCGCTCATCGCCGCCTGGGCGACGTCGATGACGAGGCCGTTCTTGAACGTCGTCGGATTGATCGTCCCCGCGTCGAGTCCGTGCTCGGTCGGGAACGGCCGATCGGTCAGTGCTACGTCCTCGCAGTCGACCAGCCGGCGGGACCGTTCGGCGACCGGCTCGAGGACGACCCGGCCGTTCTGGCGAAGCGGGTCGAGGAACTCCTCCCAGACGGTCTCGGCGAAGGCCCGCCGGTCCCGCTCGTCGGCGCCGTGGTCGATCCGCCCCGCGAGCTCGGCGATGCCGTCGAAGTGGACCGGATCGAGGGTCATGACAGTTGGCTTTTGCCCCACTATCAAATATCCCGCGGTCGGCGCCGCGACGCTGGCCGACAGCGACAGCTAGTTACGGCAGGCCGCGCAGCCCTCGGGTATGGACGCTGCGCTGATCATCCTCGACGGCTGGGGGCTCGGCGACGACACGGGACGCGACGCGGTGAAGGCGGCCGACACGCCGGCGTTCGACCGCCTATCCGAGGCGGGCGCCAGCGGCCGGCTCGAGGTCGCCGGCCGACGGGTCGGCCTGCCGGACGGTCAGATGGGCAACAGCGAGGTTGGCCACCTGAACATCGGCGCCGGACGGGTCGTCTACCAGGAGTATACGCGAGTGTCGGACTCGATCGCCGACGGCTCCTTTCGCGAGAACGCCGCGATCGAGTCCGCCTTCGAGCAGGCTCGTGAGAACGACGGTCGAGTTCACTTCGTCGGCCTCGTCAGCGACGGCGGGGTTCACGCCGATCAGGAACACCTCTACGCACTGATCGAGCTGGCCGGCGACCGCGAAGTCGAGGCCGTCACCCACGCGATCACCGACGGCCGCGACACGTCGCCGACCGGGGGCCGAGAGTACCTGGCCGAGCTCGAGTCGGTCGTCGACGAGCACGGAACCGGCGACGTCGCCACCGTCTCGGGTCGGTACTACGCGATGGACCGCGACCAGAACTGGGAGCGGACCAAGCAAGCCTACGACGCGATCGTCGAGCGGGAGGCGAAGTACGAAGCCGACTCCGCCGTCGAGGCGGTCGAGGACTCCTACGATCGCGGCGAGACCGACGAGTTCGTCGATCCGACCCTCATAGCAGGTGAGCCGGCACTCGAGGACGGCGACTCGGTCGTCTGGTTCAACTTCCGTTCCGATCGGGCCCGCCAGCTCACCCGAATGCTCGCCGACATCCGGCCCGAGGACTGGGCGGACGAGATCGAGACCCAGCCGCCGGACGTCGAGGTCGTCATGTTAACCCAGTACGACAAGACGTTCGACCTGCCAGTCGCATACCCGCCGAACCAGCCGGAGAACGTGCTCGGAGAGGTGCTGACCGATCACGGGAAGACGCAGCTGCGGATCGCCGAATCGGAGAAGTACGCCCACGTCACCTACTTCCTGAACGGGGGCCGGGAGATCGAGTTCGACGGCGAAGTTCGAAAGATCGTCGAGAGCCCGGACGTGCCGACCTACGACCGCAAGCCCGAGATGAGCGCACCCGAGGTGACCGATACGGCGATAGACACGGTCGAGTCCGACGATCCGGACGTCCTCGTGCTCAACTACGCCAACCCCGACATGGTCGGACACACGGGCGACTACGAGGCCGCCATCGAGGCCGTCGAGGCTGTCGACACCCAGCTCGGTCGGCTCGTCGACGCCCTCGAGACGGCCGGCTCGCACGTCCTCATCACGGCCGACCACGGCAACGCCGACGATATGGGGACCGAGGAGGATCCCCACACCGCCCACACCTACAACGAGGTGCCGTTCGTCTACCTCGCGCCCGACGGCACCGGCGGCGGGCGGGCGGTTCGGCCGGGCGGCACCCTCGCCGACATCGCACCGACGATCCTCGAGCTGATCGGGCTTGACCAGCCCCCGGAGATGACCGGCGAGCCGCTGCTCGAGTAGCCCGTCGGCAGGTTATCCCTTCTCCTCGAGCCGTTCACGTCCGTCGGTTTCCCGAACATGATCGACTGGTGATTTTATTGCCCGTGGGTCTGAGATCACTGCTATGAGCGACGAGCAGGACGACCGCCGATTCGCAACGAACAGCGTTCATGCCGGCCACGACCCCGACCCGACGACGGGCGCGCGGGCGCCGCCGATCTACCAGACGACCTCCTACGAGTTCGAGGACACCGATCACGCCGCGGCGCTGTTCGGTTTAGAGGAGTTCGGCAACATCTACTCGCGGATCATGAACCCGACGAACGCGATGTTAGAGGAACGCATCGCCACCCTTGAGGGCGGCGTCGGCGCGCTCGCCACCTCGTCGGGGATGGCCGCGTTCGATCTGGCGACGTTCATCCTCGCGGACGTCGGCGACAACATCGTCTCCTCGTCGTCGCTGTACGGCGGCACCTACACCTACCTCACCCACACCGTCGCGAAACGGGGGATCGAGACGACGTTCGTCGACACGCTCGACTACGACGCCTACGCCGAGGCGATCGACGACGACACCGCGTTCGTCCACCTCGAGACGATCGGCAACCCGGCGCTGGTCACCCCGGATATCGAACGCATCGCTGACATCGCCCACGACCACGACGTGCCGTTGTTCGTCGACAACACCTTCGCGACGCCCTATCTGTGCCGGCCGATCGAACACGGCGCCGACCTCGTCTGGAACTCGACGACGAAGTGGATCCACGGGGCGGGCTCGACCGTCGGCGGCGTGCTCGTCGACGGCGGCACGTTCCCCTGGCCGGAGGGCGACTATCCCGAACTCACCGAACCGAATCCCGCCTATCACGGGATCGACTTCTACGAGACGTTCGGCGAACAGGCGTTCGCCATCGCCGCCCGCACCCGCGGCCTGCGGGACCTGGGTAACCAGCAGTCGCCGTTCGACGCCTGGGTCACGCTGCAGAAACTCGAGTCGCTCCCCCTGCGGATGGAGAAACACTGCGAGAACGCGATGGCCGTCGCGGAGTACCTCGAGGGCCACCCCGACGTCGCGTGGGTCACCTATCCCGGCCTCGAGAGCCACGAAACCCACGACAACGCCAGCGAGTACCTCGAGGGCGGCTACGGGGGCATGATCACGTTCGGACTCGAAGGAGGCTACGACGCGGCCGAAACCGTCTGCAACGAGGTCGACCTGACGAGCCTACTAGCGAACGTCGGCGACGCGAAGACCCTGATTATCCACCCGGCGAGCACGACCCACCAGCAGCTCTCCGAGGAGGAGAAGCTGGCCAGCGGCGTCACCGACGACCTCGTCCGGCTCTCGGTCGGCATCGAGGACCCCGAGGACGTGATCGCCGACCTGGACCGGGCGATCGAGTCGATCTGAGCTCCCGCTCGAGGCCTCTCCGGGGGCGGTCGAACGACGCAATACTTATCTTACCTCCTGAACAACCGTTCGGTCAGCACGGTGCCGACCGACGACGGAGTCGGTCGGGGTCAGCGCGAGGAATCGATGTCGATCGTACTCGACCCACGGAAACGTACTCAAGTGATTAGAATCCTGGAACGAACTGCCGCCGGGGGCGGCCTCACCCCCGAGAGTCCTTCGCCGACGAACTCACAGCGAGGACGGCTATGAGACGGACGATCGCGCGGCGACGAACGGTAATTGAGGACGCGCTTCGGACGCACCTACCCGAGACGGGTGCGTTCGATCGCTCACCCGAGGAGCTGCTCGAGCTCGGCCGGCCGTGGATCCGCGGCCAGGTGTTTCTGGCGATGGTCGACGGACTCGGCGACGAACGTCCGCTCGAGGAGTTGGTGTCGATCGCCGCGTCGCTAGAGCTCGTCTCGCTACAGACGCGTCTTCACCGCAGTGCCGTTGAGGGCGGCCGACGGACCGGCGTCAAGCCGACCGACGGCGTTCTGCTCGGAGATCTCCTCGAATCGAAGGCGTTCGAGCTGACGGCGGGGTTCGACGCCGAGCCGGCGCTCGTCGAACGCTGTCTCGAGGCGCTGGCCGAGGCGACGCGAGCCGCCCAGGAGGGGGAGGCGTCGCTCCCGACCGAATCACAGTCGGCTGCCCCCGGGGCCGACGAAGTTCGCCGAATCGGCGCGTTGACGGGTTGTGCGGTCGAAATCGCGGCGCTTCTCGCCGACATCGAACCGCGCCAGGAGTTGGCACGGCACGGGAGCGAGCTCGGATACTGCGTCCGCTCTCGCCGGTCCGGCAACCGGCTCCGAGTCGACCGACGGCTCTGCCCGGCGGACCGATCGCAGCGGCTCGAGCC
>PWMF01000148.1 GCA_003559215.1 Natrialbaceae archaeon
AACGGAGTTCGCGGCGAGTGGAAGCGCCGTCAGCTCGCCCTGCAGGAGTCGCGCCTCGGGGATGGCGTCGGCCGCCAGCTCGAGCTGACGACGCGAAAGATCGAGCCCGATCCGGTCGACGCCCGCGAGGTTCGCCAGCGTCCGTCGACCGTCGCCACAGCCGACGTCGAGCACCGTCGCGTCCGGTGGAATCGCCTCGAGCAGTTCGTCGATCAGTGCGGCGTCGTCGCCGTCGACGCGACGACTCGCCGCGTACGGCTCGGCGAGTTCGTCCCACGCCCGCCGGAGTTCGCGTCTGTCCATGCCCCGGAGAGGCGGCTCGCGACGAAGGCGGGACGGCCAAACAGGTGAGGGTTCGACCGCCGAACTCGGCGGTTCAGATTGCTACGGCGCGCCCACGAGTACGAACCGACTCTCGGCGTCGCCGTTGTGGATCTGGTGGGTCGCGTCCGGCGGGATCCGGATCGCGTCGCCCTCGCCCATCTCGACCGATTCGTCTTCGACGGTGACCGTCGCTTCTCCTTCCAGTAGCAGGTAGACCTCCTCCTGTCCCTCGTCATCGTGATCGTGTTCTATCCCCTCCCAGCCGGGCTCGCACTCGAGGACGGTAACGCCCACGTTCTCGCAGTTCAGTTCGTCCCGAAGGAAGCGCAGTCCGCTCTGGTCGTCGACGTCACGGTAGTTCGTGGTCGTGTACTCGGCCATCGCGAACGTTCGACCACGGGAAGGCAGATAAACGTTTGCGGTACCCGAACGTGTCCGGTCGTGCTCCGCTTGTGGCGCCACCCCGCTGGCCGCTCCACTGCAAAAGATCTATCGCCGGCACGGCCCTCGAGTCGCCCATGGACGAGATCGCGGTCGACTTCGGCGAGGACGGACTCGTGCCGGCCGTCGCACAGGACGCCGAGACCGGCGAGGTGTTGATGCTCGCCTACGTCTCCCCGGAGGCCCTCGAGCGAACCCGCGAGACGGGGCGGGCCCACTACTACTCGCGCAGCCGGGACGAACTCTGGGAGAAGGGCGCCACGAGCGGCCACACGCAGGAGGTCGAGGAGGTACGGGTCGATTGCGACGCCGACACCCTGCTGTACGTCGTCGACCAGGAAGGCGGCGCCTGCCACACCGGCCACCGCTCGTGTTTCTACCGGACCGTCGAGGGGGAGAACGTCGGCGACCGAGTTTTCGATCCGGAGGCCGTCTACGAGTAAGATGAGCGAGCGCGTCTCCCGCTCGAGCGACGCCGAGACCGACCGAACGCCCCTCGAGCGACTCGAGGCCGCCCGCGAACGCTACGCGCAGGCGCGGACGGCGATCGACGACCGCGGCGGCGAGGCGGTCGTCGAGGCCGCCGAGGCCTACCGGGACGCGACGGAGCTGCTCGAGAGCTACGTCGACCGAGCGACGGGAACGGGCCGGGAGAACTTCAAGGCCTACGTCGAACTCGAGGGGAAGTTCGACTCGCTGGTCGAGGAGCTCCCCGACGACCTGAAGGGACGGGAGGCGTTCGAGGCCGCCCTCGACGCCATCGACAAGCGCCGACTGAGCGAGTCCGACTTCGAGCGAGCCCACGACGCACTCGAGCCCGCCGAACGGTACGCCGAGTTACTCGAGGAACGCGACGCGGCCCGCGAGGCCGTTGCCGAGGCGCGCAAAGCCGCGAGCAGGCGGCTCCGAGAGATCGACGACGAGACCGACGAGCGCGAGCGCCTGCTCGAGCTGGCCAATGCCGACCTGAGCGCGCCCGTCGAACGCCTCCGGGAGCCGATCGAGCGCTACGACGAGCTGATCCGGGAGCGGTTCCGGGAGTACCGCCTCGAGGCCTCCGCGCGGGAGGTGTTCGCGCTGCTCGAGCGCAGCCGGTGGTATCCCTTCGTTGAGTTCGAGCTGCCGCCCGCGGACCTGAAGCGGTTCGTCTTCGAGCGACCCGCGGGCGAGTACACGATCCCCGAACTGCTCGAGTACGCGGAGTACTCTCGCTCGAAGCTCTCCCACTACGTCGAGGACGCTGACGAGCTCAAGCGGGCCGTCGCGACCCAGCAGACCTATCTCGAGGGGATAGACGGCGAACCGCTGACCGTCGGCTGGCCGCCTGGACCCGCGGGTCTCCTCGAGCGTCGGACCCGGGAGTTTCGGCCGTTCGTCGCCCGCGTCGCCGACGAGGAGACCGTCGCCGCGCTCCGGGAGGTGCGGGCGCTCGCCCGCGACGACGAGTACGATCGCCTCCAGACGGCGGCCCAGGCCGTCGAACAGCTCACCGCCGACGAGCGAGAGCGACTGCGCGAGGGCCGCGTCGCCGAGGAACTCGAGGCCCTGCGGACCGAGCGGGAGCGACTCGAGGCCGCGCTCGAGGTCGACGACTCGATTTGAGCTCTCTCGACCTTTCTCTCCGGGCGACGACTGAAGAACCCGGCAGCCGTAGTCCTCCACATGACCAACCAGCTGCTCGTCCCGATGGACGACTCGTCGCCCGCGCGGGCGGCCCTCGAGTACGCCCTCGAGCGGTTCCCCGACGACGAGCTCGTCGTCGTCCACGCGGTCGACGACCTCGAGGCGGGGTACGCCGGTGAGCCGTCGGCGGCCGACAGCGAAGCGTTCGAACCCGACGTCTTCGAGGACGCTGCGCGACTCGCCGAGGAACGCGGGCGACGACTCGAGACCCGCGTCCTCGAGGGCCAGGCCGCCGACGCGATCCTCGAGCACGTCGTCGAGGCCGGCGTCGACGAGATCGTCATGGGAAGCGAGGGGAGATCGGGCGTCTCGCGGATGCTGCTCGGCAGCGTCGCCGAAAAGGTCGCTCGGCAGTCGCCGGTTCCGGTCACGATCGTTCCGAACGGCTCGTGAGTAACCCGGAAACACCGACGTTTTCACCTCGAGCCGGCGAACGAGGGGTATGGACGATCGGACGGGAACGACGCTTCACACCGGCCTACTCATCCTGACGACGGCCGGCGTCGCCTGGCTCTCGGGGCTACCGATGGTGTTTCCGAGCCTCGGTCCGTCCGCGTTCGTGCTGGCGTTGTTTCAGGATAGCGACGCGACCTCGCCGCGGCGGGTGATCGGCGGCCACGCGATCGGCGTCGTCGCCGGGTTGATCGCCTACCACGCCTTCGCCGGCGGCGTCAGCATGACCTCGGCGACGGCACCGGGCTCGCTCGCTGGACTCCAGCTCGCGGCCAGCGCCGTCGTCGCGACGATGCTGACCGTCGGCGGCATGCTCGCGACGGACACTCGCCACCCGCCCGCCTGCGCGACCACGCTGATCGTCTCGCTGGGGCTGCTCTCGACGCTGTGGGAGGGGGCGCTGATGGTGCTCGCGGTCGTCTTGCTCGTCGTCGCCCACCGGATTCTGTTGGCGACCGAGCGGGTTGGCGCCCGGTACGGCGAGGAACTGCGCCACTGAGTTCAGTCGCCGACGTCGCTCGTCTCGACATCCTCGCGGGGGAGCTGTTGCTGGAGCACGAACGGGCCGAAATCGGCGGCCGTCCGCCGCGCGATCGTCGCGATCCGGAGCACGTACGCGAGCAACACCGCGAAGGGACTGAACAGCGCCGTGATCGTTGCGGCGACGACGACGACGTAGACGTAGGAGTGCAACTCGAGGGCGAGCAGGTTGCCGTACGAGAGGACAACGAAGGCGCCAGCCAGAAGGGTCGGGAAGCCGACGTACAGCAGGATCTTCGAGAGATCAGCCAGCTCCTGTTGCATGTACACCGTTTTGAAGTACTGTCGGGCGACGTGGATGTCGCCCAGCAGTTCCTCGAGTCGCTCGAGCTGGTCGTCGGCGGCCGCCGAGAGCTCGAACCGGTGGTCTTCGCGGATCGTTCTGACCTCCTGGAGCTGCCAGGGGTCGTTGTAGTGGAGGATGACCGAGATCAGCTCGAAGGTCCCGAACGCCACCTCCTCGAGCGCGTCGATCGAGTCGTCGTCCCGTGGGAGCGTCGTCGAAACGAACTCCTCAACGTCCTCGCGAAGGCCCGATTTTGCGTCCGCACAGACGTTTCGGAGGCCGAGGGTCGTCCGACGCTTGGCCTCGATCAGCGTCCGCAACAGCGCGGACGGCTCCACGGGACTGGGTCGAACACCGGTGTGGGCCTCTATCGACTCCCGGAAATCGGCGGTCTCCTCGATCCGCTCAAAAAAGGCGCCGGTCGTCCCGAACTCTTCGGAGAGGATCAGCTGGTTGATCGCCAGCACGACTGTAATAAACGGCAACATTCCGCCGAGCAGCGTCGAGGTGATTGCGACGACGTCGTCGGCTTCTGCCGGAGTAATGAGCGAACTTCGGATCAACACCAGAGAGACGACGAACGTGGCGAGGAGCATCAGTCCGGAGACAATCCGGCGGTCGCCGTGAAGGTACAGCCAGTGGAGCCACGTGGCGGTCCGCGACTCCGACCCGACGAGCGGATCGGGCTGGGACTGCGGCGTATCCTCCTCGCCGGTGACCTCGCGGCGGTGTTGTGTCGACTCTTCCCCCATCTGTTCGTTCGATGCGCCCTCGGGGTTGAAAGAACTGCTGCCGGCAGTCGGTCCGACTCAGGCGTCGTTTTTCGCCGCAGAGAGCGTCTCGTACATCTCGTCGGCGAGCCCGGTCGCCCGGTCGCCGTCGCGGGCCTCGGCGTAGATGCGGACGAGCGGTTCGGTTCCGGACGGCCGGGCCAGCACCCAGGCGTCGCCGTGGTCGAGACGGTAGCCGTCGCGGGTGTTGAGTTCGGCGTCGGCCTTCTGGGCGTGGTTCGCCGCGGCGTCGAGCATCGCGTCGCGCTCGGCCGTCGACTCGTACTCGAGGTTGCGCCGAACGTTAGCGTAGCCGCTGTAGGGGGCGACGATCTCGCTGACGGGTTGCTCGGCGACGAGTTCGAGGAACCGGGCCGCGGTGTAGGCGCCGTCGCGGGTGAGCCGATAGTTCGGGAAGAAGATCCCGCCGTTCCCCTCGCCGGCGACGGGGATATGTTTGTTCTTGGCCTCGAGCTCCCGAATACGGGTGATGATGTTCGTCGACCCGATCGGGGTCAGCTCGAGATCGGCGCCGATCTCGTTGACGACGTCGACCAGGCGCTGGGAGACGTTGACCGCCGAGACGGTGGTATCCTCGGGCCCGAGCTCGGCCGCCGCGAGCGCGGCCAGCGTGGCGTCGCCCTCGACGTACTCCCCGTCTTCGTCGAAGAAGATCGCGCGGTCGCCGTCGCCGTCGTGGGCGATCCCGATGTCGGCGTCGGTCGATCGGACGAGCTGACCCAGGTCGCCGAGGTTCGACAGTACGGGCTCCGGATCGCGACCGGGAAAGTGGCCGTCGGGCTGACCGTTGACCGTGACGACCCGACAGCCCAGCCGGCGGAAGAACTCCGGGCTGGTCAACGAGCCGGCGCCGTGGCCCGGATCGAGTGCGACCGTCAGGTCGGCATCGGCGATCCGCTCGCGATCGACGGCCTCGAGCAGCTCGTCGACGTACTCACGTCTGGCACCTTCGACGTGTCGGACGCGCCCGGTCTCGTCCCAGGAGGCGACCGTAAACGCCTCCGCGAGCAGCGTCTCCTCGATCTGCTCGAGATCGGAGACGGCGAGTTCCACGCCGTCGCGGTCGACGAGCTTGACGCCGTTGTACTGCGGCGGGTTGTGCGAGGCCGTGATGACCATGACGGGAACTTCCTCGTGTTCGGCGTAGGCCTGTGCGCCCGGCGTCGGCATGATCCCGAGCCGATCGACGTCGGTCCCCGTACTCGCCAGTCCGCTCGCGGCGGCGTCGGCGAGCATCTGGCCGGTGTATCGCGTGTCGCGTGCGATCGCGATGCGGCCGACCCCCCAGGCCGTCCCCGCTGCTTTCGCGACGCGCAGGACGAACGCAGGCGTCAACTCCTCGTTGGCGACGCCCCGCGTCCCGCTCGATCCGAATACTTGCATCACGTAGTAGTCGGGGTGGCCCCCCCAAATGGGTTCCGAAGCCGACGGACAGACGGAACGCTTTCAGTCCGCCGTCACGATCTCCGAATCATGGATTCGATCGAGGAGAAACGCGTCTACGGCGACCGGGAGGGGGCGACCCAGGTCTACGTCGCGAGTTCCTTCGGCGTCGTCCGCGTGCGGGTCGCCGGCGAGACGGTCGGCGAGTTCGGGCTCTGTGCGCGCTGTGACGCCGTCGACGTCGCCGCGACCGCCGAGGAGATCGCGATCGCGACCGACGACGACGTCGAACTGCTCGAGCCCGCGGCCGACGCGAGTGACGCCGACCTCGCCGGAACCGGGTTCGGTCCAGCGGTCGCGGTCGGCGCCGACGGATCGCGGCTGCTCGCGGCCGGCCCGAACAGACGGGTCGCTCGCCGGGAGGACGGCGAGTGGCGGACGCTCTCCGACGAGTTCGAGCCGACGGTTCGGGCGCTCGACGGCGACCTCCTCGCGACCGACCGGGGAGTCTACCGGGTCCACGACGGCGAGCTCGACCACGCGGGGCTCACCGACGTCCGCGACGTCTCGGCCGCGGGTGTTCCGCTCGCCGCCACTGCCGACGGCCTCTACAAGCTCGGTAACGGTTGGATGGAGGTTCTCGAGGGCTCGTTTACGGTCGTCGCCGCGGACCCCCGCTCGGAGCCGGGGAACCTCCGTCGTGCACACGCGATCTCGGAGGGTGGTGCCTACGATTACGGTGCGGACGCCGAGGCGTGGCGCGAGCTCGACGTTGCCGGGGAAATCGTCGACATCGGCTACGCCGACGCGGTCTACGCCGTTACCGACGACGGCCGGTTCCTCGCGGCGACCGACAGCGAGTGGCGCTCCCAGGTCCTCGGAATCGATGACGTTGCGGGGGTAGCCGTCGTTCCCCCGTGAGCGGCGCGCTCGAGCGTCTCGAGCAGTCCGACCTCGGGACACGGACGTTTCGGACCCTCCGCAGGCTTGGCTACAGCGCCTACTATCGACTGGCGGCCTCGAACTACGACCGGGAGCTGCTCCCGCGTCGGAACCGGACGCCTGCGGGAACGTTCCGGTGTTACGAACCCCTCAACCGACACGGCGACGACCGGATGCTCGCGGAACTTGAGGCCTGCTGTGGTCCCTCAGCCGTCGTCTACGACGTCGGCGCGAACGTCGGGATCTACGCGCTTGCGCTGGCGACCGACGCGCCGAGTCGTCGGATCGTCGCCTTCGAACCCGCACCGCGAACCGCCGACCGACTGCGCACGAACGTCGGACTGAACGGGCTTGAGGATCGGATCGACGTCCGGGGCTGCGGGATCGGTGACGAACGCGGCGACCGTCCGTTTTACGTCTCAACGTACCCCGAACTCTCGGCGTTCGATCGGGCGAGCGCCGCCCGCTGGGAGGCGTCGGTCGCCGACGTCCGCCCCGTCCCGGTTCGTCGGCTGGACGACCTCGCCTCCGAGCTGCCGGCGCCCGATGCGATCAAGATCGACGTCGAGGGGGCCGCACCCGCGGTCGTTCGCGGTGCCCGAAAGACCCTCGAGCGACACGAACCGACGGTGTTCGCCGAGATCCATCAAGGGGGTCTCGACGACGACGCCCCGGCCGAGACGAGGGCCGCCCTCGGGGCCGTCGGCTACCTGGTCCGAGAGCGGGAGGCGTACTGGCGCTGTGAACCTCACGGGGACTGATCACACGGTATCGATAGGCACGGAAACGGGGTCTGCGGGCCGCTCGAGCCGGGCTCTCGGGGTGTCGCGTTGCTTATTCACCGTATAATAATCCCCCGCGCGTCGGTACGATCGATCGATGGTTCTGCTCTGTAGGTCGTCGTTCTCCCCGTTTTGCCGGTCGGACGCACGACGGCGTTCGAACGCCGGCGCGTCGATACGGAATCGGAAACGCGACTTCGCTGCCGTCCTCGGCAACGGTTCGATCGTTGTCTCCCTGAAGAACGCGTTGATCGAGCGAAAGGGGGCGAACTCGATCGGGATCGGAACACGATGCACTCTTCGGGCAGGGTTCGAAACACCTCCTAACGAATGAAGCGGAGCATCACCAGCGGCTTTCTCTCGATCCTCGGCGTGAAGTTTCTCCTTATCAGTCTCGACTTTCTCTCCTCGCCGCTGCTGACCCGGTTCCTCGGGGAAGGGTACGGTGACTACGCAGTCTTGATGTCCATATTTGCGATCTACATGATTTTCGTCAGCACGGGTGTCGGCGACGGCGTAAGGAAGTACGTCGCGGAGCAGCGCGACACTCCTCACTGGGACGAACACGTAGTCGGGTTCTATCTCCGACTGGCGCTGTTGCTCGCGGCCGTCGGCTGTTTCTTCCTCGCGCTGGCGGCCCGGTCCGGCTTCATCCAGAATCACCTCGGCGCCTCTTACCAGACGTACTTCTATCTCCTCTCCCTGCTCGTCTTCACCTCCCAGTTCCGAGAGTACACGCGCCGAACGCTCATGGGATTCGGTCTCGAGCGCTACTCCGAACCGCTGCTCTTTCTCGACAAGATCCTGTTTATCACTGTTGGCGTCGGTCTCGCGTATCTCGGCTACGGCGTTCCCGGCGTGTTGATTGGCCACATGACCGGTGCGGTGGTGACGTCGCTGATCGGGTTGGCGGCGATCCACCGGCAGGTACCGCTGACGACGGCGCTGTTCAAGATTCCCTCTCGGGAGTTTCCGCGCCGCGAACTCTTCGCGTACAACGGGCTCAGCATCGTGTTGATTCTCTTTCTGACGTCGCTGTACGAGGTCGACGTCGTAATGCTCGGCTTCTTCACCACCGCCCAGGAAACCGCCTACTATCGGATCGCGCTCACCCTTGCAGAGTTCCTCTGGATCGTGCCGCTGGCGCTTCAGAACGTCCTCCTGCACTCGACGTCGAACATCTGGGCGAACAACGACCGCGAGCGGATCAACTCGCTCGCCGCCCGGATCACGCGGTACACACTGTTGTTTACGCTGTTGCTTGCGATCGGGCTCGCCGCGCTCGCGCCGGTTGCTCTGCCGATCATCTATCCCGACGACTACATCGCCAGCTACGTGCCGATCCTCCTGTTGCTCCCCGGCTGCGTCGGGTTCGCCCTGGCGCGACCGGTACTCGCGATCGGCCAGGGGAAAGGCGACCTCCGGAAGCTGATCGTCGCGACCGGCGCGGCGGCGGTAATCAACATCACGCTCAACGGACTGTTGATCCCCCAGTACGGGATGTACGGCGCCGCCGCCGCGACCAGTATCAGTTACGGGCTCATGTTCGTGTTCCACCTCTGGAGCGCCAGATCGATCGGCTTCTATCCGGCCGCGGACGCCCGAATCCCGCGGGCGATACTCGTGGGTGTCTCCGCAGCGGTTCCGATATTCCTTCTGACGGAGTTCCTCGGCGGCTCGGCCATCCCGCTGTTTATTTTCGATCTGCCGGTCTCGTTGATCGTCGTCCCGCCGGTCGGAGCGATCGTCTTCTTCGGACTCTCGATCCTCTTCGGCGCGGTCGACGTCGACGAGATCGTCGACTTCCTCGAGTCGGCACCGGACCCGATCGGTCAGTTCGGCTCGAGCCTCCGGTAGCGTCACCGCCGCGGGACGGCGCGAGCGCTATCCGCTGTCGACCTCGCAGAACGCGAGCCGCCAGTTCGACGCATCCGTGAGCTGACGGCCCGAGAGGGTCCAGTCCGTCGGCTCCGTTCCCGACGGTCTGACGACGTGAGTCGACGACGAGGTGGCCCACGTCAGGGGCGGTCGCTGATCACTGTGGAACCCGCGCGCCCGGAGCGCTCCCTCGGGGATCACCGAACCGGGGGTGGCGAGGACGTCTGCGTCCGCGTTCTCCCGAACGACGTCCTCGAGCAGTCCCGACAGGATCGCCGTTCGGTACGCTTCGGTTCCCGCCGCAAGCGGAAGCACGTCGACGATCCGGACGGTCGTCGGCCCGTCGGCTCGCTCTCGCCGGCCGTAGACCAGTGCCGCGACCGCGTCTCCGTCGCGGGTCGCGAGGACGGTTCGGTAGCTCCACAGCGGGTTCTCGAAGCGCCACTCGTAGAACGGCTCGTCGCGAACGACGTGAAACGCCGGCACTGTCTCGGCGTCGGCCAGTGCCGCGAGCGTCGCCGCCGGCACGCCGTCGTACTGCACCCGATCGACCGCGTCGCTCGAGTCGGCCCGGCGGTCCCTGAGCGCGCCGTAATTGCTCGCGGCGGTCCGGGCGAGCGCTTCGACCGGCTCGAGAACCGGGAGCCAGGCTGTCGGGTTCTGGATCCGGTAGTGGGTCTCCCGCTCGCCGACGACCCGCCAGCCGAGCTTGAGGTTGCCTGGCAGCGAGCGGTGGTTCGGGAAGTTGAAGAAGAGGTCGACGTCGTCCTCGTAGCGTTCGATCGCCCGTTCGGTCATCCGCGTGAAGAGCCCGCGTCGCTGGTGGGTAGGGTGGACCATCGAGTCGCAGGGCTGGAAGGCGCTGTATCGGTCGTCCCCCGTCGCGACCCGGAGCGGAAAGAACGACCGGGCGCCGACGAGTTCGTCGTTGCGCTCGGCGACGACGATCGGAATGTGGTCGACGTAGGGGTTCGCCTCGTACTTCCAGGAGAACCAGTCCGTCCCCATCCGTCCGCCGAGCACCTCCTCGAACAGCTCGAGGAACGGCTCTCTATCGGCCGGCTCGTACCGCCGGATATCGTACGGATCGGACATCGTGTTAATAGCTATAATGACTTCGCGCGTGCGGGCCGAGAGCGTTCCGCTCGCCGCACGTCGTCGGCGATGCCGCTCATGGTGTCGACGCGAAGATCGCTGGACTCACGTCGACGGTCGATATACCGGACGATCGACCGAAGCCGCCGGTGGTGAGCGGCGGTTCGGAGGTTGTGGGGATGTAGCCAGAGGTGTAACACGCCGTCGGTTTCGGCGACTTCGTCGATCCCGCCTTTGACCTGCCTGAGTACCGGATCCTTCCCGAACGCGGCGAACGGTTTCTCGTACTCCTGGCCGAAGTTGAACAGGTAGATCGATGCCGGGACGTTGACGAGCCCGTACTCGTCGACGTGCGGTTCGACGATCGGCGGCGTCGGTTTCCCGACCATCGCACTCGAGACCTTCGTGAGCTGCCGGCCGATCGTTCCTCGCTCCTCGAGCAGCCGGTTCACGCCGCGATAACACTCGAACCCGTGCTCGGCGAGCAGGTCCCGGTGGCGGACCCTGTTGACCGGGAAAACGAACGACGAGAGGTCGTACCCCTGTCGAGCCGCGGCTCGGCTGCAGTTCTCGATTTCGCGGGCCGCGAACTCGTCGGTCATCCGCTCGTGTTCGAGGTGGACGTGGGTAAAGCCGTGGCCGCCGATCTCGTGGTCGACGGCGGCGTTCGCGATCTCGTCGACGAGGTCGCTCGCACACCAGACGTCGTTCGCCTCGAGGTCGCCGACCGCGTGCTGACAGCAGCGCTCGCCGGCCGGATGGTCCCGGTGACAGCGCGGACAGGAGTCCAGGAACAGGTGTCCGGTGACCGCCCAGGTCGCCGGAACCTCGTAGGCGTCGAACAGGTCCCGGAGGTGGAGCCAGTTCTCGCGGGTGTCCCGAAGCAGCGACTCCGGAACCTCCCTGTCGTGAAACCCCCAGCCGAGTTCCGCGTCGAGAGAGATGACTACTTTCCCCATCGTATCACCCGACCGTATTCACGACGGTGGTTGCTCGCGAGCATCCCTCGCTCGTCCGGCGTTGCGCAGAGAAACGGCCGATCTGCAGTCCCTTCGACGCGTACTGTTGGCGACTCATCTCTGTCGGAGCGTGGGTTTTACCGAGTATAGTGTTTAATCTCTTAAGGAACAGTCCGAATATTACTACGGTTTCCCGTCGATCGAACCCTGCTGTAGTGGCCGAAAGCCGAGTAAAGAGTTCGTTCGAATTATAGTAGTCGAACGGCGAAATCGCGGCCGGCAGCTGCCGGCCGTCCGATCGATTCGTTTCGACGGCAGGACCGATTTCACTCCGCGAACGGCCCGACCCCGCTCCGGGATGCGATTTCCGGGGCGATCGTTGCTCGTTCGGTCGCGACGGCAGCTTTCGCTACTATCATACTAAACGACGGCGGACGGCGTTGTCGCTGCGAAACGGTTGGCGGCCCAAGGTTTGCGGCGCTCGACGGCGATCGTCGAATCGACACGCTAAGGCGGGCCGACGAGAAACCCCGACCGATGGCGACGCTTTCGATCACCGGCGGCCAGGTGCTGTTGCCCGACGGGACCGTGACGCGCGCGGACGTACTGATCGACCGGGAGGTCGGCGAGATCCTCGAGGTCGGTGACGGCCTCGCCGGCGAGGAGACGCTCGACGCCTCGGGATCGCTCGTAACCCCCGGGTTCGTCAACGG
>PWMF01000152.1 GCA_003559215.1 Natrialbaceae archaeon
ATTTTCACATAGCCCCCAAGGGGGATCAGAGAGACGCAGTAAGTGGTGTCCCCTCTCTTATGTTGCAGGATCTTTTTACCAAATCCCAGAGAGAAGACTTCCACTCGGACGCGGTAATACTTGGCGACTAAAAAGTGGCCCAGCTCATGCACAAAGACCAAAAGGCCAATCATGATAATAAAGGGAATAATTCCAGAGAGGCCCTGCTGGAGCCAAGAGAGAATAAGTTCCATGCCACCATCTTAAAGACCCTAGGGGTCTTCTTCCAGTGTTTTTACAAAAATTTTAGTGAGTCAGAGCCCAAAAATAGACTAAAGGCGCCGCAAAATAAACCCCATCGAGACGATCTAGAATTCCTCCGTGTCCCGGCATAAGTTTTCCTGAGTCTTTCACCTGGGCGACCCTCTTTAAAAGAGAGGCAAAGAGATCTCCAAATTGTGCAGAAATCGCCACAAAAAGCCCCAGAGTCAAAAGGCTGAGGAGGGAAAAATGGTGAAAATAAAAAAACCAAAATAGGCTGGCCATCATCAAAGAGCCCAGGACTCCTGAAAGAGAGCCCTCCATAGTCTTCTTAGGTGAAATGTCTGGCATCAAGGGGGTCTTCCCGGCCCACTTTCCCCCAAAGTAGGCAAAAGTGTCGCAGGCAAAGACCATCAGGAGCATCATGGCAAACCAAGCTAAAGCTCCTTCCAGTTGAAGAAGAAAAATTGCATGCAAAGGGAGAATCACCGCATAGAGGAAGCCTGTCGCAGAGCGCGTCAAAGTTCGCAGCAGCTCCTCTAGGGGGGCTTGGTTGCGGGTGAGAGCTAAGCTGAGGGAGAGAAAGCTCACTATCACCAGAGCCAGACTGGACAAGAGAAATTGGGGATTAAAAATAAATGTGGTCACAATGATTAACACGCCCAGCAAAAACAGCCAGCGCAGGGGAGCTGGACACCTGGGAGAGGGAAAGACCAATTGGCTGTACTCCCAGGCTCCCACCAAGAGTACGAGAAGGCTCAAATCTGCCAGTCCTTGAGCCCCGGCCCAGTAGCCAGTGGCCACCAAGAGACCTGCCGCTAGCAGAGCCGAGAGGACTCTTGTTTTAAGGGAGGGCTTGAAGAATTTGCTCACTGGTTCGGCCAAAGCGACGCTCCCTTTGTGAGAAGTGATGAAGAGCTTGGTGCAAGTCCTTAGCGCTGAATTCGGGCCAATTCCTTTGGCTGATGAAGATTTCACTGTAGGCTGCTTGCCACAGATAAAAATTAGACAAGCGGTTCTCGCCGCTGGTGCGAATAATCAAATCTGGATCAGGAGCAAAAGAGGAGTCCAAATGGGAGTGGACCAAAGCCTCGGAGATATCGGCGGGTTCCAGCTCACCATTTTTCACTCTCTGACAGAGATGCCGAACAGCCTGGCAAATTTCCTGTCTTCCCCCATAATTGAGGGCAAAAATTAAATTGAGGCCAGTGTTCTGACGGGTTTCACGAATACAGTCTTTAATCTCAGTCTGTAAGTCTAAAGGAAGGCGACTTAAGTCCCCCACACAGTGGAGTTTGATATTGTTGTTTTGGAGAGTGTTTCTCTCCCGCCGCAGCCGATGGCGGAGAAGAGTCATCAGAAAATGAACCTCTTCTTTCGGGCGCATCCAGTTTTCTGTACTGAAAGTAAAGAGAGTGAGGTGGGGGATCTTGAGCCTTGCCACCTCCTCGATGATTTTTCGCGCCACTCGGGCTCCGCGAATATGGCCGTAATAACGACTGCGCCCCTTTGCCTGGGCCCAGCGTCCGTTACCATCCATAATAATGGCCAAATGCTTGGGGACTGCCATTAGACTGTCATCAATTCCTTTTCTTTGTCCTCACCCATCTGGTCCAGCCTTGCAATAAAGCTGTCCGTGAGCTCTTGGATTTCATCGCTGAGTCGCTTTTGCTCATCTTCGCCAATCAGTTTGTCTTTCAGCGCTTTTTTAATCTCATCATTGGCATCTCGGCGGGCCATTCTCACAGCCACGCGTCCCTCTTCCACGATTTTCTTCACACTTTTAACTAGATCTTTCCGTCTTTCCTCTGTCAGCTCAGGGACCTTGAGGCGGATGACTTTGCCATCATTTTGCGGAGTCATTCCGATATCACTTTTGACCAAGGCGGACTCAATATCCTTTAAAACAGAGGTCTCCCAAGGAGCTATGAGGAAGGATTTGGCGTCAGGAGTGGACAGTGAGGCCACTTGGTTCAAAGGAGTGGGGGTGCCATAGTAATTGACCTTGATTCCATCCAGCATGGACACTTGGGCCTTGCCAGTTCTCACCTTCTTGAGGTCAGTGGCCAGAGCGGCCAGAGCTTTTTCCATGCTGTCTTGGGTGGTTGCCTTTAAGTTTTCTATCATTTTAAACCTCTTTCTCTCTAGTCGTGAGAGACGATTGTCCCTATCTGCTCGCCACTGATCACTCGAGCCACATTGCCGGCTTCAGTGAGATTAAAAATCACAATGGGCAGTTTGTTGTCCATGCAAAGGCTGATGGCTGTGGAGTCCATGACCTTTAGCCCTCGCTTCAAAACTTCAATATAGGTCAGCTGATCAAATTTCTCAGCTTCGGGATGAAGAGCCGGGTCTTTGTCAAAGACTCCATCCACCTTAGTGGCCTTTAGAATCACATCGGCGTTGATCTCCATAGCCCGCAAAGCGGCCGCTGTATCTGTGGTGAAGTAGGGGTTTCCCGTGCCGGCGGCAAAAATCACAATCCGCCTTTTTTCTAAGTGGCGCATAGCTTTGCGGCGAATGTAAGGTTCAGCGATCTCAGCCATCTCTATGGCGGACTGTACTCGCGTGGCCAAGCCCTTTTTTTCCAAGGCATCCTGGAGGGCCAAAGCATTGATACAGGTGGCGAGCATGCCCATATAGTCGGAACTGGCTCTGTCCATCCCTTGGGCCGATGCGGCCACACCGCGAAAGATATTGCCACCGCCAATGACTATGCCCATTTCAACACCGAGATCAATGGCTTGCACAATGTCGTCGGCCATTTGTCCCAAGACTTGGCTATTGATTCCCGTTTTGTTCTCTCCGGCTAGAGCCTCCCCACTGAGCTTGAGGAGGACTCTCTTGTATTTTGTCTTTGGCAAAATG
>PWMF01000081.1 GCA_003559215.1 Natrialbaceae archaeon
CGGCCTCGGTGAGTCCGCTGTAGGCGAAGAGGTCGACGGCGTAGGCGGCGAGCAGCTGGTACCACGCAAAGGACAGCGCGATCCCGACGAACAGCAGCTGGAAGGTTCGCGTCCCGCCCAGCCGAGCGAGCCACTCGAGAAGTTCGCCTGCGGTCGCGGTCGACTGCTCGGTCCACCGCGGGCGCCGACAGACCAACCCGGCCAGCAGGAACGCGACCGCGGTAACCGACATAACGAGGAGAAAACCCGGGCGGACGCCGAGCTCAGAGAGGACGAACTGCCAGATCGGCGGGAGGACGGTCAGACCGAGCCCGTTGCCGACGAAGATCAGTCCTGTCGCGGCGCCGCGGCGGCGATCGAACCAGCGTGGGACGACCGACGCGAGCAGGACGAACGCCGTCCCCAGCGCGAGCCCGAGGAACCCGAAGACGACCGCCAGCCCGGCGATCGACTCCACGAGGTACAGCGCGGGCGCCAGCAGCCCCGTTACGAGCGAGCAGGCGAGTAGCACGACCCGGGAGTCCAGCCGGGTGCCGAAGACGCCGACGAGCCCGGAGCCGATGAAGAACGTAAACAGCATGACGGCGAACACGCCCGACAGCGCGAGCGGCGAGACGCCGAAGGCGTCGCTGAACGGCGCGCGGAAGATGCCGTACGACAGCGGCGTGCCGAAGGTAAAGACCATCGCGACGGCGCCGACGATCGCCACCAGCCAGCTGCGACGACCGTCGGGACGTTCCTGATCGTCGGTGCGCACGACTCGCTCTCGAGCGCGCTCGGTCGAAAGGATTCTGATCCCCGGCGGCGTTGCCGGATCGGCTCGAGTCGGCGGGCCGGATTCCCGCTCTGTGCTCGGAGGTGGACGAGTGAGAGAGCTCAGACGGCGACTCGTCCGGACCGTCGCAGCGACGACACGACGCGAAGCTACTTTTTCTTGTGCGATGCAGTGGCTCTCGAGTCGACGGGCGGCCCGTCCGCCACCACCCATGGCCGACTACCAGTCGCGATTCGCCCCTTGGACGCCGCGGCAGGAGCCGACGACCGAACGAGCGAGGGGAGTCGGCTGATGACACCGCTCGAGCCGATGCTCGCGGTCGTTTTCGGACTGTCTGTGATGTACCTGCTGGCCTGGTGGTACTGGTGGGACGTACTCGTCGACGAGGGGATCGAACTCGAGTACACGGAGTGACGTGCGCCGAGAACCGTCCGGCTCCGCGGGGTGTCTGTGGCTGTGTGGTCGAGCACCGCCGTATGCGGGTCGGTCCCACGGATTTATCCGCTACGGCGGTGAGTCCGTAGCTGGGTTGACAACAATGAGCGAACTGACGCTGGATACGGCGACGGAGATCGTCGACGCGGCCGAGGAACGGGCGGCGGAGATCGACGTCCCGATGTGTATCGCGGTAGCGGACGAGGGTGGAAACCTCGTCGCGTTCCACCGGATGGATGGCGCACTGCTGGCGAGTATCGACATTGCCCGGAACAAGGCCTACTCGTCGGTGGCGCTGGAGATGGAGACACAGACCATCCAGGAGGTATCACAGCCGGGCGAGTCGCTGTACGGACTGGGGAACACGAACGACGGCCGAATCGTCACCTTCGGTGGCGGGCTTCCGCTCGAGGACAACGGCAGTACCGTCGTCGGCGGCGTCGGCGTCTCCGGCGGCAGCGCGGACGAGGACGTAGACGTCGCAGAAGCCGGGCTCAATGCGTTCGAACGCAGCTAGCGTGGTCCGATTACCGTGGGGATACGTCGGACGCGTCCTCGCGACGCGTCCCGTAGGGCGGCGATGACCGACGGGATCGTCGCCGTCGTGAGCGGCACCACCGACCCCGAGCGCGTGCTCTTCGAGGCCGCACGTCGGGCGGACGACTCCGGTGCGACCGTCTACGTCCTCTACGTGCTCGGCCTCGAGTGGTACACGAGCGTGGAGCTCTGGCTGGCCGAACGACTACGGATTCCGACCGGTGTCGACACGATACAGGCGGTCTGTGAACACAAGGCCGATCGACTCGCCGCGCCCGCACTCGAGCGCTACGAGGCGGCCGGGCGGATCGGCCACCCGGTCGACGAAATTGTCGAGTACGCCACGCGGGTCGGGGCCGACACCGTCGTCGTCGACAGCGATCTGCAGTCGGGAACCGGGGCCTGGCGCCGAGCTTCGGACCCGCTCGAGGCGTTTCGAGAGCGGGAGCTGTCGGTCGTTCCGGTGTACTAAGTTAGTCGAGCGGTAACACACACCACTATTGTCCGACTGCGCGTATAACTGGGCATGAACGATTCGACCGCTCCGTCGGCGCCGAACCGGTTGCCGGTCGTCGGTCACGCGCCCGCGTTCGCCCGCGAGACGTTTGCCGCGCTGGAGCGGTGGGCCGGACACGGGAGCATCGTGCGCCTCGAGTTCCCGGGTGAAACCTTCTACTTGGTGTCTGATCCCGCGATCGTTGCCACGGTGCTTCGCGACGGCGAGCGCAGGTTTACGGTCGCCGAGCAGCAACGCCGGGCGTTCGCCGACGTCGAGGACCGGGCAGTCTCGACCACCGCCGGCGACCGGTGGCGACGACTCCGCGCGGCGCTTCGGCCGGCGTTTACCCGCGACGCCGTCGAGCGGTGCGCCGAGGGGATGGTCGAGCGAACGATCGCTCGGATCGAAACGTGGGACGACGGCGAGGTGATCGACCTGCACCGGGAGATGCGGCTCCTCACGCTCGAGATCCTCGCCGAGACGCTGCTCGACATCGACATCCGGGGCGACGAGGACGCGGTTCTCGCGGCGACCGACGCGCTCGTCGCCAGGAGCGATCCGCGACGGCCCGGGGCTGTGCTCCCGGCGTGGGTTCCGACCCCGACGGATCGACGGTTTCGCCGGGCCGTCCGCGACCTCGAGTCGGTCGTCGAGCGCGCGCTCGAGGCTCCCCGCGGCGAGAGCCAACCTCGACCCGGATTGGCTTCGGACGAGGCGGGATCATCGCCGTCGTCGATTTCGACGGTTACCGATTGCCAATTTCCTTCTCCCGCCCTCGAGCCAGATTATCTGTTGCTAAACTTTCCGGAGAGAACAGAACAAGATCTCAAGTATTGGTCCAACTATGGGTGAAGTTACACCATCAGAAGGACTTATTACTGAACACACCATATATTGGCTACGGTGGTGATGCCAACGAATACCACACTATCCGTCAGTCGATGTGCCTGTGGCAACCGAGGTCGCGACCCGATATCCCCTGAGATCAGGTGTTGGAGACGCCTCGTCCGCTGCCTACTGTCATGCTTCCACCGTCCGCGACCCATTTTCGTCCGTTTCGCTTGAACCGATCACCGTCCGCCGACGACCGTCGGTGGCGGTAGCCGATCGCTACAGTCCCGGATAGCCTCGGATGAACGGCCGCACCGGGCAATTACCCATATCCCCCGAAGGAGACGGTGATACGATGATGGGGCACACATGGGAAGGGGTATCACCGATCGAGAACCCCTTCGTGGAGGGATCGACGGCCGAACAGCTGTACGAACTGCTCGCCCGGACGGACGGGAGACGGACCGCCGCCGAGCTGGCGACGCGAGCCGACCGCGGCCGTGGCGCGGTTCGGGAGACCCTCGAGTCGTTCGCCGCCCTCGGCATCGTCACCGAGCGGACGGGGTCGCCGCCGACCTATGAGCGCAACGACGCACACTTTCCCCGCGACGGAGCTGCGGTACTCGCCCGGGAGCGTTCGCTCGAGGACCTCGAGGCGCGGATGGACGCACTGGTCGATCGGGTGTGGACCTACCAGCGGCGGTACGACGCCGAAACGCCGATGGGCGTCGACTGTTCGGCCGTTGACGTTACGCCGGCGGTGCTATCCGACTGGGAGGCCGCCCGCGCGGAGCTCCGGTGTTATGAGCGCGCGCGGCAGATACGATTGCGCGACGTGATGTCGACGGTAGAGTCCGAAGAGAGGCTGTAACGCCCGATCGGTCCAAGGACGCCACGGCCACCCCCCACGGCCGGTCGCGATTACGCTGCGGGTGCTTCCTCGACCGGAGGCAGGACCACCGAAAACGTCGCGCCCTCGCCGGGCTCGGAGTCGACCTCGAGGGTACCGTCGTGGCGCTCGGCGATGCGCTGGCAGAGCGCCAGGCCGATCCCCGTTCCCTCGTGGTCCGCCTGGGTGTGGAGGCGATCGAACACCTCGAAGATCCGTTCCTGATCCTCGGGATCGATCCCGATCCCCTCGTCGCGAACCGCGATCTCCCACCGGTCACCGGTCCGTTCGGCGGAGACGTGGACGCGGGGTGGCTCGTCGCCGCTATACTCGAGGGCGTTCGAGACGAGATTCTGAAACAGCTGGCGAAGTTGGCTTCGGTCGCCCGCGACGCGGGGGAGCTCCTCGGCAGTAATCTCGGCGTCGGTCTCCTCGATTCGAACCTGCAGATCCGTCAGCGCGTCCTCGAGTACGGCGTCGAGCTCGACGGGCTCGAACGGGTCGCCCCGCGTCTCCACCCGGGAGTACTCCAGGAGGTCGCCGACCATCACCTGCAGCCGGTCGGCGCCGTCGACGGCGAACGCGATGAACTCCTCGGCGTCCTCGTCGAGTTCGTCGCCGTAGCGGTCCTCGAGCAGCCGAAGGTAGCTCGAGATCATCCGCAACGGCTCCTGAAGGTCGTGGCTCGCGGCGGAGGCGAACTGCTCTAAGCGATCGTTAGAGGCCTCGAGCTCCCGGACGGTCGCCTCGAGCTCCTGCTGTGTCTCCCGCAGCTCGTCGTTGCGCTCCTCAAGTCGGCCCTGGACGCGCTCGAGGGCATCGTTTCGCCGTTCGATCTCCCGCTCCCGGGAGATCGCGCGGGATTCGTGGATCCCGATCCCGAGGCCGGCGACCGAGCCGATCGCCAGCGCGACGGCTCGGGTACCGAACGTGAACTCGGTCGGGATCCCGGGATGGAGCGCCCGGAGGACGAGAAAGGCGAGCATGACGCCGACGCCGGCGAGGCTCCACGTCGCGACCCGGCGGTAGAGGTCGGGTTCGATCTCGGACTCCGAGAGCCAGCTCCCGACGTACAGAAACAGTGCGCCCGTCAGTCCGAGCAACACGAAGTCGATGAGGGCTTCGAGGCTCGAGCCGCCGCCCGCGACCTTGAGCAGCGACTGGCCGGCCGCGACCGCGATGATACCCAGACCGAGGACGTGAACGTACCGCGACCGACTGACCATCTCCCTCGAGTACCCCATGCGTTGCTATGAGGGTTGCTACGGGAGGCCGTATTAGTAGGCGGTCGTTCAATCGTTATCCGAGTTTGAACGGTGCTGAATTCGGACATATTCGCCTTCGAGGGATCCGGCAGGGGACCGACGTCCGGACACTCGGCCGGCAGAGACGGCATCTCACCGGACCGACCGAACGTATTCGAGCCCGGGGCAGCCGTCGAGATACCAGAGCGCGAGCCCGGCGGTGAACAACGGGATCTCGAGCAGGAAGAAGACCCCCGGATGTGTGAAGGGAGTGACGACGAACTCGACGATCGCCGGCGGCTCGAACAGCCGCTCGTGGTAGCTGAACGTCGGGTGGGTGAGAAACGGCCAGAACAGGAACTCGGTGTCGTTTGGGTAGCCGAGGTAGGCCCGCGGCGGGATGTCCGCAACGAGATGAAAGAGATGCGCGAGGACGAACGCCGTCGCCGTCTCGAGGCGATCGAGGGCGACCGCCCCGATGTAGACGACGAGGATCAGAACGCCTGTCGCGAGCAGGGAGTGAGCGAGAAATCGGCCGTGGGGGAACACGCCGAGCCAGCCGAGCGGTTTGTCGATCAGATCGGCGAACTGCGAGCCGAAGATAGCCGCGAGCGCGGGTTCGGGACGAGGGGGCCGTCCGAACCGACCGCGCGAGTACAGCGAGTAGACGATGTACGAGACGCCGAAGTGTCCCCAGGGCCACATGGATTAGGCTCGCCTATCCTAGTGTATACCTTTGTCTAAACCGATCGAAGCTGATCGGGGATCTCCCTCGAACGCGGTGGCCTCTCGAGGGCGCCCTCGAAGCGACCTTCCTCGTGGACGTCGCCCTCCGCGATAGTGATCTCGTCGTCGGGCGGACCCCATCGTTCGAGCCCGGAGCGGCCGTCTGGTTAGCGATCGGGCGGGTCGTGATGAAAATGCTTTTACAGTTGTCCGGCCAGTCCTCAGAGGATGGAACCGTTCGTCTTCCCCATCCTCGCCGTGCTCGTCCTCCTGCAGATCCCGATCTCTATTTTCGTCCACTTCGACGCGAAGCGCCGCAAGCTGAAACACCCCGACACCTACGAGTTCGGCGTTCTCGTGCCGCTCTGTGGACTTTTCGTCACCGTGGTCTACCTGTACAAGCGACGGCGGCGATCCGGGAGGGCTCTCGGCTGAGGAGACTCCGGAACGGGAGGAGCGACGAGCGTAGCGGTTTCGCGCGGGTTTTCCGCGGCACACCCTCGAGAGCCGAACGTCGATCCAACATAAAACGTTATGCGCTCGAGAACGCTCTCTGTAGCATAGATGTACTGGCACGAGATCTGGGATCGACAGGGGGCGGCATGGATCTGAACCGTCGCGAGTTCGGCACGATCGCCGGAATCTCACTGTCGGCAGCACTGGCGGGCTGTGCCGACACCGAGGAGGGGGGAGACGATACCGGATCGGAGACCGACGAGGCCGACAGTTCCGAGGAGGAAGCCGACGACTCTGGGGGCGAAGCTGACGACTCGGAGACCGACGTGACCGAAGACGGGGAGAGCGACGACTCGGGGACCGACGAGATCGAAAGCGATGACTCCGGGGACGACGCGGGCGACGACTCCGAAGACGAGGCCGAGGACGACGTGGCCGATCAGGACTCGAGCGAGGACGACGAGGAGGCAAACTCCACCGAATCGGGGGAAGCCAACGAGTCCGACGACGAGGACGACGACGAGGAGGTTTACGAGGACGAGGCGATCGACGGGGAGGTCGTACTGTCGGAGGCGGCCGAACGCCACCTCGAGGTCGAGCGGCACACGTTCACCTGGGCGGAGACGCCGCCCAGCGAGCTGTGTCAGGTTCACGCGATGCTCGTGAACGCGAGCGGAGCGGAGCTCGCCGTCAGCATGACCGCTCGCGTGTTCGACGCCGACGGAAACGAGCTCTCCTCGACCACGAAGGCCGCTACTGAGGGGCCGGAGCCGGGCGCCGACGACGCCGTCTACTCCTTCGAGTTGAACAACTGCGCGGAGACCGCGGCCTACGAACTCGAGGTCACGGACGTCGAGGCGACCGGGGAAACGGGCGAGGTCGACGAGGCACCGGATCGACACCTGCTGCGCGTGCTCGTTCAGGACGGGGTCGGCGAGCCAATCGAGGATGCGACCGTTAGCGTCGAGGAGGGCGGCCTGGGCGGCTGGGGCGAGACACAAGTCGTCGACGACCACGGCCAGGCCGAGTTCGAGTTCCAAACGGGCGAGTACGCGGTGACCGTCGAGGCGGAGGGGTACCCGACGCTCGAGGAATCGCTCGAACTCACCGGGAACGTGGAGTATACGGCGACGCTTCGGGCGGGCGACTGAGGCCCGTCGCTTTCCGGGCCGCCGCGGCGGCCGGCGGTCCGGCACCGAGAGGGGACGGTTGGCCCCTCGGACAGTCGTGCGGTCGGGACGCTCGAGCAGGGTTTTTCTCGTCGCGGCGGGTACTATGACACATGCCAACACCTCTCGAGCGACTCCGGCGGCGGTACGAGACGACCGACAAGAAGTGCCCGGCGTGTGGCTACGTCGATACGGGACGGAACTGGGAGAGCCGAACCGACGGGAAGCGGGTCGTGTACCGCCACGTCTGTCCGAGCTGCGATGCGAGCCGCGAACACACCTTCCGGCTGACCTGATCTGCGGGCTCCGACCGGCTCCCAGACTCCGTCCCTGCAGCTTCGGATGGCTCGAGTCCGAGCCGACGATGATACTCTCGTCGCTCGGGTTCGAACGGGGTGACTACCGCGATTCAGGCGCGGAATACGCGCGGTAACGATTTAGACCCCTTCGTGGAACCCCGGGCCATGTCCCGTCGCTCCTCGCCCGACGATCCGTCCTCCCGCCGCTCCGACTCGGTCGAATCGAACGCCGCGGACCCCCCACGGCCGGGCCCGACGCGTCGACGGTATCTCGCGGTGACCGCGGGCGTCGGTCTTTCCGGAGCGATCGCCGGCTGCGCCTCCCTCGGTTCGGAGGACTCGCGTCCGAAATCCGAGAGCCCACTGTCGACCGACGAGGGAGTCGACGAATCCGAGCCGGTCGAACGAGAGTCGAAACCGGCCGAAACGGAGGAGACGGAGGAGTCGAAGTCCGACGACGCGGAGAGCGACGCCAAGGCAGTCGACGATCTTCCGCTGTTCGACGCGCACACACACGTCATTCCGACGGCGGCGCGGGGCCACGATCCGCTGTCGGCCGACGAGCTCGTCGCCTGGATGGACGACCGGGGCGTCGACCGCGCGGTCGTCCTCCCGTTCGACTCCCCAGAGGGGTACCCGGTGCAGGCACCGAGCTGGTGGGTGCTCGAGGAGGTCGCGGCCCACCCCGATCGGCTGATCCCCTTTTGTTCGATCGATCCGCGAACGCTGGTCTACGGTGACGAGATCGTCGAGGAGGTCCTCGAGGGCTATCTCGAGCGCGGCGCTCGCGGATTCGGCGAGCTGAAAGTCGGGATGGCGATCGACGACGAGCGCCTCGAGGGCGTCTACGAGCTGTGTGCCGAGTACGAGCTGCCGATCCTCTTTCACACCGATCGCCAGTCGCTGACCGACGACGTCGGGCTGCCGGGACTCGAGGGCGTGCTCGACTCGTACCCGGAGGTCGACTTCGTCGCACACGCCCACGGCTGGTGGGCGCACATGGCCGCCGACGTGGAGTCGAGGGATCTCGGCGGGATCCCCGAGGGATCGATCGACTCGCGTGGACGCGTCTGGGAGCTGCTCGCGGAGTACGACAACATCTACGGCGACCTCTCGACTCGCGCCGGGTGGAACGCGTTGACGCGCGATCCGGAGGTCGGACAGGAATTTCTCGAGACCCACCACGATCGGCTCGTGTTCGGGACCGACTACCTCTACCCCGGCCAGGAGGTCCCCCACTTCGACTTGTTCGAGCGGTTCGACCTCGAACTCGAGGCGTGGGCGGATCTCCGGTATCGAACCCTCGAAGGGTTGTTGCGGTGAGTTGGTGACGGGAACGTCGCGGGTACATGTGTCGGAGGGCTCGAGCGGATGGAGAACCTCATCAATGATATACTGTCGCTGGTCGAAACCGGTCGCTCGAAACGCTCGAGAGCGTCTTCCCCCACTGACTTGCGACGGCGACTTGGCGACACCGGGGTGGCCAAACTGGTCGTCGAGAGCGCGGAACGGACGATCCGAGTCGATCGCAGCCGGCCACGTCGCTGTTCGAGAACCTGCTCAGCAACGCGGCCGTCCACGGCAGTTCCGGCGTTATTGTTAGCGAGAACAGCTAAGTTACGACCCGAGAAATCTCGAGCATGGACGCCGTTGGAGTCGTCGATGTCGGCAGCACAAACTTTCGATACGTCGCAGCGACCCCGACTGGCGAGTTTCTGACAGCGGTCAAGGCAGAACCAACGCGGCCGTACGAGTTACGCGCACAGCTCGGCAGTGCGGTCGAGACGCTGAAAGACGCAGCTCCTCTCGACGCGGTTTCGATCGTCGTTCCGGGGCTGGTCGACGCCGATCGGGGGAGCGTCCGGCGGTTCGACACCGCCGACGGTGACGTGATCGACCGCATCGAGATCGCGGCGCCGCTCCGGGACCGGCACGAGCTCCCGGTGTACCTCGAGAACGACTGCACGGCGTCGGCGCTAGGCGAGTGGCAGTTCGGAGCGCGCGAGGAGCAGGCGTGCGTGATTCAGCTCACCGTCGGCACGGGGATCGGCGGCGGGGTCGTCGAGCGTGGACGGCTGCTTCGAGGTGAGGCGGGCGGCGCGGGGGAGTTCGGACTCATCCCGGTCGCTCCCGACAGTATCCTCGAGAGCGCCGACGTCACCGGCGCCTGGGAGGCGTTTTGCTCGGGACGGGGGATTCCGTCGTACGTCCGCCATCAGTTTCGCGTCGACGAGGTGCGGGAGGAAGGCGGCGTCGGCGAGTTCCGCGAGACGCTCGCGGCCGGCGATGAGTTCGGCGCCCCGGCCGTCTTCGACGCGGCCGCCGCGGGCGACCCGTTCGTCCAGGCGTGTCTGGACCGGGTCAGCCGGTACAACGCCGTCGGGATCGCCACGCTCTGTAACGCGTACGAGCCCGGCCTCGTGACGCTCGGAGGCAGCGTCGCGCTCGGCAATGCCGACTGGTTCCTCGAGGGCGTCGATCGCTACCTCGAGGAGTACCTGTTCGTCGACCAACCGACGATCCGGGAGAGTCCGCTGGGCGAGGACCTGGGCCTGTACGGCGCGTTGGGCGTCGCTCTCGACCGAGCGGAGCGCTAGGGACCTTCGCTCAGCGGAACCAGCCGGCGTACTCGTCGCAGTCGACGCACTCGACGCGAGTCACCCAGTCGTCGCTGCGGTCGCAGACGTCCGGAGGGACCTGCGTCACGCGGACGTTCAGCGATCACCGCTCCGGATGCTGAGGCGGCTCGTCTGACTCGTTCTGACGCCCTGTACGACCTCTTTCGTGGTGATAGTCACCGAATGGCTATGCGTCGACGCGGCCGTGGGTTCCGTCCGACGCTACCGCCGATCAAATCGTCCTCGTCCTGGGCCGCACTCGCCTCCACACCGTCCACTCCGGGGGACAGTCACCGTGGCGACGAGTGGGTCTTATCGCTCTGCCTACCGAACAACAGGCTGGTGATCAACCGTGCCCTACGCCCCACTTCACGAGGCGGACGAGGAGCTCGAATGCCCCAACTGTCACCGGGAGATCCCCGTGCGATCGACGGTGTGTCCGTACTGTGAGATCTCGTTGCACTAACGACCGTTTTTGGGCCGCTCCCGCTCGCGGTCCGGCGAGCAGGCGTCCGGGACGAACTCGGCAGCGGAAGTACTGTGTTACCGTAGACAGGGATTTGCTAGTAGCGATTTACCGCCCGCTTTCGATGGTAGCCACGAGTTACCGGTTTTGAGACGGGGGTGTAACGGCTGATATCCCGCTATTATCGCTCAGAAGAGTGAGTTATATATCTGAACAAACGGGGCAAAATGTACCCTTATAGTTCTCATATACATTTAATTCGTCATAATACACTGTTACTTCGACAGAAAGCACTAAGTTATCCTGTTCACTCGTCAGGAGTATGGCACGCGATGCTGCGACCCTGAACGGAGATGCCCCGAACGATGCCCCTGCCCTCCCCCACCGCGTAACGATCGTCGGGCACGGCGTTCCCACGAGCTTCGAGATCACCGTCGACGGGACGATCGAGGCCGCAGACGCCACCGGGACGGCCGTCGTCTCGGAACACGCCGCCGAAGGTGCGATCGAGGCCGGCACCGCCCGGTTCCGATTCTCCGGCGACATGGCAAACGCACGTGTTCTCGACCGATCCGAGCCCCAGTCACCGACGATCCATGTCGAGTACGGAGCCCACTGATCGCCGATGGCCGCCAGCGACACCGATCCCGACGCGGCCGGAGCGACCAGTATCGAACGCGAGTACGGCCCCGACACCGCGCCGACCGTCGCCGTCCTTGAGGCGATCGCCGCCCTCGAGGGCACCGACGCGACCGCGCTCGGCGACGAGTTCGGGCTCGTCCTCTACGACCACCTCGACCCACAGGCGCTCGACGCGCTGTTTACGAGCGAGTCCGCAGCCGCGAGCGTGACCGTAGAGTTCGAGGCCGACGCGACCTACACCGCGACGCTCACGCCCGATCGCGTGACGGTCGCGCGCGACGCATAGTCGTCGGTACGCCGCCACGCGAGTCGGCCGCGGCCCGCTCGAGGCGTTCCAGTCGGACGAGTCGGTCACCGACCGCATTCGGTCGATCGGCCTCCGGCTCATTTCTTTTTTATCGTCGGACGCCCCACACCGGAGTAGCCGATTCGCCCCATCGGACGGACCAGTGACACTGCCGGAAGCCGCGAATAGCGCGGTCCGCTCGAGCGAGCGGCAGTCCGCCTCCTCCGCGACGAGTTATCCGCTTTGGCCTCGAGCCACGGGCTCGTCTCCCCCGGTTCTCGGATCCAGCGCGAGGCGGGAG
>PWMF01000067.1 GCA_003559215.1 Natrialbaceae archaeon
CTCCCATCCGGACCTGTTCCCCGAGGAGGTTCCCGACGAACCGACAATCGACGAACTCGAACCCGTCGAGCCCGAACCCGAGGTGCTCCCCGAACCGGACGAGGAACCTGAAGAGGAACCTGAAGAGGAACCTGAAGAGCAAGCTGCAAAAGATAAAGGAAAAGAACCTGAAGAACAAGCTGTACAATATTTTCTCCCACAGGAAGAAAATCCCCCGAGCACACTGTTTCGCGTGGGATGGCCACAATCGGCGGTGGAAACTCCTCCATCCTATATGATCGACAGGACGTACGATGCCGTTTACACGTCTATCCTCGATCGCGGCATCGTGGAGATCAGCCCCCAACTGGCGGTGGCGCAGAATATCTCTTACGCCATGATCTTTGCTTTCCAACTAGACGTCGGTCCCGACACTTCTCGAAACCCCATGACGTTATTCAACTCCAGTTATCCGCCGTTGGTACAGATGCGCAGAAGCTGTTATCAGGAACTATTCGGGCTGTCTACCACCAACGCTAGCAATAGACAAAATATGTTGATGAGTGGAATCGCTTTTCCTTTTGCGTACGACGGAAAGAGCCACAGTGGGATCCCGAGCAACGCAACGTTCCTATATTACACGGACTCTGGTGCTGATGAAGACGGAACAAAGATCGGTGGAAAAACAAGACGCGGAATGAGGGGCGAATTTCCGAAAATCCAGTTCGTCCCCGATCAACCGATCCATGTGATGACCACACTTTTCGATGTGGACAAATCCCGCGTTCGCATCTTCGATGTTCTTTCGGCGCATCGGAGGTTCGAACAACCTGACGCCAAGAAAGCTGGTTCTGTGTTTGGCGATGTGAAAATGCAGCCAACCGTCTTATCGTTCATACCAAAAATCAGCAACAATCGCAGGGTCATCGGTTGGTTAACACCCCTCCCGGATTTTTTAGAAGAACGTCCAGCATATCGGGGAACCGTGTATGGAATCGTAGGTGGTACGGTCAAGGGAACGGGCCCGAGTCAAATCATGGAAATCGAGTTCATTTTTTTGGACGTCCAGCACATTCCCAGAGCACGACTCACTGCCAACTGAAAAAAATGAAAATAATTTCCAAAATAAAAGGATCATCATCATCATCATCATCATCATCATCATCATCGTCGTATCAAAAAAATGTGCGCAATCTCTCAGAGAGAGAGAAAGAGAGCAATCCAGAAAAAGAAACTCACCTTTGGCTGTGCATCGGAAAACCACATTTAGATAACACCGTGAGAGAGGGAAAAATCTTGGGAACAAACAAACAACGAGCTGTATCGCGGGTTCCCATACAGTGCGCATTAGCTTTTTTCGTCGCACCCAATATAACGCCAATAACAATCATTCTATTCGCTTCTGGGATCACCAAAGAAAAAAACGCAAGGCGAAATAAGAATACGCGCCAGAACTAAGGCAAACAAAATCAACTACCCCCCCCAATGGCGACACTCAGAGGCGCCTCATCCCAAAGCGAATCGCCAGTGGCGCCAGTGGCGCCAGCCGCGGAGCAATACACGCCAGAAGTCAAAACTTTTCTCCTGAGCATGATGGCTCAATCGCAACGGGAGACGCCAGGGACCCTCATGGCGGCCGTCTACCACTACATGTTTGGTGTACCGATGGTCGCGCGCAGCATCGTTCAGTACTGGTTCTCCGTTTTGGAAGAACTGCGGCGACGTTCTCCTCCTCCTCCTCCTCCTCACCATCGAACCCCTGACGCCACTATTGACACGACGGGGGGAGAAAAGGAGAGCCCCGCCCCCAGGGGGTTGCGCCGCGTTCTGGAGATCGTCGCGCGCTTGCTGCATTTCATCAGCACCGCCCCCGCGGCCCCCTGCATACGGAGCTACCAGGTCGGCGGAGAACACCACCACGTGGTCCATTTTTTGCCGTTCGGCTGCGTGAATCTCCCTGACGGCGACAGGCTCATCCAACCGGCCAACCTCCCTATCCCCATCGTTAATGCCGATCCCAGAATCATCCACGCGGTGTCCCTCATTATCAACAACAATGGGGCGTTTACGCACAAGGAGGAGGACCCCGTGTATCATCACGTCACCTTTTCGTGCTTTTCCAACAACCAAGAGGCCCAGGGCTCCCTGGATAAGTACCGGGAGATCTTTGTCGCCACGGCGATACGCACGCTCATCGAGAGCATTCGCCACGAACTCTCCCTCATCCCCGACACACAATCATCATCATCATCATCATCATCATCATCATCATCATCATCATCATCATCGTTGTTGTTGTTGGATGCATCACGTGGAGCCTTTTCGCCCTCCTACCTCGGTGCCAAGGCCGAGGCGATGTGCCTGGACACCGTTCGGGAGTCCATGGCACCCTACCTGAAAAAACACACAGCGGCCCCGCCCACGATGCTCGATCGGTGTCTCGACTATATCCTCAAGGACTCTCGGAAGGGATGGTCGAAACCCAACCCCAATCCCGCCGCCACGGATCGCACCTACCCCTACGTGGTTCTACCGACCGACGAAGAAATCCAAAAGAAATTCGGACCCAGACACCCACAATATCAGCAAGACACATGAAGCCATGGGGTGAGCTCATCACCATCTTGGATCATCATCATCATCATCATCATCATCATCATCATCATCATCATCATTACTCGCTCCCTCCCCTTGTCCCTTATTTTAGAAAAAACGAAAAAAAAACCACTGATTTGTGATATAGAGCGTAGTACCACTAGTAGTCATGCCCATGGTTTTTGTTGTCATTATTTATTTTATTTTAAAAAAATCAACGTGTTGAGACGCTATACGCTAGTTCTGGAGCGGGATTTTCCTTTGTAAAAGTGTCCCAACAGAGGACAAAACCAATTCCATTCACCCCCCCCTGCGGTTCGCCTCTGCAATTTTTTCTATTGTTCCGTTGACATTTTCCTCAGACTCCTTTTTTTCCCGCACGGATCACCAAAAATAAAGGTACGCGATTGCCCCCGCTCCCTCCTCTCTCTCTCTCTCTCTCTCCACTGAAAGGGTAACCATCGGGGATTTCTGTTGTGGCCAGGAAGGGAGAGGTATCACCACCACCACCACA
>PWMF01000214.1 GCA_003559215.1 Natrialbaceae archaeon
CTTGTCCGATCCGGACGAGCCGCGACGGCGGGTGTGCATTCGTGCCATTGTTGAGGATAGGAACCGCACTGACCGCTCGAGCGTTCGGCAGCCGGATCTTCGGCTGCCCGTGCACTTCCGCAATCCCAAGCTGCCCGAAAGGGTGGACAGCGAGTCGGATTTGCGGCCGTGCGCTTCCCATCGTCGCTACCGGGAGCAGCGACTAAAGGGTTGCGTCATCGGCCGCGACGGCGGATCGCACGACGTCGTGACCACGGCCGCGAGACGAGATGCGAGACTACCCTTGCCCGACCATCGACTCCTCGTCCTCCCACTCGCGCTCGCGCAGTTCGTACTTCTGGATCTTGCCCGTCGCGGTCTTCGGGAGCTCGTCGACAAACTCGACGTGGTGAACCACCTTGTAGCCGGCCAGCCGTTCGCGGGTGTAGGCGGTCAGATCGTCCTCGGTAACGGGCGGGTTCTCGGGGTCGCCGTTTGCGGGCACGACGAACGCCTTCGGGGTCTCGCCCCACTTCTCGCTGGGGGCAGGGATGATCGCGACGTCGCCGACGTCGGGGTGGGCAAACAGCGTGTCCTCGAGTTCGATGCTCGAGATGTTCTCCCCGCCGGAGACGATGATGTCCTTCTTGCGGTCCTGGATCGCCATCAGTCCGTCTTCGTTTACGACCGCCAGGTCCCCGGTGTGGAACCAGCCCTCGCGCTTGTCGTCGAACGCCTCCTCGGTCTCCTCGGGTTTCTCCCAGTAGCCCTCCATCACCTGGTTGCCCCGGACGAGGATCTCGCCGATCGTCTCGTCGTCCCAGGGAACCTCCTCGCCGTCGTCGTCGACGACCTCGACTTCCGTTCCAAGCGGGGCGATCCCCTGGCGTTTCTTCAACGCGAACCGCTCCTCGCTGTCCTCGTCGATCAGCCGCCGGGTCGCGGAGGTGCCGATCAGCGGCCCCGTCTCGGTCGCGCCGTAGAGCTGGCGGAAGTGCCAGCCGAACTCCTTCTCGACGGTCTCGATGATGCTCTCGGGCGGCGCGGCGCCGGCCGCGGTAACCCGCATCGGCGCGTCGCCGGTCGTCGGCACCTCGTTGTCTTCGAGGTACTCCTCGAACAGCGTGAGGACGGTCGGCGCACAACAGAGGAAGGAGACGTCTTCCTCGCGGATCTGCTCGAGGTTCGTCTCGGCGTCGACGCCGCGGGTACAGACGTGTTTCGCGCCTATCCCCGTGATCGCGTAGATGTGGCCCCAGCCGTTGACGTGGAACATCGGCAGCGTCCAGAGGTAGACGTCGTCGTCGCTGATCTCGTGGTGGATCGTCACCAGCTGGGCGTGCAGCGACTCGGTCCGGTGGGTTCGCATGACCCCCTTGGGATCGCCCGTCGTCCCCGAGGTGTAGTTGATCGTGACGACCTCGTCCTCGCTCATCTCGGGACGATCGTAGTCGGGGTCGGCCTCGGCGATCAGCTCGTCGAAATCGTCCCAGTCACCCTCTACGGCGTCAGCGTCGGTCGCGATAAACGTCTCCGTCGGCACCTCGTCCCGGATCGCCTCGATCTGCTCGGCGTACTCGTAGTCGGCGACGACGGCGTCGACACCCGCGTCGTTCAGCATGTACTCGTAATCATCGGGCGTCAGCCGGTAGTTCAGCGGCGTGTGGATCGCCCCCAGCTGCATGATCCCGTAGGCGGCCTCGAGCTGGTAGTGGGTGTTCGGGTCGAGCACCGCGACCCGATCGCCCTTCTCGATGCCCCGCTCCTGGAGTACCGCGGAAAGGCGGTCGGCGCGATCGCCGAGCTCGTCGTAGGTGTAGCGTTCACCCGTCGTAGCGACGACGGCCTCTTCGCCACCGTAGTACTTGCGCGCCCGGTCGAGAAAGTCCGTTACGAGGAGCGGAACGTCCATATACAAGATCATTGACCATCGTTCATTATACTCCTTGCGGATGGGTCAATCGGTGTCGAGATCGAAACCCCCCGGGACGTGGACCGATCCCATTCGGCCTACTGCTGGCCGACCCGGCGCTCAGCGTCGTCCCAGTACTGCTCGCGGAGCTCGTACTTCTGGACCTTGCCCGTCGCCGTCTCGGGGAGCTCCTCGACGATCTCGACGCTGGTCGGCTTCTTGTAGCCCGCGAGGTGATCCGTGACGAAGTCGACGATCTCCCCCTCGGTGGGCTCGGCGTCCCCGCCGGGGACGATCAGCGCCTTCGGCGTCTCACCCCACTGCTCGCTGGGGACGGGGATCACCGCGGCCTTCTGGACGTCCGAGTGGTCGTAGAGGACGTCCTCGAGTTCGATGCTCGAGATGTTCTCCCCGCCGGAGATGATGATGTCCTTCTTGCGGTCCTGGATCGCGACCATCCCGTCCTCGTCGATCGTCGCGAGGTCGCCGGTGTGGAAGTAGCCCTCAAGGCGCTCGGAGAACGCCCGCTCGGTGGCGTCGGGTTTGTTCAGGTAGCGATCCATCACCTGATTGCCTCGGACGACGATCTCGCCGATCGTCTCCCCGTCACGGGGAACGTCCTCGCCGTCCTCGTCGACGACTCTGACATCCGTACAGAGTGTTTCGGCGCCCTGCTTGACCTTGAGCTCGCGTCCGCGCTGGGCGAGTCGGCGCGGCGAGTTGCTGGTCGTGATGATCGGCGCCGTCTCCGTGAGCCCGTAGATGTGGATGATTCGCCAGTCGAACTCGTCCTCGACGGTCTCGATGGTGGCGGTGGCGGGTGCACTGCCCGCGGTCGCGATCCGGACGTCGCGGTCGCCGGTCGTCTCGACGCTGTGTTCCTCGTGGTACTGGATCAGCGAATTGAGCACCGTCGGCGCGCCACACATGAACGAGACGTCGTACTTCCGCACGCGGTCGAAGACGCCCTCGGCGTCGAAGGTGCGCTGGCAGACGTGGGTTCCACCCGTACCCGTGATCGCGTAGGTGTGACCCCAGCCGTTGCAGTGGAACATCGGCAGCGTCCAGAGGTAGACGTCGTCGTCGCGGATCTCCATGTGTTGGTTGAGCACGAGAGCGTGCCAGTGTTCGGTGCGATGCGTGCGGACGACACCCTTCGGATCCCCCGTCGTTCCCGAGGTGTAGTTGATGCTGGCGTCGTCGTCCTCGCCGATGTCGGGTCGGTCGGGTTCGTCCGTGGAGCGACCCTCGAGGAAATTCTCGTAGTCGATCCAGTCCCCCTCGATCCGGTCGGCTCGGTAGCCCACGAACGTCTCCGCGGGGATCGACTCGCGGATCGGCTCGATCTTCTCGGCGTAGTCGAAGTCCGCGACGAGCGTCCCCGCCTCGCAGTCATCGAGGATGTACTCGTACTCGCCGCTCGTCAGTCGGTAGTTCAGCGGGACGAACACCGCACCCAGCTTGTTCGTCGCGTACAGCGTCTCGATGAAGTAGTGGCTGTTCGGCGCGAGGAGCGCCACGCGGTCGCCCTGCCCGACGCCGTTTTCCTCGAGGGCGTGTGCGAGTTGATTTACCCGGTCGTTCACCGCTGCGTAGGTGTACTCGGTGCCGTCGTGGGCGACGATACCCGTCACGTCGTCGTAGAGGTCGACGGCCCGGTCAAGGAAATCCGTGGTCCGCATTGCCGTTTTCATGGTTCCCGTTCACACCCAATGGCAGTATCTGCCTAATCTTTTATTACGGGCGCGGGTGCCCGGCGGTGATTCGGCGCGCTCGAGGACTGCAACACGATTGGAAAGACCAGCGTGGCTCGAGACCACGTCCCGTGCCCCTCCCCGCCGCTGTCGCCCGATATCGAGGGGTTTATACCGATGTGTACGAAAGTGGAGAGTGCACGCGAGGGCTCGTAGATCAGTGGTAGATCATCCCCCTGGCACGGGGAAGGCCCGGGGTTCAAATCCCCGCGAGTCCACTTCTTTCCGTCAGTTCGATCGTTACGTCGCTGAATCGCTGTCGCTCCGATCCCTTCGCCTCGATTTTGCGTCTACACGAGCGGAGACCGGGCTGACGAACTTCTTCCCTGGCCGAGCATGTATACAGGACCTCAACGTATCCGACGTCACCTTCCGAACGTCTCCCGTCGATTCCCGCCTATTCGGCCTCGAGCTCGACGGTCAGCTCGTGGTCGCCGTCGTGGGTGTGCTCGACCGTCGTCGGCTCGTAGTCGGAGTGATCGACCTCGATCGTGTACTCGTTCTCGTAGATCAGGTTGTGATGGTACCCGTCTCCGCCGGTTATGCCGGTGAACTCGAGGGGAATATCGGCCTCGTGGGGCTCTCCCTCGCCCCTGACGACCGCCCCCTGGATCGGGTCGCCGTCGGGATCGACGGCCCTGAGGGTGAGCTCCGAATGCTCGGGCTCCTCGGCTCCGGTCGGGTCGTCGTCCTCGGCAGGGTCGTCGCCACCGTCTACCTCGACATCGAGTTCGACCGTGACTTCGCTCGGTCCGTCGTGGGTGTGTTCGATCGTGGTCTCCTCGTAGTCGGGATGGTCGATCTCGATCGTGTACTCGTTCTCGTAGATCCGGTTATGATGATACCCCTCCGAGCCGGTGACGCCGGTAAACTCGAGCGGGATGTCGGCCTCGTGGGGCTCCCCTTCGCCGGTGACGAGCATCGCCTCGGCCGGATCGCCGTTGGCATCGACGACCCGAAGGGTGAACTCCGACAGCTCGGGTTCCTCTGCCGCCGAGTCGTCGTCAGTCTCTTCGGACTCCGCTTCGGCGTCATCATCGTCCTCATCGGTGTCGTCTCCCTCGAGTTCGCCATCGTCATCGTCCGTCTCGTTGCCCTCGAGTTCGCCGTCATCCGCATCGCCCTCGTCGTCTCCGTCGTCAGAGCCGTCGGTTTCGTTCTCGCTGCTCGACTCCGGCTCGGATCCGTCCGTGGACTCGTCCTCCGTGCTACACCCGGCGAGGACCGACATCCCGCCCGCCAAAACCAGAACTCGCCGTCGATTCCAACGGTCTTGGGTCGCCATGGTTACATCTCAATTATACCGCCTATAGTTCTGACTGTTTGTCGAGACGCGAGGGCGGCCTCTGCGGGCTCGTGCTCTCTTTGTTTCGGGGGATGGCTCTCGAGGGACCGACTCCGAACACGTTCCGGGTCGATCGTCGCTCCCCGGAACCGCTTCGAACCGGGTGGCCGCCGTCCGACTCGCGGAACTGGAGTCGGACCCGAACGTCGAATCGGGAGACGGCGGAACGGGTCGGAATCGATCCCTGTAATGTTAGAACTTTTGAAAGTCAACTCTTTCCGTAAAATGGGTTTATCCGGTTTCGCAGAAATATCTCTGCTACTGTAGTTCAGCTATACATGACTGATGATCTCCGATCCAGGCGAGGGGTGCTACGGGCGACGGGTGTAACCATCGGTAGCGGACTCGCGATGGGGACTGCGGGTGCGGATACCGACGACGAGACCGATCTCGAGGATCTCCCGACGACGTTCGCTGCGGAGCTCACGGCGGGGTCTATTCCGCGGGAGGTCGAGACGGACGCGAGCGGAATCGCCACGTTTGAGGTCGATTTCGAGGAGCGAGCCGTTCATTACGTGCTCGATGTCGACTATCTTTGTGACCCGACGAACGCATATATCGGGTACGGAGCCGAGGGCGAGACCGGAGAACAGTTCGTTCAGCTTTACCCCGGTACCGACGGTGAATCCGTCGAAGGACGGGTCGATGGGACTCTCGCCGAGGGGACCCTCACCGTCGACGAGTTACTCGAGGCGTTCGAGCGACATGACCTCGAGACGGTCGCGGCCAAGCTGGCCGACCGAGAGATCTACGTCGGCGTGGCTACCGAGGCCCATCCGGAGGGCGAGATTCGCGGGCAGATCGTCCTCGAGGATGGTTCGTCGGAGAAACCGGATACTGACGAGACGGAGGAACTGGATGCTGCAGAACCCGATCCCGACGAGGAAGATGCTGCGGAGGCTGGTACCGACGAAGAAGACACCGAAACGGGAGACGCGGAAGAATCTGACCCCGAAACGGAAGGCACCGACGAACCGGTCTACCGTGCACCTGCCGATCCCGATGATTCGACGGACGACGAGGAAGCGGACTGACCTCTTCAGTACCTGAAAACGAGCAAATCCCCCGAACCGACTGCGTTCTCGAGGGAAACGATCGTAGAAGCCGAGTCACGAACTGTGCTCAATTCATCTATTTCCTATCGGGATCGATCCGTCCGCGACACGGGACGGTTCTCTCTTCGACACTCGACCCCTGTCTCGAGCCGAGTCGATCCGCGGGTCCGCCGTGTACGTGCCACCTACTCCGATCGAACGGGAACTTTGCCGATCGATCCCGCTCTATGACAGTACTACACGTCAGTAGAAACGAGGAGGAACGTCGTCAGCAACTACAGTTCAGGCTTCGAAAAGGGTGTTCTCCGTGTGACGTTCGCGTTACCCGTGCCCACTACGACCTCGGCGTTACACGAGAACTGTCCCGAACGTGTACAGTATCGCGGTTCGGATAGTTCGGCGCGACAAACGGGTTCCGACCGGCACGTAAGCGCCATCTATACGTCTCGGCGGTAGCGCTGTCTCGAGCGGAGACATGTAGCCTGCAGATACTTACTATCCGGTCTCTGGTTAGCTGTTCCCGTGCACCCGGTGTGTGGCGACGTCGTAGTAGCCGCTTCGGGTGTGCAGAGCTACCAATGGTAAATATCTCAAAACGTTCGATCGCGCTCGTGATGGCGCTGATGATGGCGGTAGCCATCGTCAGCGGTGCCGGCGTGATTGCGACCGACGACGATTACGATGAGGAGAAAGTCGACGATGGTGTCGACAAAGAGGAGGTAGAGAAGGCCGACGACAAAGCTGACGAGGAGGCCGACGAGAAGGTCGACGACAAGGCTGACGAGAAGGCCGACGACAAGGCTGACGAGAAGGCCGACGACAAGGCTGACGACAAGCACAACGACTACGCCGACAAGAACGACGAGAAGGCCGACGACAAGGCTGACGACAAGCACGACGACTACGCCGACAAGAACGACGAGAAGGTCGACGACAAGGCTGACGACAAGCACGACGACTACGCCGACAAGAACGACGAGAAGGTCGACGACAAGGCTGACGACAAGCACAACGACTACGCCGACAAGAACGACGACAAATACGACGACGAGGCTGACGACAAACACGACGACGTGAAGAAAAGCTACTACTGCTAACCGCTGGTAGCAATCTCGATACCGCCGCTATTCTTTGGGGGAGATTCGTTCCACGAGAGACGTCTCGAGCATCGGATCGACGTTCGCTCACCGCATCGTTATCGACGTCAGCAGATCGGGTCGCGAAACGGTCCGTCCGATCCCGGGTTTGTGAGCGTTCTCGATCGGTTCAGGAACTCGAGGATCCTGACTGGTGAAACCGTCGTCCGCTGTCGGAGACCGATCGCTCGCCTCGAGCCGGTCGTCCTCGGTTGCCGATCGAATCCGAGCGTTACTCGTCACCGACGGTCGTCGGATCCGGATACGCCTCGAGGTCGGTGATCGTTTCCTCGAGACACTCCTCGTCGGTTTCGTAGTAATGGCGGCGCTGAATCCACTCGAGCCGCCGGTCGTACCTGATTTCGACTCGTTCCCAGACGTCCCCGTCGCCGTCGGGAGCCGAGCGGATCGAGACGGTCTCGAACGCCCGGAGCTCGTAGTCGCCGTCGGCGTACCCGGTCAGCTCGAGGGTCGTTCGGGCGGGCTCGAGCTCGGCGGCGGCATGCTCGAGCAGTCGGTCAGCTAACGGGTCGAGGTCTGCGAGGCGCGGCGGTCCGGGTTCGGGTTCGGGTTCGGTCATCGGGACGATCGATACCGCAAAAAAGTCACAGCACGCGAACCGGTCGTCAGTCGTCGCTCGGTGCTGCAGCACCGCTGTCGCCGGCGCTGACCCCGGTACCGGGGCCGATCTCGATCTCGAGTGCCTCGAGTTTCTCGTCGGGGACGACGCCGTCGACCCAGCCGCGGTGTTCGTAGTACTCCTCTTTCATCTCCTCGAGTTCGCAGTACTCGCCCTCGCTTGCGCCCTGACCGGGCGTGCCGCCCTCCTCGAGGAAGACCTCGGGCAGGGAGTCGTCGTCGCCGTCGAAGCCGACGAGGTTGTTGTAGTACCGCTCGAGGTTGTAGATGCGCTCGCCGGTCTCCATCAGCTCGTCCTCGGTGACGTCGAACCCGGTCATCCCGTTGTACTGGTCGACGTACTCCTCGATACCCTCGGCGAAGGCGTTGAACTTGCAGATGTCGAACGAGTCGGAGATGGCGTGGAGGTCCTGGAACTCGGCGGTGAGTTCACCCTTGCCCTCGTGCTCGTAGGGGTCGACCTTCTCTGGGATGCCCAGAATTTCGGCGGCGGGGGTGTAGCCGCGCAGGTGGCAGGCGCCGCGGTTCGAAGTGGCGTAGCCGATCCCCATCCCCTTCATGCAGCGGGGGTCGTAGGCCGCGATCGACTGGCCCTTGACGTCGAGCCGGCAGTCGTGGGCGTCGATCGCGTCGGCGAACCGCTCCTGGCCTTCCGCGAGCAGATCCGGAAGCTCGCCGTCGCGGTTGGCGATGCGCTCGATCATCTCGATCATCTCGTCGGCGTCGCCCCACTCCATTCCCTCGTCGACGTCGTCGAGCTTACCCTCTTCGGTGGCGTCCATCGCCATCGCCATGATGTTGCCCGCCTCGATCGTGTCGATCCCCATGTCGTTGCAGCGATCGATCATCACCGCGATCTTGTCGCGATCATCGTTCAGCGAGTTCGTTCCGAGCGCCCAGGCGGACTCGTACTCGAACGACTCCATCCGGACGTTCATCTCCTCGCCCTTGTGCATCACGTCGACCTCGACTTCCTTCTTGCAGGCGACGGGACAGGAGTGACAGGTCGGCTCGTCGACGAGGATGTTCTCGCGGACGTTCTCGCCGCTGATGCGCTCGGCGTCGATGACGTTCTCGCCGCCCTGTTCGGCGTCGTTGTAGGAGATCGCCGAGGTGTACCGACCGTTCTTCGTCGGATGGCCGTCCATCTCCTCGGTGATGTTCATCAGGACGTTGGTGCCGTACATCGAGAGCCCGCCCTCGTTGGGCGCGGTGACGTCGGACTCGGTGATCGCCTGCATCGCCTGCTGGTGGCCCTCCTTGAACGTCTCCGGGTCGGCGGGCTGGGGCATCTTCGTGTTGGACTTGATGACGACCGCCTTGAGGTTCTTCGAGCCGGCGACACAGCCCGTGCCGCCCCGGCCGGAGGCACGGTCGTCCTCGTTCATGATGCAGGCGTACCGGACCTGGTTCTCGCCGCCGTCACCGATCGCCATGATCGAGAGGTTCTTGCCGTACTGGCCGTCGACCTCCTCCTCGATCGTATCGCGGGTCTCGTGGACGCCCTTCCCCCAGAGGTGGGAGGCGTCCCGGAGTTCGACCTCGCCGTCCTCGATGTAGGCGTAGACCGGCTCGTCGGCCTCGCCCTCGAACAGCAGGCCGTCGAACCCGGCCCACTTCAGTCGGGCGCCCGACCAGCCGCCGTGGTGGCTGTCGGTGACCGTCCCGGTCAGCGGCGACTTCGTACAGATGGCGATCCGACCGCTCATCGTTACCTGCGTCCCCGACAGCGGGCCGTTCATGAACGCCAGCAGGTTGTCCGGCCCGAGCGGGTCGACGTCCGTCCCCTGTTCGAAAACGTACTTTACCCCCAGTCCGCGCGCACCGATATACTTCCGCGCGTCCTCCTCGTCGATACCCTCGTAATTTACCTCGCCCTCGCTGAGGTCGATGCGTGCGACGTTGTCTTGGAATCCGCCGATCTCGGTCATTGTAACGTATGATCAGTACATTCGTCCCGAGGCTTGTTAGGTGTTGCCGTAATAGGGTAACTGATATCAGTTACGGCGGGTTGCGTGGGCGTTCCGACTGCGGCCGCCGGAGGACGGCGTAAAGACGTCTCTGGTGTACACTCGTATCGAACACGATCCGAACTCCGACTACTCGTTAAGGTGAGAGCGGTATCCCTTCGGCTCGAACCCGCGCCGGCAGATCACGCGCTTCTGTCCAACCGTGATCGCGCTGACCTGGTCCTCATCCTCCATCTGTTCGACGACCTCGCGCAGGTGTTCCTCCGACCAGTTGGTCTCCTCGAGAACCGTCGATTCGTCGACGCGCCCGCCGCGTTTGACGAGCAGGCGCAACACCTTGTCGTCGTCGTGGAGCTGGCGATCGTCCGTACCGTACTCGATCTGTTCGGCGTAGCTCAGCGTTTCGTTTCGCTGCTCCTCGCTCGACTTCGTCTCCGTCTCCGTGCCGGAATCGGTGTCGTCGGCGTCGGCCGGCTCGTTCGACCAGAGCGACGAGAGCCGTGTCCAGAGCGTGTTAAATACCATCTGTTGATCTCCTCCGCTGTAAGTACCGCTGCTTGAACGTCGGTATACCTTGCACTTGTGTTCGGTCCGTTATATACTTGGTCTGCTGTCGAGTTCGGTTTGTGCTCATGCGATCCCGGCCGAATAGCGACGGCCTTGCGAGGCGCAAGTCGGCCGAACGAGTTCGTGAGGACGGCGGAGTCCGTCGCTCCCGTCACCGCGACGGTATCGCGGTGGGTGTTCAACCCCGTGCGAGTCCCGGTCGGGTCTCGAGCGTGTCGTACGAACGAGAGGACATCGGAGAAAGAAACAGTTCCGGATCGCGCCGAGTTTACCTGCTGGTCGCGGTGACCGTCTCGAGATAGGTTTCGGCCAGTGCCTCGAGCGCTTCGTGGTGGTTCGCCGAGTGCGGTGCCGTCAGCGGCGAGATGCTGATCCGGCCCTCGGCGACGGCCCGTCGGTCCGTCCCCTCGGGATCCGGGATCGTCTCCGGATCCATCGACTCCCAGATCCGGTCGGTGAGGTGAACGGCGTCGCCGTTTCGCTCGGCGTCCATCTCGTAGCGCTTCGACGGCTGCGTGATCTCGATCGGTGCGGGATCCGTGTCCGGCAGGGGAACGTTGACGTTCAGGTACGCCGCGTGATCGAAGATTCCCGCCTCGAGGGCGTGTTCGGCGAGGTAGGAGGTGACGCGGGTCGCCTCCTCGAAGTCGGTGGGCTCGACCTCGAGTTCGTCGAACGTGATGTCACCTAGCGGGACGTACAGCGAGGTCGCGATCGCTGGCACGTCAAAGAAGGCGGCTTCGACGGCCGCGCTGATCGTCCCCGACCGGCCGAGCACGTACTCGCCGAGATTCGCCCCCTCGTTACAGCCGGCGACGACGAGATCCGGCTCGGGGCCGAGTTCGGCCAGCCCGGCGACGACGCAGTCGGCCGGCGTCCCCTCGACGGCGTAGCCGAGTTCGTGCTCTCGAACGTCGACCGCGTGCGACATCGATCTGCCGCAGGCGCTCTGATCGTTCGCGGGCGCCACGACGGTGACGTTCGCGTGCTCGGCGAGGGCGTCGTGGAGCGCTTTGATTCCCGTGCTGTCGATCCCGTCGTCGTTAGTCAGCAGGATCTCGAGGGTGTCGCTCATACCGACAGCCTCGGACGGGGGCGCGAAAAGGGCTCCGGAAGGGGCGACCTATCCGATTCGGTCGACGATCGTCTCCTCGTCGACGACCAGGTTGTACGCCCCCTCGTCGTCGTTCCAGAGAACCAGAATCCCCTCGAAGGTGAGCACCTCGCCGTAGTCGGCCTCGAGCAGCGGCCGGTTGAGCGAACTCTCCCGCGTGAGGACCGCGTAGTGATCGACGGTCTCGCTGCCGTCGCTAATCTTGAACAGCGGGTTCGCGTCCTCGGCCGAAAGCGAGCGGCTGAGCTTCGCCGCGGCGAGGTCGACCCGGTTCGTGACGTGGCGCTCCGTTTCGGCCATCTTCGCCCAGTCGCTGGTCTCGAGGTCGATCTCGATCCGACGCTTCCCGTCCAGACGGAGCAGCGAGTAGGAGAACTGGACGTCGACGTTGACGAACTCGCCGGGGGCGTGGTCGGCGTCGTCCTCGGGCGTCGCTTCGTCGAGCTGTCGCTGGAACGACGGCACCGCCAGATCGGGGCGGGCGTCGAACGACCAGCCCCGGTCGGTCGGCGTCGCGCCGGGCCAGAGCCGAACCGTCGGGCCGTAGACCGTGACCTCGCTGGCCGACCCGTCGCCCGCGCTCGAGGGATCGATCGTCGTCCCCTCGAGATCGCGCTCGAGCGCCCGGAGTTCGATGCTCGTGTTCTTGTCCGCGGGCGCCATTCCGAGAAGAGTACCGTCGGGCTTGAGGGCCTCGAGCGCCGAGCGGGCGACCGCCTCGGCGTCCGCCAGTTCGCTCAGGACGTTGCAGGCGAGCACGAGATCGAACCCCTCGCCGTCGCCGATCGAATCGAGGTCGACGTCCTCGACGGGTTCGCGGTGAATCGTCGGGTGGACGTTCCGACCCGTCTCCTCGAGCAGCCCGTCGAGGACATCGGCGGCCGCGCTGGGTTCGATCGCGTGGTACTCGAGGACAGCGTCGTCGGGAAGGTAGTCACAGAGCCCGAGGACGGGGCCGCCGACGCCGGCGCCGACGTCGAGCACACGAAGCTCTCGGTCTAGCAGACCCCGCTCGGCCAGATCGTCGAGCGCGTACTGGACCGCCGCGTAGTAGCCGGGCAGGTGGTAAATCGCATAGCCCGCGGCGACGTCGTCGTCGTATTCGACGGGCCGGCCCTCGAGGTAGCGGGATTTGAACCGCCGGATCGTCGACCGCAGGAGCTGTCCCGTCCCGTCGCGGTGCCAGTCGACGCCGTAGCGGTCGACGAGCAGGTCCTCGAGTCGATCCCCGTAGCGGTCGGGAAAGCCCTCGACGGGGCCGCGACGCGGGCTCACGGGCTCGTCCCCGACCGGGACGAAGGTGCCGTCCTCGCGCTCGAGCAGGCCCAGCGAGACGGCGTCCTCCCGGAGGTGCTGGCGGACGACAGCCGGATGGGGACTTCCCTCGACGTAGTCGCAGATCTCCTCGGGATCGATCGGACGGACGTTTCGCAGGTACTTCGCGTTCGAACGGATCGCCTCTCGTTGGTCGGTCATTCGTGATCACCCTCCTCGCGTAGCTTCCGTGCCGCCTCCGCGTACAGATCCTCGAACTCGTCGTGGTCGGCGTCGGCGAGCGCTCGAGCGGCGTCGGCGACGGGTTCGGCGCCGTCGAAGGTCTCCTGGATGTCGGCGTAGACTCGAGGCGTTCCCTCAGTCACCCGCGCCGCGAGCGCTCGCAGTTCCTCGTAGATCGGCGTCTCGAACCCGTCGGGCACGTCTCTGGCCGCCAGCGCGAACGCGAGAACGGCGGCGTGGGTCGCCGACTGGACCGTCTCCATCGCCTCGTCGTGCTCTTCGGGCGTCGTCTCGACGAGGTCGTTGCCCCGGTCCTCGAGGGCCTCGAACACCGCCGCGGTCGTCGGTCCCGCGTTCTCGCGGACGACCGCGATCGAGCCCGGCGCCCGTTCGGGCGCAAAGAGCGGATGGAGGCTCGCACGCTCGAGATCGGGCGCGTGGCGAGCCATCGCCGCGAGCGGGTCGGCCATCGCTCCCGAGACGTCGACTATCGCCTCTCCCGCCCGCGAGGCGTGAGCGGTGATCGCCTCGTCGGCGTGGGAGAGAGGCACCGCGATACAGACGACGTCGTAGATGTCCTCGTCCTCGATGGGAACGGCCTCGCCCCCGACGGCGTCCGCGGCCGCGACGGCGGTCGCCGGATCGACGTCGGCGAAGGCGACGTCGGCGTCGACGGCGTCGCCGAACCACGTCCCCATGGCCCCCGCGCCGACGATCAATACGTCCATTGGCGTGACGTACCCGACGGCGTCGCAAAAGGCGTTCGATCGCTCGTCCGATCCCGCAAGCACGAGGGCTATCCATGTGAGTCGAGAACCTCGACGCATCCGATGACCGAGGACTCACAGTTGCCCCTCGAGCGCAGAGACGCGATACAACTCACCGGCCTGGCCGCGGTCGGCTCGCTGACTGCACTGGCCGGCTGTAGCGACGACGACGGCGAGGACGACGACCAGATCGACCACCCCGACGAGGCGAACGACTCCAACGGTGGCGGCGGCGGCCCGGTCGACGAGGAGAACGAGACCGGCGGCAGCCCCGACGAACGGGACGACGAAAACGAGAGCTGACCGCTCCCCGTCGACGGCCGCGTTCGTCCGCCTCGAGGGACTGTTCAGCGGGATACAAATACCGTCTGCGACAGACGGCATTGGTGGTATCCGCCTCGAACATCCAGTGACGGTGATGCCTGACATTGGGAGCCCGTTCGGCGTGGACCTGGCGACGACGATCTTTGGTGCAGGACTCTCGCTGGTCGTCTCGGCCGGAGCGATGACCTACGAGGAGCAGATCACCGGCTGGACGTCGGCCGAGATGATCGGCGCCACGGGCCTCGGACTCGTCGCGGTCGGTGCGGTGCTGGGGATCGTGCTGGTGCTCGCCGGGCTTCGGTAGCGTCGATCGGTTACCGGCCGTCGTTTCGGTCCGATCGAACCGCCTCCTCTCGAGCCCGGAGCAGCCTCCAGGCGGCGCGGGTCGCATCGTTCGTTCGGATCCTCCCGCTTTCCGAGTCGTACTCGATCACGCCCAGGTCCGCCATCTTCGGCAGGTGCCAGTGGTAGAGCGCGACCTCGAGCCTGGTTCGCTCCGACGGTCGAACGTCGTCCCCGCGCTCGGCGAGCTCCGCGGTGACGGCCTCGAGCGTCGTCTCGGATCGCGTCCGGAGCACGCGGAGGAGCCGCCGTCGCGTCCGGTGAGAGAGGACCTCGTAGACGCCGTCGACCGCATCGGACGCGTCGTGACCGGGTGGTATCATAAATCAGGATACGCTCTCGTCCCCTTTCGACTATCGGTCGGTTACGACAACCACTTTATAATACGGCGGGGCCGCTCACTCCGAACGGGGAACGGGAAGGACGGCCCGGAGCACCGCGTTGGCGCCGCGGCGGACGCGCTCGGAGGCGGCCTGCTGGGAGATTCCCAGCTCGTCGGCGACCGCGGTGAGATCGGTTTCCCGCGGCACCTCGAAGTAGCCGCGCCGGACGGCGAGGACGATCGCCTCCCGCTGACCGGGCGTGAGTTCGAAGCGCCGGCCCGCCCGCGAGGCCTCCGCGAGGGGGTGGACCCGGCCGACCCGAATCGAGATCGATCGTTCGGCGCAGTACTCGGAGAACCGCTCTACCTCCTCGTTGCTCGGAAACCGGACCCTAAAGTACCAGCCCTCCTCGGTCGTCATCGCCTCGAGGACGACGGCCTCGGAGTCGGCGAGTCCCTCCAGAAGGCCGTCGGCGTCGCTGGACCACACCGCCCGGTACAGCGCGGTGCCGTCGATCCGATCGATCCGGGTGATGCTCTCGATACCCGAATCCGAGCCGACGTGGCGCTCGAACGCCTCGAATCCCTCCCCGGTCGCCCAGAAGTACGGCACGACCTGTCCCCCCACGGGGACGATCGCCTCGAGTTCGATCTCCATGTGTTCGACCGTCTCGAGGGTCGAGCCGAAGACGAACTCCTCGGTTGCGATGCTGAACTCGACGATGACGCTCATGAGGTAGTATTACGAGCGGACGAGTCATACACTGTGTGCCGTCTGTTGCGACTTTGGGGGGTCGGCGGACACCATCTATATGATAATTCGTGTCGATGGTGACGACATGCATCATGGTGGCTGGTAACGAACTACGTGGAATGTTTGAGGAGATGGTAACGGCACGGTACTACGAGGAACGGCTCCAGGAGGAGTACCTCGAGGGCAAGCAGCCGGCGTTCGATATCTCGGCTGGACCGATTCCGGGCGAGTTGCACCTCGCCGCGGGCCAGGAGGCCGCCGCCGCGGGCGTCTGTCGACACCTGCGCGACGACGACACCGTGACGGCGCCACACCGGCCCCACCACGTCGCGATCGCGAAGGGCGTCGACCTGAAGCGGATGACCGCCGAGATCTTCGGTCGGGAGACCGGGCTGAGCAGCGGGAAGGGGGGCCACATGCATCTGTTCGATCCCGACGTGGGCTTCGCCTGCAGCGGCATCATCGCCCAGGGCTGTCCGCCCGCGGTCGGCGCGGGGCTCGCGGCGAAGAAACGAAGCGAGGACAGCGTGGCCGTCGCCTTCCTCGGCGAGGGCGCGATCAGCCAGGGCGGGTTTCTCGAGTCGCTGAACCTCGCGGCGGTCCGCGAACTGCCCGTAATCTTCGTGATCGAGGACAACGACTGGGCGATCAGTATGCCCAAGGATCGTGTCACCGACGTCGTGGACGGCTCGCAGCGAGCCGACGGGTTCGATATGCCCGGCACCCGCGTCGACTACGACGACGCGACGGCCGTCTACGACGCCGCGAAGGAGGCCGTCGGTCGGGCGCGAGCCGGCAACGGACCGACGCTGCTCGAGGTGCAGGTCCACCGCCGAATGGGCCACTTCATGGGCGATCCCGAGAGCTACCGCCCGGACGAGGACAAGGAGGCCGCACGGGAGCGGGATTCGATCGAACGACTCGCCGACGACCTGCGAAGCGAGGGGCTCGCCGACGACGAGCTCGAGGCGATCCGCGAGGACGCCCGCGACCGTGTCGACGAGGCGATCGAGTGGGCCAAGGAACAGCCCGAACCCGATCCGGAAGCAGCCTACAAGGACGTCTTCGTCAACCCGTCCTCAGGCGTGACGACCGAGGAACCGAACCACGAGCTCGCGGGAGGTGACGACTGATGGCGCAGGAAGAACGACGGCAGGCGATCGAACGCGAACTGACGATGAGCCGCGCGATGGTCGAGGCGATCGCCCACGAGATGCGCGAGGACGAGGAGGTGTTCTACATGGGCGAGGACGTCGCCGACTACGGCGGCATCTTCGACAGCACGGAGGGGCTGCTCGAGGAGTTCGGCCGCGACCGGGTGATGGACGTCCCGATCAGCGAGACGGCCTACCTCGGCGCGGCCGTCGGCGCCGCACAGGAGGGGATGCGCCCCATCGCGGAGCTGATGTTCGTCGACTTCTTCGGGGTCGCGATGGACCAGATCTACAACCAGATGGCCAAGAACACCTACATGAGCGGCGGCGCGGTCAACGTCCCGATGGTGTTGACGGCCGCGGTCGGAGGCACGTACAACGACGCCGCCCAGCACTCCCAGACGCTGTACGGTACCTTCGCCCACCTTCCCGGAATGAAGGTCGTCGTCCCCTCGACGGCCTACGAAGCGAAGGGGCTGATGCATAATGCGATCCGGGACGACGATCCCGTCGTCTACCTGTTCCACAAGCGCCTGATGGGAATCGGCTGGATGCCCGCCCCTGACGGCCCGAAGACGCCGGTGCCCGACGAGGAGTATACGATTCCTTTCGGCAGCGCCGACGTCAAACGCGAGGGGGAAGACGCCACCGTCGTCACGCTGGGCCTGCACGTCCACCGGGCGCTCGAGGCCGCCGAGACTCTCGCCGAGGACGGCATCGACGCCGAGGTGATCGACCTCCGGACGCTCGTCCCCCTCGACACCGAGACGATCCGCGAGTCGGTCGCCAAAACCGGACGGCTCGTCGTCGTCGACGAGGACTACCGGTCCTACGGCGTCACCGGCGAAATAATCGCCAGCGTCGCCGAGGAGGATCTCGAGGACCTCGAGGACCTCGAGCGGGTCGCGGTGCCCGACGTGCCGCTGCCCTACGCCCGACCCATGGAGAACGAGGTGATTCCTGACGCCGAGGATATCGAGGACGCCGTTCGTTCCACCCAGTCATGAGCGGGAACGACGACCGCGTCGCCGTCGCCGCGAGCGACGCCTGGCCCGACGACGTCGAGGAGGAGGAAGGCGTCGTCGTCAACTGGTTCGCCCGGGAAGGACGGCAGGTCGAAGAGGGCGAGGCCGTCTGCGAGATTCAGGTCGAGAAGGTAAGCGTCGACGTGCCCGCCCCCGTCGGCGGAGAGTTGATCGCGATCGAGCGCGACGAGGACGACGAGATCACCCGCGAGGACGTCCTCGCCTACGTCGCCCTCGGTTGACGCCGGGGATCGACGGGAACCGCCGCCTCACTCGTTGACCAAAAGCAACTTTCCGACGAAGTCGCCGTCCTCGCCCAGGCGATGGGCGTCGGCGACCGCGTCGAAGCCGAACCGCTCGTCGACGTGCGGCTCGACCGCGCCGTCGTCGACCAGCGCCGCGATATCGGCGAGTTCCTCGCCGATTCGCTCCTGACGCTCGCCGAGCAGTACCGGGAGGATCACCAGCACGACCCCCAGTTCGAGCGAGTTCATGTGCATCGGCGACAGATCCAGCTCCCCGGTCGCGCTCGACTCGGTCGTGACGACGGTTCCGAAGGGGCGAACCGCCTCGAAGGCCGTCTCGAGGTGGTCGTCGCCGATCGGATCGAAGACGGTGTCGAAGCCGTCGCCGCCCGCGTGCTCGGCGACGTAGCGCTCGACGTCGGTCTCGGTGTAGTCAACCGTCGCGTCGGCGCCCAGCTCCGCCGCCAGTTCCAGCTTGTCGTCGCTCGAGCCCGTCGCGGTCACCTCGGCGCCGAACCACTTCGCGAACTGGACGCCGACGTGGCCGACGCCGCCGCTGGCGCCGTAGACCAGCACCTCCTCGCCGATGTCGACGGTCGTCTTGTCCGCGAGCATCTCCCAGGCGGTCAGCGCGACGACGGGCAGGGCCGCGCTTTCCTCGAGCGAAATCGCTTCGGGAGCGCGAGCGAACGTCCCCGCGTGGCCGACGACGTACTCCGCGAGTGCGCCCTGGCGGCCAGCACCGCCGGGCATGCCATAGACCTCGTCGCCCGCCTCGAAGGCCTCGACGTCCTCGCCGACGGCGTCGACAATCCCCGAGACGTCGCAGTGTAAGATTGCGGGCATCTCGGGACCGATATCGGCGAGGTCGCCACGGCGGATCTTGTAGTCGACCGGGTTGAGGCTGGTCGCGGCGACCTCGACGCGGATCTCCTCGGGGCCGGGGTCGGGGATCTCGACGGTCGTCTCCGCGAAGTTGTCGGGATCGCCGTACTCTTCGAGCACGTAGGCGCTCATCTCGCTCATCGTCTCCCGACGGACGGTCCCCGGACCGGAGTATCCCGCGCTTGCGGAGAGGCGTGCTGGTACGCGAAAGGGTCGTGCCCCGTCGCCGCGAGAGCTGTCGGCTCAGGAAACATTCAACCCGATCCCCATCGAACCGACAGGTAATGACGCGGACTCCACTCGAACCGTTCCGTGACGGGGATGGCAACTGGGCGAGCCCGTCGGGACGGGCGGGCGAGTTCCTCGTCTTGCTCGTCGGACTTCCGCTATTCGCCTGGTTCGCATCCGTCGATCTGGGCGGTTTCGCGGCCGGCAACAGCTGGCTCGCGCTCACGGTCGGCGTCTGGGTGGGGGTCGCCTACGCTGTGTTCTTCCGGGAACGGCTGCTCGCCGCCGTCCCCGACGACCTCGGCGGCTGGACCGTCGTCTCGCTTGCTACCGGTGGGTTCGGGCTCTCCGTTCTCGAGGCTGTCCACCTCGGAGCGCCGACGGCACTGTTCGTCCTCGCGGCCGGAACGACGGTACTGGTTGTCTCCCTGATCAGGCTCGTCTCGCCGCTCCACGAAGGGATGGAACCGCAACGCCGGGGCGTCGAACCGCCCGCGTCGGCAGCTCTCGACGATAACAGTAGATCGTAGCACAGTTCCTTTGTTCACCCTATCGTACGAAACTCGCGTTACGTACAGGCGAAACCGAGACCGCTGCGGTGCGGTTCGAGCACAGCATCCGCGAGCGACCAACGGGAGCGAGCGGCTTTTTAGCGTGGATTTTTGGAGTCGAGCGGGACCTTCGGTCCCGCTGACCATGCGAACAGGCGCTTCCGCCCGTGAGCAGAGAGTGGTGAGCGAGCAACGCGAGCGAACCCGACGAGAAAAAGGGACGTGTGCAGCTCCACGTAACGGAATCCAGAGAAGCCCTGTCTCTGGCAAAACGGCGACATCAACCGTAATTCTCTTGCAGTCTCTCTATGTGATCTGTCATGTTGTCAGCCGAATATCCGAGTGCTGCAATGTTGACCGACCGATTCACTACGCTCGCTTACGAACCATGTCGCCCACGGAGCCCCTGCTAAGCAATCTCGACGTTGAGTATACTGATGATCATAGCCGCGACCGAACGTGGCTCGAGCCAAAGCGGGTTGAGCGGTTTCGAATGCTGTTCTCGGTGGAGATCGGCACTGGGATGTTTTGATTATTTGGGTGAAAATACTACGAGTCTTTACCCGTGAATCCTAACTAATAGTATGGAATACGAGATCGGAGTAGACGAATCGGTGGCTACCGCTATCGTTCGCGCAGTGAGCGCCGTAGAGGGTCGTCAGCCGGGATCGATGCCGCCACTAACCCATGTCATCAATCCGGACGCACTAGATGCACTCTTCGACTCGCGGTCTAACGGCGAACCGCGGATCGGTGGTCGCTTCTCGCTCGTCTACAGTCGCTGTCGCGTCACCGTCGACAACGGCGAATACCTTACCGTTCAGCTTCTCGAGGACTGTCCACGGGTTACTGACGGTCGAGATCGAGACCGGACCGAATTGCAGTGACAGCTGAGCCAACAGTTGTTCTGTCGGATTACAACGAACCAGCGCGAAAGTCCACGACTTCAGTCCTGGGATGAAGCGCGTGAGCTTGATTTGGCATCCTCCCGTACAGTTAGATGCCGAGTCCGAGGCACGCTCACTAAAGCCACTGTCTCAGTCGGGAGCCGTACTGGCTCGGCCCAAAGCCCCGGCATCCAACCGGGCAGCTCCCATACGGGGATGCCCGTCTGTGGCGGGCGCTGGTCTGTGGCCAGCAGAACCCCACGACTGCAGTCGTTGGAGAAGTCAGTGTCCGGGGTCGTGAGCGGCTACCAGTCCCTGGGCCATGAGTCGACGAGCGATCACGACAAGTCCGTTCCCGAACCCCTCGCCAAAGATCGCCTGTTCCTCTTTCGAGCCAGGCATGATCGAACTCACCAGGATCGTCGATCGATCGACCAACAGTAACCGACCAATGGCTGTCTCGTCTTCGGTCGCGTTTTCGCTGTGTAGCCACTCCAGGCCCGTGATGAACGTTGTGGCGTCCGGAACCTTCGTTTGAATCTGGTCTTCTAACGGCTCCGTTAGCGCACCAATGATCAGAGTGACGCCGTTACTGACCACCTCATTGAGGGAGTCAACGAGATCCGCTGTCAGGAGCGATTCATCGCCGATAACGAGCACGACCTCGTCGGTCGCTTCCTTGATGAGTTGATCCGTTCGGTTTCCGATCCCGCTTTGACCGGACAGTGCCCACACCTGTTGGATGGGGGTGTCATCGCCCTCGTCGACGATGTCGACCGTGTCGAGCGCGTTCTCGAGCCGTTCGACGCGCGCGTCGTACTGGTCACGAAGCGTTTCGGTCGCCTCCTCGAGGGAGACGGCTCGAAACTCCTGTGGGCTCGAGTGCTGGACTTCGACAAGACCCTGGGACTCTAGCACTCGGACCGCATCGTACACCCGTGTTCTGGGAACCTCGGTCATCTCGCTGAGTTTCTTTGCTGTCCCCGAATGGAGACGGGAGAGACCGACGAAGCACCGCGCCTCGTATTCTTTCAACCCGAGTTGTTGGAGGACGTCGACCGCTTCCTCCACATTGTCATTCGTATCCATGTGTCTCAACCTTCCGGAAAGCCCGGAAATTCACCCAAATGTTGGGTCCCAGAACGGATAGGCATTGTCACTCCTATTATGACACCCCTCTTCAATAGGCCGTGAGGCGCTCGCTAACCGAGAGAATACGCGGCAGCTCACGGCTTGCTCGTCTCGTTGTAACTATCTTAGTGACTACAGTGGGATGGGACAATTCGAGAGATGAAAATCCAGAAAAAGATGAAGTTGGATAGTCACCCGATTAATCACAAAAAGAATATACGGTGTGACGGCTGACTTCTAGACCGGTACGCAGTCCAGTACTGTGTCCCAACCACCTTACTGCTGCGTGCCGGCGCAGCCACCTTGCGTGGCTGGGTTCGTACTGATCCAGAGCTGGTATCTCGATGAGTAGTAATCCATCAAAAGACCCGGAGACCGCCGCGATCGAGCAACTCGAACGGTTCGGGTTGAGTGGATACGCCGCGCGGACGTTCGTCGCGCTCGCCAGCCTCGGCACGGGGACGGCCAGAGACGTGAGCCAGGTGTCGGAGGTACCACGCACTCGCGTGTACGATGCCGTCGACGAGTTACACGAGTGGGGACTCGTCGATGTCCAGCAATCCTCTCCCAAGGAGTTTTGGGTAATCTCCGCCGAAACCGCCAGCCGACGGTTCGAACGCGACTTCCAGCATCGAACAGATACGCTCCGGACGGCACTGAGCGAACTCGAGCCGGCAGAACAGCGAGTCGAGCAACGAGGGGTCTGGACGACCGGTGGACAGAAAGCGGTCACGGATCGAGTACTGGAGTTCTTCGCCGCTGCGGAAGAGGAAATCATTTACATGACTGTCGAGGACCTCCTCACCGACGAACTGATCGACGGGTTGAGTGAGGCCGCAGACCGTGATGTCTCGATTAAGCTTGCGGGGGTATCACCGGACGTCCAGGAGCATATTCAAGACGAGATTCCCGATGCGACAATGTTCGAGTCGCTGTGGGTCTGGTCAGATACGTCCGCGGGCCGGCTCATGATGATTGACGGACGGAAAACGCTCGTAAGCGCGCTCGTGAACGGTGTGGAGGCAAGCGTCTCCGACCCACGCTCGGAGACTGCCATCTGGGGCGAGGGTGAGACGAACAGTCTCGTCGTGGTCCTGAAAGCAATTTTCACCTGGCGACTTGACAGCGCTGAATGGGAGTAGTCGAGAGCAATGATACTTGACTGAGACGGGGATCTCCGTCTTATCCACAGTCGACGGTTCGATGAAGCGGGTCACGGTAGCGGCGCAGTCGTCGTCCGTCCCTCCACGTCTCAGTAGAGACGGCGTCCAGCGGTGGGACTCAGAGTGTCAGGGTACTTATTCAACAACAACAACGGTCGGTTGATCGACGGGAAGAGGGAGCTACGATTCAGGGGTTCGGGTGTGGTACGGTCTCCGGGAGTGAGTTTCGTTACCACGCCTCCTCGAGCACGCCCTCGATTTCCTCGGCGGTCGGGTCGAGTCCCGGCGGGGCGTTGGCCATGAAGCCGTCGGCAAGGATCGCCTCCGCGACGTCGGCGAAGTCGTCGTCCCCGACGGACTCGAGGTCCCGAAGGCGGAACGGGAGCCCGAGCTCGTCGCACAGCTCCGCGACCCGGTCGACGACCGCGGCGCCGTGGTCGGCGGCCTCGCCGACGCCGAGGGCGTTCGCGAGCAGCCCCGCCCGCGCGTCGACGTCCTCGTGCTCGAAGAGGTAGCGGAGGACGTGAGGAACGACGACCGCGTGGGCGACCCCCTGCTGGAGGTCGTAGGCGTCCCGCAGGCCGTGGCCGAAGCCGTGGACTATCGAGAGCGTCGTCCCGTCGGGGCGGGAGATCCCGTACTGGACGAGGATCAGGCCCTCGAGCAGCGCTTCGTAGACCGCAAGGTCGCGCTCGCCCTGCCCGAACGCCTCGAGCCCGTCCTCGAATTTCTCGAGGCCGTGTCTGGCCGCCGCGTCGGTCACCGGGGTCGCGTTGGCGGCGTAGATCGTCTCGAGGCCCTTGTCGAAGCCGTTCATCGCCGACCCCACGAGGATCGAGTCGGGCGTCGTCGCGACCAGTTCGGGGTCGTAGAACGCGGCGGTTGGCATCAGCCCGGGATCGGAGATCCCGCCTCCGAGCTCCTCGTCGACCAGGCCCGAGTCGGGGGCGGCCGTGATCCCGGCGCCCGTCGAGAGGTCAGCCCCGGCCAGCGTCGTCGGGACCGCGACGATCGGGACTAGCCCGTCGTCGGGGACGTCGATCGTCCCCGTCTGGGCGAACTCCTCGGCGACCCGGTCGCGCGAGCGGTCGCTCGCCGCGAGGACGCTGATCGCCTTCGCGACGTCGAGGCTACTCCCGCCCCCGACGCTCACGAGGACGTCCGCGTCCTCCGCTTCGAGGCGATCGAGCCCGTCGAACGCCGTTCCGAGCCGTTTGTCGGGCGTCGTCTCGTCGAAGACCCCCGCCAGCCGATCACCCACCCCCTCGCGGACGGGATCGATCACCTCGGTCGTGCCCCCGACCGTGGAGCCACAGACGACCAGCGCGCGCTCGAGGCCCAGTGCCTCGAGTTCGGCCTCGAGGTCGTCGACACAGCCCGCGCCGAACCTGATCGTCGCCGGGTGGTACTCGAACCGGAAGGTCGGATCGCGCGTCGTCTCGTCGGGTGCGGTCATGACTCCCCGTAGGACGGGGCCGCAGTAAAAAGGACCAGCGGCGTCAGCCGGCCCGAGGGAGCGGGCTCAGTCGCTCGCGTCGACGGTCGGGTCGTCAAACGGCGGCAGCTGCGCTTCGATCCGTTCGCGTTCGTCCTCGAGGTGGTCGGGCAGGACGAGTTCGGACCCCAGCTCCGCGGGGTCCTCGTCGACGGCGAACCCGGGCCCTTTCGTCGCCATCTCGAAGAGAATCCCGCCGGGCTCGCGGACGTAGATCGACTGGAAGTACTTCCGGTCGATCACCTCGGTCGGCGAGAGCCCGTGGTCGGCGAAAGCCTCGCGCCACTCCGCTTGCTGTTCGACACTCTCCACGGTGAAGGCGACGTGGTGGACCGTCCCGACGCCCATCCGACCGCGGCCGACGTCGGTCTCGACGAGGTCGACGATCGATCCCGGTCCGCCGGCTGCGCTCCGGTAGCGCCGTCGGTCGTCGGCCTCGTCCTCGAGCTCGTAGCCCAGCACGTCGGTCAATACGGCCGCGGTCGCGTCGACCGAGCCGACCGCGAGCGTCACGCCGTGAAAGCCCCGCAGCTGGTGGTCGGTCGGAACCGGGCCGTCGGTCCAGGGTGTCGCGCTCGAGTCGCCGCTCGCGGCGACCAGCTCGAGTCCGATTCCGTCGGGATCGGTGAACCGGAGGGCCGTCTCGCCGAACCGCTGCTCGCGCTCGATCGCGACGTCCCGCGACTCGAGGCGATCGCGCCAGTAGTCGACCGACCCCGGCGGGATCCGGTAGGTGGTCGTCTTCGTCTGTCCGGCGCCGAACTGCCCGGGTCGACCCTCGTCGGTCCACGGGAAGAAGGTGATGTTCGTCCCGGGGGTCCCCTCCTCGTCGCCGAAGTAGAGGTGGTAGGTTCCGGGGTCGTCGTGGTTGACGGTTCGTTTGACCAGGCGCAGCCCCAGCGTGCCGACGTAGAAGTCGACGGTTCGCTGCGGGTCGCCCGCGATCGCGGTCACGTGGTGGAGGCCGGGCGTCTCGAGTGACACACCGGTGGTAGGCGCTCGAGCCTTGAGACGTTTCGCTCACCCCGGTGTTACGGGGTGACGCTGACGTTATCGGGGGTGTGTCCCGCGCCGAAAAGAACCGATTCGGAACGGCAGCGCGTTACTCGACGACGAGCCGCGTCACGAGCGGCACCTCGTTCGTGACGATATCCATCAGCGGCGAGGTCGCCTCGACGCGCTCGCGCAGTTCCTCGAGACGCTCTTCCGAAGCGTCCGCCTCGATGTGGGTCGTGCAGGTGATCGATTCGTAGCCGGGTCGGACGTCCTCGTCGAGGCCGAGGAAGCCTCGCAGATCCACATCACCGGTCATCTCGAATCGGAGGTCGTCGAGTTCGATCCCCATGGCCGCGGCGTTTGCCGCGTAGCCGACGGTCAGACACGAGCCGAGCGCGCCGAGCAGTAACTCGACGGCATTGGGGCCGGTTCGCTCGCCGAGGATCTCCTCGGGTTCGTCGCCCCGAAGCGTAAACTCCTGCGTATGGATGGTTTCTCCCGCCTGATCGAACTCGTCGATGATGGTCGTCGCCTTCAGCGCGTCCTCCCACTCGGTTTCGGCCCGAAAGGTGAACGTACCGGCGGCAGCGTCGTCGTCGATCGCCTCCATCGCTCCCTCGAGGGCGGAGACGTCGACGCCGTTGACTGTGGTTTCTTCTCTCGTCGCCATTGTTGACTCACCGGTTTTCCCTTCGATAACCACAATCATAGCCTAGCTAGCTACTTTCTAGCTTTCTATCCGGTCCGCCGCGACTCGCCCGAACCAAGTCTAATGAGAATAGCTACCATTGAACAGGAGATACCCACGGACGTGACCTGTCCGCACCTCGAGTACCGTGACCGAACTCGTCCGTCCCGTCGACGAATTCGGTCGTCCCGTCGCCACACCCGCGGAGGCGCGGTCGATCCTCGGGCTCTGATCTACTGGCGGTCGTCGAAATCCTTATATTCCTTATTGCTGTGTGAGGTAATAGCACACATGCAAGGATGCTCGGATCAAGCGCTGTTGGCCACGCTTGCCGAGCGGGGGCCGGCCGAGATGGTGACCCTGGCCGACGAGTTCGGGACCCACCCGGTGACGATTACCGAACGGTGTTACGAACTCCAGATGGACGGCCACGTCCGCCAGATTTCGGGCGGCGTCTTCGTGATCACCGACGACGGGAAGGCCTACCTCGAGTCGCTCTCGGAGTGATCGGCACTACTCGCTGCTCGAGGCGCGCCGGCGCTCGCGCTCGATCGTCGTCACGTAGATCCCCGCGAGGACGACGAGGCCGCCGACGACGGTGATCGCGTCGGGCACCTCCGCGAGCAGGACAAGCGCCAGCAGGGTCGATCCGACTGGTTCGCCCAGCCAGGTGACGCTGACGACGACCGACTCGAGGTGTTTCAGCGCCCAGTTGACGATCGTGTGTCCGAAGATCCCCGGTCCGATCGCCATCCCGAGAAAGAGCAGCCACTCCCGGGGAGGGTAGGCGAGGTAGGCGTGGCCCTGCGCGCCGACAAGGAGCGCGAGCGTGAGCGTACAGGCCGCATAGACGACGGTCACGTAGGGAAACAGCGAGACGCGCTGGCGGATCGACCGCCCCGCGAGCACGTAGCCCGCGACGGTGACCGCCCCCAGGACCGCGAGGGCGTTGCCGTACATCGTCGCGTCCGAAATCGGTGCCTCGCCGGCACCGCCGAGCGACATCGCGGTCGCTCCGATCAGGGCGACGACGATGCCGACGATCGTCTCGCGGTTGACGCGCTCGCCGAGCACCAGCCCCGCGCCGAGGGCGACGAAGATCGGCTGGGTCTGGACGAGCGTGACGCTGGCGGCGACGCTCGTGTGGTTCAGGCTCTCGAACCAGGCCGCGAAGTGGACCGCGAGCGCGATGCCGGCGACGATCGCAAATCCCAGATCCCGCCGGGAGAGGCGGGCGAACTCCTCGCGGTACCACAGCAGGGCGATCGGCGCGACGATCGCCGTCGTGAACAGCACGCGGTAGAGGGCCGCGACCGAACTCGGGGCCGCGCTCCAGCGCACCAGGATAGCGCTCGTGCTGGCGGCGAAGACGGCGAATCCCAGGGCGGCGAGGGGCGTGACCTCGAGGTCGGCAGCGTTCACGTCGGACCGCAAGACGTGACAGAACCAAACGGTTTCCGGTACCGGCGACTCGTCGGATCGGCGCGTCAGCCGGTCGGGAACCGACCGTCCCGGTAGATCGAGGCGACGTCGGCGTCGATCTCGTCGAAGCCGACAATATCGTCCTCAGTGAGCTCCTCGACGTCCCACTCCTCGAGATAGTCGAGGGCGTCGTCCTCGTCGGCGAACGCGCGGGGATTCAGCCCCATCACCTCGTCGTCGACGCCGTCCTCGTCGGTGACGAGCACGAAGTGGGCCGCCGTGGCGTCGATCAGCTCGCCGGTCTCGTAGTCGACGGTCCAGGCGCCAACGATCTCCGAGTCGACCGGGACGTCCGCGAGGTAGGCGGTCATACAGCCCGAGGAACAGAATATCGCCCGTTCCTCAGTCTCGTGGGCGAGCTGGCTGTGCCAGTCGGGGTAGTCCGTCGGCGTCATCGCACAGACGACGCAGCTCTGGTCACGCTCGAACTCGAGGGGCTCGTCGCCGGGCTCCTCGAGGTGGGGGGCGTTCGGATGCTCGTCGTCCGCGTCGTCGTCGCCGCCCTCGCCGCTCTCGCCGCTCTCGGGGTCTTCGTCCGCACCGTCGTCGCCGTCCAGACAGCCCGCGACGGCGACGCAGGCGCCCGCGCCCAGCGCGCCAAGGAGCCGTCGTCGGGCAAGCGGTCGGCGATCGTGTGCACTCATGCGAGGAGGTAGCGACGCCGCGATCAAAACAGACGTGGTTCGTTCGTCGATTCGATCACTCGAGTTTCTCCTTCGTCAGCCGGTGGCGAGCACGGAACATCGCCTCGAAGCCGACCCGCGAGAACGGCGTCGCCGCCCTGCCCAGCGGGCCGAACGGCAGTTCGTACTCGACGCGGTCCCGCAGGAGCGTCTCGTCGCCGTCGCCGTAGAAGGCGTGGGTGTGAACCCAGCGCTCGAAGGGACCGTCGGTCATCTCGTCGCGGAAGTAGGCCGTCCCGTCGGTTCGCTCGCGCTCGGTGATCACCGACGTCCACCGCTGACGGGGCCCCACGTCGAACGGGCGAGTCGACAGCGTTACCCTCGAGCCGGCCTCGAGGACGCCTGGATCGGGCTCCCCGTCAGGGCCGACGACCGACTCGACGGTCAGTCCCATCCACGTCGGCGTCACCCCCTCGAGTCCCGTCACTCGCGAGTGAAACGCCCAGACGTCCTCGAGCGGGGCCTCGATCCGCGTCTGCCGTTCGTACGTCGGCATGAGAACCCGTACGGCGGCCGGATGGAAAAGCGCGAGGCCTACGTCGCGTGGTTTGCCCTCGAGCCGAGAGGGGTGACGGCGTTCGAGAGCGAGGTACAAGCGGGGTTACTGGACCGGCTTCTCTACCACGCCCTGCACGACCGCGATCCGTTCGTCCTCGAGGTTTCGGACGACGTTCTTCGTCTTCGTCGGCGTCTCCGGACCCATGAGCAGGTTGAGCCCGAGCGGCGGGGGCGCGTCTGCCGGCCGAGCGGCCATCGCCTCGAGCTTTCCACGGAACCACTCGAGGGAATCGTCGGTCGCGTCGACCCACTCGAGTTCCTCGAACCCCGTTTCGGCCAGCAACTTGGAGAGCTCCTCGGCCGTGGCGAGAAAACTGATAGACGGATCGTCTGCCCACGGCACCGGGAACTGCGGTGAGCCGCCGGGGCCAGCGCAGACCTCGTGCAGTGCGAGCCGCCCGCCGGGTCGAAGGACGCGGTGAAGTTCGTCGATCAGTCGTTCCTTGTCCTCGACGTTCATCGAAACGTGCTGGAGCCAGACGGCGTCGAACGCACCGTCGTCGAACGGCAGGTCGACGGCGTTGCCGCGTCGAACGCTCACGCGGTCCTCGAGCCCAAGTCGTTCGGTGAGGGTCTCGGCGACCCGGCAGTACTCCTCCACGAGGTCGATCCCAGTTACGCGACAGTCGAACTCGGCGGCGAGCGTTCGCGCGGGTCCGCCGATTCCGCTGCCGACGTCCAGTACCCAGTCGCCGGGACGGACTTCGGCGAGGTCCGCGAGCGCTCGCGTCGCGTCGCGCCCCTGGATGTGGAACTCGTCGAGCGCGGCGGTGTCGTCCCGGGTGAGCCGGGTGGTATCCGTCCCCGCGTTCTCGTAGGCGTCCAGGATCGTCCGCTCGAGGTCCGGTCGGCCGTAGTTGTCGGTGATCGCTCGTTCGTCCGCGTGATCGGTGTGTTCGGTCATTGGTAGTCTCACCTCCGCGTCGGATCGGGCGGAGTCGACTCGCAGGTCGATCCGACCCGGCGGACCCGGTACCGGTCCTCGAAATTACCGAGATTCCGCTCCACGGTCGCGAGAGCGGAACCGATGATCCGACGGAGTTCGCGTCGCCCTTCGGCCAGCGCGGGTTGACCACCTCGTCCGGTGTTCCGAGCGCGCGACGAGCCCGACCCTTTCGAGTGCTGACTCCGTGTCATTCGCACGCATGCATTCGTAGTAATCGTTCGGGCAGTGCAGGCGCTACCGGAACGACCGCTACCGTCCTTCGGACGCCTCGAGGACCTCGTCCAACTCGTCGAGTCCCTCGATTTCGTACGCTGCGCCCTCCGGCAGCGGAACGTCGGCGTTGTGGGATCGTCTAAGATAGACGGCCTCGAGACCCACCTTCTCGGCGGCGAGGACGTCGGTCTCGCGGTCGCCGACGTAGAGCCCCGCCTCGATGCCTAGCTCGGCGAGGGTGTCGCGGAGGAGGTGCGGGTCGGGTTTGCGTCGATGGAACCCCTCTGGTGTGGGCCGCCGACCCCTGGCGGCCGCGAACGGGACCGGAAGGAATTCGGCGACGAACCGGGCGGTCTCGTGGCGGTTGTTGCTCACGAGCGCGAGCGTCGCTCGTTCGGCGAGCGACTCCAGGGCCGCGACGTCCCCGTAGGTCCCCCGCTCGCCCGAACGGATCCGCTCGGCCGCGAGCCGGGAGGCCCCGGTCTCCTTTCGGCGCCAGAACTCCCGGGGGTCCGCGCCGAGTTCCGAGCAGGCCGACTTGACGGTCTCGTAGCCGTGACTCCGGAGTTCGCGGCGCTGTCGGTCCGTCGGCTCGAGCCCGAGTTCCTCGGCCGCGGCGTCGGCCGCGCGGTCGTAAACCGACTGCGGAGTCCCCGGTCCCTCGAGGACGACGCCGTCCATGTCGAGCAGTATCGTCTCGGTCACGGCGGCGGCTACGGACCGAGCGCGTATGGATCCGACGGGAGGATGGAACGGGAAGACGTAGCAGGGCGAACGGCGAAAAGCGACGGAGCCGTGGCGAATGGCGGGCGTTACTTCAGTCGCTCCTGGAGGAACGAGGGATGGGCGGCCGTGACGCCCTCGATCTCGAGCAGCTCCTCGGAGATGATCTCGCCGAGCGCGTCGCCGTCCTCGGCCCGGACCTCGGCCATCAGCATGTGGTCGCCGCTGGAGCTGTACAGCGCCTCGACCTCCTCGAGTTCCTTGATCGCCTTCGTCGCCTTGACGTAGCGCTCGCTGGCCACGTCGAGTCCGACCAGCGCGATCGTCTGGCTCGAGAGCTTCTTCGGATCGACGTCGGCCGAGTAGCCGACGATGACCCCCTCCTCCTCGAGCTGGTTGATGTACTTTCGGACCGTCGGCTTCGAGACGTCCGCTCGATCCGCGATCTCGGCGTAGGACGCCTGTGCGTCCTCCTCGAGAACCGCGAGAATGCGATCTTCCGTCGCTTGCGTGCTCATACTGTACAGTTTTGTTCCGAACGGAAAATAACTTTTGTATCCGAAAACGTCGACTGCCGTGAGTGAAGGTCCGTTTTCGGTAGATGGCGACGGCGGGGAGATCGCCGGTTTTATTCGCTCGCTCCGCCGAGGGCCGTCGATGGTCGACGCGAACGTCTTGCTGGGGCTGTTCTGGATCGGCTGTGGGCTCGTCATCCTCGCGCCCGCCGTCCTGATCGCGTTCGGCGGGCGGGCGGATCTCCACGTCCACTACGATGAGGCCGTCGATCCCGAGTACGTCTCGCGGCGGGCCGGGACGACGGCCCTGCTGATGGGACTGGTGACCGTCGCCTACGGCGCCCACCAGCTGCTGTACGGGTTCTCCTCGACGGCGTTCGGCGGTCTGCTCGTCGCCCTCCTGATCCTGAGTTCGCTCACGAAGCGGTTCGCGCAGGGCTGGGGGTACGACGCGGACGACGACGCCGCGACGGAGTGAGCGAACCGAAGCGAGACCAGAGCGTGGTCAGAACACCCCGAGGACCGTCCCGAGCAGGAACATCCCCGTCCCGATCGCGGCCATCGCCGCCCCGAACGCGGCGATTCCTGCGTTCTGTCTGGCGGTTTCCGGTTCCGTCTCGTCGATCCCGGTCGCGAAGGTGACGAGGGTAATGGCGCCGCCGGCGAGGAGCAGCGTTTGCCCGAGCCCCGGAATCGCGCCACCCCAGCCGTCGCTGGCGAACCCGACGCTCCCGTAGACGAGCGCACAGCTGCCGAGGACGAGCATCGAGAGCCGGTACCGCCGAACCGGGTCCACACCCGCTCCGTCATCCTCTCGAACAGTAGTTCTGCCGGCTCGGACACGGCCGCGAAAAAGATCGCTCGAGGTCGTCGTTACGTGTGGCGGTCGAGCAGGTCGTAGCTGCGCTCCCACTCGGCGTCCTCGTCGAAGTAGCGCTCGGCGACCGGCTGGTCGGGCATCTCGCCGACGGCCTTCTTCTCCTCGGTGTAGGAGGGGCTCTCGTCGTCGACGTAGTACCGACCGGTGAGGACGGTGCCCTCGTTGAGGACGTCCTCGGTTTCGCGCATCATCCGGGCGGCCTCCTCGCGGTCGTTGACGTCGAACTCGTAGTCGTCGGACTCCTGAACGTCGATGTAGGGGACGTACTGCCGGGCGTCCTTGTTCCAGGTCGGACACTGGGTCAGGAAGTCGACGTGAGCGAAGCCGTCGTGCTCGATCGCTTCCTTGATGATCTCCTTGGCCTGGTTGGGGTTGACCGCGGCGGTGCGAGCGATGTACGTCGCACCGGCGTTCAACGACGTCGAAAGCGGGCGAAGCGGCGACTTCGCGCTACCGGAGGGTTGGGTCTTGGACTTGTGACCCTTGGGGCTCGTGGGTGAGGTCTGGCCCTTCGTCAGCCCGAAGATCTCGTTGTTGAACACGATATACGTGATGTCGTGGTTCTCCCGGGCCGTGTGGATCCAGTGGTTGCCGCCGATCCCGTAGCCGTCGCCGTCACCGCCGGCGGCGATGACCTCGAGTTCGGGGTTGGCCAGCTTCGCCGCACGGGCCACGGGCAGCGAGCGGCCGTGGATCGTGTGGAAGCCGTACGTGTCGAGATAGCTGTTCAGCTTGCCCGAACAGCCGATCCCGGTGACCGTCAGGACCTCCTCGGGGGTCTTGCCGACCTCCGGGAGGGCCTGTTTCAGCGACTTCAGTACGCCGAAGTCGCCACAGCCTGGACACCAGGTCGGCTGCGGTTCGACGCCGGGCGTGAACTCGTCCCGGTCGATCTCTCGTTCCTCACCGATTGCGTTGAATGCACTCATGGATTAGTCACCTGCAGCGGGTTCGATTCGTACCTGTGCGGACGGTTCGCGGTCCTCGTCGGCGACGTTGACCTCGTAGCCTTCAACGATCTCCGCCGGCTCGAACGGGTTGCCGTTGTACTTCAGCAGGCTGGTCATCTTGTCGCCGAAGCGGCCGAGTTCCTTCTGGATCAGGCCGCGGAACTGGGCGGTGGCGTTCATCTCGACGACCATCGCCTCGTCGACGCTCTCGAGGAACTCCGTCACCTCGGCCTCGGCGAACGGCATCATGTCGGAGACGCTGATGCCTTTCACCGAGTGGCCGCTGTCGTTCAGCCGTTCGACGGCCTCGACGACGGCGCCCTTGCTCGAGCCCCAGGTGATGATACCGTACTCGGCGTCTTCGTCGCCGAAGTAGGTCTGGTTGGAGTCGTGTTCTTCGTCGAGCTCCTCGCGGATCGAATCGAGTTTCTCGATGCGGCGGGTCATCTGGTAGACCCGGTTGTCCGGGTCCTCGCTGATGTGCCCGACGGGCGAGTGCTCGTTCCCGGTCGCGAGGTAGCGTCCGCCCTTCTGGCCGGGCAGCGAGCGCTTGCTGACGTTCTTCTCGTTGTCCTCGTAGCCGAAGCGCTCGAACTTGCCGGAGTTGTCGTGTGCGGCCTCCTTGAGTTCCTCCTCGGTGAGGGTCGTGCCCAGTCCCGGCTCGGGCTCGCGGTCGAAGAACTCGACGTCGACGTTCTTGTTCTCGCCGGAGAGCTTCTGGTCGTAGATGATAATCGTCGGGATCTGGTACTCCCAGGCGATGTGGAAGGCGAGCCGGGTCTGCTCGTAGGCCTCCTCGATGGTTCCGGGCGCGAAGACGACCCGCGAGGAGTCGCCCTGGCTCGTGTAGAGGACGAACTCGAGGTCGCCCTGTTCGGGTTTCGTCGGCATCCCGGTCGAGGGGCCGGCGCGCATAGACTCGACGAGCACGAGCGGCGTCTCGGTCATCTCGGCGAGACCGAGCGGTTCGCTCATCAGGGCGAAGCCACCCCCGGAGGAACCGGACATGGCTTTCGCGCCGGCGTGGCTCGCGCCGACCGCGAGCGCCGCGGCGGCGATCTCGTCCTCGACCTGTTCGGAGACCCCCCCGATGTCGGGGAAGTTCTGGCTGAGGATGGTGAACACGTCGGTCCACGGCGTCATCGGGTAGCCGGCGATGAAGCGACAGCCGCCGTCGATCGCGCCGTAGGCGATCGCGTTCGAGCCCGACAGCAGCGCCTGTTCGGTGTCGTGTTCGCCCGTCGGGACGCGGAGATCGTGGGTCGTCTCGAACTCCTCGTCGACCATCTCGTAGGCCTCGTGGAGGATCTCGAGGTTCGCCTCGAGGATGTCGTCGCTCATCGCGCCCGACATCAGATCCTCGATGTGCTCGAGCTCCATGTCGAGCAGTCCCGCCGTGATACCGACGCCGGCGGTGTTTCGCATGACCTCGCGGCCGTGTTCCTTGGCGAGGCCGCGGAGATCGACCGGGTAGACGTGCCAGTCGTTCTCCTCGGCGCGCTCCTCCAAGTCGAGGTAGGCGACATCGTCCTCGCTGAGCAGTCCCTCGTCGTAGACGATGACACCGCCCTCGCGGAGTTCGTCCAGGTTCTCCGAGAGGGGTTTGATCTCCTCGTTGCCGTAGTAGGCCTCCTCCTGTGGGTTCCGAGCGAAGGAGTCCCCCAACGCGAGGAGGAAGTTGTAGCCGTCGCCCCGTGACTGTACCTCGTCTGCTGCCGCCCGAATCTCGACGTAGGTGTGGCCACCGCGGATCCGCGACGGATAGTGGCGGTGTGTGAACACGTCGAGCCCCGAGCGCATCAGCGCCTTCGCGAAATTCTGGCTCGTCGAGTCGATTCCGTCTCCGGAACCGCCTGAGACTCGCCAGATGAGTTCGTCATCGCTCATTGAGATCAGTGGCCAGTTGGCCAGCCGTATCCAGATTTTGGTCTCACCGTGCCTAAAGCCTTTGCTATAGATTATCATGCATCTATCGTGAAGAATGTACAACCATCCAATTTAGGCCGAGAGTCTCGCGCGGTTAACAGTAAGGACGCCGACCGATAGCGAACGATTCGGTAGCCGGTATCCGGACGGCCGGAACTCGTTTCCCCAGGGGTTCCCGCGACCGGTACGCTTTATTCGCTCGTCGTTAGAGGAGTGCTATGGGGTATGTTATCAAGATGCCGAAACTCGGGCTGGAGATGGAACGCGGAGAGCTCCTCGAGTGGGCGGTCGACGAGGGCGAGACGCTCGAGGAGGGCGAACTCGTCGCCGAGGTCGAATCCGAGAAAAGTATCGGCGAGATCGAGGCCCGGGAACACGGCGTTCTCCGACGGACCTACCTCGAGCCGGGCGAGACGGTGCCGCCGGGAACGCCGATCGGAATCGTCGCCCCCGCGGACGACGACATCGGCGACCTCGAGGCCGAGGTCGACGCCGAACTCGAGGACGTCGACGCCGGTGACGCTGCCGACACGACCGCGGACGCGGGCTCGGGCTCGAGCGCCGAACCCGCGACCGACGGCGCCGCGTCGGGGACGGCGACGGGATCGACCGACGCGGGCAAGGTCTCGCCCCGCGCACGGAAACGGGCCGAGGAGCTCGACGTCGACCCCGTGACCGTCGAGGGAACGGGCTATCAGGGGGCGATCACCGAGGAGGACGTCGAACGAGCGGCCGAGGCCGACGAGTCGGGGGCTGACGTCCAGGCCTCCCCGCGAGCCCGCAAGCGCGCCGAGGAACTGGGCGTCGACCTCGCGACCGTCGAGGGCACGGGCTATCAGGGATCGGTCACCGAGGAGGACGTCGAGGCGGCCGCCGAGTCGGCCGACGACGCCGGACGGACCCTTCTCGAGGAGCGCCCGTTCGACGGGATGCGCCGGACCATCGCTTCGCGGCTCGGCGAGAGCTACCGCGAGGCCGTCCATGTCACGACCCACCGCGAGGCCGACGCCGAGGCGCTGTTCGACGCCGTCGACGCCGCGGACGACGCCCTCGAAGCCGACGTCTCCGTCCAGGACGTGCTCCTGCTCGCGATTTCGGCGGCCCTCGAGGATCACCCCGAGTTCAACGCGACCTTCGAGGACGATACCCATCGACTCTGGACCGAGCACAACCTCGGAGTCGCCGTCGACATCGAGCAGGGGCTCATCGCTCCCGTCCTCCGGAACGTCGACGAGAAATCGCTCGAGGCGGTCGCCATCGAGCGCCGCGAGCTCGTCGGCGCGGCGACCGAGGGCGAGTACACGATGGACGATCTGCGAGGCGGGACGTTCACGGTGACGAACCTCGGCGTCCTCGGGGTCGAGTCGTTCGATCCGATCATCAACCCGCCCCAGGTCGCCATCCTCGGGGTCGACGCCATCGCCGAGCGACCGACGCGGGGCGCCGACGACGGCGTCGAGTGGCGCCGTCACCTCCCGTTCGATCTCTCCTTCGACCACCGGGTCGTCGACGGCGCCGACGCAGCCAGGTTCCTCGGGACGCTAGTCGAACGCATCGAGGAGCCGTGGTCGCTGCTGCCGGACGAGGTCGCCGCTGAGGCCGGCGAGCGAGCGGACACGGCCGAAACAGAGATGCCCGGTCGAACCGTCAGCGCCTCGAATCCCGAGGGGATGGCAGGCACGATTGGGGCCGGATCCTTCGAGTGGCGCTACGACGAGCCCGAGGACGCCGGCGGGACGGAGACGGGCCCGACGCCGGTCGACGTCTTCCTCGGCGGGCTGGCCGCCTGTCTCTCGCTCTCGATTCGGTTCCAGGCCGAGAAGCGCAACGCCGCCGTCGGCGAGATCGACGTCACGACCGACGCCGATCCCGAACACGGGGCCGTCGAAGAGATCGCGGCGACGGTTCGCCTCGAGAGCGACGCCGACGACGAAACCCTCGAGCGGATCGTCGAGGTCGGCGAGCGGGGCTGTCACGTCTCGCAGCTGCTCCGCGAGGATCTGCGGCTCGAGCTCTCCTGGGAGCGGCACTGATCGGCTCCTCGCGGTGCCGCCCGATCAGTCCGGGTACGTCGCGTCGGGCTCCGGGATCGACTCGACGTTGGCCGCGGTCTCGAATATCGTCCCGTTCAGTTCGTCAGCGGTGTCGAAATACCAGAACTCGACGCCGTCGTAGTTCCCGCTCTGGATCACCGGCATCCCCACGTCCTCGAACGTCTCGACGACCGCGTGAGGATCCTCGAACGCGAAGCAGGCGACGTGGTGGAGCCCTTCGCCGTGTTCCTCGAGGTGTTCGGTGTAGATGCTCGGTCCCTCGAGCGGCTCGATCA
>PWMF01000108.1 GCA_003559215.1 Natrialbaceae archaeon
CACTCCAACACAGTTTGGAGGAACGATCGACGGGCACGTCCTTCGGAGAGGGCCGTCGTCAGTTCAGACACCGTTCGCTTACTCTTCGATCAGTCGCCCGTCGCGAAGCGTCACGGTTCGACCGAACAGCCCCTCGAGCGACGGGTCGTGGCTAATCGTTACGAGCGCAGTGCCCGCCGACTCCTGGACGTCGACCAGCAGCCCGGCCACGCGCCCGGTCGTCTCGGGATCGAGCTGGCCGGTCGGCTCGTCGGCCAATACGACGTCGGGCCGGTTCGCGAGCGCGCGGGCGATCGCGACCCGCTGTTTCTCGCCGCCGCTGAGCGTCGCCGGATACCGGTCGGCCCGATCGGCGACCGCGAGCGTCTCGAGCAGTTCGTCGACCCACGCCTCGTCGCGGTCGCCGCCGTGGCTCTGGGGTAAGAGAGCGTTCTTACGGACGGTCAGGTCCGGCACCAGCTGGAAATCCTGAAAGACGAACCCGATCGCGTCCCGGCGCAGCCGGGCCCGTCGGCGCTCCGAGAGCCCGCTCGCGTCCGTCCCGCCGACGAGCACTCGGCCGCTGTCGGGCGGCTCGAGCAGCCCGAGCACCGAAAACAGCGTCGACTTCCCCGCGCCGCTCGGCCCTCGAACGAGCGTCCGCGAACCGGCCGTGATCGACAGAGAAAGCGCCTCGAGGATCGGCTGGCCCCCGCGACGCATCGAGACGTCGGTCGCGGCCAGCACGGGCTCGTCGGTGGTCACGAGGGTCGGTTGGAATCCGTCGCTCAAATAGCTGTATCTCTCCGGCGGGCGACGGCGACCCGAGGACGAACTCGAGTCCGCCGACGAACCGTCAGTCGGTCGAGGCAGGCGACGGCTCCGAACCCCGTTCCGAGCCGGGACGCTCGCGATCGTCGTTCGCCGCCGGCCGCGCCGAGGGCTCGGACAGCAGCGAGGCGGGCGAGCGCCACACCAGCGGCAGGGTCGCGACGAGCGCCGCGAGCAGCGTCAGGACGAGGCCGCCCGCGAAGACGCCGAGCGCGACCGTCGTCGTCGGCCGCGGCCCGAGCGAGATGCCGAACGCTGTCAGCCGACCCGCCGCAGCGAGGGCCTCGAGGGCGACGATCCCGATCCCGACCGCGGCGGCGGAGGCGACGACCCCGATCCGTGCCGCGTCCCCGAGGACGATCGCGAGCACGCGCCCCGGCGAGGCGCCCGTCGCGCGGTAGATCGCGAGCGTCCGGCGACGGGCGCGGATCGCCCGCGCGAGGACGGCGCTGGTCGCCCCGACGACGGTCACCGCCGCGAGCCCCGTCAGCGCCCCCAGCAGGACCTGGAGATTCCCCATCGCGTACTCGACCGCCGACTCGACGCCCCCGTCGGATCGGTGGTAGCCGCTGGCGGCGAGCGCGCTCACCACGCGGTCGTCGCCGACGACCTCGTACTCCGCGGTCGCCAGCGTTCGGTTCCCGGTCGCGACGGCGACGCCGTACTCGCCGGGGGGCTGGCGGGAAAGAGCCGCCGTCCGCGTCGCCGTCTCGTCGGGCTCGAGGGCGACCGTCGTTCGATCGGTCGTCCCGGGGCCGGCGAGTTCGATCGGGGTCTCGAGCGGGCGGTCCCAGGGGTTCTCGAGTTCGACCGTCGCGGTCGGCTGGGCGTGGACCGAGGGTGACGAGGGGCTGATCGACAGCGACGTCGCCGGCTCCGGGTTGGCGTCGTGGGCCACCCGAACCGTCTCGTTTCGCTCGCGCTCGTCCGCGCGGACCGTCGCGTCGTACGTCCCGGGTGTCTCCGGCAGCTCGATTCGAGCGATGCCGTCGGTCCCGGTTTCGGCCGTTCGGTTCCCGATCTCGACGGTCGCGTTCGAGACGGGGCCGCCGGTCGTCTCGCGGACGGGTATCGACAACGACGCGCCCGTCGGCCCCGACTCCGGCAGCGAGAGAGAGTCCAGCGGCGGCGCGTCGGTGACGATGATCGCGGCCTCGTCGTCGCCGACAGACAGCTCGTACTTCCCGGCCGGCGGCGTCGGCAGTTCGAACGTCACGGTCCGTCGCTCGTGGCCCTCGAGTTCGACGGTACGGTGTTGCTCGGTCTCACCGATCGTCGCCTCGAGCTCCCGCTCGACGGGCTCGGCCGTGGGGTTCCAGACGGTCGCCTCGACGGAGACCGTCTCGTCGGGATGGACGTGATTCGGGGCCTCGAGGTCGACGACCGTCGTCTCCGGCTCACCTGCCTCCGACGTATTGGATCCCCCGGTCGCCGTCGTTCGGATCTGGTTCACCTCGTCCGACTCGAGACCCGCGAGGTGTCGGGCCGTCGGCAGCGAGACCAGCAGCTGGTGGTCCGCGAACCCGCCGGTTTCGACGGTGCCGACGACGGTCACCACGTCCATCGCGGGCTCGGTGCTCCCGCCGACCGCGAGCTCGTCGCCGGGTTCGACCTCGAGGGCGTCGGCTAGTTCGACGCCTACGACGGCCTCCTCGTCGCCCACTGGCGGGTCCCCGTCGGCGATCCGGGCGTCGGAGACGGACTCGAACGCGGCGTAGTCGACGCCCCGAACGAGGTACGGCTCCTCGCCGTGACTCGCGAACAGTAGGATCTCCGGACTGGCGGGGACGCCTCGCTCCGCGAGGGTCTCGGCGAAGTCGACCGACACCCGACTCTCGGCCGGATGCGAGGCGTCGGGATCGGCAACGGTCGTACCGGCCGTCGACAGCGAGGCGCCGATCGTTCCCAGCGACGCGACCAGCAGGACGATCACCGCGAACGTCGACAGCGTCGCCGCCGTCGGGACGACCGTCCGCGCCGCGAGCACCGTCGGTCCGAGGCGGTTCCGGACGCCGCTACCGACGCGGCGGAGCCGACCGCTCGGCGCGCTCGAGCCGCCATCACTGCCGTCCCGACCGACTCGCGCGGGCGGTTTCGTCGTCGCGGCGCGAGCCGTGACATACCCCGTTCCGATCCCGAAGAGGGTGATCGAGGCGAGCATCGCGGCGACGAACCGGACGAGTTCCGGCGTCACCGTCACCGACAGGGTCGTCGGCAGGCCGACCACGATCGCGGCGGTTACCGCCGCGTTGGTGACGACGACGCCGATCGCGTAGCCGAGAACGCCGCCGGCGGCCCCGATCGTCCCGGCTCGTGCCGCGAATGCGACCCGGATTCGCCGCGGCGACGCGCCCGTCGCCCGGGCCACCCGGATCGTTCGCGCGCGATCCCGGATCGTCATCCTGACGACGCTCGAGAGCGTCGCGGCGACGATCACGCCGGCGGCGGCGACGCCGGTCCGGACGATTCCGAGGACGTCGTCGGCGCCCTGGGTGAAGAACTCGAGCGCCCCCACCAGTGGGGCACCACCACGGTCCTCGTTCCCGCCCCCGTCAACCGGCGAGACGACGAGCGCGCCCGTCGGCCCGACGTCTTCGAGCGTCCCGGGCGTCGTCTGCAGCCACGTCGGGGGAAGGATGGCATCCGAGGCGTTCGCGGGCTCGACCGCGGTCGTCGTCGTTCCGTCGCTCCCCTCGAGGCGCCACGTCTCCCCCTCGGCGTCGGGCGCGACAGTGCCGTCGGGCTGATCGGGGAGTCCGAGTGCCGGGGTGTCGGCGGGGAGCGCAACGATCCGACGGGTGTCGCCCTCGGGACCGACGGCGGTCGCTGTCGGAAGTACGACGTCGTCAGGACCCGCATCCTGGCTCGCACGGTCGACCGAGTCGTAGCCGACGACCGACGCGTTCCCCTCGTGTTCGGCCGCGAGGCTGCGCGTCTGGTCGCCGGCGGCGACGACGAGCAGCGAGGCGCCGACCAGCAGCGCCACCGTCAGCGCGATAACCAGCACCGCGAGTCGGTCCCGGCGCGACCAGCGACCGACGAGCACCCGGAGATACGTCATGGAAATTAGATGGTGCAGTTGTAGGGGAAGTGTCGCCGTAAATAAATGCCGGAGTCGGTCCGTTCGGCGTCCGCGGACGGTCGCTCGTTTCTCTCGTCTGGAAAACCCAGGATTTGATACAGTATCGCTATAGCGCTGATCGTCGTAGTGACCGTCCGTAGCTATGCCCGCGAGCAATGGGAATTCAGACGACGCGAGCGAGTCGTCGGTACTCGAGCGACGCTACGACGAGCAGACCGCAGCCAGCGTCGCCGTCGTCGAAACGGTCGCCGCGGCCGAGGGGGTCGATCCGACGGCGATCGAGGACGAGTACGGCGCGACGCTGCTCGACAGCGTCGATCCGAAGGCGCTCGATACCCTCGTCGGCGACGGCGACGGCGGCGGGACCGTCGCGGTCGAGTTCGTCTTTCTCGAGTACCGCATCCGCGTCGACGATGCCGGCCGAATCCGAATCTTCGACGACGATCGGTGACGGATCGGCTCGACCGACGGTCTCGGTTCCCGACCGGTCGCTCGAACGAGAGATTTACGGTCCCTGCGCTCGCTCACTCGAGTAGATGCCGACCCAGCGCCGGATGCGGTTCGTCCACGGACAGCTCGCCTGGATGCTCGCGACGATCGTCGCGCTGACGCTGCTGGGGAGTCTCTCCTACGAGCTGTTCTTCGTGCTTTCGCTGATCGGGCTGTTGATCGTCACCGAGCTGACCGCACCGGTCAACATCACGCCGGCCTGGCGACGGCGCCTGCTGTGGCTGATCGGGCTCGGACTCGTCGGGTTCGCGATCATCGTCGTCCGGCGGATTCTCGAGATTCTGCCGCCGGAGGTGATGCCGTTTTGAACCCCCGCGAGTACGTCACCGACGGCGACGGGATCGACTGGCCCGCCGCGCTGCTGGTCGCGCTCGGAGCCGTCGTCATCGTCGGGCTGTTCGTCGCCGCAACCACCTCCTCCGCCGCGTTCGGCCCATACAACCCCTCCTGGGATGGGACTGACGACTTCCGGGAAGTGATCCAGACTGACGACGACGTCGAGGGCGAGCTGATCCGGGAGACCGACCGCTACGAGGAGGTCCCCGCCGAGGAGACGACGGCGATCGTCGTCGCCCCCGACGAACCCTACGGCGCGGCCGACACCGCCCGCGTCCAGGCGTTCGTCGAAAACGGCGGCACCCTGGTCGTCCTCGAGAACTACGGCACCGACGCGAACGACCTGCTCGATTCCGTTGGCGCCGACGCCCGCACGAACGGGAGCGTCCTGCTCGACGAACAAAGCCACGATCAGGGGCCGGCGATGCCGATCGCCACCGCGACCGCGAACCACGAGCGGACCGCCGGCGTCGACCAGCTCACACTCAACCACGCGACGGCCGTCGATCCGAACGGCGCGACGGTCCTGGTCGGGACCAGCGACTACGCTCATCTCGCCGACTCGCCGGGAACGGAGCTCGAGGACGACACCGCGTTCGACGCTTACCCCGTCGCGACCGTCGAGGACGTCGGTGCGGGCGAGGTCGTCGTCGTCGGCGACCCGAGCATCACGATCAACGCGATGTACGGCGAGCCCGACAACGCGGCGTTCCTCCAGCGACAGTACGCCGAGGACGATCACGTTCTGCTCGATCTGAGCCACGGCGAGGAGCTGCCGCCGCTGGCGAGCGTCACGCTGACCCTGCGGGAGCTGCCGGCGCTGCAGGCGCTCGTCGGACTGTTCGCCGTCGTCGCCGTCATCGGCGCCTCGAACCGAACCCTTCAGAACGGCGTCGAAACCGTCCGTGACCGGCTCGGCTCCGAGGACGGGCCCGGATCAACCCTGTCGGACGCCGAACGAGCCGAACTGCTCCGGGAGCGCCACCCCGACTGGGACGACGAGCAGATCCGAGAAACGATAACAGCGCTTAACCGTTCCCGCTCGAAACACGAGGATCGATGAGCGAGACGGACCGGAACTGGCCCTTCGCGGACGATCCACAGACGGTGTACGAGAAGATCAGGACCGAGACCGGGCGGGTCCTGGTCGGCAACGAGGAGGCGATCGAACACCTGACGATCGCGCTGCTGACGCGGGGCCACCTCCTGCTCGAGGGCGTCCCCGGCGTCGCCAAGACGACGATCGCGAATCTGCTGGCGCGGGCGACCGGGCTCGACTACCAGCGCATCCAGATGACCCCCGACATCCTGCCGGCCGACATCACTGGCACCCAGATCTACCGGGAGCCGACCGGCCAGTTCGAGCTCCAGCGAGGGCCGGTCTTCTCGAACCTCGTCGTCGCCGACGAGATCAACCGGGCGACACCGAAGACCCAGTCGGCGCTGCTCGAGGCGATGCAGGAACGAACCGTCACGATCGAGGGCCAGACGCTGGCCCTCCCGGAGCCGTTCATGGTCGTCGCGACCCAGAACCCGATCGAGATGGAGGGCGTCTTCGAGCTTCCGGAGGCCCAGCGGGATCGATTCATGTTCAAGCTCACGGTCGGGTTGCCGGACCGCGAGGAGGAGACGGAGCTGCTTCGGCGGTTCGACGACCAGCCCGAGCTGAGCCCGGAAACGATCGATCAGGCGGTCCAGACCGAGGACATCCGCGGAGCCCGAAAGGCCGTCACCGACGTCCACGTCGCCGACCCCGTCAAGGAGTACGTCCTCGACCTCGTCGCCGCGAGCCGGGACCACCCGGACGTCAGCTACGGCGTCTCTCCGCGAGCCTCGCTCGCCTTCCTCAAGGGTGTCAAGGCCCGCGCGGCGATTCGCGGCCGCGAGTACGCCACGCCCGCGGACGTCAAGGCGCTCACGGAACCCATCCTGGTCCACCGCCTCGTCCTGGATACGGAGGCCGAACTGAGCGACGTCAGCCCCGAAAACGTCGTCGAAGAGATTCTCGACACCGTCACCGTTCCCGACACCGACGACCTCGGCGGGAAACCGACGCCGAACTAGCGGTCTGTTTCCTCCTCCGGTCTGCTGTACCGATGTCCCGGAGCGACTTCAGGACGACTCGCGGTCGCTCCGGAGCTAGCTTCTCGGTAGCTAGTAGCACGGTTTCGGTATTCAATATTCCGTGTGAAACACACGTTTCGTACAGGACAAACATTCAGTTGTGAGACGAGCGCCTCGGCTTGGATGACTGACGCCGAGTACACTGAACAAGCGGTCGGCCACCTCGAGAACCTTGACCCGCAAGTCGCCGATCGTGTGATGAATAACGAAACCGCACTACCAACTACTGCTACAGTAGTCCGTATTACTCGGCGTCGTCGAACGCGACTTCCTCGCCGGTTTCCTCGTCCGTCGACTCCGCTCCGTCCGTCCCGTCTTCTTCGGCCGCATCGTCCGGCTCGAATCGGCAAGTCACCAGCCAGTCCGCGCGGTCGTCGCCGGCGTCGACCTCGAGTGTGACTGGGCGATCGAGCCCGACCGCCAGCCCGACGGCGAGAAACGAGGCGATCGGGTGGTCGAACCGGTCGACGGCGCCGAAGGCGCTTCCCGTGATCGCGACGGTGATTCGTCCCGCGGCCGCGTCGACGTCCGGATCGGCGCCGTCGGCGAGCTCGAACCCCTCGACGAGGCCGTCCGCAAGCTGCACCGCGAGTGGCTCGGGCCGGCTCGCGAGCTCGCCCGACAGCGTCCGTTGGAACTCGTCGAACAGCGTCGCTCCGGTCGGTGCCACGAGCAGTCCCCGCTGGTCGCGCTCGACGAGCACCGGTCCGTCGGCGTCCGTCGGTGGCTCGAACGCGGCGTCGGCAGGGACGTAGAGCCGGGCGGTGTCGGTTCGCTCGTCGGGAACGTACACTCGGTCCTCGCGCAGACCGAGTTCGGCCGCGAGCGAGTCGCCGTTCGCCGCCCAAGCGGCGTAGACCCGCTCGCCGACCGAGGCGGCGACGAACTGGCCGGGCGTCAGGTAGTAGGTAAGGAGTCCGCCGAACAGCCCCGTCGCGCCCAGCGCGATGAGGATCTCGCGGCTGTCGGGAAAGATCACGCCGCCCGCGACCGCACAGAGCCCGATCGTGACGAGCCCAAGGGCCGTCCGTCGGTACTTCGAGCGCCGAGCGCGGGCGTGCTGGGCCCGGAGCCGTCGGTTCTCCTCGGCGAGCAGCTCCGCTCGAGCCTCGGCTCGCTCGAGTCGGTCGGCCGTCTCGGCCGCCGACTCGGTTTCGGGGACTGTCTCCGTCTCGGTTCGATCGCTTGGTTCGAAGTCGTGTGTGCTCATTCGTCAGTAGTAGAGGATGGCTCGTCGTCGACGAGGCCGAGCGCGACCAGTCCGTACCGGTAGGCGCCGTAGCTTGCGAGCGCGACCGCTCCGATGGTGACGCCGGCGGCCTGCCACAGCGACAGCGAGACGACCGCGAGCCAGCTCACCCCGCCGAGGACGGCGACGGCAAGCAACGTTCCGGCGACGGTTCGAAGGGGCGATCGCGTTCCCAGAACGGGGGCAACGAGAAGCGTGAGCAGTCCGATCTCGACGAGGGCGAACGCGATCGGATCGATTCCGCCGGGGAACAGCGCCAGCAACAGCACGTGTCCGACGGCGATGGCGTACGGCGTCCCGAACCCGTACCACAGCAGTAGCGTCGCGACCCCGGCGCCGACGCCGGGCGGGCCGGCCGCCGCACCGAAGGTGGCGACGAGCGCGACCGCGCCGAGGGCGGTCGACCACGGCGACGGCCGCTCCGTGACGAACGTCGACTCGACGTGGCTCCCCGTCGGGTAGTCGGTCATCGGATCACACCCCGCGACCGCGCTCGCGTCGTCTCGAGGACGGCCGACAGCCGCTCCTGTGGCGCGACCTCGAACGCCGTAACCGCGTCCATTCGGTCGAGGTCGCGTCGCAGCTCCTCGAACTCGAGGTAGCTGTCTGCGACCCGATCGGGGTCACCGATCTCGTCGGCCGCGAACAGCACCGTCGGCGTCAGCAACAGCAGGACCTCGCTCCCTCGGGCGCGGGCGAACCGGACCGTCTCGTACAGCGTCTCCGGATCCGAGTCGTCCGTGCAGATGACCGTCCACTGACGACTGTCCTTGCCGCCGAGTGCCGTTCGGACCGCGCCAAGCAGCGGCTCGGAGTCGAACCGAACGTCGTACCGGGTTCGGGCCGTGTAGTACGGCTCGAGCGTTCGCGTGAACGGGTCGGTTGATCCGTCGAACGCCGAGAGGGCCGCCCGGGGGCGGGTTGGCGACGGTGCCGGCCCCGGAATCGGGTGGCTGCGCCCGGCCGTCTCCGAGGGAGTTCCGTCACCGTCCGTTCCGGTCGGCTCGAGATCGAGCAGGCGTCGCCGGATCGAGAGGTACGCCGCCGGCCCGGTCGTGGGGTTGATCCGGGTCGTGATCCCCTCGTCGCCGACGGCGATCAGCCCGAGCGGGTCGTCGAGTTCGCGGGCGTTCGCGGCGACCGCGAGCGCGATCTCGCGGAGGTAGGCGAGCTTCGACTCCCCGGGCGGTCCCGCCCCGAGCCCGCGGCGGTGATCGACGATCAGCATCGTCGGCCGGTGGGTTTCGGTCTCGTACTCGCGGACGTGAAGCGTGTTGAGCCGCGCGGTCGCCTTCCAGTCGATCTCGTCGGCAGAGTCGCCCGGCACGTACTCGCGCAGCTCGGCCGGCTCGAGGCCGGGACCGCGCTGGCCGGCCTCGTGTTCGCCCTGGGCGATCGACACCTCGTCGCCGCCACGGCCGACGTGGACGGTGTGGGGGCCGCGGGGTTCGACGGTTACCGACGGCCGTGATTCGGCCGGCATCGTTGCCGTAAACAGCCCGTCGGTCGCGGTCACCGACACCGGGTCGAACCGGTGGCGACCCGCGACGGGCCAGGTGATTGCGGTGGTCTCGCGGGTCGTCGCCGTCCCGGGCTCGAGCGACGCCGACAGTGGCGCCGTAGCGCTCGCGCCCGTCGGCACGCCCCCGTCGAACGACAGCGACAGGCGAGCGGGCGAATCGAGCGTCGCCTCGAGGGTGACGGGGATCTCCGCGTTCGCCCGGACGGTGTTTGCGGCCGGCAGCTGGCGAACCGTCAGCGAGTCAACCGTATCGGCGACGCCGCGAACGAACAGGAGCTGTCGAACGAGGATCCACGCGCCGAGCAGCACCGTCGCCGCGAGCAACAGTGGACGGGCGAAGACAGCGGCGAGGACGGCGAGGACTCCCGCGATCGCTCCCACCGCCCAGACCTGGCGCGTCGGTCGCATACTCCAGTGGTTTTTCGGTGACGTGTTGAACCTACTGGTTGTCCGTCGGCCCGAGCAGACAGGCTTTTGTTCGGCGGCGTGAATTACCGATCGTGAACCAGGTCGCCGTTCGCGCGCTCGTCCTCGCGCTGCTGGCGTGTTCGTTGCCCCTCGCAGCGACCGCCGCGGGCGCTCCCGCCGACGAATCCTCCCAGTCGATCGCGAGCGATTCGCTCGCGAGCACGAGCGACGAGCCGGCGGCCAACGAGACGCCCCGCCACCAGAACCCCGACGAGTACGACGAGGCCGACGACGAGGAACTCGAGTCCTGGCTCTCCGACCAGCTCTCCGAACAGCTTCAGGACGGATCGGTCGCCCTGAGCGAAGGGGAGTACGACCAGGCGCGAGAACATCTCGGCGACGACTACGACGAGCGCCTCGAGCAGTACGCCGAGGTCTCCGGCGACACCGGCGACGACGAGGACGATCCGGCCGAAGCTTACCGGAACGCTTCCGAGTCCCAGGAACGGATGGCCGACACGATCGAGGAGTACCACGAGACCCGCGCGGAGTACGAGGAGGCGCTCCAAGAGGGTGACCAGGAACGCGCCCACGACCTCGCGCGAGAACTCGAGGCGCTAGCCGACGAGATCGACGAGGCCGGCGAGGACGCCGTCACGAGTTACGAGACGATCGACAACGAAACCGACGAGGATCACTCGGACTCGGCGGCGGCGATCAACGAGAGTCGGAACGAGATCGACAGCGAACAGGCGGCCGTCCGCGACGAGCAGTTCGTCCAGACCGAACTCGACCTCGAGGTCGTCGACGAGACGGCGTCGGTCGACGATCCGATGGTCGTCCGCGGCGAGGTCCGAACCGCGGACGGTGAGCCGATCGAGGGCGATCTCGAGATCCGAGTTGAGGACGAGCCCGTCGCCGTCGGGGAGCCGAGCGGGGAGTGGTGGGCCGGCGACGAGGCCGACTTCGAGTTCGAGTACCGGCCGACCGACCTCGAACTCGACGAGGAGACGGTGACCGCCGAATACGTCCCCGACGGCGACACGAACTACCTCGGCGCCGAGCAGGAACTCGAGGTGACGCCCGAGCAGACGACGGCGACGATCGACGACCTGACGGCGACCGATGAGGTCGCCTACGGCGACCCGCTGTCGGTCAGCGGAACGGTGACCGCCGCTGGAGAGCCCGTCGACGACGTTCCGGTCGCGATCACCGTCGACGGCGAACTGATCGGGACGGTAAACGCCTCGGAGGGGAGCTTCGAGGGCGACGTCGAGACGCCGGCGAACGTCTCCGCGGGCGAGGGGACGGTAACCGCCTCGCTTCCCTACGAGGATCGAACGCTCACCGCGACGCCCGCCGAAGCGCCGATCGCCGTCGCCGAGACCGAAACCGAGCTGACGGCGACGGCGACGGCGATCGGCGAGGAGGAGGTCGCGATCGACGGCAGCCTCGCGACCGCCGACGGCGAGCCCCTCGACAACCAGACCCTCGAGGTCCGGATCGACGGTGTGACGGCCGAGACGGTCGAAACCGACGAGGACGGCGGGATCGCCGGCACCGTCGACACGGGCTCGGTCGACGGCGAGGAGGTCACGGTCACGGTCAGCTACGACGACGCGAGTTCGAACATGGCCGCGGCCGAAGTCGAGGAGACGGTGACGATGCCCGGAGGCGGTGACTCGCTGCCGGTCCCGCAGTCGGTCATCGTCGGCGTCGGCGCGCTGCTGGGGATCGGGATGCTTGGGCTGGCCGGCTGGTGGCGGCGCCGCTCGAGGCAGGACGATCTCGACCGGGCGCCGTCGATCGCGGTCGGCGGCCCCAGTCGCGGCCCCGACCCGGCGGTGACGCAGGACCGCATCGACGCCCTGCTGGACCGGGCGGGGAATCAGCAGCCGAAGCGACCGTCGATCGTCCATTCGGTACGTCGTTTGCAAGCGGTCAATAAAAGTCGGTCGATCGAACCGTCCTACGCGGCGGCCGA
>PWMF01000014.1 GCA_003559215.1 Natrialbaceae archaeon
CAAATGATGCGGTACGCCCTAGAAACAATGACGATTTCCTTCAGCGTGGGGATGGTGTGTATATCTGGATGGAGCGACAAAAGATTTGGAGCGTTCACGTAGATTCTAAATAGACGCCGAAGTCGCATAACCGTATCGGGGAGCTTTGTAAGATAACGGATACTGTTATCATCATCATCATCATCGAAAATACTTGGCTCTATAACTAGATCGTCTTCATCGAGTCGGACACTGATAAAGTTAAGGATTTTTACGAGATCCTTATCTAACAGGCGACTCGCTATTTCCTCTAATCTTAGAGGGTTGTTATACATGTGGAATTCGTGCATTCTATGAAGACGCAGTAATGAGTCGGGAATAGTCTTCAGCAGGTTATCGTTCACCAAAAGTGTCTCCAAAAACCGCAGATTAGATATTTCCTCCGGGAGCTCTAGGATCTTGTTATGACTCAAATTTAGCTCTCGGATACTTTTCATACCGCCGATGGTGTTGGGAATATGAGTGATTCGATTGTAGGACAGGTCCAGCGCGGTGACGTATTGTAGGTTTCCGATGGATGGAGGCAATTTGGTGAGTCCACAGTGCATAATCTTAAGTTCACGAAGATCCCGGGCAACCCCGATAGTGTCTGGTAATTCGAATAGGTGTGGTGAATCCACGATGATCAATCTTTGCAGTGCTGTAAGCTTCTTAAACGTGTCGGTGTGAATTTCACGGAATTTGCGGTTGTTTGTTAATTCGAGTATGCGCAGAATCGGGAATTCACCAGATATGTGATCGATGTTCATATTATTATGAAGATATAGTTCCACGAAAGGGTTGTTGTCGATGACTAATTTACGCAGATTAGTCATAGTCGACAATGATCTGGGAAGAGTCTCCAGTAGGTTATCTCTCACCGAAAGTATCTCCAATACCCGCAGATTAGATATTTCCTCCGGAAGCGTTCGGATCTTGTTGTACTTCAAATCCAGTGCTCGGAGATTGTCCATATTGCCGATGTTGGACGGAACGTGAGCGATCTGGTTGTAGGATAGGTCCAGCGCGATGAGGTTGTGTAAACGTCCCATATATGGAGACAAGTGGGTGAGCCCACAGTGCGAAAACTCCATGACCCGAAGATCCCCGAGATCTCCGATGGTGTCTGGTAATGTACTTAGATGTGGTGAATCCGTGATGGTCAATTCCACCAATGATGTAAGGCTACCAATGGCATTTGGCAGCCTTTGCAGATCCGACTTCCTGATGATCAACTTTCTCAATGATGTAAGATTATTCAAAACGCCGGAGTAGAACCCCTGGAAACGTTGATTGTTCGTCAATTCTAGGATGTTCAATCTTGGGAAGTTGCCTGAAATGCGTGTGATCGACGTGTTACGAAATTCCAGGTGTGTTAATCGTGTCATCTTTCGCAGATCTGTTCCAATGGTTTGATACGTTATGGAGTTGATGATGATTTTCCTCAGTGTGGGAATGGTGTGTAGATCTGGATGGAGCGACGAAAGATTTGGAGCTCTCACATCGATGCTCAGCAGGCTCCGGAGTCGTATCACCGAATCGGGGAGTCTTGTAAAAGATATGGCATTAGGATCGTTGTCAGGTATGTCTATCACGAGATTCCTTGTTTCGATATGGACGTTCAAAGTTTGAGTGATGATCACACGTTCCTGACGTGGATCTATTACGTCCATGTGGGGGAAGGAGAAAATTCGGCGTCTTTTCTTGTTACAAAATGATGATATGTCAAATGCATATATATATAGTCGATGGATGCCATATTTTTTTCGTTTTTTCCAGTAATAGTTTATTGTTTTCAAGTTAATCACCCACACACACACAGAGTTGATTAACTTGAAAATACTCCTTAGATGCGTTGCATGGGTTTGTTTTTTTTCCGGTGTGTGTGTGTGTGTGTTTGTGTATATGTATGTTCTATAGCTCTCTCTCTCTCTCTCTCTGATAGAGAGATAGGTAGGGAGAGATAAAAAATGAGATAGACTGGGGTGAAAAAAAGAATGTCTATATTCTATATATACATGTATAGTGACATTGGGTTTAGAAAAAAAGCGAGATCCCAGGGCATAATCTCACGCATTCACATACACGCATCTCTCAGGGGGTTTGAATCGAAAAGAATCACGTACCCCATCCCCCACAGTCTTCTTTTTGTGTGTTATTAGTATGTGTGTGTGTGTGTGTAATACAAACGACGTCTTTTTCACAGGGGAAAAAAAGCGTTTCGCACACAGTATTCACCGCGGTTATCTGGCGGTGACATTTGATACTCTAGTACTCGAGATCACAATTCTAACAGAAAGGAGAACCTCCTCCTCCTCCTCCTCCTCGAAAAAATGAATGCTGCTCCGAGCAAGGCCGAGCAATATGCGTTGTACGCCGAGATGTTTGCCATGGCGGCCGGGGCCATCGTTCTATTCGTCGTGGGGATCATCCTCAATTGGAGAGTCACCAAGGGGAGCGTCTCTGCGCTCTTAGGTCAGGACGAAGAGGAACCACCGCGCAGCGTAAAGGATGTGCGGAACCCTCTGGAGAAGGGGGGAGCATTCATCATGCGCCAACTCAGTATCTTGGAGGGGCCCTTCCGCCGTGTGCGGCGCACCATGACCATGATGATCGTCGTGGCCCTCCTCGGCATCGTGTTTGCCAACAGCACGATCATCACCGTGTCGGGAACCGTTGTCCGAAACGACAACGTCGCCGCGCAGTGGCAACGGTGGACATCATACGTGTTCTACATGGTGGTGAGCACGGCGGCGATGGCCCAATACTACGCGCTGAACGAGGTGACGACCTGGCTCTTTGCGCTGATCCCCGCCGGGTTTGGGATGGCCATGGGCGTGTTTGTGACCCTGACGTCCCTCGACAACTCGGGCGGCGCCGACAAAGTCGTTAATTTCTCCATATGGGGCGGGCTGCTGCTGCTCAGTCTCATTCCCCTGTTCTTGATATACACGGGATACAGTATCCTGCGGCGGCTGTGGCGCGCGATCCCCATTGTG
>PWMF01000199.1 GCA_003559215.1 Natrialbaceae archaeon
CGGCAGCGTGCCGGGCAGCGTCTCCAGCAGCAGCCGGGTGCCGTCATCCAGCTTACCGTGGCCAAAGACACCCGGATGGCTGGCAAGCATGAGCTTCTCCTCCCCCACCTCGACCTCGAAGCTGGTCCAGGCGGCGTCCGGGTCGATGGCCACAGGGCCCAGCCGCGTCTCGAACAGCGAGCAGCGCCGGGCGCTGTCGCGCTTGCGACAGCCCAGCCCCAGGGCCGCCAGCACCTTGAGCACCCGCTTGATGCCTCCCTGGTTCTCGCCCACCAGCTGCAGCGGCGTGCCCTCGGGCAGCGTGGCGCAGAGCCACAGCAGCCACCACTCCCCCAGGGCATGGCTCTTGGGCCAGAACAGCACCGCCCCGGGAGGAGCGCCCTGCCCGCGCTTCGGCGGCGCCTCCGCCGACACCAGCGCAGCGTCGTCGAACGAGCCCAGCGCGGCGTCGAACGGAGAGTAGGCGAGGCGGCCGGCGGCCTGCCACGCCTGGCGCACGGCGAGATCGGCGCTGATCGCCGTGCCCTGCCCCGCTTCCAGCCAGGGGTCCCGGGGCGGCGCCACCCACCACCAGCCGCGGTAGTCGGCGTCCTGGCGCGCCAGCAGCTGGCAGGTGGCCGCCAGGGCGTCGCTGGATTTGGCCGCTGAGGTCTCGAAGGTCACGGGGCGGGCTCCTGGTCAGAATCGATGGCAGTGTCAGCCGTCTCGGGGCGCACCAGGGTGTAGAGCAGATAGCGCCCCAGGCGCCAGTGGGGGTCGACCCGGCAGTAGCGCCACTCGAGTTCCAGCAGCGTCTCGCGGTCGGCGACACTCTCCGGCGGCCGGCGCAGGTAGTCGTGGAAGACCCGCACCCCCGCCACGGCGCGGACCTCGAGGCCCAGCTCGGCACTCCACGCCACCACCTGGGCGTGGGTCAGCGGCGAGATCGGCGTCAGCCGCCGTCGCAGCCCCTTGCCTTCCAGGCGGTCGGCCAGGGCCTTCTCCAGGTTGCCCTTGACCACGTTGGAGAAGCGCAGGGCATCGCGGTTGAAGACCATCAGCGAGAGCTGCCCCCCCGGCGCCAGCTGTCTGGCCAGGGTCGCCAGGGCGGCGTGAGGGTCGGCCAGCCACTCCAGCACCGCGTGGCAGGCGATCAGCGACCAGGAGCCGGGGTCGCCGTCGGGCAGGGACTGCAGCGTCGCCTGCAGGAAGACAACCTCGCTTCCCTCAAGCGACTCACGGGCCCGCGCCAGCATCTCGCCGGAGGGCTCGACCAGGGTCACGGCGTGGCCGCGCCCCGCGAACCAGCCGGCCAGCTGACCGAGGCCGCCGCCCACGTCGAGCAGCGCCTGGTCATGCAGCGCCAGCATCTCCGGCAGCAGGCGGTCGAGCAGCGCCAGGCGCAGCTCGCCCCGGGCGCCACCGTAGAGGCTCTCGGCAAACTTCTCGGCCAGGCCGTCGAAGTGGCGGTCGCCCGCGGCAGAGAGAGGCGAGGAAGCAGGGAATTCGGGTGGTTGAGGCATGGGAAACCCGTCGGCGAAGTCGACGAGTATTCTACCTTACTTACCGACTTACCGGCCGTGGCAGGTGGCGGCCCCACGCCACTTCGGCCTCGAGCTGGGCGGCCAGCGCCAGCAGGCGTCGCTCGTCGCCCATGGGGCCTATCGCCTGGACGCCCACCGGCAGCCCCTCGGGGGTGACATGCAGCGGCAGTGACATGGCCGGCTGACCGGTGAGGTTGGCCAGCTGGGTGAAGGGGGTCAGGCGTAACGAATCCGCGGCCAGGCGCTTGAGCATGCCGGCCTTGAGTGCCAGGTGGGCACTCCCGGGTATCGCCAGCAGCGCCATCAGCCGCTCCCGGGCCGCCGAGGGGTAGAGGGTGCCGCGGCGGGGTGCCGGGGTGGCGGCCACCGGCATCAGCAGCAGATCGAAGCGGCGGTGGAAGGCCGCCATGTCGCGAGCCACGCGGTTCCAGTGGCGCTTGGCGGTCTCGTAGTCCCGGGCCGGCAGGCAGCGCCCCAGGCGACCGATGGCCCGGGTGGCGGGCTCGATATCGAGCCTTGATACCGGGACGTCGGTCTGCTCGCCGATCCAGGCCAGGTCCGCCGCCAGGTGGCCCAGGTAGAGGGTGAGGTAGCTGTCGGCCAGGGCTGAACCGTCTACCGGCGGGTCGGCCCACTCCACGTGATGGCCCAGCCCCTCGAGGCGCCTGGCGGCCTGTTCCACCGCCAGGCGCACCTCGGGATCCAGGCGGGTACCCAGGGGGGCGCCCAGGGGCTCGCCCAGGGAGACCGCCACCCGCAGCGGCCCGGGCGGACGTTCGAGCGCCGCCAGGAAGCCACTCTCCCGGGGCAGCGGCCAGGGGCCGCCCTCGTCCATACCATTGATGGCATCCAGCAGCGCGGCGCTGTCACGCACGCTGCGGGTCAGGGCGTGCTCCACCACCGCCCCCTGCCACACCTCGCCGAACATGGGCCCCAGGGGCACCCGCCCGCGGGAGGGCTTGAGGCCGAAGAGCCCGCAGTGGCTGGCCGGAATGCGGATCGAGCCGCCGCCATCGCCGGCCAGGGCCAGGGGCACCAGGCCGCCGGCCACCGCCGCAGCCGCCCCGCCGCTGGAGCCGCCCGGGGAGTGCGCCGGCGCCCAGGGGTTGACCGGATGGGGGAAGGCGCGGGGCTCGGTGATGCCCATCAGCCCCAGCTCCGGGGTGGCGGTCTGGCCGAGAATCGAGAGACCTGCCTCGCGCACACGCCGCACCAGGCTGGCGTCCTCGGGGGCGCGCCACTCCGCCAGGGCGGCGCTGCCAAAGGCCAGCGGCTCGCCGCCGATGGCCATCAGCAGGTCCTTGGTGAGGGTGGGCACCCCGGCGAAGGGGGCGGCCGGATCGACGCTGCGCCCCTCCTCGCGAGCCTGCTCGAAGCGGGTACGAACCACTGCTCCAAGCGAAGGATTCTGGGCCTCGATGGCCGCACAGGCCGCGGCGAAAACCTCATCAGCGCTTACCTCACCCGAGCGGATCAGCGTCGCCAGCCCCAG
>PWMF01000198.1 GCA_003559215.1 Natrialbaceae archaeon
AGGGCAAAACGAAAGCCCTATCAAACCTACCCGATTACCTGGAGATGAGCCGAAGTAGCTCAGATGGTAGAGCACCTCGCTGTTAACGAGGTTGTCCCAGGTTCGAGTCCTGGCTTCGGCGCTGATTTTCGAGCCATCACACGCGAGGAGCGATAGCTCCGAGCGTATCCAGCGAGAGAATTAGCGGGACAAGCAGGACTCGAGCGCGCGAGTCGCACGCGACCGAACGGAGTGAGGTCGACCGTCTCGCGTCTGTTCGAGTCCTGGCTTCGGCGTCCGACGAATTTCTTCGAAATTTCGGGCTGACTGGGACGCCGAGCGTTCCAGTCGCGCTTTTGTGAAACCAACCGCTCGCGAGGAGCGGTAGCTCCGAGTGAACGGTCACCTCGAGCGAGACGCCTCTACACTCGAGTCGTCGTCCTCGCCGGTGCCGAAAAACGCCGACAGCAGACACCAGTTCCCCCGACGGAGGTGCTGATGGAGCGTCGAGGAGGAGATACCGATCGAGTCGGCCAGTTCCTCGGCCGTGATCTTCCGGGGCCAGTCGTAGTAGCCGGCGAAGTACGCGGACTCGAGGGCCGCGCGTTGCTTGTCGGTCAGCTGATCTCCGACGGATTCCCGGAAGGTGTCGGCAGTCGTCACCGAGCGCTCGCGTTCGCGTTTGGCGACGAGCTCGAGCTCGTCGAACTCGCCGTCGAACGTCGCGACGATGTCGCGGACGTCGGCGCTCTGCGGGGCTTCGATGACGACCGTTCCCTCGCCGTCCTCGGCGACCGCCGAGCGGACCGCGGTCCCGGACTCGAGTGCGAGTTGAATCATCGAGTTCTCGGTGACCGTCTGGAGGACGAACCCGTCGTGGCGCTCCGAGACCGCGCGGGCGCTTTCGATCTCCGCCGTTTCCTCGGCCGCTTCGAGGACGGTCGCCGGCTCGACGCCCGACACTCTGTGGTAGAGCATCACTCGGCCGTTCTCGAGCGGGATCGCGCGCCGGAACTCGCAACGACAGTCGTGTTCGGCCGTGAGCCGGACGTAGAAGACGGCCGGGTCACGCAGCGAGAACTCGAGTTCGACGATGGAGTCGGCCAGCAGCAGCTCCCGGCTCTTGAGGGCGTTCTTGGCGAAGCCGACGATCCTGCCGAGCGACTCGAACCCCGCGATGGCGTCCTCGGTGAAGACGTCGTCGCGGACGCTGTTGAGAACGAGCACGCCGACGGGCTGCTCGCCGTACAGCAACGGCACTGCGGCGATCGCCTCGACGTCCCTGGTGGGCTCGCCGTTCGTCTCGCTGCTCTCCGTGATCCGGTACTGGCGGACGACGTGGACGTCCCCTGTTTCGGTCGCCCGCTCGACGGTGCCGCCGGCGATCGAACCGAGCCGAGTTTTCGTCACGGTCTCGAGGTAGCCGTCCTCGACGCCGGCGGCGACGGGCGATCCGATCCGATCGTCCGCTCCCTCGACGCGACCGATCCAGGCGCTTCGATAGAGATCAGATGCGACCAGCTGCTCGCAGACCATCCGATCGAGCTCCTCGCGAGTCGTCGCCGCCACCAGTCCGGTGACGAGGTCGTTGTTGACGGCGTTGATCCGGTTCAGCGTCTCGAGCTGATCGCGCTGCTGGCGGAGTTCTCGCTCCTGGTTGCGCAGGAGCTGGGTCCGTTCGGCCCGGGTTAGCGCCGCGCCGATCCCCATCGCCAGCATCTCCGTGAGATGCAGGTCGCTGCCGTCGAGGCTCTCGTCCTCCCGTGCGAGCACCGTAAGAACGCCGTGGGCTCCGATCGGAACGTGGATGCTCGAGTGTTCGAACAGCCCCGGATCGGTCCGTTCCTGCTCGTCGATCACGTTCCGTACCGGCTCACGGTTTCTGAACGCGCGCCCGGCCAGCGTCGCCTCGAGGTCGTAAGCAGTTCGCACCTCCAGCAGCTCCCTGGCACCGTCGGTCATCGCGACGCACTCGAGCTGGTTCGTCTCCGGCTCGAAGAGTCGAACGCAGGCGATCTCGAACTCGAGGACGGTCTCGACGGCTTCGGCGCCGGTTCGAGCGATGTCCGTCGCGGTCTCGGCGCACATCAGCTCGCGGGCGACGACGTTGAGCGCCTCGAGCCGTTGCTCCCAGGACTTCCGGTCGGTGACGTCGCGGACGACGCAGACGATCCCGTCTTCGAGCGCTGTGAGGGAGTGTTCCTGGTGGAAGCGAGTGCCGTCAGAGCGCCGACCGACGGCCTCGCCGCGCCAGTAGCCCGCTTCCAGTACGGTGGGGATGGCGTCTCGCTCGATTCGCTCGACCTCCTCGTCCGGAAAGAGTATTTGCCAGGACGAGCCGACGAGTTCGTCGACGTCGTAACCGTGCAGGTCGGCGAGCGCGCGGTTTACGTACCGAAGCTCGCCGGACTCGTTCGAGATCCCCATCCCGTCCATCGCCGACTCCATCGCCGCCGACCGGTGTCGGATCGCGTCCTCGGCGTCGAGGCGGTCGAACGCGGCCTGGATCGTCGCCGCCAGAATCCCGACCAGGTTTCGAAGCGAGTCGTCGATCGTCTCGCCGTCGGTCGAGCCAACGGTCAGGAGCCCCGTCTCGCCCAGCGGCACGACGAGTCGCTCCTCGAGTCCGATCTCCGGATGTGCCGACCGGTCGACCGCGTGGTACGTCTCGACGAGCCTGGCGTCGCCCTCGTTGAAGACGTCCATTTCGATCGTTCCCGGCAGGATTGGCGCGATGTCGCTCGCAGCGCCGTCGTCGACGGTCGACGATCGCACCGATCTGCTGGCGGCCAGCGGCTCGAGTATTTCCTCGTCGGCGTCGAACCGCCACACTGCGGCGTAGGACCGACCGAGTACCGTCTGGAGGAGTTCGACCGCGATCCGTCCGACGTCCCTCCTCGTCTCGGCGGCGTGGAGCTTCCGGCTCGCGTCGTAGAGCGCCTCGAGCCGGCTCTCGTCGACGTCGGGCTCCGTTCGCGCCTCGTTTCTCGAGTCCGAGCGGCGGCCGTCGATCTCGATCCTCGTCGGCGGG
>PWMF01000178.1 GCA_003559215.1 Natrialbaceae archaeon
CCGCCCCGCCCTGGTGGTGGCGCTTCCACTCGCCGTCGTGACCGACCGCGGTGTACGCCTCGCGGATCGAGTCGAAGACGTCGCCGGCCGTCCCCCCCTCCGTCGCGGCCTCCCGGGTCGCCGCCAGCGCGGTCGCCTCGACGCGGGCCGCAGCCCGGTGGCGCTCTCCCAGCCAGTCCGGCGGATCGAATGCGACGGCGCGGGTGCAGCTGGCGTGTAATCCGCCGCGTTCGGCCGTCACCGAGACCAGCGCGTAGTCGCCGAGTTCGGCCTCGGTGGGTGTGTAGTGACGATACCGTTGGGCGCGCTCGCTCCCGCCGGCGAGGGCGACGGGCGCCTCGATCCCGCGGGCCGAGAGCCCGACCCGCAGCGCCGAGGTGACCTCGCGTTCGGTGTCGTCGGGCTCGAGCTCTCGACAGACTGACTCGAGGACCGTCGCCGTCTCCCGGCCGAGTTCGCGGTAGCGCTCGCGGTCGCGGTCGGTCAGGGGCTGGCGAAGCTCCGTGGCGTCGACGCCCTCGAGTCCAGGGACGTCGATGTCGGCAGCCGCCTCCTCGCCCGCGGTTCTATCCGCGATCGCATCGGCGAGCGAGTCGGCGTACCAGGGAAACTGCTCGACTGTGACGTCCTCGAGGTCGGGAAGCTCCTCGGCTGCGATGCGGTCGGCCTCGATGTTGTCGGTCAGCACGCTGAACTCGCCGTCGAAGCCGACGGCCGCGACGCCGGCGTCGCCCTCGCGGTCAACGACGTTGTTCCCGCCGGTGAGCCAAGCGAAGGTGTTCGGCCGGGCGAACCAGATCGAGTCGAGGTCGCGGGCCTCGAGGTGGCGCTCAAGTCGCTCGCGTTTGTTCATGTCGGGCGCTGGTGAGGGCGAGTCTTGAATGCGACGAACCGGTTCGGCTCGAGCCGGGCGAACGGCGCGAATCCACCCGGGACCGGGTTCGACTCGGGCAATCTAAATACGGGTGGTCCTAACCCCCGCCAGAACGCCCGTGTCGACTCACAGCCACACCTCCGGTCTCCGATTTCGCTCGTTGATCGCTCGCGTTGGCTTCCCGCACCTGCTCGCGGCGACGCTGACGCTGGTCGCGGCGACGATCCTGCTCGGCGTCGCGGCGAAGGCAACCGGTGCGGGGCTCGCCTGCGAGGCGAACTGGCCCCAGTGCGACGCCGGTCCGTACAACCTCCTGCCCGCGAACCTGCCGAGTTTCTACGAGTGGATCCACCGCTTCGTCGCGATGTTCGCCGGCTTCGCCATCATCGGCTCCGCGGTCGCGGCCTGGCGCTCGCCGTCGATCGACCGGCGAGTCACGGCGCTCGTCGTCGCCGGGATGATTCTGACACCGATCCAGGTCGTCCTGGGTCGCGAGACGGTCACCCAGTACACGATGGACATCCTCTCCCTGCACTTCTGGACCGCGGTCCTGATCTTCTCGATGTTCGTCGTCGCGACCGCGCTCGTCTGGTCGGAGTCCCTGCGGACGAGTCACGTCACCGCGGCACTGGGGCTCGGGCTCCTGGCCCTGCCCGTTCACGTCGCGCTCAGCCCGACCGACCTGAGCCTCGTCTCGAGCTACTCGCCGACGGTCCAGCTACTCCAGTACGGCGTCGCCCTCGCCCTGCTGGCGTCGGTGATCGTCGCCGTGCTGGTCGCCCGGTGGCGCTTCGATGATTCGGTCCTGCTGGGGCTACTCTCGGTCTCGGCGGTTCTGGCGCTGGTCGTCACCTACCTCGGCCGACAGGCAGTGATGACTTACAGCCCGCTGCTGGACGATCTCTATCTTGCCACCGCGCTCGCGCTGGTCGTCGCCTTCGCCGTCGGGATCTGGCGGAGCCGATCCGCAACCGGCGCTCGAGACGTCTGATCGCGTTCCTCTCGCTTTTCGGTCGTCGAGAGGACGGGTTTGTTTTTGATCTATCCGATCGTGACCACGACTCCCGCAGCGACGGCCGTCGCCGCGATACCGGCGAGAAGCAACGCGTAGTTCGCCACCGGGCTCTTCGCGGGCGTCGCGTTCAGCGTGTACCGTCGCCTCGAGACGGGCCAGAACGGCCTGATCCCCATCGGCGTCAGCGCGTCCGCGAGCAGGTGCGAGCCGATCGAGAGCGATCCGACGAGGAAGGCAAAGCCGACGAACGCGACGTCGACGAACGGCGACGCGGCCTCGACGAGAACGGCGGCGGCCGCAGCGAGAGCGGCACCGACCAGCACCGCGAAAAGGAGGGTGTGGGTCGGCCCGCGGTGGGCGATCAGCGGGAGCCGATGATCGACGTCGGGGAGCGTCGACAGCGAGACGCAGACGGCTCCGCCGACGATCGCCGCGGCCTCGAAGCCAGCGAGGGCGACGGCGGCACCGATCGGCGCGTACGCGAGCAGGGCAGCGCCGTAGTGACCGTACTGGTACATCCGGGGTAACTGGTTCCCGATCGTTGATAAGTTCTCCCCTCGAACGCCTCGAGTCGGTCGCGCCCAACCGCGGTCGTTATGCGATCCGAACCCCTCAGTACGGGGCGTGCAAAACGTCACCGACAGGACGAGCAACCCGTTCGGCATGCGACCGCCCTTCGATCGAAGCCCTCCCGGTGACCGGCCCGCCGTCTTCGGCTACGGCGATGCCAACGCGGACTTCCACCTGATCGGCAACCACCCCGGCGTCCACGGGGGTGCCGACACGGGCGTCCCCTTCACCGCTCCCGAGGCTGAGCCGCTGATGGACGTCCTCCGCGAGGTCGGCTTCGCGAACGGGCCGCCGAACGAACCCGTCTTCGAGAACCTGTTCGCCAGCTACGTCCACATGTGCACGCTACCGGCCGGCGAGACGCCGACCGACCGGGAGTACGACGATCTCGAGCGCTACTTCGACGCCGAGTTGCGCGCGATCAACGCCCACATCCTCATGCCCGTCGGCGAGCGCGCGACCGACCGCATCCTCGAGGGGTACACCACGCAGCGAGACCGGATCTCCCTCGAGATGTCCGCGCTACACGCCACGGAGATCCGCGGCCGAGGCTTTCTGGTCGTCCCGATCAGGGAGCCCGGCGAGTGGGAGGATACGGAACGGGAGGCGCTCGTCGCGCGCCTCGAGGCGATCCTCGGGCGGGACTACCGCCAGACGAAGGGCGTCGCGACGCTGGTCGGTTAAAAATCGAAGAGCGACGACTGTTCCTCATCGGGATTCGAGCGGTCGCCCGCCTCGGCGTCGGAGCGCGATGCAGGATCAGCGTCGCCGGGCGTCCCCGCCCAGCCGTCGAGGCTGGTCTGATCGGCCGCGGCGAACTCGAGGTTCGCGACCCTGACGCCGACTTTCCTGACGGGGTCGCGCTCGAACTCCGCGAACAGCTCCCGAGCGATCTCCTCGACCAGTTCCGGCTCGTCGATCGGGCCGGGCAGCGATCGCTCGCGGGTGTTGACCTCGAAGGGGGGTTCGACGGCCTTGACGCCGACGGTCCGGTACAGGGCGCCCTCCCGTCGGGCGCGATCGGCCACCGCGGCCGCCAGCGTCTCGATCTGTTCGTACTTCGGGCCGGGCTCGCTGACGGGTTCGGCGAACGCCGACTCCCGGGAGAAGCTCTTGGGATCCCCCTTCGGCTCGACCCGGCGGTCGTCGTCGCCCCGGGCGCGGTCGTACAGCTCCCGGCCGCGCTCGCCGAAGCGTTCGACCAGGGGTTCGGGATCCGCGGCCGCGACGTCGCCCGCGGTCTCGAGGTCCATCTCCCGGAGTTCCCGGGCTGTGACGGGGCCGACGCCGTGGAGCAGGTCGACCTCGAGCGGGGCCAGAAACTCGCTGAGCTCGCCCGGTCGGACGACGGTCAGCCCGTCGGGTTTGTCGAAGTCGCTGGCGATCTTCGCGGCGCTCATCGTCGGGGCGGCCCCGACGCTGACGACGATACCGACCTCCCGACGGATGCGATCTTTGACGTGGCGGGCGAAGCCGTCGGCGACCTCCCAGGCGGTCCGGTCGGTGACCTCGAGGTAGGCCTCGTCGATGCTGACCTCGCGGACGACGTCGGCGCAGTCGTGCAGAATCTCCTGGACGTCACTCGCGACTGACTCGTAGTAGTCCAGGTCGACGGGACGGTAGTGGCCGGTGTCGGCGGGCTCGAGGTCGGGATCGTAGTCGTCCGCGTCCGGGCTCAGGGCCGCGCGGCGGGGAAGTCGCTCGAGGGCCGTCGAGATCGCCTGCGCGCTCTCGACGCCGAACTCGCGGGCCTCGTAGCTAGCGGTCGCGACGGCCCCGTTCGTCTCGCCGGGCTCGTACCCCATCCCGACGACGACGGGTTCGCCCCGTAACTCGGGCTCGCGCAGCCGCTCGCAGGCGGCGTAGAAACAATCCGCGTCGACGTGGAGGACGATGGGATCCTCCTCGTCCTCCTCGTCCTCGATGCCGGGAAGTCGCGGCCCGTCTGCCATTCACTCGAGAGTTCGGGCGGACGGTTGTGAACGTTGCGCCCGCAACGAGGGGCCAACGGGACTCGAATCGGTAGCTCGAGCGCTCAGTCGGCCGCCGGTACGGGCGTCTCCGTCGGAACGGACGTCGGCTCCGAGCGGGACAGCGAGACGGCGATGGCGGGCGCCCCGAGCGCGAGGTAGACGACGAACCCGCCGAATCCCCCGAGCCCGCGGATGCCGGCCGCGGCCGAGTCGGACGGCTCGCCGCCCGACATCTCAGATACTCACCTCGGGGTCCGGATCGCCGGTGCGGTCGGAATCGAGGGTCGCCAGCTCCCGGCCGCTCGATCGATCCGACTCGAGCAACAGACCGTGGTGAAATCCGCTCGGAACGCAGTCGAACGATTCGTGATACATGTTCTACCCACATTGGCCTAAAGAGTATAATGATGTCTGTTTACAAACATCCAGTATTAGGGAGTGGCGCACTGCGGGCGTAGCATCTCCAATCGGATAGGGTCTGTATTAGGATCTTTATTCGAATCCGACGAGGAGTGAGTGGACGAGTATCCGCCCTCGAGCGCGGGCTCGAGACGCGGCCGAAAGCTCGAGGGGTTCGCGCGAGAGTGGAAAACGAGACCGCATGCACCGACCGACCGAGGGCGAGAGCCACGCGTTCGAGCGCACGTTCACGACCGAGGAGGTTCGGCAGTTTGCCGAGCTCTCGCGGGACACCCAGCCCCGTCACACCGAACCCGACGAGGAGGGACGGCTGCTGGTCCACGGCCTGCTGACGGCGACGCTGCCGACGAAGATCGGGGGCGACCTCGAGGTGCTGGCCTCCTCGATGACCTTCGAGTTCCGCCGACCGGTGTACACCGGGGAACGGATCGTCTGTACGTGGAGCTACGAGCGCGTCGACGAGCGCGAGGATCGGTACGACCTCGTCGCGGCCGTCGACTGCGAGAACGACGCCGGAGAGACGGTGTTGTCGGCGACCGTCGAGGGGTTGATCTGGAAGGAGCGGTAGTTACCGTCGGGCTCGAGCGGATCGCGGTCGGTGGCTCGAGAGTCGAAATCGATCGACTCGAGAGAGGTGTCCGATCGGCGCAAGGGGTCGTCAGTTGTACCCGCGCCAGCGGTGGCCACACTCCGTACACTTGAAGAATCGGGTCGGCGGTTCGTCGGCCGAGGCGGTCTGCTTGAGGGTGTACCACGCCTCCTGGGTGCCACACTCGTCGCAGACGACGTCGGTCGCTTTAGGCTTGCCCTCGAAGTTCGCGTCCTCGCTGGACTCGATTATTTCGTCGTCGGTCTGGGACTCGGTCGTGACGAACTCGCTTTCGGCCTCGCGGTCGCGCTCGCTCGAGGCGCCGCAGTTCGAACAGACCATGCGGTCGCCGTCGGCTTTCATCATCGAGCCGCAGTCGTCGCAGAACTGCATGTCCGCACGTACGGACGTACAGCGACAAAACTCCCTCGCTCGGACACCGTGACACCCAACTCAGCAGTTAATCGGAGTATGGCTCTCTCGCTCTCGATCCTGACCCTGTCGAGTACCGCTGCCCTGTTACGGCGACCGCTCGCGTAGCGTCCGCCGCTCAGCCCGCTCGTGGACACTCGTTCAGCAGTGGTACGGCGTTTAATTCCTTTAACAAGCCAATGAGGGTGGTAGACAGAACTATCCATCCTCTCGGTCTGCTCTCACGGGATGGCACCTCCCCGTCCGGATGACGACAGCAGTACCGACCCGATTCGTCGGAAATCGATGCTGTTCTGCTGGGAGTGCGACCACGCGAGTCCGATCGAGGAAGAATGGGTGGTCCACGCATGCGGCGACTACGTCCAGTATGCGTGTCCACGCTGTGGCACGGCCCTCACCGAACGTCCACGTTCGGAAACCGTTCCCGCAGTTCGCAGACGGCCGGCAGAACGTGTCGCGGCTTCGTGGGGACACGTGCTCCGATCGTCCGCCGAACTCTGGCGCACGTCGTTTGCTATCGGAACCGGGAGCATCACCCCGAACGCTGACCGCTGTGACTGTCGGTGATGCGGCGGGTAGTCGAACTCTGTCGGTGAGAGGAACCACACGCGCATTCTGAAAAGACTGCGCCCCGTCTACCAGCCGAGATCAACTCACCGTTCCGCCTCGACCCTCGCCCCCGCCGTCGCCGCAGCCGAGAGGACGACCTCGCCGCCGAACCCGCCGTCCTCGAGTGCGTCCTCGGCCGCCGACCTGGCCTCCGGCGCATGGTCGGCGTCAGTCAGCCCGTAGACGACCGGACCCCAGGAGGACTGGCCGACGCCCGTGAGAACGGGACAGTCCTCGAGGGTCGCGACGAGCTCGCCCGCGGGCGGGCGGAAGACCCCGCCCTGGGCGTCGGCGTACCAGGAGCCGTTCTTGCGACCGATCTCGGCAACGGCCTCGCCGAAGGCCTCGAGACGGCCCTCGGCCGCGGCGGGAAGCAGCTTGCGGGTGACCACACCAGCGAGCTCGTCGGCGACCGCGGGGTCGGCTCTCTCGACGACCGCGCGCATGCTGGCGTCCTCGTTCTCGCCGCTGCGTCCAGGGTCGGCGTCGGGAACGACGATCAGAAAGCGCCAGTCCTCGGGCAGGCCGTGGCGGGCGACGACCGGGGGGACCGTCCAGTCGCCCTCCGCGGGCGGGTCGGTCGTGAACCGGCTCGTCGGGTGGCCGGCGTCGACGACGAACCCGCCGTCCTCGAAGGTCGCGACGCCGATTCCGCTGCGTCCGCCCCGGCCCATCGCGGGCGCCAGTTCGCGGACCCGGAGCTCGAGGCCGTGCGCCCGAGCAGTCGCCGCGAGCACGGCGAGTGCGAGCTGAGTGCCGCTTCCGAGGCCGACGTGGCGAGGGAGTCGCTCCTCGAGGACGACGTCGACACCCGGAACCGCCAGGACGTCGACGGCTCGCCGGGCGTACTCCTCGAGGAGCGAGTCCGACGCCGCGACCGTCGAGGCGGGCTCGGCGGTGACGGTTACCCGTGGCTGCTCGAGGCCGACACCGATGCCACCATAGAGGCGTCGCCGGGCGAGCGAGAGGTTCTGAAAGCCGATGTGGAGGCGCGCACCCGCGCTGACGGTCGCCTGTCCCATTGCTGTCCCGCCGTAGGAATCCGTCCGGGAAGGGGGTTTCGACGCTGGCAACGACTGACGGCGGTCACAAGCCGACGGTCGATCAGGGACGGGGCGCGGCCTTCTGCAGGGCCGTCTCCGCGACGTTGCCGCCGTAGTCCGCGCTGCGCGAGAGCGAGTCGAGGACCAGCCCGAGCGACTGGGCCTGGACGGGGTCGAGATCCCGGAGGAGTTCGTCGACGCGGCGGGTGTGTTCGTCGATCTCCGGGACGGCTTCGAGCGCGCGGTGGCCGTACTCGTTGGCCTCGTCGCTCTCCTCGGCGAACAGCGCGTCCATCGACCGCTCGATGATCGCCGCCGCGTCCTCGTGGAGAGCCAACAGCGCCTCGGCGACAGCCTCGGGAATCTCCTCGAGTTTGAGCGCCAGCCGGGCGATCTTGACGGCGTGGTCGCCGACGCGCTCGAGCTGGCGGGCGCTCGAGTGGTAATCGAAACAGTCCTCCCGGGAAACGCCGAGTCCCTCGGCAGCCCCGGGCGAGCGAAGCGTCGCCCGGAAGATCCGCGAGACGACGAGGAAGAGCCGGTCGACGTCGTCGTCGCGTTCGATGACGTCCTGGGCGATGTCGTCGTCGTTCTCGACCAGCGCGGTGACCGCGTCGGAGAGCATCGAGGTCGCGATCAGGCGCATCCGGGAGACGGCGTTGACGATCGACAGCTCCGCGGAGTCGAGCAGGTCTTGGACGACGACGCAATCGCTTCGCTCCTCGACGACCTCGACCCCGATGAGTCCCTGAATCGCGCTTCGGATCGCCCGTCGCTGCTCGGTCGTGATCCGACCGGCCTCGAGGCGGATGATGTCGAAGCCGCTGACGTACATCGTGAGGATCGCCCGCTTCAACTGCTCGTCGTCGAGCGGGGCGACCTCGAGGGTTCCCTCCTGGTGGTCGACGTCGCTCTGTGGGGTGATCACGAGCGTATCGTCCTCGGCGTAGATCTCGACGGTCATCCCGCTGCTGACGTCGTTTTCCGTCGCCCACGTCTTCGGCAGCGAGACGGTGTAGGTCGAACCCCCGGTCACCTGGATCTTGCGCGTCTCCATACCGGTCCGGTTCTGGTGGCCACAATATAAATCTGTCTGAATCTATAGAGATGGTCACAGGGTACGCTATTCCGGACGGAGAGAGGAGCGCGATATTCCGAGTTTACCGTACTTGAACGTAGCTATACCGCCGACTACCACACATAACGTATTACTATATATTCGACGATACCGATCGTGTTGGATACAGGATGTTACCCGGGGCTGTAACGTCGCCCCGATCCCTTCGGAGCGCCGGTTCGGACGCCGCCCGATCTTCTCCGTAAGGTGTCGATAGAGCGGTGTTGTGGAGTCCCCCGTACGATATCGCGGTGTCGCGGCGATGTAGCAGTAACGACCGCCGATCTACACTGCGCTATAGAGCGCTCTATCGAGGTACCCGAACTACTATATAGATATTAGCATCCTCTTTATACGATCCACGTAACCGTTCGCTCGATGACGGACAAGCAGTCCGCAAACGGTCGACTCGGGGGCAAATCACGACGAACGTTCCTGGCCGGCGCAGGCGCGGCGGGAATCGCGAGTCTCGCGGGGTGTACGGCGTTTCTCGAGAGCGCGGCCGAGACCGACGCGACGATCTCGACGGTCGCCGTCGAGAGCGACGAGGACGGAGAGTACTACCACCCGACACAGGAGAACATCGAGAGCGGCGTCTACTCGCCGCTGACGCGACCGCTGTTCATCTACGTAAACCACGCGAGCCTCGAGGAGAAACCGGACACGCTGGGAACGTTCGTCCGGCACTACTTCGAGGGGCAACACGACTTCTCGCGCGAGACCGGATACTACGCCGCGACCGACGAGGTTCGTGACGAAAACGAGGCGGAGTTCGAGGCGGTCCTCGAGGAACTCGGCATCGAACCGGACGAGGACGCGGTCGACGACGATATCGACTGCTCGGGCAGCAACACCGTCGCGCCGGTGACGGACGCAGCGGGCGAGTCCTTCGAGGACGAGTATCCGGACGCGAACGTCTACGTCGACCCGGAGGGGACCGGCGCCGGGTTCGAGGCCTTCGCGGAGGGCGACTCCGACGTCCAGAGCGCGAGCCGCGAGATCCTCGACGAGGAGGCGGAGATCGCCGAGGAAAACGGCGTCGAGTACAGCCACTACGAGATCGGCTGGGACGGCCTCTCGATCGTCAAACACGGCGAAAACGACTGGATGGAGGAGATCTCGCTCGAGGACCTCCACGCCGTCTGGCGCTACGAGTCGGACGTCACCCACTGGAGCGACATCGACGACGACTACCCGGACGAAGAGATCGAACTCTGGGGCCGGGACAGCGACTCCGGAACGTTCGACTACTACACCCGCGAGATCAACGGCGAGATCGGCTCCATTCGGACCGACTACAGCGCCCACACTCACACCGACTCGATCATGGAGGGCGTCGCCGACAACCAGTACGCCTTCGGCTGGGGCGGCGTCGGCTACTTCCAAGAACTCGGCGGGACGCCCGGTGAGGACGAGTTCGAGGTCGAAGAAAGCGACGACGAGAGCGGAGACGACGAATAATCCACTCCCCGACAATGAGCACGGAAACAGGCCCGGATTCGGGAATTACCGGCGGCGACGCCAACACGGATCGGCGTCGGAACCGCAGAGTTCGTCGGCTCCTCTTCGGGTGTACGAGCATCACCGTGTTGACGACGGTGGCGATCTTCGCCGTCCTGTTCGACAACACGTTCAATTTCTTCTACGACGTGCGCTTCCACGAGTGGCTGATCGGACTCGTCACCGAGTTCCGGATCGTCCCCGAGCAGCGCGTCGCGATCACCGAATTCCTGTTCGACACGGAGTGGCGCCCCTCCCACGCTGACGATCCGCGCTTCGGCGTCCTGCCGCTGGTCGCCGGAACCCTGTTGATCACCGTCGGCGCGGCGTTCATCTCGATCCCGATCGGGACCGCGACGGCGCTGTACCTCGCCGAGTACGCCCGACCGAGCACGCGCAAGTACCTCAAGCCGACCCTCGAGGTGCTGGCCGGCGTCCCGACGATCGTCTACGGCTTCTTCGCGCTGACGTTCATCACGCCGAACATCGTCGGGCCGCTCGCGGCGGCGCTCGGACAGGACGTCGGTCGGTTCAGCGCGCTCTCCGGGGCGATCGTCGTCGGCATCATGACGATCCCGATGGTCGCCTCGATCTCCGAGGACGCGATGTCGTCGGTTCCCGACGAGTTGCGAAACGGGGCGTACGCGCTCGGTGCGTCGAAGTACACGGTGTCGACCAGCGTCGTGTTGCCGGCGTCGATCTCCGGCGTGATGGCGTCGTACATCCTCGCCGTGTCGCGGGCTATCGGCGAGACGATGGCCGTCGCGCTCGCGGCGGGTGTCACGCCGCGGCTGACCGCGAACCCGTTCGCCGAGATCCAGACGATGACCGCCTTTATGGTCGACTCGACCAGATCGACGATGCTGGTCGGTTCGGTCGAGTACCAGAGCCTGTTCGCCGTGGGGCTGGCGCTGTTCCTCATGACGCTGGCCGCGAACCTACTGAACGACTACGTCAAGCGGAGTTACCGGGAGGTGTACCGATGAGCACCGATACCGAGCGACGGACCGCCAGCGAGTGGATGGACGACGTCGATCTGCGCTGGGTAAAGCGGAAGAACCGGCTCTTCCATCTCGTCCTCGTCGGCGCCTCCCTGTTCGGTGTGGTCATGCTCGCCTTCCTGATCGCCGACGTCGTACTCGATACCCTGATCGGCGTCGTGGTCTTCGAGATCGACGTCAGAACCTTCCTCACACAGACCGCCTCGAGCGACTGGGCCAGCGCGGGCTTCCTTGGTGCGATGATCGGATCGGCCTGGCTGCTCGTCTTTACCCTCCTGTTTTCCTTTTTCCTCGGCGTGGGCACTGCGACCTACCTCGAGGAGTACGCGCCCGACAATCGGACCACGAGGCTGATCGAGGCGAACCTGACGAACCTCGCGGGCGTTCCATCGGTCGTCTACGGCCTGTTGGCGCTCGGCGTCTTCGTCAACGCGATGCGGATGGGACCGATCCTGGTCGCCGGCGCACTGGCGCTCGCGTTGCTCGTTACGCCGATCGTTATCGTGGCGAGCCAGGAGGCGCTCCGTGCCGTCCCCGACGGCGTCCGAAACGGCTCGCTGGCGACCGGCGCGACCCGGTGGCAGACCGTTCGGGGCGTCGTTCTCCCCTCGGCGATGCCCGGCATCGTCACCGGGACGATCCTGGCACTCGCTCGCGCGAACGGCGAGACGGCGCCGCTGCTCATGGTCGGGACCGTGTGGGGACTGCGACACCACCCCGGTCCGTTCGATCGCTTCGGCGCGATGCCGACCCAGATCTACGAGTGGGCGTTCCTGCCCGAACAGGAACTGCAGTACCTCGCCGCGATGGGGATCGCCGTCCTGATGACGATTCTCCTCGCGATGTACGGGGTCGCGTTCTTCGTGCGAAACAGGCACGAACGAGGCTACTAACATGGCAAGCAACACCGCAAACGACACCGAATCGCTGATCTCGACGGAGGTATCGGTCGACAGGAGCACTCGAGAGGCGATCTCGGACGAAACGATCGTCGAGACCACCGACCTCGACGTCTACTACGGCGACGAACGAGCCCTGGACGGCATCGACATCGAGATTCCCGAGCGACAGGTGACGGCGATTATCGGTCCCTCGGGCTGTGGAAAGTCGACGTTCCTCCGCTCGGTCAATCGGATGAACGACCAGATCGACGCCTGCCGGATCGAGGGAGCCCTCGATTTCGGCGGAAAAAACGTCTACGACGAGGACGTCGACCCCGTCGCCCTGCGCCGGAAAATCGGGATGGTCTTTCAGAAGCCCAACCCGTTCCCGAAGTCGATTCGTGACAACGTCGCCTACGGATTGAACGTGCAGGGCAAGACCGAGAACGTCGACGAGCGCGTCGAGGAAGCACTGCGCGGTGCAGCGCTGTGGGACGAGGTGAAAGACCAACTCGACTCGAGCGGACTCGACCTCTCGGGCGGACAACAGCAACGGCTCTGTATCGCCCGGGCGATCGCGCCGGATCCCGAAGTGATCCTGATGGACGAACCGACGTCGGCGCTCGACCCCGTCGCGGCCTCGAAGATCGAGGACCTCATCGACGACCTGACCGAGCACTATACAGTCATCATCGTCACTCACAATATGCAGCAGGCGGCCCGGATTTCGGACAAGACCGCCGTCTTCCTCACCGGTGGTGAACTCGTCGAGTTCGACGACACTGCCACGATCTTCGAGGATCCCGAGGACCAGCGCGTCGAAGACTACATCACCGGGAAGTTCGGCTAACCATGTCACGAACGGACTACCAGCAGCAACTCGAGGAACTGCGAACGAACGTCGTGGAGCTGTCGGAACTCGTCTGTCACCGGCTCCGGCGGGCGCTTGAGGTCTACGAGCGGAAAGACGGTGCCCTCGCGGAAGAGGTAATCACCGGCGACCACGAAATAAACGAGCGGTATCTCGAGCTCGAGCAGGACTGTATCGAGCTGCTCGCGCTCCAACAGCCCGTCGCGGGCGATCTTCGGCTCATCGCCTCGTCGTTCAAGATCATCACCGACCTCGAACGGATCGGCGACCTCGCGGTGAATCTCGGGGAGTACACGCGTCAGGCGGCCCGCAGCCGGTATCCGGATATCGACATCGCGTCGATCGGTGAAGAAACGGTCAGAATGGTCGAGGCCGCGACGGACGCCTACGCGACCGACGACGCCGCGGCGACCTACGAGGTCGCGGCCGACGACGACGCGGTCGACGAGCGCTGCGAGCGGGCGAGCGAGGTCGTCATCCAGGACCTCCTCGAGACGGAGGTCGGCGACGAGTCGCTGCTCGAGGACGTCTCACGGATGCTGCTGACGATCCGCGACCTCGAGCGCGTCGGCGACCACGCGGTCAACATCGCCGCACGGACGCTGTACATGGTCGACAACGACGATGAGCTGATCTACTGATGAGTCAGTACCGTTCGGCAAACGGCTGGGAACCCGTCGAACGAAAGGTCCAGCTGGCGGGTAACTCCACGTTCGTCGTCTCGCTTCCCAAGGAGTGGGCGCTCGCACAGGACCTCGAATCGGGAATGTCGATGCACCTCTACCCTCACGAGGACCGCGTCGTCGCGGCGGCGGAGACCGTCCCGGACCAGGACCGGAGCGCGACCGTCGACGCCGCGACCGTCGACGACGAAACCGTGTTGCGACGCGTTCGTTCGGCGTACGTCGTCGGGCGCGACCGGATCACGATCGTCGGGGCTGACGGACTCGACCAGGAGTCCCGTCGCGCGCTCGATCGGGTCGTCGGTCGTCTCGTCGGCGTCGAGATCCTCGAGGACACCGGGGAGCGGATCGTCGTCCAGGACCTGCTCGACGTCGACGACGTCTCGCTTCCGCAGACGCTCGTCCAGGCGCGCCAGCTGGCCCTGGAGATGCACGCGGACGCCCTCGAGGCGCTGGCACGGAACGACGAGGAGCTCGCCCGTCGGGTGATCGATCGGGACGACGAGGTCGATCGGCTGTTCGCGTTCGTGAGCCGCGGGTTCCACCGCGGCCTCGAGGACGTCCACGAGATCAACCGGCTCGGTACGGATCGGGCCTCGGCGTTTCGGGACTACCGGATCGCCCGCCAGCTCGAGCGCGTCGGCGACCACGCCGAACGGATCGCGACCGTCGCCATCTCCCAGTCGGGCCCGCCCGCCGACGCGATCGGCGACTCGATCGAGACCGTGGGCGCCGACGCGCGGCGATCCCTCGAGCTAGCGCTCGCAGGGGAGGTCGAACGTGCCACCGACGCGATCGAGGACGCCCTCGAGGCGATCGAGGAACTCAACCGCCGGCTCTACGAGAGCGACGAGCCGGACGCCTACCGATACGGAACGGTCCTCGAGAGTCTGCGGCGGACGGGAGCGATCGCCAGCAACGTCCTGGGGGTGGCGAGCGAAACGAGAATCGACGAGTAGCTCCCGGGTCGGAGGACGCGACGTGCGCTCGTTTGCGCGTCGGACTCTTTCGAGGGACCCGCGCCGTTTAGTAGGCGGCTTCCGTGGTGAACGATAGAACATGACAGGAACGGACGACCGAATCCCGGTGACGATCGTCAGCGGCTACCTCGGCGCGGGGAAGACGACGCTCGTCAACCACCTGCTCACGAACGAGGAGGGGTACGAGATCGCGGTGATCGTCAACGACATGGGCGAGATCAACGTCGACGCCGACCTGATCGCCCGCGAGAACGAAGAGGAGGGCGTGATCGACCTCTCGAACGGCTGTATCTGCTGTCGGCTGCAGGGCGACCTCCTTGAGGAGGCCCGCCGGCTCGCCGAGAGCCGCGAGTTCGACTACCTGCTCGTCGAATCGTCGGGAATCAGCGAGCCGATTCCGGTGGCACGGGTGTTCACCGAGGGCACCGAGGAAAGCGAGATCGACCCGACCGAGCTGTTCCGGCTGGATACGATGGTGACCGTCCTCGACACCTACGGCTTCTGGAAGGAGTTCGACGCCGGTGCGACCCTCCCCGAGGGTGCCCAGCCCGACGAGGAGCGGCCGCTGAGCGAGGTGCTGGTCGAGGGTATCGAGTTCTGCGACGTGCTCCTGTTGAACAAGACCGATATGGTCCCCGACGACGTTCTCGAGGAGATCGAGACCGTGGTGGACCGACTACAGCCCCGCGCCGAGCGGATGCGAACGAGCTACAGCGAAGTCGACCCCAACTTCGTACTCGGGACCGGCCGCTTCGATTTCGCTGAAGCCAAGCGCTCGCAGGGGTGGAAGCGCGAACTACGCGGCGGAAGTCACGACCACGGGGACGCGGATGCGGAACACGGCCACGAGAGCGACGGCCACGGACACCATCACGGTCCGGGACAGTCCGCCGCCGAGCTCCACGGCGTCTCCTCGTTCGTCTTCCGGGCCGACGACCCGTTCCGACCCAACGAGCTGGGCGAATGGCTCGAGGACTGGGACGGGTCGATCGTCCGCGCAAAGGGCGTCTGTCACGTCGCCGGCCGCGACGAGGTGATCGGGCTCAGTCAGGCCGGCCCGGCGGTGCAGGCGGGGCCGATCGGGGAGTGGCGACCCGATGACGACCGACGGACCCAGCTCGTGTTCATCGGTCGCGAGATGGACGAGGAGCGAATTCGGGAGGAGCTCGAGGCGATGCTGGTCGCGTCCGACCGAGCGGACGAGACGGAGTGGGAGGATCCGTTCCCGCTATGACTCGAGCTCGTCGCTGAGCTCGTCCCAGGACTCGTGAAACCCGTGCGTCGACTGGGTCGTCGCCGGGGTGATCGCGTTCTGGTAGACGTCGTCGTACTCGAGCAGCTGTCCCCAGCCGTCCGTGAACGAGTAGTTACAGTACTGGCACACGGAGGCGGGTAGTACTGACACCGATATACGCCTTTCCGTCGTCCCGCGAAGATCTATCAACAGGGCTGAGACCGCATCTCGATTCAACAAAGCCATAACGGTGTATCGTCGAGGGCGGATATCCGACGGCCCACCGCCGGATCATCGACAATGAACACGAAGCGAAACGGCGCCTACGTCGCCAGCACGACCGACGTCGTCGAACGGGCCTGCGACCACTGCGAGTGGCACGCCGTCGACGACACCTACCCCGCCCTGATCGAACGCTACCAGGACCACCTCCGCGAGGAACACCCCCGAGTCTGGCTCCGCCGGTAGCGGGTTCGAGGCGGAGGCCAGTTTTTCCGACCGATTTAGAAGTCACCGAGCGAGCGCTGGTTGCGGACCAGCGGGTACGCCTCGTAGTCCTCGACCGTCTCGAGATGCGTCGCGAGTTCCGCAGCGGAGCCGTGCTGGGTGTAGACCACGTCAGGGTCGACGCCGCGAACGACGTCGACGAGTTCGGTGAAATCACAGTGGTCGGAGAGCGGGAACGTCACGTCGTAGTCCCCGCGGTACTGGAAGCTGTCGTTGATGGCCCATCCCGAGAAGCCGGCTTTGATCGCATCGGTGTCGCGGACCAGCGCGTCGACGAAGGAGAGCTTGCTCGTCTGGGAGGGGAGGATCAACGCGTCGCCCGCGCCGAGTTCCGTCTCGTCGCGGTAGCGCCGTGCGCCGAAGTCGACGTCGTAGTGGTTCTCGACGACTGCGTTGATCCTCTCGGTCGCCTGCGTGACGAACAGCCGCTCGCGCGAGGAGCGGTTCGCCAGCAACTGCAGTTCCTGGGCCCGTCCGAGGGTGTAGCCGAACAGGAGCACCGGGCGATCGGCGGTGTCGTCGAGCCAGTCGACGATCTCGGCCTCGACGGTCTCCTGGGGCGGCAGGACGTACGCGGGCTCGCCGTAGGTCGCCTCGATGACGAGCACGTCGGCACCGACCGCACCTGGCTCGAACCCCTCGAGGTAGAAGCGGTCCCGCGTCGAGCAGTCGCCGGTGTAGAGATAGGTCGTCCCGTCGGAATCGACGATTCGAGCTGCCCGCGAGCCGGGGACGTGGCCGGCGTCGTGGAGGTCGACGGCGGGGTGGGTCGTCCGCTCGAGCGGGGTGTCCTCGCGCCGAGTCCGCGCGAGCGCCGCGGTCACGTCCGAACAGATCACTGCACCCGGATCCTCGCGGTAGAGGTGGTCGCCGTGGGCGTGGCTCAGCACGCGAATCCCGTCGCTCGAGCGCTCGCCGTCGCAGACGCCGGTCTCGCCGCTCGTCAGGTCGAACTGGATTCCGTCCGCGAAGCGAACTCGGCGCATCGCTATCCCGTGGTACGGCCGAGACGGCCATGGGTGGCGTGCTTGCAGTCGGTCGCGGCGTCCGCGTCCGAACCCGGCTGTCGGCCCGCCGTCGGTTCTCGCTCGAGTTCCTCGACGCAACGGTCGTCATGTACTCGCTCGCGGGGTTCCGGTCCGTCGCACCGAGGGCCGCCGACCGACGAACGCCGGCCGACGGTCATCGATCGATCCCCCCGTACCCGTACTCGAGCCCGGTTCTGACGACGGGAACGAGCAAGCCGGAGAGGAGCATCAGCGAGAGCCCGACGACGATCATGACGATTCCGAGGTCGGACACTAGTGCTCAGCTCCGAACCGACACTCGTCTCGGTGCGAAGCGGTGTGCATGTCGATTTCCGCGAGAACCTCGCGCCCGCAGTCGCGACGTCGGTAGTAGCACGTCCCCGTGGGGGTACCGCCTCTGTCGTACTCGACGTGGGGGCCGTCCCACGTTTCCTTCTCGAGTATCTCGGTCTTCGCGTCCGCCTCGCGGGCCAGCGCTCCGCCGTCGGTGCGCGGTCGCTCGCTCGAGGCGGCGGTGTCGGTTCGTTCGTCGGGGTCAAGGTCGGACTCGTTCACGAGGTGTCTCTCGGGTGCTCGCCGGGCGTAGCTAGGGCTGACCGTCGCCTCAGTCGTTCCTCGGTTTTTCAGTCAACGACTCGCGACCGCCCTCCCGGTCGATGCCGGACGAACCGAGCGCCCGTGTAGCGGGGCGTTTACTCGTCGGATTCGGTGTTCTCACAGCGCTCGATCACGTCGTCAAGCGGCGGTTCGCGATACTCGTCGCCGGGGTCGTGGCTGCCGCGAGCGTTGCCACTCCGTTCGGCGCTACGACTACCCGGTAGTTTGGGACAAATTCGGGCGTTCGCCGTCCGGATCGGGCATCTCTAGTCACGGGCGGCAGCCGGATAAACCGTCGCCAACCGTAGTGAAGGTGAAACAGTGCAGTCCGGAGAGCGGACGAAATGCTACTGCTGTTCGAAGAGCGTTTCGACCCGCTCGAGCGTGTCGACGTCCGCCACCGAGAGGTCTTCTCGCCGGCGCACGAACCGGGGGAATCGCAGCGCGTACCCCGAGTCGTACGTCGGCGAGGACTGGATCTCCTCGTACTCGACCTCGAGGACGACCTCGGGTCGGACCGTTACGTCTCGGCCGTCGGTCTCGGTGATCAGCGGCTCGAGGGCGTCGGTGAGAGCGGCGAGCTGTTCGTCGGTGTACCCCGTCGCCAGCCGGCCGACCTCGCGGAACTCGTCGGCTTCGGGATCCCGACAGGCGAGGTAGAGCCGACCGAGTTTCCCCTTTCGGCGGCCCTCGCTGTACTTCCCGCGGGTGACGACGACGTCCAGGGGCTCCATCGTCGGCTTGATCTTCAGCATGTAGCCGACGCGCCGACCCGGCTGGTAGGGAACCTCGAGGTTCTTGAGCATCAGTCCCTCGTGGCCGGCGGCGAGGGCGTCCGCGTAGAGCTTGCGGGCCGGCTCGGGATCCGCCGGATCGAACCGAACGTGCTGTGCCGGTTCGATCGCCCATTCCTCGGGATCGAGAACGGAATCGAGGCGAGCGAGGCGCTCGTCGAGCGAGCGCTCGAGCAGCGACTCCCCCTCAATCGAGAGCAGGTCGAACAGGTAGACGATGACCGGCGTCTCCTCGGCTGCCGCCTCGATGTCGTGTTTGCGCTTGATTCGCGTCGAGAGCTCCTGGAACGGCGTCAGATCGCCCGTCCCGGGGTCGTAGCCGACGATCTCTCCTTCGAGCACGCAGCTGTCGGCCGCGACGTGCATGCGGACGTTCTCGACGACGTCAGGGAACTGCTCGGTGACCTCCTCGAGACGTCGGGTGAACGCCCGCACCTCGTCGCCGTCCTTGTGGAGCTGAATCCTGACGCCGTCGTATTTGTACTCCGCCAGCAGCGACCCGTCGCTCGTCGCGACGGCTTCGATCCCGTCCTCGACGTTGGCGGCCGAATCGGCGAGCATCACCTGCAGCGGTCGGAACAGGTCGATCTCGAGTGCCCGGAGGTCGTCGACGCCCGTCTCCCGTGCCGTTCGGGCGACCAGCGGGTAGTCGTTCGTGAGCTGGTAGGCGTACTCGACCGCGTCGGTCGCCTCGTCGCTCCCGTCGAGTTCGGTCCGGGCGATCGCGTCCCGGATCGTCCCCTCGCCGATGCCGATCCGGAGGTGACCCAGGACGGTGCGAACGACGTAGCGCGCCTCCTCGGGGTCCGCGTTCGAGAGCAGCTTCGCGACGGCGTCGATACGGCGCTGCTGGCTGCCCTCGCCCTCGTACTCGAGGAGATCCCGCAGCGTCTCGAAGACCGATTCGACGGTCAGTTCGGTCGCGAACAGCGTCTGCTGGGCCTGGTTCTCGACGGCCTCGGCCGCAGCGGTGCCGAGGTCCCCAGTTTCGCGCCAGGCCGTCTCGATCTCGGGCTCGGAGACGCCTGTCGCCTTGCAGATCGCCTCCAGGGTGAGAGTCGAGGAGACGCCGAGGTCCCCCTGCTCGTACGCCGGCGTCACCTTCCCCCGAAACAGCGGGAGAAGCATCTCGAGCTCGTCGATTGTCGCGTCCTCGAGGACTGACGCAACGATCGCGGTCTTCTCATCGGTCGAGGCGGTCGCGTCGATTCGGCGATAGGACTCGACGAGATCGGCGTACTGCATGAACGACTCGAGTAGGGTGTCGAAACCTAAAGCTCCGAAGCCGGCACGTTCACAGGCGAAATTCGTCGAAAAGTCGTTGTTAACCGTCGGATTCAGGGCTCGAGCAGGACCTTGACGACGCCCTCCTCGCGGTCGTCGAAGCGCTCGTACATCTCGGGGGCCTCCTCGAGGTCGACCCGGTGGGAAACGACCCAGCTGGGGTCGGCCCGGCCCTCGATGATCATGTCCCGAAGCTGGCGGTTGTACTGCTTGACGTTACACTGCCCGGTGCCGAACTTGTGGCCCTTCTCGAAGAGCTTCCCGAAGTCGATGCCGAGTCGGCCCTGCTGGGCCATCTCGTCGGGTCCGCCCGGATCGGAGGGGACGTACAGCCCCGGAATACCGAGCTGTCCCGTCGGCCGCACGGTCTGGATCAGCTGGTTGAGAACGACTGCGGGGTTCTCGCGGGCGGGGTCGTAGGCGTCATCCCCCGGATCCGTCTCGGGGTCGATCGCCTGGTAGCCAACGGCGTCGACGCCCTTGTCGACCTGGTCGCCGTGTGCGTCGACGATCTGGTCGACCGGGTCGCCCTCCTCGAAGTTGATCGCGTGGGCGTCACAGTGGTCCTCGGCCATCTCGAGTCGGCTCGGAACCCGGTCGACAACGTAGATCTCGGAGGCGCCCTGGATCTTCGCGCTGTAGGCGGCCATCAGACCGACCGGTCCGGCACCGTAGACGGCGATCGACTCGCCCGGCTGGAGGTCCGCCAGTCGAGTACCGTGCCATCCCGTCGGGAAGATGTCCGCCAGCAGCGAGAACGAGTCCTCGTGTTCGTCGCCCTCGGGTAGTTTCAGCGCGTTGAAATCGGCGTACGGCACGCGGAGTTTCTCGGCCTGACCGCCTTTATACGGCCCCATTGCGACGTAGCCGTAAGCCCCCCCGGCGAAGCCGGGGTTGACGTTCGTACAGAACCCCGTATAGCCGTCCTCGCAGTTCTGACAGAACCCGCAAGCGACGTTAAACGGCATAACGACGCGATCGCCCTCCTCGAGCGTCGTGACGGCGTCGCCGACCTCGCTGACGATCCCCATGTTCTCGTGGCCGAAGACGATCCCCTCTTCGGCTGCGGTCCGACCCTCGTACATGTGCAGGTCCGAGCCGCAGATGCAGGTCGTCGTGATGTCGACGAGGACGTCGTTCGGATGCTGAAGTTCCGGTTCGTCTACCTCTTCGATGGCGACCTCGTGTGGCCCCTGGTATACGACAGCGTTCATTGACATTTGATATCAGTCTCCACAGTACCTGCCACGAATCCGTGGGTAAATGTTGCTGTGATCGCCGCTGTAGTCGTTGTGTGTTATTACCATTCTATAACGATCGTCTAGTATCGTTCGAAGAAGTGAAATCGGACGAGTGGTCGATTTCTGTCCGGCGGCGACAGCTATTACGGCCCGCCACTCCAAGCGGCGACCATGAGTTCCCAGCGATCACTGTCGGGGGTCGTCCTCGCGGGCGGCTACTCGACGCGGTTCGGCGAGGCCGACAAGGCGGTGGCGGATCTCGCGGGGACACCGATGATCCGGCGGGTCGCCGACCGGCTCGCGACGGTCTGTGACGAACTCGTGATCAACTGCCGGGAGGACCAGCGCGAGGCGATCCGAGAGGCGATGATCGACTTCCCCGAGCCCGTCGAGTTCGCGATCGACCCCGTCACCGATCGGGGCCCCCTCGCCGGGATCGCCGTCGGGCTCGAGGCGGCCAGCAGGGAGTACGCGGCGGTCGTGGCCTGCGACATGCCGTTCGTCGAGCCCGCGCTGCTCGAGGCGCTGGCCGACCGCGCCGAGGGCCGCGACGGAGCGCTCGTCAAACTCGAGGACGGCTGGTACCAGACGACACAGGCAGTCTATCGAACCGAGCCGATGGCCCGGGCCTGCGCCAACGCCCTCGAGGGCGAGGACGGACGGATTCTCGCGGCCGTAGAGGAACTCGACACCGTCGTCGTCGACGAGGGCGAACTCGAGGGTGTGAGCGGGGAGACGTTCGAAAGCATCGATACGAAGGAGGCGCTCCGGGAGGCGGCCGCCAGATTCGAGGTGCAAAGCCGCGGCTGATCGCCGAGCCGAACCCGTTAGCCGGCGCGGCGATCGCCAGCAACCCTTGAGGAGAAGGCGTGACTTATGTCCCCTCGAGACAAGGGCCGACCATGAGCAGCGACGATCGGTTCGACCACGGGAAAGACGAGCGCCTGCAGAGCCGCGAGGTTACCGAGGGCGCCGAGAAGGCCCCCCACCGCGCGATGTTCCGCGCGATGGGGTTCGACGACGAGGACCTCTCCTCGCCGATGATCGGCGTGGCGAACCCGGCCGCGGACATCACCCCCTGTAACGTTCACCTCGACGACGTGGCCGACTCGGCACTCTCGAGTACCGACGCGGCCGGCGGAATGCCCATCGAGTTCGGGACGATCACGATCTCGGACGCGATCTCGATGGGGACCGAGGGGATGAAAGCGTCGCTAATCTCCCGGGAGCTGATCGCCGACAGCGTCGAGCTCGTCAGCTTCGGCGAGCGCATGGACGGGCTCGTCACGATCGGGGGCTGCGACAAGAACATGCCAGGGATGATGATGGCCGCCATTCGAACGGACCTTCCCTCCGTCTTCCTCTACGGCGGCTCGATCATGCCCGGCGAGCACGAGGGCCGAGACGTCACTATCGTCCAGGTGTTCGAGGGCGTCGGCGCCTACGGCACCGGCGAGATGGACGCCGAGGAGTTAGACGACCTCGAGCGCAACGCCTGTCCCGGCGCCGGCTCCTGTGGCGGAATGTTCACCGCGAACACGATGGCCTCGGTTTCGGAGGCGCTCGGCCTCGCCCCCCTCGGCAGCGCCTCCCCGCCCGCGGAGGACGAGGAGCGCTACGACGTCGCCGAGCGCGCGGGCGAACTCGCCGTCGAGGTCGTCGAGGCGGACCGCCGTCCCTCCGATATCCTCACCCGCGAGTCCTTCGAGAACGCCATCGCGCTCCAGACCGCGATCGGAGGATCGACCAACGGCGTCCTCCACCTGCTGGCGCTGGCCCGCGAGGCCGGAATCGACCTCGAGATCGAGGACTTCGACGAGATTTCCCGGCGCACGCCGAAGATCGCCGACCTCCAGCCCGGCGGCAACAGCGTGATGAACGACCTTCACGAACTCGGAGGCGTGCCGATCGTCGTCCGGCGGCTGCTCGAGGCGGACCTGATCCACGGCGACGCCATGACCGTCACGGGGCGAACGATCGCCGATGAGCTCGAGCACCTCGAGGCCGAGCGCGGGCTCCCGGACGACGAGGAGATCGAGGCGGACTTCCTCTACACCGTCGACGAGCCCAAACAGGCGGAGGGCGCGATCAAGATCCTGACGGGCAATCTCGCGCCCGGCGGCGCCGTGCTCAAGGCGACCGGCGAGGATCAGTTCCACCACGAGGGTCCCGCCCGGATCTTCGAGAACGAGGAGGACGCAATGCGGTACGTCCAGGAGGGCGACATCGAGAGCGGCGACGTGATCGTCATCCGTAACGAGGGCCCCCAGGGCGGACCAGGGATGCGCGAGATGCTCGGGGTCACTGCCGCGGTCGTCGGCGCCGGCCACGAGGACGACGTCGCGCTGATCACCGACGGCCGGTTCTCCGGCGCCACGCGGGGCCCGATGATCGGCCACGTCGCGCCCGAGGCGTTCGTCGGCGGGCCGATCGGCCTCCTCGAGGACGGTGACGAGATCACCGTCGACATCCCCGAGCGCACCCTCGCGGTCGACGCCAGCGACGAGGAGCTCGAGGCACGACGAGAGGAGTGGGACCAGCCGGAGCCGGCCTACGACGCCGGTGTGCTGGCGAAGTTCGGACGGGACTTCGACTCGGCGTCGAACGGAGCCGTGACCAATCCCGGCGTCAAGCGGGAGTAGCTCCCTTCGATTTCCTGCACGAGTCTTTCCCGGCCCCGTCCCCGAGTACCGAACAGGGCGAGGGATGCACAAGTACTGTCTCGAGTGTGACTGGCAGGCGAGTACGGACGACGGGGATAGCGAGCAGGAGGTCTCGCGGAAGGCGATCGAGCACTTCGTCGAGACTGGCCACACGGTGGACTCGATACGGCTCCCGCCATCCTGCGTCAGCAAAAACTAGCGGCGCCGATCAGAACGGTGGCGAGTTCGGAATCTCGCCGTCGCCGTCACCGAACACGCGAACGCCCAGTCCGTGGAAGTCCGGAATCGCGGGCGCGTCCTCCTCCTCGTCTCGTGCGGCCTGTAGCTCCTCCTCGTCGTAGTCGTCGATCGGGTCCGGCTCGACGACGTCGACGATCTCGCGGCTCTCGATATCGAGCACCGAGAAGCCGGGCGTGACGCCGGTCGCGGCGTGGGGATCGCCCGACAGCGGAACGGGACCGCGCAGGGTGACGAACATGTACTCCCCGTCCGGCGAGGACCACATGATGTCGGGTGCGTCGCGATCCTCGGAGTCGTCGGATTGGGTGGGGCCGAAGGCGTCGATCTCGTCGACGACCTCGTCGGTGTCGGGGTCGACGACGACGCCGTCGTTGGTCTCGCGGTTCAGTACCCACAGCTCCTCGCCGTCGGGGGTGAACCAGAAGCCGTGCGCGTCGACGCCCTCCGTGCTCTCGCCGTCGACGATGATCTCGTCCTCCTCGACGTCGTAGACGTAGTACTCGCCGACGCCGTCCTCGCCTTCCTCGGGATCCGAGGGGAGCCCGGCGGTGAGGTAGAACTTCCCGTCCTCGAAGTGGGGCATGGTTCCGCAGTTGGCCGGCAGTTCGTCGCCGGAGTAGGCCCGTTCGACCTCGAAGGCGTCGTGGTCGACGATGACGACGCCGGCGTCGTGGTAGCTCGGACCGAGCGTGTGGATCGACCGTCCCTGGCCGTCGAACTGGTGGCAGATCGGGCTCGCCGACTCGATGCCGGCTTCCTGGACCGTCTCGTCCTCGGGCAGCTCGAGGCGGTCGACTTCCTCGAACTCCTCGTTCTCGAGGTCAGCCTCGACGCGGGCGATTCGTTCCTCGCCGATGACGTCGACGTGGATGTACTCGTCGTCGGGCGAGAAGATCGCCATGTGCGAGCCCTCGCCGGTCTCGACGTTGCCGACGAGTTCACAGCCCTCGGTTCGGAAGACGAGGACCCGCTGGCCGGCCGTACACGCGATGGCGGCGTACTCGTAGTCCGAGCTGAAGTCGATCATGTGGGGCACGACTCCTTCTTCGGGAACGCCCTCGAGTTCGTTCAGGTCGATCGTCGTCTTCCGATCGAACTCGGCGTCGTCCTCGCCGGGCTCGTAGATGTGGACGTTGTCGGTTCCTTGATCGAGCGCCCAGACCTCGTACTCGGCGTCGGCGAGCTCGGTCGCGTCGTCGTCGTCCTCGGCGTCGTCGACGTCGTCGGCGTCGTCACCGTTCGGATCGTCGCTCTCGTCGCCGTCCGTCTCGCTGAGACAGCCGGCTACGGCGACGATTCCCGCAGTCGTGCTTCCCGCGAGAAACCGCCTGCGAGTGGAGTTCGTCTGCATACCAACACACTCCGTACTCCGTCCTCAAAAGTTTGCGGGTTTCAGGCGCTCTACCCCGAGAATTCTGCATTCTGGGCTGTAGGAAGAGGCAAGATTTGACTCACCCGAACGGGCCCGAACGTCGGAGACGCGAGCTACCGACCGTTTCGTCGAAGCCGGCCGACTCGGCGTCGGAAAGAAGCGGATTATGTTTCCGCTATCTACGTTCCTCAGCGAGTGTATATTTTTCACACCCTCAGTTAGCTAACTATCCCTCTCTGCCCGCGAGCGAGGTCAGCTACGCCGTTCGACTATTCGATCGATAATCAGCCGCGTCGACAGGATCTCGTCGTCGGCCGCCGGCTCGCGAGCGCTCGCCCGCCGGACCTCGCAGTCGACGCCGCGTTCTTCGAGTGCTCCTCGGATCGCGTCGGCGTCGTGGTGCTGGTCGTGGCCGAGCGCGATCACGTCGGGATCGATCTCCTCGATCGGGACGAAGATGTCCTCCTCGTGGCCCAGCAGGGCCTCGTCGACGGCCTCGAGCGCGCCGACGACGTCCCGTCGCTGGCTCGCCGGACAGACGGGTGCCTCCTTGTGATCGACGTTCGCCTTGCGGGCGACGATCACGTACAGCTCGTCGCCCATGGCGGCGGCCTCCTCGAGGTAGTGGACGTGTCCGGGGTGGAGGATGTCGAACGTGCCCTGCGCGATGACGGTGCGGCCGCGACTCATGCCGACGATCGCGCCTCCGCCGTCGCTGGTCGCCGATCGGAGTCCAACTCGTCGGTCGCCTCGAGCGAGAGAGTCGCGTTCGAAGTCATTGGAGGTCCTCGTCGATGTCCGCCTGTGTGAAATCGAAGAACTCGTCGCTTTCCGGGAGTTCGACGTCGATCACGTTCAGCGTCGTCGGCTGTCCCTGGGAGTCGAAAGCCTTCCAGTCGGTCCGTCTGTAGGGGGCACCGATGATGACGTGGACGCTCCCCCGGCCGAACGTCTCCAGGTCCGCACCGCTGGGACGGAGCACGCCGTTGGGGTGGGAGTGGACGCTACCCAGCGCCTTCACGTCGTTGGGAATCTGGCTCGTCCGGACCGTCGCGCTGACGCTGTTCGCTTCGGTTCCCGGTACGACCAACACGTCCGTAATGACGAGCCCGCTTTGCTCGAGCCCGAGCTCGCGAGCCTCGGTGCCCCGCAGAAACCCCATGTACTCGTCGGGGTGGGCGGCCTCGGAGGATTCGATAGCGAACTCGAGGGTCTCCTCGGCGATGCCGAGGACCTCGCTCGAGCGAAACAGCGCGTCGAACAGCCCCATACCTCTCCCTCCGGGCTTCCGGTTGCTAAACGTTCCGAAAGGCCACCCAGCGGGTCGGCAGGCTTAACAAGGGTTATACGCGCCCGTCACAAACAACGGGCAACGATGACTGTTGAGCCCGCCGGAGAATCCGGCGCGGACGACGGGGATTCCGTCGTCTACGATCTCGCTGCCGACTGTACCGCAGACGACCTCGAACAGGACCGGCCGTATCTGGCCGAAATCAACGGTATCGTCGACTACGGCGTCTTCGTCGATCTCTCGGATTCGATCTCGGGGCTCGTCCACGAGTCCGTCCTCGAGGGGACCTACGGCGTCGGCGACGAACTCGTCGTCGAGCTCGAGTCGGTCCGCGAGAACGGCGACATAGCGTTCGAGCCCGTCGATGTCGAGGAGTACGTCCTCGAGCCAGTCTCCCGAGACTACTCGCTGACCGGCACCGACCGCCTCGAGGCCAACGTCGGCGACCAGATCCACGTCGAGGGCGAGATCGTCCAGGTCAAACAGACCGGCGGTCCGACGATCTTCCACGTCGCCGACGAGCAGGGCGTCGTACCCTGTGCCGCCTTCGAGGAGGCGGGCGTTCGCGCCTACCCCTCCATCGAGGTCGGCGACGTCGTCCGGGTCACCGGGATGCCAGAACACCGCGAGGGTGCCGTCCAGATCGAGGTCGACGGCCTCTCGAAACTCGAGGGTGAGGACGCCGAGGAGGCCCGCGAGCGACTCGAGGCCGCCCTCGAGGAACGCGCCGAACCCCACGACGTCGAGCCGCTGATCGACTGGCCCGCCTTCGAGAAGCTCCGACCGAACCTGAAGGAGGTCGCGAAACTGCTCCGTCGAACGGTGCTGGAGGGACGCCCCATTCGGGTGCGCCACCACGCCGACGGCGACGGGATGTGCGCCGCGGTACCGGTTCAGATCGCCCTCGAGCGCTTCATCGCCGAAGTCCACGAGGACGAGAACGCCCCTCGACACCTCATCAAGCGCCTTCCCGCGAAGGCGCCCTTTTACGAGATGGAAGACGCCACGCGGGACCTGAACTTCGCGCTCGAGGACCGCGAGAAACACGGCCAGCAGCTTCCGCTCCTGTTGATGCTCGACAACGGCTCGACGGCCGAGGACGTCCCAGCCTACGAGACGCTCGCCCACTACGACATTCCCATCGTCGCCCTCGACCACCACCACCCCGACCCCGACGCGGTCGGCGAGCTGCTCGACGCCCACGTCAACCCCTATCTCCACGAGGAGGATTACCGGATTACGACGGGGATGCTCTGTGTCGAGCTCGCGCGGATGATCTACCCGGACATGACCGACGAGCTCCGCCACGTCCCCGCCGTCGCCGGCCTCTCCGATCGTTCGAAGGCCGACGCGATGGACGACTACCTCCAGCTTGCCGCCGAAGAAGGGTACGATGAGGAGCGGCTGAAGGACGTCAGCGAGGCGCTGGACTACGCCGCCTTCTGGCTGCGGTACAACTCCGGCGACCAGCTGATCCAGGATCTGCTCCAGGTCGACGGCGGCGACGAGGAACGCCACCGCGAACTCGTCTCCTTCCTCGCGGATCGATCCCGTGCGGACGTCGACGAACAGCTCGAGGCCGTCATGCCCCACGTCGAACACGAGGAGCTCGACAACGGCGCGCGCCTCTACGGGATCGACGTCGAGAACTACGCCCACCGCTTTACCTACCCCGCGCCGGGGAAGACGACGGGCGAACTCCACGACCGCAAGATCGAGGAGACCGGCGACCCCGTCATCACGGTCGGCTACGGTCCCGACTTCGCCGTCCTCCGCTCGGACGGCGTTCGCCTCGACATTCCGAACATGGTTTCGGAGCTCGAGGAAGAGATCCCCGGCGGCGGCGTCTCCGGCGGCGGCCACCTCGTCGTCGGCTCGATCAAGTTCGTCAAGGGCAAACGCGAGGAAGTCGTCGACGCCCTAATCGAGAAGATGGCCGAGGCCGACATCGACGAGGCGCTCTCGAGTGCGGCGCTGATCGACGACGACTGATCGAGCGGTCGAGCCTCCGAGGAACGGTTCGCGGGTCGCTTCGGTCAGTAGCGAGTTTTGAGACTCAGTTTTCGCGCCGAATCCGAGCGATCGAATCGGTACGTGGTGAGTGCGCGTAGAACGTCCGGAGCCGGGTCTGCAACCCTGGCTGACCACCGCTGGGTAGGTCTGAAAGGGCCAGGGGTTTTCGCGGTAGTCCTCACGGAAGCAGGTCCTGCTGACACGAACACAGGGGATTGCCACGCCCTCCCCACCCGATTCACTCGGTCGCGTTGCTCCCTCGCTCATCCCTCGCACAGTGTCGTCGACCGTCCTCACTGGCGTTCGGCCGGTCGACAGCGCGCGCCACCGCAGAAGGAAGGGTCAGACCGAGCTGATACACGATTCACCTGTACCGAGCGCGAGTTGCACGGCCAGCTCCAAAGGAGGACGCCGCTACAGCTCACTATTGTGTCGCTGAGATACGTGTGAGTCGTCGTCGCTCGAGCCTAGAACTGGTACCGTCGCTCGTCGTCCATGCTCGGGTACTGATCGGCGCCCGTCATCTCGTCGTAGCTCATCCCCGAGAGGTACTCGTCGTAGGTGACGTCGTACCCCGACCGCAGCTGGAAGTCGAGTTTGCCGGTCTCGACGGTCGTCTGGAACAGCATGTGAATCGCCCGCCGGACGAGCTCGTCGGTCTCCTCGGGCTCGAGGGCCGCCTCGAGCAGGGCGAGCTCGTTTCTGGTTTCCCGGTCGAGGGCGACGGACAGCTCACTGCCGACGTCGCCGTAGGACTCCTGTACGTCGTCGTTGAGATCCTCGAGACTCATACGAGATCGGACTCGTGCGGGTCGGATATGGCTTTCGTGCTCGCTCGGCGAGTATGACGTGACCGCTCGAGTCGAGGGCGAATCCAGTACACGTAAGCCGGGGGCCTCGCTAGAACGGCCGATGAGTGATGCCGACGCCGACGTCGATCCCGGTACCGACGAGCCGTCGGTGCCCGAGGACCTCGAGCCCGTCCGGGAGTCGCTGATCGCGTGGTACGAGGCCGACCACCGCTCGTACCCCTGGCGCGAGACCGACGACGCCTACGAGATCCTCGTCAGCGAGGTGATGAGCCAGCAGACCCAGCTCGACCGGGTCGTCGACGCCTGGGAGGACTTTCTCGAGCGCTGGCCGACGACGGCCGACCTCGCGGCGGCCGACCGGGCCGAGGTCGTCGGCTTCTGGACCGACCACAGCCTCGGCTACAACAACCGCGCGAAGTACCTCCACGAAGCCGCCGGACAGGTCGAGGCGGAGTACGACGGCGAGTTTCCGGAGACGCCAACCGAGCTCCAGGAGCTGATGGGCGTCGGTCCCTACACGGCGAACGCGGTCGCGAGCTTCGCGTTCAACGAGGGGAACGCGGTCGTCGACACCAACGTCAAACGCGTCCTCTATCGCGCCTTCGACGTTCCCGACGACGATTCCGCCTTCGAGGAGCGCGCGAACGAACTGATGCCCGCGGGTCGCTCGAGGGTCTGGAACAACGCCGTCATGGAACTCGGCGGGGTCGCATGCCGGCAGACGCCCCGTTGTGACGAGGTCGGCTGTCCCTGGCGGGAATGGTGTTCAGCCTATGCGACGGGTGATTTCACGGCACCCGACGTGCCGACCCAGCCCAGCTTCGAGGGGAGCCGCCGACAGTTCCGTGGACGGGTCATCGGAACGCTCCGGGAGTACGACGAACTCGAGCTGGACGCGCTCGGCCACCGGATCCGGGTCGACTACGCCCCCGGCGGCGAGTACGGGCGGGAGTGGCTCGAGGGGTTGCTCTCGGATCTCGCGGACGACGGGTTGGTCGACCTCGAAAAAGAGGAGGGGACGACGGTCGCGCGCCTCGAGCGCTAGGTCTCCGAGGCGTCGTCGAACGGCGTCTCGGCGTCCGGCTCGGCCTCGACGAACGCCGAGAACAGCGCGCCGAGCAAGGCACCGTACAGCAGGTGACCTGCGAGGCTTTCGGCGGCGACCGCCGGGAAGCCGGGATCGGTGCCGACCGAGATCAGCACCTGCCCCCCGATGACCGGAAGCACCGCCCAGATCGCCAGCCCGTAGACGACGCCGGCAAGGACGAACCGCACCGCCAGCCCACTTTCCTCGAGGACGTCGAACTGGGTGGTCGCGGTGAGCGTCCCGAGGATCACCTCGCGCGAGACGATCGCGCCGAACACGAGTCCGAGGACGAGCCCGTGGAGCAGGTGGAACAGCCAGCCGATCATCGTGCTGCCGGACTCGACGCCGTAGATTCCGGGCACGGTGTCGGTGACGATCGTCGGCTCGAGGACCCACAGCAGGGCACCGAAGAGCAACGAGCCGACGATTCCCCCGATCGCACCGCCGAGCAGCCAGTTCGTGCTGCCGTCGAGGCCGTAGTCCGTGGGACTTGCGGATTCAGTGCTCATACCGTTCCGTGCTAGTCCGATGCCGTGGAAAAGTGTTGGCCATGAAACACAAGATCGGCGGGAGCGACGGCGAGTGAACGGGTTTGTAGGGGGTGCTCTCAGTCGAAAGCGAACGGGTCTCGAGTGCCAGCGGCGGCCGATGTATGCGGTAGGAGATCGTTTCACGCGTCGCTTGCCAGCCTACTAAAGAGGGACCGGGGCAGATTTGAACCACGGTCGTTCCGCTCACTTCGTTCGCTTCACTCCCTGGTTCAAACTGCCGTAACAATTTTCGATCGACGTGCTCGTCGTGGTTCGAAAGACGCGCCGCGTCTTTCGTCATCACGAAACGGCGAAGCCGTTTCGAACGACTCCGCTCCTCGCAAGTTGTCGCTCGAAAAGTGGGTTGGGGCAGATTTGAACTGCCGGCCTCCTCCATGTCAAGGAGGTGTCATAACCAGACTAGACCACCAACCCGCCTGGTTTCGCGTCCGTGGCGTCGTGCGCCACCTCGCCTGCACTCGTTCGTTGCCCGCCACCGTAATTGAAGGTTTCGAATCGTCCGCTGTGCGTAACTCGGCCCCACGGACCGGCGACACGCTTAAGTCAGTGTACTTATTTGGTCATTGTAAGACAACTACGTACATTGGTGTTCACTATGCAGGAGTTCATCGAGCGGGTGGCCGACGGGGAGGATCTCACACAGAAGGAGGCTCGAGCGGCCTCGACGGCCGTTTTCGAGGGCGCGACCGACGCCCAGATCGGCGCGCTGCTGGCGGCGCTGCGGGCGAAAGGCGAGACCGAGGCCGAGATTGCGGGCTTCGCCCAGGGGATGCGCGAGGCCGCGCTGACGATCGATCCCGCTCGGACACCGCTGGTCGACACCTGCGGTACGGGCGGGGACGACTACGATACGATCAACGTCTCGACGACCAGCGCGATCGTCGCCGCCGGCGCGGGCGTCCCGGTCGCCAAACACGGCAACTACTCCGTCTCGTCGTCCTCGGGCAGCGCGGACGTCCTCGAGGAGGTCGGCGTCGAGATCGAGGCCGAACCGCCGGCCGTCGAGGACGCCATCGAGCGCGACGGGATCGGGTTCATGCTCGCACCCGTCTTCCACCCGGCGATGAAAGCCGTCATCGGCCCGCGCAAGGAACTCGGCATGCGGACGCTGTTCAACGTGCTCGGACCGCTGACCAACCCTGCGGGCGCTGATGCCCAGGTCGTCGGCGTCTACGACCCCGACCTCGTCCCGATGCTCGCGGACGCCCTCGCGCGCATGGACGTCGATCACGCACTGGTCGTTCACGGCGCCGGCACCGACGAGATCGCGATCCACGGGCGAACGAAGGTCGCGGAGGTCGAGGGTACCGACGTTGAGGAGTACACCCTCGAGCCGGCCGATCTCGGCCTCACCGAACACGCCATCGAGGACATCGCGGGCGGCTCCCCGACCGAGAACGCTCGAGACATGCGCGGTATCGTCGAGGGCGAGGTGGGCGGTGCGAAACGGGACGTGATCCTCGCGAACGCCGGGGCCGCCGTCTACGTCGCGGGCGAGGTCGACTCGCTGGCCGCGGGCGCCGACGCTGCCCGCGCGGCCATCGACGCCGGGGACGCCGCGGCCAAGCTCGAGGACCTCTGCGCGCAGAACCGAACCCGGACGCCGACACAGGAGGGACGATGACGCGGGTGAAGGCCTGTGGCACCACCGGCCAGGAGGACCTCGAGGCGGCCGTCGACGCGGGCGCGGACGCGATCGGGCTCATCTCCGAGGTGCCGGTCGACACCCACCGCGAGATCTCACCCGAGCGCGCACGGTCCCTCGCCGCGGCCGCGCCTCCGTTCGTGACGACCGTACTCGTGACGATGCCCGAGAGGCCCGAAGAGGCGATCGAGCTAGTCGAGCGCGTCGGCGCCGACGCCGTCCAGCTCCACGGGACGCTCGAGCCCGACGAGGTGGCTTCGGTCCGCGAGGCGGTCGCCGCGACGGTGCTCGTCGTCCTCGAGGCCGGCGAGACCGACGCGGCGACCGCGGGGGCGTACGATGCGGTCGCCGACGGGCTGCTCGTCGACACTCCCGCAGTCGGTGGCGGCGGTGGCACCGGCGAGACCCACGACTGGGAGTTGACCCAGGAGCTGACAGCCGATCTCGACTCCCCGCTCGTTCTCGCCGGTGGGCTAACCCCTGAGAACGTCGCCGATGCGGTGTCGTCGGTCGAGCCGTTCGCCGTCGACGTCGCGAGCGGGATCGAGAACGCCGAGGGGCGAACGGATCCCGACGCGGTTCGGACGTTCGTCGAGCGAGCGAAGAACGCAGCCGCGCCGATCCCTCGATCATGAGCGATCCCGGAGGAGCGACGACGGAGTCGTCCGTGCTCGACGTCGACCGCGAGACGTTCGTGGAGTACGCCGACTCCGACGAGTCCCGTCCCGTCGTCGTCCGGGCCGTCGCCGAGCTCGATATCGAGGCGTCGCCGCTCGCCGCATACGCGGCCCTGACAGGTCGCTCCGAGGGCATCGACCGCGAGCGTTCGCCGTACGCCTTCCTGCTCGAGAGCGCCGAAAAGACCGCCTCGAGCGACCCCGACGGCGCCTTCCGGCCCAACGCCTCTCGGGCGGACCGCCACGCCAGGTACTCCTACGTCGGCTACGATCCAGAGGCCGTCGTCACCGTCGGCCCCGACGGTGCGTCGGTCGAGGCGCTCTCGGCGGACCCGCCGCTCGAGTCCCTCGAGACCGATCCCGAGGGCGATACGGTCGACACCCTCAGGGCCGCCCTGCCGGACGTCCGGCTCGAGAATTTCCCGGAGCACGACCGCCAGCACCTCGAGGGTGGGCTGGTCGGCTTTCTGGCGTACGACGCCGTCTATGACCTCTGGCTCGAGGAAGTCGGCTGCGAGCGGCCCGACTCGCGGTTCCCGGACGCCGAGTTCGTTCTGACGACGAAGACCCTAGCGTTCGACGAGCGCGACGGGACGGTCTCGCTGGTCTTCACGCCCGTCCTCGAGGACGGCGACGACCCCGACGCGGTCTACGACGAACTGCTCGCGGAGGCCGAGGGCGTCGCGGAGACTCTCAGCGAGGCCTCGGAACCGGACGCGGGCGGGTTCGTCCGCGAGGACGAGGTCGCCGGCTCGCGCGAGGAGTACGAGGAGAGCGTCCGTCGCGCGAAAGAGCACGTCCTCGACGGCGACATCTACCAGGGCGTGATCTCCCGCACGCGGGAGCTGTACGGCGAGGTCGACCCCATCGGCTTCTACGAGGCGATGCGCGAGGTCAACCCCTCGCCGTACATGTACCTGCTCGAGCACGACGACCTGACCGTCGTCGGCGCGAGCCCGGAGACGCTGGTCTCGGTGCGGGGCCGCGAGATCATGTCGAACCCGATCGCGGGCACCTGCGACCGGGGGTCAGGCCCCGTCGAGGACCGCCGGCTGGCCGGCGAGATGCTGGCCGACGAGAAGGAACGTGCCGAACACACGATGCTGGTCGATCTGGCGCGCAACGACGTGCGCCGGGTCGCCGAGCCCGGTTCGGTGCGGGTCGACGAGTTCATGAACGTGCTGAAGTACAGCCACGTCCAGCACATCGAGTCGACGGTGACGGGAACGCTCGCTGCCGACTGTGATGCTGCCGAACCGCGTTCGGCAGCCCGGGAGACGCGGTCTCCCGATGCGTTCGACGCGACGCGAGCCGCGTTCCCCGCCGGCACCCTCTCGGGGGCCCCGAAGATCCGCGCCATGGAGATCATCGACGACCTCGAGGCCGAACCGCGCGGGCTGTACGGCGGCGGCGTCGGCTACTACTCCTGGACGGGGGACGCCGACTTCGCGATCGTCATTCGGACCGCGACGGTAGAGGACGAGGGGGAGCGCGACCGGATCACCGTTCAGGCCGGCGCCGGACTGGTCGCCGACAGCGACCCGACCGCGGAGTACGAGGAGACCGAGAAGAAGATGGGCGGCGTGCTGGCGGCACTCGAGGCCATCGAGGACGAACGGGCCGAGGCGACGCCGGAGGTGGGTCGATGAGCGCGACCGAGGCCGAGACTGACGCCGATGCCGAAACCATCCGGGTCCTCGTGATCGACAACTACGACTCGTTTACGTACAACCTCGTCGAGTACGTCAGCCAGCAGCCCGGCGTCGAGACCGAGGTGCTGAAAAACACCGCTTCGCTCGAGGACGTCCGGGCCGTCGACCCGGATGCGATCATCGTCAGCCCCGGACCCGGCCATCCCAAGAACGACCGCGACGTCGGCGTCTCGATGGACGTCCTCCAGGAGGTCAGTTCCGAAGTGCCGACGCTGGGCGTGTGTCTCGGCCTCGAGGCGGCCGTCTACGCCTACGGCGGGTCGGTCGGCCGCGCGCCCGACCCGGTCCACGGCAAGGCCTGGGCGGTCGACCACGACGGCGAGGGCGTCTACGCCGGCCTCGAGCAGGGGTTTCGCGCCGGCAGGTACCACTCGCTTGTCGCGACCGAGATTCCGGACTGCTTCGAAGTGACGGCGACGGCTGACCACGACGGCACCGAACTGGTCATGGGCGTACGCCACCGCGAGCACCCGATCGAGTGCGTGCAGTTCCACCCCGAGAGCGTGCTCACGGCCGTGGGTCACGACGTGATCGAGAACTTCCTCGAGGGGCTGTGACGGGTGTCGGTTCGTCTACTTACGACACGACGTTCTGTTGCTCTCGACTGACCGATCCACGTTGTGGTGGCGAGCGCTGATCGAGAGCGAGCGAACTGCGAGTTCTCGGATCAAGCCGTGCGAGGTCTTCGTGAACAGCGTGAACGAAGGCTTGTCAGAACGAGTTCTGACAGGGGATGAGCGAACGAACGGAGTGAGTGAGCGTAGCGCGGAACCGCAGGTTCCGCGGACCGTGCGAACGGGCAGTGCGCGGCGCTACGCGCCGCGACTGTCGGGACGGCGGAGCCGTCCCGCAGCGCCCGTGAGCAGAAATCGGTTGGGGAGGGCGTGGCGATCCCGTGTTGCCGGCTCGAGCAGAACGCTTGCGTTCGCGGCTATCGTCTCGGCGACACGGGCGTCATCCGATCGGGGACCATTTACCCGATAACGCCGACGGTGTAGAGTCCCGCGAGAGCGACGCCGGCGACGAGGCCGACGCGGACGGCGAGTTTGATCGCGACTCGAACAGCGAGGATCGTAACCAGGACGAGG
>PWMF01000176.1 GCA_003559215.1 Natrialbaceae archaeon
CACGATCCGGTGGGAGCCGCAGGTGGACACCGAGGCCGGCACCTGGATCCAGAGGTGCCGTATCGATATGACTACGTATCAGACAGTAGACCGCCGCCGCCCGGCGGCGCAACAGTGAGGTGAGTGATGAGCGTATACTGCCGTGCCCCGTCAAATATCGGTCTGGTCTCCCTGCTCCCGCAGGCGGAGATCGGCACAGCCGTCTCCCCCTCGCCGGCGACTGACGCGCTGCGCCTGCTGGCCACGCCGGAGATCGAGCCAATCGGCGAGGGGCGCCTGCACGCCGAGGAGACTGAGTCTCCGATGCCCGGAGGGGATGCGCCCGAGCTCGGCAGCTACGGGGAGTCGATCACGCTGGTGGTAGGCGTCCCCGTCTGCGAGTCGGGCCAGCTCGACGCCGACCACCCGGTGATCCGACTGTTCCGCGCGTGCGGATACTCGGCTGAGACGCAGGCGGGAGAGGTCTCGCTGCAGGAGCTCCGCGGCGGCTGCGTGGGGTTTGGCGCGACGGACCGTGTGCCGGTGACGCTGACCTGGGAGCAGGAATCCGGGCTGGTGCATTCTTGGGTGGACTGCGTGGGGGCGCTGACGGAGCTCGACGCCGGCACGGCCGGGGGCTGGGTGACGCTGACGTTCCGCCTGGTCGGTCGCGTACACCAGCGGATCGAGGCCCCGTCCGCATTGCCTGCGATCGCGCTGCCCGCCTCTGTGCGGCGCGCGCTGACCGCGCGCAACGGATCGATCGAGATCGGGGACACTACGGATCCCGGCGGCCTGTACGCGTGGCAACTCCAGACGGGTGTCACCGCGCAGGAGCACGGCTCGCAGCTGGAGCGCGACGGGATCGATATCCCGCTGTCCTACCCGACCGACCCGGCAGTGCTCTCGCTGACCACGCCGCAGAGCGGCGGCTACAGCGTGGATATGTGGGATCATTTTTTCGCCATGACGTCTGCGGGCGCGATGGCGCTCAAAATCCGGGGCAACACGGAGACGGATATCCTGGAGGTACAGGCCCCGCGCCCCTATGCCTCGCCGCAGTCGCTCGGCGCCGACGCGGGGCACCGCACGGACGAGCGCGAGCTACTGCTGATCGGGGACGCACCCGATCCCAGGTACACGATTATTCTGCGAGAGGTAGACGCATCATGAGAGTAATTTGCAACATCAGGGTGCAGGGTCGAGACCCTCTCCGGGTCACGATGCGCCAATTTGGGGCGCGAGATGAGATGAAATTCAATCGCGAGATCCGTGCCGCCGTGGCCTCGATCGACGAGGAGGATCGAGGGTCGCAGGACGACGCGGAGGAACTAATCCTCGAGGCGCAGATGCGCGCGTTGGCAGACCGGATCGAGGCCGCAGAGGGTTGGTCGCCGTGGCCAGCCGAGGTATCGGAGCGTCTGGCGTGGCTCGATGAGGCGGGCGCAGCGGTGATCGATGCGCTCGTGTCGCACCTGCGGCCGAGAGCAGAGGATGGAGTCGATCTGGGAAAGTCGCAGACTGGAGCCACCTGACCACCGCGGAGGGGATGCAATGCCATCTATGTCCGGACAGCGAGCGGGCCGCGCGAGGCTGCTCCAAGTGGATATCGGATACTGCGCTGCGCCGAGAGGCACAGCGGAACGAGAGGATCTGCGAGGTCGACGTGGAGGTGCGCGACTGGTACTGGTCGGCGGTCGAGACGCACGCTGCGCTGCAGTCCGGTCTGCTGACGCCCGACGATGTGTCGCTCGCCGAGTACCAGCTCGCTGGCGAGGTCGCGACGGCTCGGCAGCGCGCGATCGAGTTCCACGCGCAGGCGCGCCGCAAGCGCCGGAGGTGACGTGAGCGAGATCCAGATCGACATCACCGCGGACGGGCGACAGGCAGCCGGCGAGGTGCGCGGGGTCACGCGCTCGATCCGGGAGTCGGGGCGCGCGGCTGAGGAGGTCAGCCGATCGAATCAGACGCTGAACCGGACGTACCTCAATCTGGGAAAAACCGCACCAGGGGCCTCGCGGGCGCTGTACCAGGTCGAGATAGTGTCAGCGCAGGCGGCACGATCAATGGGGTTGTCCGCGGCACAGACCCGTTTGTTGACGATCGCGGTCCGCACGCTGACGGGCGCGCTCGGCCCGATCACCGTCGGTATCGCGGCGGTCGCTGCCGGTATCGCGCTGTGGCGAGATCGGGCCGAGCGCGCTAGGCGTGAATCGGAGGAGCTCGCGGAGCAGCAGGAAAGACTACATGCGGGCGCAATCAAATGGCAACAGGGGATTGCCGATCTTGCGGATGAATCGCGCAGGTATTCTGCGTCACTGACAGATGTAAGGCTGCGTATTCTCGACGTAATCGACGCTGAGAGGGCGAGGGAACTCCGCAGAGAGAGCGTATCAGACACGCTCCGCTCGACCGGCCTCCTGGCGATCCAGACGGAGGAGGAATACGAGCGAGCAGTGGTGCGGGCGAACGAATCGGTATCGGACGCGATCCGGCGAGAGACGACGCTACGGCGCCGACTGCAGGAGGAGGTGGAGCGCGCGAGGGCGGCGCAGAATTTGTTTGGCCGACAGGAGCGGGAGCAGGCGCAGGAGCGTGCGCGGAGCGCAGCGCGCGACCTGTCGATGGCCGTGCGGACGCGACAGGCATTCGAGGATCAGGCAGATGCGCTCCAGTCGGTGAGTGATCACTATGTGTCACTGGCGACTGATTCGGCGCGGGCGGCGGACGAGGCAGAGCGCGCTGCCTCGGCTGCGGCTGATCGCCGAGCGAGAGAGGAACTCCAGCGGATGGCCGAGCAGGAGCGCGAGTACCAAGACTCGCTGCGCCGCCGCGAGAGACTGATCGAGGAGAATATCCAAGCATCGCAGCAGGCTGCGCAGGTCGCGTTCGCTTCGCTCGAGGAGGAGCGGCAGCAGGAAATCCGACTGCAGCGGCTGCGGGCGGCGGGCGTCGAGGAGGTCACGGACCTGCGGCGCTTTGCGCTGGAGGTATCCGCCCGGATG
>PWMF01000205.1 GCA_003559215.1 Natrialbaceae archaeon
AGCAGGACGCTCGGTTCCTCGAGACGATCGCCGCAGGCGTCGAGCCCGAGACGAACACGATCGAGGAGGCCCTGACCGTCCAGCGGGTCATCGACGCGATCTACCGCTCGAGCGAGACGGGTCGCGCACAGCGGGTCGAAACCCCCGAGATCGCCGAGCCGGAGGCCGATCTCGAGACCACGCAGCAGTCGGACTGACGAACGCGACTTCGCGAACCGTTTTTACGCCGTTTCGGCTTCACCCGCCTCCTCGGCCGCGTCGTCCTGCAGTTCCGTTCGCCGGATCTTTCCGGTGACCGTCTTTGGAAGCTCCTCGCGGAACTCGATCTCGTGGAGGTACTCGTGGGCCGACAGCTCCTCGCGGACGTAGATTTTGATGTCCTCTTTTACCGCTTCGGAGGGGTCGGCGGACTCGCTCGGAACGACGTAGGTCTAGAGGATCGTCCCGCGCTGGCGGTCGGGTTTATCACTCGCCGCCAGACGTCTCGTCAACTACTCGAACGTGAGGGAGTCGGACTCGTCGTCGACGCCGACCTGTCGCAGCGCGATCCGATCACCGCCCGCGACGTGACGGTCATCAGATGATACCAACCAACAACGCGTCTCGTGACATCCTCCCACGACTTTAGTCGTGGGTTTTCTCACCTACTATCTATAACCGTCGTCCCGGATCCGATTCGAACGGAAACGGCGGACGCAGTGCTCTCGAGGGAAGAGAACGAAAGAACGGCGAGTCGACCGCGTTATATTACTTCGTCGAAGTCGTGGTGGCCCTCGATCTCGACTCCCTCGTCGGTGATCTCACAGAGGAAGACGCCGTTGCCGGACCCGGTGTCGCGCTCCGCGGCGGACTTGATGCCGCGTGCGGCGACCGTCTTGGCCTCCTCGTTGGACATGTCGTCGTCGTAGGCCTGTTCTAAGTGACCGTAGGCGAGTTGCATCCCGGAGCCGGTGACCGTGTAGTCGTCTTCCATGACGCCGCCGGCAGGGTCGATGCTGTAGACGTGGCTGCCCTCCTCGTCGACGCCACCCAGAATCGGGTGGATGGCGAAGAACGGGCCGCCGCGGGCGAAGTTACCCGCGAGCGTCGCGAGGGCGTCGATGCTCATGACCTCGCCGCGTCGAGCCTCGGTGAGGTTGACCTCCGCACGCAGGCTCTTGATGAACGACTGGGCGCCGCCGACGCTGCCGACCATCGTTAACGCGGCGGTCGGGTGGATCTGCTCGACCTTCTGGACGTTCTTGTTCGAGACGAACCGGCCGCCGAGGCTGGCGCGCATGTCCGTCGCGATGACGACGCCGTCGGCGGTCGTGATGCCGATCGTCGTCGTTCCGGTCTTGTTCACGTTGTCGAGATCGGACGCCGAGATGTCGTTCTGCGGCAGCGAGCCGAGTTCGGGCTCGTAGGGGTTCATCTCGGCCGACAGCTGACTGCTCGTTCGGGAAAAGTCCGAGTCGTGAGTAGGCGTACGCATTGACCGAAGGTTACGGCCGGGACCATATAAAACATCGGCGGTAACAACCCTCGTTTCCGCTACCGACGGTCCGTACGGAACCGTCGCTCGAGAGCGGGTTGTGGCCGTCGCGTACGGGTGGAAAACGTCTCTCAGTTCACTCCCGGCGGACGTCGTCGTACGCCTCGCCGACGTTCTCGATCAGCCGGTGCAGCGGGAGGGTGTAGCCGACCTGTCGGGTCGCCATTGCGAGCGGCATCGCGAGGATGCCGACGACAATGCAGAGCTGGTACAGTGCGAACAGCGTCGCGTGGTACGCGCGGGATTTCATCGACGTTCACGCGTTGGGAGACCGAGGTGGTATATAAGCGTTCTTGCTCGAGGGAGAGTGTAACGATCAGTAGTGTCAGACGGGGTCGGCGCCGTCTTGCGATTAAAGCTGGCTTGTGTATCGAACAACTTCGGCTGTCTCCCGCTCGAGATTCGGCTATCCAGGTTCGAATCGATCCGGCCGATTCTCGTAACTTATGCGCATTATCGGCTTCGCGTGCGCGCCGCGATAGCCGAGCGGTCGGAACCGCAAAGCAGGAAACCCCCCGGACCGACCATCCGGTATGGGAAACTACCTCGTCGCGATGGAAGCAGCGTGGTTGGTTCGTGACGTCGACGAGATCGACGACGCGATCGGCGTCGCCGTCAGCGAAGCCGGGAAGCGCCTCAACAGCGAGGGCCTCGAGTACGTCGAAGTCGAAGTCGGCGCGACGGGCTGTCCCGCCTGTGGCGAACCGTTCGACTCGGCGTTCGTCGCGGCCGACACCGCGCTCGTCGGGCTGGCTCTCGAGATGGAAGTGTACAACGCCGACAGCGAGGAACACGCCTCCCGGATCGCAAAGAGCGAGGTCGGTGGCGCCCTGCGTGACGTCCCGCTGTCGGTCGTCGAGATCGCCGAGACGCCCGAGGACGAGTAGCGAGCCGGACCACCCAAACACCTTTCTATAACCCGCAGTTATTGGTTCGTATGGAGCTGCCGACGCCCGCGGACCTGCGCCAACGCCGCACCGAACTCGGGTTAACCCAGAGCGAACTCGCCGAGACCGCCGAGGTCTCCCAGCCGCTGATCGCTCGAATCGAGGGCGGCGACGTCGATCCGCGCCTCTCGACGCTGCGACGGATCGTCAACGCCCTCGAGACGGCCGAGAGCGACGTCGTCCGCGCAGAGGACCTGATGAACGAGGCGGTCGTTAGCGTCGCCCCCGACGAGGCCGTCGCCGAAGCCGCCCGCAAGATGGAGGAGGAGGCCTACTCCCAGCTCGCGGTGATCCAGGACGGCATTCCGGTCGGTTCGATCAGCCAGAGCGACCTCGTCCACCTCGATTCCGAAGCGCGGGACGAACCGATCGAACAGCACATGAGCGAGAGCTTCCCGACCGTCTCGAAGGACGCGACGTTGGACGAGATCAGCAACCTGCTCGAGCACTACAAGGCCGTGATGATCACCGAAGCCGGCGAAACGGTCGGCATTATTAC